>JBBQEX010000148.1:0-1728 GCA_038321315.1 Haliangiales bacterium | reverse complement strand
TTCGGCGGCGTCGTCGCGCTCAACCGCCCGCTCTCGCGCGTGCTCGCCGAGCTCGTCGTCGAGCAGTTCGTCGAGGTGCTGCACGCCCCCGGCTACGGCGAGGGCGCGATCGAGCTGATGCGCGAGCGACTCAAGAACCTACGGCTGCTGGAGTCGGACGAGCGACGCCGGCCGACGCCGGGCGAGCGCGACTCCCACCGCGTGCTCGGTGGCCTGCTGATCCAGGATCGCGACACGGAGTCCGAGGATCGCGACACGATGGAGGTCGTGGCCGGCGCGGTACCGACCGAGCGCGAGTGGGGCGACCTGATGTTCGCCTGGCGGGTCGTCAAGCACGTCCGCTCCAACGCCATCGTGATCGCCCGCGACACGGTGACGATCGGCATCGGAGCGGGACAGATGTCGCGCATCGACTCGACCGAGCTGGCGCTCGGCAAGGCGCTCACGCCGGTCGCCGGCGCGGTGCTCGCCTCCGATGCCTTCTTCCCCTTCGCCGACGGCGTACAGGCCGCGCTCGATGCGGGCGTGCGCGTGATCATCGAGCCCGGCGGCTCCAAGCGCGACGACGAGGTCATCGCGGCGGTCGAGGCCAGTGGCGGCACGCTCGTGTTCACCGGCCGCCGGCACTTCTCGCACTGAAGCAGCTCTCCCGCTCCCCCGCGCGGCCGCCAAGTAGGATCAGCGCCGTGCGGGAGTTCCCCACGATCCTCGATCTGATCGGCCACACGCCGATCATCCGGCTCCCGCAGATGCAGCCCTCGGGCGCTGCCCGCGTGCTCGCGAAGCTCGAGTACGTCAATCCCGGCGGCTCGATCAAGGACCGCGTCGCGCTGCCGATGATCGCGGCGGCCGAGCGCGACGGCCGTTTGCGGTCCGGCGGCACCATCGTGGAGGCGACCTCGGGTAACACGGGGGTCGGCCTTGCGATGGTCGCGGCGCAGCGCGGCTACCGCTGCGTGTTCGTGATGCCCGACAAGATGTCGCGCGAGAAGATCGCGCTGCTGCGTGCCTTCGGCGCCGAGGTCGTCGTCTGTCCGACCGAGGTCGAGCCCGACGATCCGCGCTCCTACTACTCCGTCTCGGAGCGCATCGCGCGCGAGACGCCCGGGGCGTATAACCCCAACCAGTACGCCAATCCGGGCAACCCGCAGGCGCACTACGACAGCACCGGGCCCGAGATCTGGGAGCAGCTCGGTGACGAGCTCGACGTGCTCGTCACGGGCGTCGGCACCGGCGGCACCGTGACCGGCACCGGCCGTTACCTCAGGGAGCGCAAGCCCGATCTGCAGATCGTCGGCGCCGACCCGATCGGCTCTATCTACTCCAGCGAACAGGTGCAGTCCTACCTCGTCGAGGGCGTCGGTGAGGACTTCTGGCCGACCACGTTCGATCGCGAGATCGTCGACCGCTGGTTCCGCGTCTCCGACCGCGAGGCGTTTGCGGCGACGCGGCGCATCGCGCGCCTCGAAGGCATCCTGATCGGCGCCTCCGGCGGCATGGCCCTGCACGCGGCGCTGCGCGTCGCGGCCGAGCTGCCGCCCGAGAAAACCGTGCTCGTGATCCTGCCGGACGGCGGGCGGCCGTACCTGTCGAAGGTCTTCAACGACGACTGGATGCTCGTCCACTGCATGTTCGACGATGCCGCGCGCCCGCCCACGGCGGGCGAGCTCGTGGCCTCGCGCTCAAGCGACGTGCCGGCGCTCGTGAGCGTCGGGTCGCAACAGCCGG
>JBBQEX010000147.1:0-1812 GCA_038321315.1 Haliangiales bacterium | reverse complement strand
TCATCGTGCCGAGCATCAGTACGTCGATGTCCCGCTCCCGATCGAGAAGCCGGCCGTCGCCCGCGCGATGGCCGAAAGGAGCGACGAAGGCGTCGATCCCCCGCTCGGCGAGAAACGCCGCCCGCTCCGCGGACGTCACCGCGAGCACGTCGGGAATCCTGTGCGAGATCAGCCGGCGAAGCGTGAAGTAGTTGGAGTAGACGTCGCTCGCGCGCCGGTCGCGGAGGGCGATCCTCGCTAGCTCGCGAGCCGTCGGCCGCGGCCACCGCTGGCCTGAGGCGCGCGGCAACGGGAACGGCTCCACGTGCCAGAGCACCGTTGCGGGCCTGCGTGCCGCCGGGCGCCCGACGAGAGAGCGCATCGCGCGCGGAAACCAGTTCGCGCACCCCCACACCCATACGACGTGAGCGGACGAGAGGTCGTCCAGCGATCCATCGTCCCGTTGCTCCACCTCGAAACCGGAGCTCAGAAGCAACTCGGTGACGATCGCGACATGCCCCGGCGTGACGGACATGCTGCGGTTGAGGACGACGGCGGGGCGGGCGCGCAGAGCGTCGAGGGCCAGCCCGCCCATGTCAGGCAAGTGCGAGCTCTGCCACCGGGTCGCCCCGGCTGCTGAGGAGGCGCACCACGCCGAAGTCGTCGCCGAGATCGTGCCCGACACGCCGGAGGATCTCAGTGAGTGCCGGCCGCACGGCGCGCCAGTCGCCGCCGTCTTCGACCTTCAGGGCAACGCCGACACCATTCTCGGAACATGCACAGAAAAGCCCCTCCGCGCCGATCTTCGCCACCCATCCGGGAAGCTCGCGCATCAACATCGAGTCGACCGTGCCCGACCCGCGAATCAAATCCGGATTGGCTCGCATCGCCTCGGCGACACGGGTGGCGCCCTCGAGCTGCAGGAAGCGGGCAAAAGCCTGCGCCGTCCGCTCGAGCGACAAGGCGAACGTTACGACACCGCAGCCGTCGATCGCGATCGGAATCGACGTTGGGTCGACCTCGGCGGCGGCCGCGACTTCGGCCAGCATCAGCTTCTGACACGGGTGATCGGCCAGCCGATACCCGGTGCTCGACCAACCGTGGGCCTGGCAGAGAGCGAGGAAGCCCGCGTGTTTCCCTGAGCAGGTGTGCTGGAGGGGCTGGGATCCGCACTCGAGCTCGTCCTCACCGGCGGGAGCATCGGCGAGAAGCCGGCGCACCGCATCGAGCTGTGCCGGGCTCGCGAGATGGGACGCGCAGGCGATGGCGAGCTCGTCGTCGGCGAGATCCGGCCGCGCCCGCGCGAGTGGCAGTGCCTGAATCGGCTTAGCCGACGATCGCAGGTAACTGACGAGGGCAGGCTCGCCGGCCTCGGCGATCACACGGCCGTCCTGCACGACGACAGCGTGCACTCGATGGCGCGCCTCCACGACAGCGCCGCGACGAAGGACGACCTCCAGTGGCGTGTTCGATACGGGTCGCGTCGTCACGACGGCAGAGCATAGGGCAGGCTCCGACTCTCGTATGCTCAGCGCAGGGCTGGGGCGGACGGACGAGAGGGAGGTCGATGAGCCGGCGCCGGCAGCTGGTGGTGCTGGGAACGTCGCTGCTCTCGCCGGAGATCGCCGACCTCGCGACCGACGCGGGATTCGAGGTTACGGGCTTCGTCGAGAATCGCGATCGCAGCAAGTGTGAGGCGGACTTCGACGGCCGGCCGGTGCACGGGATCGACGACTGCGACTCGCTGACAGCGACGCACCTCGCCGTGTGCGGCTTGGGGACAACAACGCGCAGCGCCTTCACGGATCAGGCTGCTACCACGGGGTTCCGGTT
>JBBQEX010000146.1:0-1977 GCA_038321315.1 Haliangiales bacterium | reverse complement strand
GCGCCTGTACGACACCCTCACTCGCCATTTCCAAACGTGGCGTCGGTGGAAGGGCTTCTGGAAAGGCCAGTACGGCGAAGGCGCCGATCCGGGCCTGACGTATCCGCGCGCCGACGTCGAAGTCGCGGTGCGCCTCACTTCTCCCGGTGACGCACTCGACGAAGAGATGCGCACCATCGCGCGGCTCCGGCCTCGCGACAACCAGATCGGCCAGCCCGACGCGGCGACCGACGAAACCGTTCCGTTCTGAAAGGATCCCATGCAGGAGCTCATCGAAGTGATCCGCGTCGCTGTCACCACCGACGCGACCGCCGAGCAGAAGGCGACCGGCGTGCAAGCGTGCCGCACGATCGTTGCGGCTCTCGATACCGAGCCCGGGAGGCCGATCGTGCTTCCCGGGATGACCATGCCGGCGCCGACCTCGCGCGTCTCGGTCGACCAGATCATCGATCTGATGATCGGACGGCTCACGACCATCGCCGCGCAGCGCGATGCGGAGCCGGTACCTGTGGCCGCGCCGTCGCCGCGCGGTCTTCGCGTCCCGGTCGCCTTGCCGCGTCCGGCGCTGAAGCAGTTGCCCAAGCGCTCCAACCCCAACGCGAGGAAGCCGTGATGACCATCTCGACCTGGCTCGACGGATACCTCGAGCTTCGCCATCGCGCGTTCGCCGACCGCGGCGCGATCGAGCTGCCGGATGGAACGCGCTGGCCGCGGACCACGGGCGAGCAGGTCGCCGCGATCGCCGCCACGTTGACGCCGGCGATCCGCGCGAACGCGGCGCCGAAGGTGGTGCGTCGTTGGCGCGCGACGCTCGCCGACATCCAGGCCGACGCGCTCGCGGACCTCCACGACACCTACGTCAACAACCGCGCGTTCTGGGCGACGCTCGAAGCCGTCGCGGTCTACCTCGACAACCTCGGGCTCCGTCCGCCGGCGACGCGCGCATGGATGGCGCTGTTCTCGATCATCGAGACGAGCGATGTCGCCGAGCCGCGCAACGCGGGCCCGGACGGTGACGGACCGTTCAAGCACTTCGACGGCATCCAGACGTTCGACGACCTCTACAACGCGGAGTTCAAGTACCTCCGCGATCTGCGTGGCTCCGACCAGATGAAGCCCGACGCAGGGATGGCCGGCGTCGACCGCACGATCCCGCGGACGACCAACGCCGACGTCATCGCGCTCGCCGACTACTGGACGAAGCAGCTCGGTGACGTGAAGGACATCATGGGGACCGACTACGTCACCAAGATCTGGCGCGCGGCGATCGCGGACGTCGACCAGCTCGCACGCCACGCCGCGGATCCCACCGCGGTCTACGCGAAGAACAACGCCTTCTGGCGCGCGCTGTCGTCCACGGCGATCCACGTCGCCGTCGCCGACGAGGCGCCGAGCAAGTGGGATCTCGCGAAGGAGGCGATCAAGGACAGCGTCGTGCACTTGCCCGACACGCTCAGTACCGTCGCGAGCAAAGGCGCCGAAGTTCTCGCCGACACGGCGCACGCCGCCGGGAAGGTGGTCAACGAGGCCGGGAAGGGCCTGCTGTCGGGCGCTGGTACGCCGATCTTGATCGGCGCCGGCGTGCTCGGTGCGCTGCTCCTGTTCCGCGGTCGTCGTCACGAGGAGGACAGCCATGGATGACATCTCGCTCGCGCTCAACCCGCCGAAGTACGTGAAGCTCCGCCGGCCATCGATCCGGCTCGCCGAGGTCGTCCCGCGCGTGTGGCCGCTCGCATCGATCAATGGTCGCGCACCGGTCGTGTTCGATGCGCGGTGTGGCGAGCTGCGCGGCATCGAGCTCGCGTATCCGCGCGTCGACGCGACCGACGCGATCTCGAGCTGCCCGATCGGCTCGCCGAACGGCACGGTCACGCACCTGATGCCGCCGATGACACCGGCGCTCGCGATCGACGGTGGGGAGATCACGTTCGCGGGGCGCCTCGGCAACGGCTTCGGCATGATCATCAACCACGGCAA
>JBBQEX010000145.1:0-2128 GCA_038321315.1 Haliangiales bacterium | reverse complement strand
GATCGACAGGGCCTGGCGGGGATCGAGCATGCGGGTCGCGACGCCGCAGCGGTTCTGGAGCGCGATGTTCTTCTCGAGGCGCGCGACCTCCTCGGCGTTGCGCGCGAGGAACAGGTAGCCGCCCTGGCGGAACCACACGTTGACGCCGACATCGACGGCAAACCGCCGGCACAGCTCGACCGACTCCTGCATCAACCGGATGTTGATCTCGGTCGACCATTGCTGGCGCACGCCGCCGCCGTTGCGCCCCGAAGCGCCCTCGGCGAGATAGCCGCGCTCGATCACGACGACATCCTCGAGCCCGAAGGTCGCCAGGTAGTACGCGATCGCGAGCCCCATCACGCCGCCGCCGACGATCACGATCTCTGCGCGCTCGGGAACCGGTCCCGAGCTGTCGAGCGTGGGTGGCAGCTTGATCTCGCCGGACCGATCGGCGCGACTGTCGTCGTCTTCGTCGTCGACGACGCCAAGCCGGGCTTGCCCCGGCGAAGGAGCGCTGCCGGATGGCAGCCCGGAGTTGTCGCCGCCGCCGATCATTGATCATCCTCGAAGCGATGGGCGTCGGGCGAATTCGCGAGCAGCTTGATCGGCGTCGGCGCGAGCGGCGGGCGCGAGGTGAACGGCGGGAGCTTCTCGGGCGACTTGCCGGTCAGCCGCGCGAGCTGGGTCGCCACCGGGCCGAGGCATTCCTTGCCCTGACACGGACCGGTGCCGAATCCGGTGTAGCGCTTGACCTCCTCGATATCGAGGTAGCCGCGGTCGACGCAGTGCTCGAGATCGGCGAGCGTGACGTCCTCGCAGCGACACAGCATGATCTTCTTCGCCATCACGCCCTCCCGAGGGTTGCGGCGACGACGCCGCCGATCCGACCGCCGTGCAGTGCAGCCTCGGTCGGGCCGAGGTAGCCGGTGACATCGCCGCAGGCCCACACGTTGGGGGTTGTCGTCAGGCCATCGTCGTCGATCACGACGCGAAATCCGCCGGCCTCGGGATCGAGGACGACCTGACAACCTTGCTGGCGTGGGCCTTCCGAGGCGGGGGAGGGGATCGCGGCGACCGCGACGACATCGCAGTCGATCCGGCCCTTCGTCGTCTGCACCGAGGACACCCAGCTGCGACCGCGGGTGCCGACGGTGTCGTCGAGCGCGACCCTCGTGACCTCGGCACCCGCGACGGTCAGCGCCCGTGCGAGCGCGGCCGACTCGTCGGCGAGCCTCGGCACTTCGATGATGCAGACCTTGTCGCCGCCGAGGATGCCGTGATCGACGAGCAAGCGACCGATCGCGCGCGCGGCGATCACGCCCGGTCGGTCGTTTTCGGCGAACGGTAGGTTGACGACGTAACCACCGGTCGCCCAGATCCACGCGCGCGCGTGCACGCGGACGAGCAGGCCGGGTGTCGCGACCGCGAGCACGCCGCCGTCGTCCTCGGGAAAAAATCCGATCGCCGTCGATCGACCGAACAGCTCGACGCCCGCCGCGATCGCTTCGGCGACGCGCGTATCTGCGATCGTGCGACCGGTCAGCGGATCGGCCCGCATACTGCCGCCGGTGTGCAGCTGGTCGTCGACGAGGACGACGCGCTTGCCGCTACGCGCGATCACGGTCGCCGCGGCGAGCCCCGCGGGACCGCCGCCGATCACGCACGCATCGACATCGCGATCGGCGACCTCGGGCGGCGGGCCGCTCGACGCAGCCGGTAGCTTGCCGAGCCCCGACAGCTGACGCACGACCTTGTTCGCGAGCTTGTTGAGCACCGACGAGCCGGTCATCAGCGTGTGGTGGTCGAGCCCGCGCGCGAACAGGAAATCGACGGCACCGAGGAGATCGACCTCGGTCGAAGGAAACGCGTTTTGCCCCGCCGCCTCCGCGCCTTGGGTGCACGGCGTCTGGCAGGCGCGAAGGTTCGGCATGCCGTCGAGGCGAACCAGGCAGCCGCTGCAGTGACCCTCGAGGCAGAAGAACGTCCGTGGCCGGTGGTACTTCAGCGATCTCGACATCACGCGCGTCCCGCTCGCGAGCGCCGCTGCGGCGATGCTTTCGTTCGCGAATGCGCGCACGGATGCGTCGGCGATCCGGATCTCGACCGGCGCACCACGCAGTGCATCGAAGACAGCACGCCGGCGAGC
>JBBQEX010000144.1:0-2398 GCA_038321315.1 Haliangiales bacterium | reverse complement strand
CCCGGCTTGCGCGCACGGACCGGCCGCCCTCGCGGATCGCCGTGCGGGGCCGTTCTCCGGCCTGGCGTTAGCATCGGGTGGGTGTGGAGGCGGAAACGATCGCGCGGCGTGGCCGGCTGTGAGTGCAGGTTCTGCACGCCGGATCCGGGCGATGTGCCCGCGCACGTGCACCAGTTCCTGCTCGATGGCGTTGGCGAGCGGTCGTGGTTCGGCTACGAGGCCGACCGGCGCCAGATCGCGTGGGTGTACTCGATCGGCTTCGAGCACACCTACGGCCGGCCCGAGGTCGTGATCGCGGGCCTCGGGCGCGGCCACACCTCACGGATGCTCGACGCCATCGCCGACCTCTATGCCCGGGGCGAGACGCTCGCCGAGGGCGAGGTCATCGCGCGTGTGGCCGAGGACGACATCGTCTTCCGGAACGTCCACGCCGAGTGGCTCAGCGACACCAACCTGATCGCGGGCGCCGAGTGGCTCAACCGCGGCACGGCGCAGCTGCGCCAGCTCGTCGGATCGGCGCCCGGAAACGTCCCCTGGCCCGATCAACCGCGGCTGTGGCTGCCGCCCGCCGACCAGGCAATCCGCGGCTGGCGACTCTTCAACACGCCGGACGACGCCGACTGGCCCCACTCATTGCCCTGGGACACGCCCGTCTACGTGCACAAGACGATCACGTCGCGCAGCGATTGGATCTTCTGCATGCGCCACGACGACGACGGCGATTGGCAGTGCCTCGACGGTTACGACCACCCCCGCACCAAGGACTGGGAGATCGTTCCGTTGAGCGTGATCATGGACCTCGACGACAGCGTGGCTCAGGTGCTCGACCTCGCCCAAGGGGAGAGCGCGTGGCGGGACGCGCCGAACGCTTCCTGGCAGCGCGGCGAAATCGCCCCCGACCGGGACTGACCGCGGCGGACTCAGCGGTCGGCGCGCTCGGGATGCAGCCCCCAGAGCGCCGTCGGCGCCGCCCGGCCGCGGATCGCGACGTCGCCGAGGTAGGCGAGGTCGTCGGCCGGCAGCGTCAGGAGCTGGCGGGTGTCGCCGGAGAGCAGGCCACTGAACGGGTAGTCCTTCGTCAGCTGCTCGATGCGCGAGGCCGTGTTGACGGTGTCGCCGATCGCGGTGTACTCCAAACGGCGCTCGGAGCCGACGTTGCCGGACATGATCGATCCGCTGCTCAGCCCGACGCCCATGCGGAAGCCGGCTTCGAGGCCGTCGGCGGCCGCCCAGGCGTTGAAGGCCGGCAGGCGCTCGGTGAGCATCGAGCGCGCGGCGGCGAGCGCGCGGTCGGCGTGATCGGGTACCGAAATCGGGGCGCCGAAGACCGCGAGGATCCCGTCGCCCAGGAACCCGACGAGCGTCCCGCCGGCGTCCATCACGGCATCCGTCATCGCCGACAGGTACCCGTTGAGGACCTCGATCACTCGCTCGGGCGGCGTCCGCTCGGCGAACGAGGTGAAGCCGCGCACGTCGCAGAACATCACCGTGGCGTCGAGTCGCGTGCCGCCGAGTCGGGGCTCGGCCCCGCCCTGTCGCAGTACCTCCTCGACGACCGACCCGGGCAGGAAGCGCGCGAAGACGTCGCGCAGCCGGTCGCGCTCCAGCGCGTGCAGGCGCGTGCGGGCCAGCCCGGCGTTGATGCGCGCGCGCAGGAGCACGGGATCGAACGGCTTGGGCAGGTGATCCTCGGCGCCCGCCTCGATGCAGCGGATCACGCTCTCGTGGTCGCCGACGGCCGAGATCATGATCACCGGGATGTGGCGCAGGGTGGGATCGCCCTTCATCTCGTCGAGCACGTGATAGCCGTCCAGATGCGGCATCACGATGTCGAGCAGGACGAGGTCGACATCGCGCTCGCGCACGATCGCGAGCGCCTCCGTGCCGTCCTCGGCGGTCGTGACGGTGTGGCCCGTGCGCTCGAGCGCGCGCCGGAGGATCGAGCGGTTGAGCGGATCGTCGTCGACGACGAGGATCTCGCCGGTCATCGGCGTCACGAAAGCCGCTCGTCCCGCGCGGACTCGAGGCCCGGCACCGCGCGAGCGGCCTCGGCGCGGACGCGATCGACCAGATCGCCCAACGCGACGGGCGCGGCGGCGCGGGCCGCGCCCTCGAGCTCGCTGCACGGGGCCGCCAGGCCCTCCGCGCCGAACGTCGCGGCGTTCGACTTGAGCGTGTGCGCACCCCGGTGTAACTCGTCCCTGTCGCCCGAGGCCTGCGCAGCCGCAAGCGCCTCGATCTGGGCAGGCAGCGAGAGGAGGAACTCGCCGAGCAACTCCGCGACGAACTCGCGGTCTCCGACCGTCACCTCGAGCTCGGCGAGCGCCGCACCGAGTGCGCGCGCGGCCTCGCCGTCGACGCCCTGGGGCGGTGTCTCCATCGCATCCTCTCTCCGACA
>JBBQEX010000143.1:0-2644 GCA_038321315.1 Haliangiales bacterium | reverse complement strand
CAACGCGACCGCCGGTCGCGACATCTGGCCGACCGCGACGATCGGCGCCGTCGGCCGGCTTGCCGACGTGGCGAAGCACATCCCGCGGGTCACCGGAGCGCGCGGCGACCTCGTGCTCCTTGCCGGCAGCGCCGCGGTCTCGCTCGGTGGCTCCGTCTACGCAGGCGGCCGGTCCGGCGCCGGCGCGCCGGCCGCGCTGGATCTGGACCTCGAGGCCCGGCTCCAGCGCTTCGTCCTGGCAGCGCACGCGGCAGGCGCGATCCACGCGGCCCACGACCGCGCCGAAGGTGGTCTCGGTGTGGCGCTCGCGGAGCTCGCGATCCGCGACGGCGTCGGCATGCAGGTGACGCTGCCCGCGGTCCGGGGCATCGACAAGCGCGTGATGCTGTTCGGCGAAGGCCCTTCGGGCATCGTGCTGGTCATCGACCCGGGGCGCGAGTCGGAGGTCCGGGCGCTCGCGGCCGGGCACGCGGTGCCGCTCTGGACCCTTGGGAGCATCGGGGGTGACATCCTTGAGGTCGCACCGGTGCTGGGCCTGCCGGTCGCGGCGCTCGCCCGGGCGCATGGCGAGGGTCTCGGTCGCGCGCTGGGAAGGGAGTAGGGACATGTGCGGCGTGTGCGGCATCTGGTCCCCGGTCGGCTCCGACGCGAGCGAGCCTGCGCGTCTCATGTTCTTCGCCCTCTACGCGCTCCAGCATCGCGGCCAGGAGTCGGCCGGCATCGCCGCGACCGACGGAAGCGACCTTCGGGTCGTGCGCCGGATGGGCCTCGTCGGCCAGGCCTTCGCCGAGCCGGATCTCGGCGCGCTCGGCGGACGCGGCGCGATGGGACACACCCGCTACTCGACCACGGGCTCGTCGCGCATCGAGAACGCGCAGCCGATGGTCGTCCGGGACGACGTGCTCGGCGAGCTCGCGATCGGGCACAACGGCAACTGCATCAACGCGCGCGAGATCCGCGAGGAGCTGCGTCTCCAGGGCCGCCAGTTCGAGACCTCGAGCGACACCGAGGTGGTCGCCCAGGCGATCGCCGCGGCCCACGGGGCGTCCTGGGACGAGCGCATCGTCGCGGCGCTGCCGTCGCTCGCCGGTGCCTGGTCGCTGACGCTCCTCACGCCGAAGGCGCTCTACGCGATCCGCGATCCCCTGGGCGTCCGCCCGCTCTGCCTCGGCCGCAAGGACGACGCCTGGATCGTCGCGAGCGAGAACTCGGCCCTCGAGACGATCGGCGCCGAGTACGTGCGCGACCTTCGCCCCGGCGAGGTCCTGCGCATCGACGGGCGCGGGCCGGTGTCCATCGCCGAGCTCGCCGCTGACCGAAAGGGTCTCTGCGTGTTCGAGCATGTGTATCTTGCGTCGGCGTCGAGCGACATCGGTGGCCGCTCGGTCTACGCGACGCGCGAGCGGATGGGGGAGATCCTCGCCGACGAGCATCCTGCCGACGCGGACGTGGTCATCCCGGTGCCGGACAGCGCGATCCCGGCGGCGGTCGGCTACGCCCGGCAGAGCGGCATCCAGTTCCGCGAAGGTCTCATCAAGAACCGCTACATCGGCCGCACGTTCATCCAGCCGACCCCGGAGCTGCGGAAGCACAGCGTCGCGCTCAAGTACAACGCGCTGCGCGAGGTGCTCGATGGCAAGCGCGTCATCGTCGTCGATGATTCGATCGTCCGCGGCTCCACGAGCGGACCGATCGTCCAGCTGCTCCGGCGCCACGGCGCGCGCGAGGTCCACGTACGGGTGTGCTCGCCGCCGATCCGCCACCAGTGCTTCTTCGGCGTGGACATGGCGAAGCGCGACGAGCTCATCGCCTCACGCCTCGACATCGAGGGCATCCGGCAGCACATCGGCGCCGACACGCTCGGCTATCTTTCGCTCGCGGGAATGATCGCCGCGACCGGCGCCACGGCGGGCGAGCTCTGCACCGCGTGCTTCACCGGCGACTATCTCGTGCCGGTACAGCTCGAGCTCACGAAGGACGTGCTGGAGAGCGTGCGCTGAGATACCAGGACGCGGGCGTCGACATCTCGCGGGCCGAGGACTCACTCGCGCGGATCCGCGACCGGGTGAAGGCGACGAAGCGGCCGGAGGTCATCGGCGACATCGGCGCGTTCGGCGGCCTCTTCCGGTTGACAGGCCAGGACACGGTGCTCGTCGCGACGACCGACGGCGTGGGCACGAAGCTCGAGCTCGCGCGCCTGCTCGACAAGCACGAGGGCGTCGGGACGGACCTCGTCCATCACTGCGTCAACGACGCGCTGGCGATGGGCGCGGAGCCGCTGTTCTTCCTCGACTACTTCTCGACCTCCAAGCTCGACCCTGAGATCTTCGCCCGCGTCGTCGGCGCGATGGCCGACGCATGCAAGACCCACGGCTGCGCGCTGTTGGGCGGCGAGACGGCGGAGATGCCGGGGATGTACGCGCCGGGCGCCTACGACCTCGCCGGGTTCCTCGTCGGTGGCGTCGCGCGCGACCGCATCCTCGACCCCGCGGCGGTCCGCGAGGGCGACGTCCTCATTGGGTTCCCGTCGAATGGCCTGCACACGAACGGCTTTAGCCTCGCGCGCGCGATCCTTGAACGCCGCGCGGCGCACGATGCGTCCGACGTGCGTGCCGTGCTCGATGCGCCGCGGCCCGAGCTCCGC
>JBBQEX010000142.1:0-2675 GCA_038321315.1 Haliangiales bacterium | reverse complement strand
CTCGGCGTGTGGCTCTTTCTCCTGCGGAAGGACGACCCGCTTCCCGCGCACGGGGCCGACGCGATCGTCGTCCTCGCCGGCAGCCAGAAGCGACTTCCAGTTGCACTCGACCTCATCCGACGCCGTGCAGCCCGGACACTCGTCGTCTCCGAAGGGAGCGCGATCGACGACCCAGCGCGCTTCCGCCTCTGCCACGGGCCGAAGCCGCGTGGCTATCGGCTGATCTGCAGGCGGGCCGACCCGTTCTCGACCCGTGGCGAGGCGCGAATGGCTGCGGGGCTCGCGATCCGGAATCACTGGCGCTCGCTGATCGTCGTCAGCTCGCGCTACCACCTCTATCGTGCGGAGCGACTGTTTGCGCGCTGCACGTCGGCGAAGCTCGTGATGCGCGGCGCCGACGGGGACAAGGTGTGGTGGAAGGCGATCTCGATTCCGCTCGAGTGGGCGAAGCTCGCACGCTCGGTCACGCTGCGTCGCGGCTGCTGATCCTCACCTCAGACGTGATCACGACCGCGTCGCGGCGGGACATGGCCGGAGAGGTTAGTCCGGCGTCTTGCCCGCGAGGATCGCCGCGAGCCGGGACGAGTCGATGTTGCCGCCGGACACGATGCACACGATGCGGCCCACCCCGGCGCGACCCGATGTGGCGGCTGCGACCGCAAGCGCCCCCGCTCCTTCGGCCACGACCCTCGTCCGCTCCGCGAGGAGCCGAACGGCAGCAGCGGTCTCGTCGAGCGACACGACATGCGATCCGGAGAGCAGCCCACGTGCTCGTTCCCACATCGGCGGCAGGAGAGCCTTCGAGCCGGATCCGTCGACGAATGATGCGCGGTAGTCGACCGCGACGGGGACACCGCCATTGGCGAGTGTTGCTGCGACGGGGGCGCCGGTCTCCGGCTCGCAGGCGTACACCCGCGTTGCGGGCGATAGCGCAGCGAGCGCGCTGGCGATCCCCGTCGTCAGCCCGCCGCCCCCCCACGGGATCAGCACCGTGTCGATCGCGTCCAACTGCTCGACGAGCTCCAGCCCGATGGTGCCGTTCCCGGCCATGACCTTGTCATCCATCACCGGGTGGACGAACAACCCTTCGGCGCCGGGATACGACCCCTCCTCCATCGCCTGCCACCAGCGCCCGTACGGCACCTTGATCACCCGCCCGCCGAGCCGCTCGATGGCGGCGATCTTCGTCTCGGGCGCATGGTCGGGAGCGACGATCGTGGCGGGGACGCCGAGGTCGCGGGCGATCCAGGCGACGCCCTGCGCCATGTTGCCCGCGCTCGTCGTCAGAACTCCCCGCGACACGGCTTCGGGCGGCGCCTGCCTGATGGCGTTCGCCGAGCCGCGGATCTTGAACGAGCCGATCGGCTGCAGGCACTCTAGCTTGAGCCAGATCTCGGTGTCGGGCAGGTCGATCTGAAGGCGGACGAGTGGTGTGCGAATCGCGTCGCCCGCGCTCACCTCCCGAGCACGCTCGATCTCGGCGTGCGGGATCAGAACTCGTCCTCGGCGCCGAGGCCGCGCTCCCGCGCTCGCCCGACGACGAGCTCGGCAGCCGCGAGATCCTCCACGGCGAGGCCAAGCGACTTGAAGAGCGTCAACTCGTCGTCGGAGGTGCGGCCGGGGTGGACGCCTTCGAGCACCTCGCCGAGCTCGGCCTTGATGTGGTCGGGCCCGATGCCGGCTTCCTGCACCGCGAAGAGGTAGTCGCCGGCCTCGTTCACCGTCGACTCGCGACGATCGACGAACAGCGACGAGGCGACGACGGTCGCGGTGTCGAGCTCGCGGGTCGACGCGATCGACGAGCCGACCGCGTTGACGTGGACACCTGGCCCGAGAAGCTCACGCGAGATGATCGGATTGGGCGACGACGTCGTGGTGCAGACGACATCCGCGCCGGCGAGCACCTCCTCGACCGTGCCGACATGGATCACGCCGGTCGCTGCGGCGAGGTCGGCGGCGCGAGCCGCTCCTCGGCTCCAGAGCCGGATCTCGGCGTCGGGGAGGACGGAGCGCATGGCCTCGATGTGCGATCGGCCCTGGACGCCCGCGCCGATCACCGCGACGACGCGGGAATCGGCCCGTGCGAGAAGTCGCGTCGCCACAGCGGACACAGCGGCGGTCCTGATCTCCGTCACAGCCGAGGCGTTCAGCAGCGCCCGCAACTCGCCGGTGTCGCCGTCGTGGAGCATCACTGCTCCCTGGTGCGGATCGGCTCCGCGCGCCGAGTTGCCGGGCGCTATCACGATCTCCTTCAGCGAGAACAGCGGCGCCTCGCCACCTCGGTACGCCGGCATGAAGCCCATGAGCGCAGCGGCCCCGGCCGGGCGGAAGACGAACCGGAGCGGCATCGAGAGCTCCGCGCGCTGCAGCGCGGCAAGCACGTCCGCCATCGCGTCGATGCACGACTCCATGTCGAGGAGCTCACGTACCTGTTCATCCGAGAGAATCAGCACGCTCACGCGAACACCTCCCTCAGTCGGGACACGTCTGCCGCGGTCAGGTTCAGTCCGAGCGCCTCGACCGCCGGCGCGAGATGCGCGGCGCGGCCGGGGCCGACCACGATGCCGGTGACTTCCGGCTGGGCGAGGAGCCAGGCCAGCGCCAACCCGGCCATCGACACGCCGCGCTCGGACGCCTCGGCCTCGAGTGCTTCGAGCGCGTGGAAGACTCTGTCG
>JBBQEX010000141.1:0-3277 GCA_038321315.1 Haliangiales bacterium | reverse complement strand
CCCGCTGCGCGGCGCGCGCACGTCGCTCGACGCCGGAGACGTGACCAGTGCGCTGCGCGACGCTCGGCTCGCCGTCGATGAGGTCTCCGCCGCCGCGGCGTGGCTCGAGACCTCGAGCGATGACGATCCGGTCGCCCGCCGCCACTCGATGCGCATGTTGCGCGAGCTCGACCGCGAGCTGCTCGCCGACAACACGCTGACCGCGGTGCTGGCGCTCGCGAGCGACACCGATCCGGCGCGCGCGCAGCTCGCCCGCGCGATGGCGTCGATCGAGGCCTCGCTGCTCGCACGGGAGGCCAAGCCGGAGAGCGGCCCGGTCGCGCACGGCGGCCTCCGCATCGCGCGGCTCCGCGCGCTCGTCCGCCTGCTCGACGGCGTGCGTGCGCCCGAGGGTGGCACCGACGCCGAGCTCGGTCCGCGCCTGTCGGCGGTCCGTACGCTGATGTTGCGCGCGGTCACCGACCAGTCGCCGCTGCGCCGCGCCGTGTGGGCCGCGATGACGCGCGCCGGCGACGCGCTCTTGCGCGACGGCCACGCCGAGGTCACCGATCTCCTGCTCGCGTGGACGATGATGTTTCCCGACGACGACTTCGCGATCGTGCGCGAGGCGTCGATGGTGCCCGACATCGAGGCCGCGTTCGACGCCTACGCGCGCCTGCAGACCGCGACGTGGGCGGCCTCGGATCCCGACGACAGCGACGCGATCATCGGCGTCGTCGAGCGCATCGGCGAGCTCGCCGACGCCCTGCCGCCCGAGCAGTCGCCGCGCGTCGAATCGGTGCGGCTCGCGATCGCGCGCCTCGGCAACCAGCTCGCCCGCGTGACCTCGGCGTCGAGCCACGCGACCGTGCCGACCGACGCGATCGACGCGATCGCGGTCGAGCTCGGCGCGCTCGCCCGCCGGGTGTTCGGGGCGCGCCAGCGGATCGGCATCGCCGCTGAGGATCGGGCCGGCGACGTCGAGGCCGGCGTGCGCGCGATCGGCGCCGTGCTCGCCGCGACCGGCCATCGCGCCGAGGCGCTCGAGGCCGCGGTCGCCGGCGTGATCGACGCGGGCCGCGGGGCCTTGCCGCCCGCGCTCGCCGCCGCGATCGAGCGCCTGTTCGTCTGGCTCGTGCGCCGCCCGCACGTCGACGACCAAGTCGCGCAGCCGGCCGCCGATGCGATGTTGCCCGGGTGGGTGCCGCTGTCGCGCTTGCTCGGCGGGTTCTACATCGTCCGCCCGATCGGCCGCGGTGCCGCCGGCTCGGTGCTGCTCGCGGTCCGCGCCGACGAGCGCGCCCATCGCCGGCGCGGCGGTGCCGACGATCGCGAGGTCGTCGCGATCAAGGTCCCCGACTACTCCGGCGGCGCGGCGCGAAACCTGAGCGAGCAGGAGTTCGAGGCGCTGTTCCGCGAGGAGGCCGGCGCGCTCCTCGCCCTGCCCGGCCACGCGAACCTCGCGCGCTTCATCACGTTCGACGCGAGCGCCAAGCCCAAGCCGATCCTCGTCATGGAGTTCGTGCGCGGCACGAACCTCGAGCGCACGCTCGAGCAGACCCCGCTCGACATGGCGCGCGCGTTCGCGATCATCGACGGCTTGCTCGGCGGCATCGACGCGATGCACAAGGTCCAGATCGCGCACCTCGACGTCAAGCCCGCGAACGTCGTCTTGCGCGACGAGAGCGGCGTCGCCGTGCTCGTCGACTTCGGCCTCGCCGGTCGCCGCCTGCGTCCGGGCTGCGGCAGCGCGCACTACGGCGCCGCCGAGGTCTGGACCGAGACCGGCCCGACACCCGAGCCGTTCGGCGCCGACGTCTACGCCGCGGCGTGCGTCGCGTTCGAGATCCTCACGACCAGCGTGCTGATCCGCGGCGAGACGCTCAAGCAGGTGCTCGACGAGCACTTCGCGAAGTCGCCCGGCGATGCCGTGCTCGCGAAGGTCGAGCGCGTCCGCCGGCTCGCGCCGCTCGCGCAGCTGCTGCGTGTCGCGGTGGCGCGCGATCCGAAGCGCCGGCCGACCGCTGCGCGCCTGCGCGCCGGGTTCGCCGCGATCGCGCCGGATCTCCTGTCGCTGAAGTGGCCGCTCGAAGTCGGCTAACTAGAACTTACCGAGCATCGCCGCGAGCGACATGATGTCGGACTCCTTCATGGAGCCCTTCACGACGACCTCGCTGCCCGACGCCGCGACCTTGATGTTCGCGAGCAGCCCGGTGATCGCGGGCGGCATCTGCTTGTTGCCCTTGACCGCGGTGATCTGCTGGTTCGCCTTGTCGGCGGTCGCGGTCGCGGTCTTCGCGTCGGTCATCGTCGCGTGGGCCTCGGCGCCGACCTGGCCCTTGTCGAGCGTGACCCAGCCGTAACCCGACTTGACGTCGACGCCCGGCTGTAGCGTGCCGCCGACCGAGGCCGCACCCCACACCGCGGCCGAGGCGTTCGCCTTCGCGGCCATCCCGCCGAGCGTGCTCTTGGCGAACGCGCCCTTGCCGCCGGTCCACTTCGCGAGCGAGTCCTTGTCGCCCTTCATCGAGATCGCGATGACGCCGGTCCCGATCCACTTGTAGTACTTGGTCTCCTTCTTCCCGGTGGGCTCGGTCACCGAGATCATGTCGCCTTCCTTCTTGAAGGTCGGGACCGGCTTGCCCTTCGCCTTGCCGATCGCCGCGGTGCAGCTCTCGACCTTCGCCTGATCGATGCCCTTTAGACCCACGAAGATCACGCCGGTCTGCTCGGCGTTCTTGTCCATCGCGACGACGACATCGCTGACCACGGTCATCGCGTCGAGGCCGCACGCGCTCTTCGCGAGCTCGAGCCCCTCCTTCATGTCGGCCTTCTGCTGGAGCATCGGCCACATCGTCTTGAACGTCTCCGACGTGGTGATCGAGCCGACGTTGATCGCGACCAGGACGTTCGCGCCATCCCCGAGGTTCGCCTTCGCGGCGGTGTACGCCGGCGAGTCAGCGTGCGCTACAGAGGTCGCCAGTGGAGCGGCGATGAATGCAGTGAGGAGAGCCAAGGAGACTTTGGACATGCGGTGCAAACTAGCACCACTTACCGCAGCATTCCCGCGGTAATTGCAGCGATCTTCGTCGGAAATTTTCGATGAATGAACGCGCGAGTCGGTCGTCTACAGAGGGCGAACTACGGGCAGTGCGTGCGGGTGTGGATCTCATCCTGAGCAGCGCGAGGAGATCCGGAACGCCGCGTGACTCGACCGCGCGCGGTTGAAAGGTGGGGCAGAGCCATGCCATCGAGGGTGTGTCTAAGACTCCCAACAGAGGATGCCCCGTGGCTCGCA
>JBBQEX010000140.1:0-3731 GCA_038321315.1 Haliangiales bacterium | reverse complement strand
CCCCGCGTCGGGTTCAAGCCATTTTTTCCTGCCGCGCGCTGCGCGCGGCGTTGGGGCTTCGCCCACTTGTTCATGCCGCGAGCTGATCGCGGCGTTCGGGCTTCGCCCTCACTTGTTCATGCCGCGAGCTGCTCGCGGCGTTCGGGCTTCGCCCTCACTTCTTGGGAAGCGCCTGCTCGACGGCGGCGATCACCGCCGGGTCGTCCGGCTTGGTCCGGTTGGAGAACCGCGTGACCTTGGTCCCATCGGCCGACACGACGAACTTCTCGAAGTTCCACTCGATATCGCCGGTCCGACCCTTGGCGTCGGGGATGGCGGTCAGGCCCTTGTAGATCTCGTGGCGGCTGTCGCCGTTGACGTCGATCTTCTCCATCATCGGGAACGTGACGCCGTAGGTCGTCGAGCAGAACGTCTGGATCTCCTCGGACGAGCCCGGCTCCTGGCCACCGAACTGGTTGCACGGGAAGCCGATGACCGTGAAGCCCTGGGCGGCGTACTTCTTCTGGAGCGCCTCGAGCGTCGAGTACTGCGGGGTGTTCCCGCACTTCGAAGCGACGTTCACCAGCATCAGCGCCTTGCCCTTGTAGGCCGCGAGGTTGGTCGGTTCGCCCTTGAGGGTGTTGATCGGTGTGTTCCACATCGGGAGGTCCTTGTCGACGGTGACCGGGGTGGGCGCCGTGCCCGCCGCCGGCAGCTTGGTGGGGTCGCCCGCGGCGACGGTCGGCCCGGTGATGACCTTGGGCTCGGGATCCTTCTTCGAGCAGCCTGCCAGCGCGAGGATCGCGAACCCGACGACGAGCTTCTGCATGCGCGGAAGCTAGCACGGGTGCTACAAGGCGGCGTGCGCCACCTCTACGCCGACTTCATCGATCGCGTCGCGAAGCCGATGCGATACCTCGGCGGCGAGTACCAGGCCGTCGTGAAGCCCGATGCCGACGCGCGGGTGTGCCTCGCGTTCCCCGACATCTACGACATCGGGATGTCGCATCTCGGCACCAAGATCATCTACTCGCTACTCAACAAGCAGCCGCGCATCGCGTGCGAGCGCGCGTTCGCGCCGTGGACCGACATGGAGGCCGAGCTCCGCGCGCGCAAGCTGCCGCTGATCTCGCTCGAGACCGGTCGCCCGCTGTCGGAGTTCGACGTCGTCGGGTTCTCGCTGCAGTACGAGCTGACGTTCACGAACGTGTTGACGTTGCTCGATCTCGGTGGCATCGCGCTGCGCTCGATCGATCGCGCGGAGGATGCGCCGCTCGTGCTCGCCGGCGGGCCGACCGCGTCGCATCCCGAGCCGCTCGCGCCGTTCCTCGATGCCGCGTTCATCGGCGAGGCCGAGGAGCAGCTGCCCGGCCTCTGCCTCGCGTGGGCGGCGCTGCGCCGGCAGATCAAGGCCGGCACGCGCACGCGCCGCGACGCGCTCGCCGAGCTGGCGTCGCGCTTCGCGCTGTACGTGCCGGCGCTGTACGCGACCGAGGTCGACGCCGCGACCGGCATGATCGTCGTCGGCGCCCCGCTCGACCCGCGCGCGCCGGCGCGGATCTCGCGCGCGATGATTCCGGATCTCGACGCCTATCCGTTCCCGACCGATGCGCCGGTGCCGTACGCCGAGGCGGTGTTCGAGCGGGCATCGGTCGAGATCGCGCGCGGCTGCACCGAGGGCTGTCGGTTCTGCCAGGCCGGCATGCTGTACCGCCCGGTGCGCGAGCGGTCGCCCCAGGCGATCGCCGACGCGGTGATCGGCGGGCTCGAGAAGGCCGGTTACGAGGAGACCGGGCTGACCTGCCTGTCGACCGCCGACTTCTCGTCGATCACGCCGCTCGTCAAGCGGCTCGGCGGCGAGCTGCGCAAGCGCGGCGTGTCAATGTCGGTCGCGTCGCTGCGCGCGTACGGACTCAACGAGGATCTGCTCGACGAGCTCGCGCTCACCCGGATCTCGGGGTTGACGTTCGCGCCCGAGGCCGGGACGCAGCGGATGCGCGACGTCGTCAACAAGAACGTCACCGAGGCGCACGTCGAGGAGAGCTCGCGCCGCGTGTTCGGCCGCGGCTGGCACCGGCTGAAGCTGTACTTCATGATCGGGCTGCCGACCGAGGAGGATCTCGACGTCCGCGGCATCGTCGAGACCGGGCTGCGCATGCTCAAGATCGGCAAGGAGCTGTGCGGTCAGCGCGCCGAGGTCACGGTCAGCGTGTCGTCGCACGTGCCCAAGCCGCACACGCCGCTGCAGTGGTGCGCGCAGGATCCCGAGGCCGAGATCCGCAGGAAGCAGGATCTCCTGCGCGACTCCGGCAAGACGCGCACGGGCGGTCGCTACGAGCCCGGCCTGCGCCTCAAGTATCACCACTCCGGCGTGTCGTACGTCGAGGGCATCCTCGCGCGCGGCGATCGCCGGCTCGCCGACGTCATCGAGGCCGCGTGGCGCGCCGGCGCGCGGTTCGACGGCTGGGAAGAGATCTTCGAGCTCGATCGCTGGAACGCCGCGATGGCGAAGTTCGGCCTCGCCCCCGAGGACTACCTCGGCACGCGCCCGGTCACCGCGCGGCTGCCGTGGGATCACATCGACGTCGGCCTCGAGGACGGCTTCCTGCTCGACGAGTACCGGAAGGCGGTCAAGGGTCGGTCGAGCCCGCCGTGCGGCAAGGTCGCTGGCATGCTGATCCACCACACCAACCTCGCCGACGCCGAGCCCGATCGCCGGCGGCTGGTCTGCTACGACTGCGGCGTCGCGTGCGACCTGACGAAGATGCGCGACGACCGACTCGTCGCGCTGCGCGCGCTCGACGCGACCGCGCGGCCCGCACCGCGCACCGCGCCGGTCGTCATGGCCGACGACGGCGACGAGCTCGTCGACGTCAGCGAGCGCGGTGGCGGCTCGCCCGCCGAGGTCGGCAACCGCGAGTCCGACCGCGCCGAGCGCGTCCGGCTCGCCGGGTTCGTCGGCGCCGGCGCGCCGTACTCGACGTACCGGTTGCGGTTCGCCAAGGTCGGCCGCGCCGCGTTCCTCGGCCACCTCGATCTGCTGCGCCTCTTGACGCGCAGCTTCCGGCGCGCCGATCTGCCGCTCGCGATGAGCCGCGGCTTCACGCCCAAGCCGCGCGTCGTGTTCGGCCCCGCGCTCGGCCTCGGCATCCCGAGCCTCGGGGAGGTCGTCGACATCGATCTCGAGCACGTCCCCGACGGCCTGCGCACCTGGGAGGCCACGCCGGAGACCCCGCGGGTCGAGCTCACGGCCGAGGACGTGCTCGCGCGGCTCGGCGCCGTGTGCCCGCCGGGCATCGAGCTCGCCGGCGTCGAGATCGTGCGGCTCGCCGGTCACCCGAGCGTGCTCGCCGGCGGCCCGGCCGCGCTCGGCCTCGGCAAGCTGATCGGCGCGATCGATCTCCTGATCAAGCCGCCCGCCGACGGCATCGCCCACGACGCCAACCGGCTCGCCCGGATCGCCGCGCAGTTCCTCGCGCGCGACGCCGCGCCGATCACGCGCGGCGAGCACGCCCCGCCGCAGGAGAAGCCGCGCGGCGCCAAGGGCCGGAAGCCGCCGCGCGTGATCGACGTGCGCGCCCTCGTCACCGAGGTCGACGTGATCGCCGACGATGCCGCTGCCCGGCTCACCGGCGCGCTCGACTGGCCCGACGGTCCGCTGCTCCGCGTGCGCGTCCGGGCGACGACCGAGGGCTCGGCCAAGCCGCACGAGGTCGCCCGCGCGCTCGGCGTCTGGGGCCCCGACGTCCCCG
>JBBQEX010000139.1:0-4712 GCA_038321315.1 Haliangiales bacterium | reverse complement strand
ACCCGCTGCCGCGCAAGCCGCCGCAGCTCCGGCTGGTCAAGTGATCGGAACTGCTCTCGTCGAGCCACGTCATGAAAGAGCCGCACCCAACTGGAACAGACCGTCGAGCTCGCGCGTCCTACCCCTGTCCGCTCGCGGACGTCTCGCGTTCCCGTGCTCGCCGCGATCGCCGCCGCGACCACGGCGCTCGGCTTCGGCTTCGGGGTCGCCGCGATGACGCTCGCGCCGCATGCGGCCCCGCCGATCGTGGTGACCCGCGCGATCAGCGTGCCGTACCCGATCGTGGCGCCGGCCGCGCCGGAGCCCGTCATCAGCGAGGATCCCGCGACCGACGATGGTCCGGATCGCACCCCGCGCGCCGCGGCGCCGACCCTCGACGCCAACTGCATCTTGCCGGTCCTCGATGGCGAGACCGCACCGTCGTGCACCTGGGACGCGGGCTTCCCGGCGATCGCGGCCGATGGAAAGACGATCATCGTGCGCACCACGCACGACGACGGCGGTCGCGGATATCCCAACGTCGCGATCACGTTCCTCGACGTCAAGACGTCGAAGGTCGTGCGCACGATCTCGGTCCTCGACGCCAGCGAGTACAGCCCCGAGGCCGCCGATCGGCCCAAGCTCGCCGCGCTCGTCGCGAAGCGGGTGGTCGCCGCGCAGAAGTCGATCGACGCCGAGCACGCCCATCCGCTGGCGCTGCTCGGCACGAGCGACACCGCGACCACCTCCAGCGATCCGACCGCGCGGATCGAGCTCGACGGTGACGCGGTCCGCCTGTTCGATGTCGGCGGAGACGGCGGCGAGGTCGTGCTGTGGCAACACCACTTCACGGTCGCGTCGACCGCGGGCGATCCCGAGCGCGAGTGCAGTGGCTTCGAGCTGCACGACCAGCGGATCTACTGGGATCGCGCGACCAGGACCGTGCTCGCGAACCAGGTCTACTTCACCGGCGGATGCATGTGCCCCGATGAGGACTTCGATCTCGTCGCGCGGATTCCCTAGTCGTCCTTGGTGACGATCTCGTCACCCTGGACCTTCTCGCCGATCCACGCGCCGAGGAGCGCGAGCACGAACGGCGGCCCGACGGTGAGCGCGAACAGCATCGGGTCGAACACCAGGAACAGCGAGAAGCCCTTGATCGCCGCGCTCGCGACGATCGCGAGGATCGCGGCGAGGCCGGCCTCGATGATCGTCTGGCCCTCCGACTGCCAGCCGACGACGAACCCGGCGGCCAGGAAGCACGCGTAGACGATCGCGAGGATCACGTAGAGGTTCGCCACCCCGGCGGCTCCGGCGATGAGCCCGCCGAGGAAGCTGAACAGGAACATCAGCACGGTCCCGCCGAGCACCCAACCGAAGCTGAAGTTCTTGTCCTTGTCGTAAACGGCCATCGCCGTGAACGATATCAGGAGTCAGTCGACGACGGTGACGATGCCGGCACGCGGCGTCTTCAGCGCCGGGGTGGCGCCGGCGTCGCAGTCGAGGATCGTCTCGGAGTAGTCGTACGCGAAGGTCTCGTCGTCGATCGGCACGAGGCGCTCGGTCCCGAGCCAGCGGCAGCCATCGCCGAGGGTCGCGCGGACGCGGAACGTCAGCGGGTGGAGGTTGCCATCGTGGAAGGTGACGTCGATATCCCCGTCGAGGAACGCGCTCAGGTACGTCGTAACGTAGCCGGGCGGCGGGGTCGGGTTCGGCGCGTGGAGCGCGAGGCGATGCGTGACCGGGTGGGTGGTCGTCGCGTCGTGGACGACGTTCGCCCCGACGAGGGCGGCCGCGATCGCGAGCGACTTGACGAGAGGCGCGAACACCACCTGCTGCATGGCTACAAGGATACCCGCGCGCCCTCGAAGTGCGAGGCCAAAAATTCGCGGACCGGAGGTGCGATCAGGTGGTAGTCGAGGAGAAACGCGTCGTGACCGTTGGGTGTGGCGAGCTCGACGTGGCGCGAGGCCACGCCGGCCCGGCGGAGGGCGTCGTCGACCTTGGCGAGCTCGGCCGGCGGAAACAGCCAGTCGGTATCGAACGATACGAGCAGGGCCCGGCCGGTGAACCGGGCGAAGGCGGCGGTCAGCGACCCGAACTGCTCCTCGAGATCGAGCTCGTCCATCGCCGCCTGGATGCGGATGTAGGAGTTGGCGTCGTACGCGGTCGCGAACTTCTGCCCTTGGTGCTCGAGGTAGGAGTCGACCTCGAACTGACGCGTGCCGCCGCGCCGGCGCCGCCCGAACTTGCTCTCGAGCGCCTCGTTCGACAGGTAGGTCATGTGGCCGACCATGCGAGCGAGCTGGAGGCCGCGCAGCACGTCCGGCTCGTCGTAGTAGTCGCCGCGGTTGAACGCCGGGTCGCTCTCGACCAGCTTGCGCCCGATCAGGTGCCACGCGACGCTGGCGACCGGCACCGCCGCCGCGGCGGCCATGCAGATGATCGCCGCGGTCCGCTCCGGATGGAGCGCCGTCCAGGCCAGGACCTGCATGCCGCCGAGCGACGCGCCGGCGATCGCGGCGAACTTGCCGATCCCGAGGTGATCGGCGACCGCGCGCTGCGACTCGACCATGTCCTCGACGGTGATCCACGGGTACCGCGAGCCGTACGGCATCGTCGTCACCGGGTCGATCGAGTGCGGCGCGGTGGTCCCCCACGGCGAGGCGGGGAAGTTCACGCACACGACGAAGAACCGCTCGAGATCGATGCCCTTGCCGTGACCGACGAGACCGTCCCACCAGCCCGGCTTCGCATCACCGGCGCCGTACTTGCCGGCGGCGTGCGCGCCCGGCGACAGCGCGTGGCAGACGAGGATCGCGTTGTCCTTCGCCGGCGACAACGTCCCGAACGTCTCGTAGACGATGGTGAACGGCGCGATCACCTCGCCGTGGTGAAACCGGAAGCCATCCGGCAGGACGAGCTGCTTGGGTGGGTCGGCCAGGAACGTATCGCCGGGTAGCACAACAGGCACGGGACGCATGTTACCTTGCAAGCCATGTCCGACCTTCCGCCCTACGTCCCTCCCGGCCAGCAAGCTCCGCAAAACTACGGGTTCACCAACGATCCCAACCAGCAGATGATGGGTGGCGGCATGCAGCCGCAGCCGCAGCAGCAGCAGGGCAATGGCCTCGCCGTCGCCGGCATGGTGCTCGGCATCATCGCCATCGTGCTCTGCTGGGTGCCGTTCCTCGACCAGGTGCTCGCGCTCCTCGCGATCATCTTCGGCGCGATCGGCAACAGCAAGGCCGGCAAGATCGGTGGCAAGGGCAAGGGCATGGCGGTCGCCGGCCTCATCATGGGCATCATCGGCATGATCCTCGGCATCGCGATCATCTTCCTGGCGATGTCGGCGGCGCGGCACTCGTACAGCTCCCACTCGTACGGAAACTATTAGCCACCGCTGAATCGCTGGTACGCTCGCGGCGTGCTGGCTCGCCTGGTTCTTGGCCTCTCGCTGATCTCGGTCAGCGCGATGGCCAGACCTGCGCCGAAAAAGGCGGCGAAGGTGGCCAAGGCAAAGCAGCGCACCACGGTGAACCCGCGGATCGAGGCTCCTGGCGACGCGCCGACCACGGCGGCGTACCGCTACGCGCAGCTGGCGAGCGACGACTGTCTCGCCGAGCTCGCGACCCGCAAGATCGACTTCAAACGCGAGATCGCCAAGGGCATCGAGACCGCCGTCCGGCTGACCGGGCCGCTCCACGGCGTCACGTTCAAGACCGATCTCAGCGACAAGCAGCGCGAGACCACGCCGTGGGAGATCGGCGACTGCGCGCTCGTCCTCGCGATGGACGACTTCGCGAAGATCCTCGAGGCCCACGCCATCGTCGAGGTCCGCCACTACTCGATGTATCGCTCGCCGGGCAAGAGCTGGCCCGACGACAAGATCGGCATCCAGCACATCGGCGGCACCGCGCTCGACGCCGCCCGATTCACCAAGACCGACGGCAAGGTCCTCGACGTCGACAAGGACTTCCACGGCGCGATCGGTGCCAAGACCTGTGGCGACGATGCCGGCCCCCACCCGGTCTCGCCGGAGGCCACCGAGCTCCGCGAGATCCTGTGCGAGGCCGTGTCGCAGCACCTGTTCAACGTCGTGTTGACCCCGAACTACAACAAGCCACACCACAATCACTTCCACCTCGAGGTGATGCGCGGCGTGAAGTGGTTCCTGGTCCACTAGGTCCGTGCGGGTTCACGTGTTCGGCGCGCCGCAGCTCGCGCGGTGGTCGACGCGCCCGTTCCACGACATGACGCGGTACCCGACGGACCGCGAAGACAGCTACGAGCTCGACGCCACGACCGAGCCACCTGGCCCGCCGGTGCCGCTCGGTCCGTTCCGCCGCGTCGCCGAGGCGATCATGCGCTACGAGATCTTTCCGCCGGCGGTCGTCCTGCCGGTCGTCGCGCGCACGCCGGTCGCCCGCGGCGATACGATCGGGATCCACTTCGTCCGGTTCCGCCCGCTGCGCCTGTTCTTCGCCGCCCGCGTGATCGACACGTTCGATGGTGGCGACGGCAGGTGGTGGCACGCCGGCTTCACCTATCGCACGCTCGTCGGTCACCCCGAGCTCGGCGAGGAGACGTTCGCCGTCGAGAAGGAGCTCGCGACCGGCCGCGTGCGCGTCGCGCTTCGCAGCTGGAGCCGCCCCGGCACCACGCTCGCGCGCCTCGGCAACGGACTCGCGCGCCGCGTGCAGGTCGACGCCAGCAACCGCGCGTGCGCTCAC
>JBBQEX010000138.1:0-4932 GCA_038321315.1 Haliangiales bacterium | reverse complement strand
TTCGCTCACGGCATCCAGCTGCTCCACGGCGTGCCGTACGAGATGTCGGCCCTGCCGATCCGAGACTCGGACACCGAGGAGATCGTCGGTGGTGTCCTCATGGCGGTCGCGGTGCAGCGCTACTACGAGGAGTGGGCGACCCAGAGCGACGACGCCCCCGAGTTGCGGATGCGACCGATCCTCATCGATCGCCAGAACATCCTGGCGAGCGCGTGGCCGCCGGAGACGCGCGCCGAGCTCGCGGCCGCGCTCCAGCCCGACAAGTTCATCCACGTGAAGGTCGGCGAGGACGAGCGCGACATCATCCGGTTGAAGGAGGGCGACTTCGATTTCTACGGCGTCGATCTCGAGGGCTACAAGGCGGGCGACTCCGGGATCGTCGGCAAGCTCTACATCACGCGCAGTCGCGTCCAGCTCGCCGCCGCGAAGGGCAAGGTGCCGTGGGTCGAGATCGTCGTCGGGATCATCGCCTCGCTCACGATCGCGATGCTGATGGCGCTGTGGATCACGCGACCGATCAAGCAGATGTTGCGGCAGTCGCGCGATCTGCTCCAGGGCGACACCGACCTGACCCAGCGCATCGTCGTCAGCTCGCGCGACGAGACCGCGGACCTCGCCGAGAACATCAACCAGGTGTTCTCGCGGGTTCACGAGCTCGCGACCGGCGTGCAGTCCGCGGCGTTCCAGGTCGGCGCGTCGAGCGCGCAGATCAGCGCGGCCTCGCGCACGATGCTCACCGGCCTGAAGGACCAGACGTCGAAGATCGAGAGCTCGACGACCGCGGTGACCGAGCTGTCGGCCTCGATCCAGCAGGTCGCGGGCAACGCCGCTCAGGCGACCACCGTCGCGGCCAGCGCGAGCTCGGCGGTCACCGCGGCGGTCCAACGCATGGATCAGATCCGCGCCGCGGTCGACGACGCCGCCGAGAAGATGAAGGAGCTCGGCGAGAGCAGCAAGCGCATCGGCAACATCGTCGAGGTCATCCGGCAGATCAGCGAGCAGACCTCGATGCTGGCCCTCAACGCCTCGATCGAGGCGGCGCATGCCGGCGAGCAGGGTCGCGGCTTCGCGGTGGTGGCCGACGAGGTGTCGTCGCTCGCGCGCCGCGTCGGGCAGTCGGCCAAGGACATCGAGACGTTGATCCAGACCGTCAAGGAGCAGACCCAGGCGGCGATGGTGTCCATGGAGATCGGGACGCGCGAGGTCGTCGGTGGCTCGGACCTCGTCACCAGCACGCTCACCGGGCTCGGCGAGCTGATCACCGTGGTCAACGAGACCGCGAATGCGGTCCAGGAGCAGGCGATCGTGTCCGACGTGATCGCGCGCAACATGGATGCGGTCCGCCAGATCGCGACCGACGTGCTCGGAGGATCCGAGGAGTCGGTCGTCCAGTCCGAGCGGCTGCACGAGCTCGCGTTCGAGCTCGAGGAGTCGATCGGCGGCTTCAACCTCGACGGCGGCGGGCAGCGCGCGCTGGCCGCGAAGCAGTGAGGGCGAAGCCCGCACGACGCGAGCAGCTCGCGTCATGAACAAGTCAGAGTAGCGGCGCGATCGCGGCCTCGATCGAGGCCGGATCCTGCGCGCCGTCGATGATCGCGCGAACGATGCCCTTGCGGTCGACGATCACCATGTGCGGCAAGACCTGCACGAGGTACTCGCCGGACAGCCTGGCGTCGGCGTCGGTCTGGAACGGATAGCTCACCGGGTGTGCGGCGCGGAACTTCGCGGTCGTCGCCGCGTCCTCGGTCGAGATCCCGACGACCTTGAGGCCGCGCGCGGCGTACTGCTGCTGGAGCTTGTCGAGGTGCGGCATCGTCATCCGGCACGGCCCGCACCAGGTCGCCCAGAAGTCGAGGATCACGACGCTGCCGCGCAGGTCGGCGGCGAGATCGGGTGCCGGGCTGCCGACCAGCGAGTGGATCGCGAGCTGCTGCGGATCGGGGAGCGCCTCGGGGCTGACCGCGATCGCGACCCGGGTGCCGGCGCGCATCACGGCAACCGAGATCGTGCGACCGAGCTTCGCGGTGCGCAGGTGCATCGAGGCGTCTCGCGCGGTGGCGACCGCGACGCCGTCGACCTCGACGACCTCGTCACCGACCTGGAACCCGGCGCGCGCGGCCGGCGCGTTCGGGATCACCATCTTCACGCGCGCGGCGGTGGGCTCGAACCGCACGCCGATCCACACCGGCACCGGCACGACGACCACGCCGATCGAATTCTCGATCCCGCGCAGCGCGACCGCGTCGATCGGGCCGTTCGCGGTCGGCGAGAACATCGCCACCGTGCCCTGCTCGTCGATCCGGCGGAACAGGTGGCTGGCCTCGTCGATCCACAGGTCGACGTCGGTGGTCTGGTGGTGGCCGGCGACGTGCCAGCACGGGTGGCTCTCGATCGTCTCCTCGCCGACGAACCGGAGCGACGAGACCGACGCGAGCGACGTCGCGCGCTGGGCGTCGCGCAGGAGCGGCACGAGATCCGCCGCGGGCGTCAGCTCGGTGAAGCGATCGGTCGCCGACTCGATCGCGGACTCGTAGTCGTAGGTCTTGTCGCCGAGCTGCGCGAGGCTGTGCTGTCCGTCGGTCCACAGCAGGCCGAGGCCGGCCATCTCGAGCCGCAGCGCGTTCGGGCGCGCGAACGCGGTCTCGAAGCTCCGGGTCTCGCCGTTCATCGCGACCGTGCCGGCGTCGCGGTAGGTCGCGAGCGTGCGGTAGGTCTGGATCGTCCGCGCGAACAGCGCGGTCGCGTCCGGCGTGGCGACCGGCGCGACGACGACGGTCGCGCGCTTCGTGGGGGGCGGCGCGCCGCACCCGACGATGACGACCGCGAGCCCGAGACGCCACATGCAAGCCAAGCCTACTGCTTCGCGCAGCGCGGCGCGACGAGGTTCTCGACGAGACGCCCGGTGTTCGGGTTGTTGTACGGGTGCGCGTAGACGAGGACCCGCAGGTCGCCGGTCGCGACATCGGGCTGGACGCGGCAGAACGAGCCGTGCTCCGAGCGCGGGCGGCAGAGCACCTCGAACTGGCCGGCGCTACCGACCCAGGTCGCGTCGCCGGTCATCTCGGCGGGCCCGCCGCGCGGGAGGTCGGCGAACCGCGCGCGATAGGTGAGCGAGTGCTTGCCGACCGGCGCGAGGACGAGCGTCGCGCCGCGCCCGACCGTCCAGCAGCCGACGGCCGCCTCGCGCGTCGCGAACGGCGCGAGCCGGTCGGGATCGGCGTGCGCGACCCCGGCGAGCAGGATGATCGGCACGAGCGCGCGCATCGTGAAGTCGTGGCACGCACCGCGTGGCGCCGCCACGGCTTTAGCGCGTGCGGCCGGTCGGCGAGCGCCCGAACTGGCGCGCGAACGCCGCCGAGAACGCCGAGACGCTCGCGTAGCCGACGTCGAGCTCGAGGGTGCGCGGGCTCGCCCCGGCCGCACGGCGGCGATGAACAGCGAGCGATCGAGATCGGGGCGCGCATCACGAGCGAGTGCGGCGTGCCGGCCGGGGCCCACACCGCGCGATCGGTCGGCACGAGGTGGCGCACGCCGCCGGCGAGCACCTCGAGGTGGCCGCGGACCGCGAACGTCAGCGCGTGCCACTGCAGGTCGTGGCGCTCCTGGGTGACGTCGTGCAGGAACGTCACCGGAAACGTGCGGACCCACGTCGAGCCATCCGGGCGTCGGTGTCGTGAATTCGACACATTCAGTAAGGGCAACGCCTTACGCCGCGAGCAGCTCGCGGCATGAACAAGGCAATATACCGCGTGCACGCCAGATCCGGATCGCGTATCGATCAGGACATGCCGACCCCATCGCTCGCTCACTTCGCGATCAACGCCGACGACGTCGACCGCTCGCGCACGTTCTACACCGCCGTGTTCGGCTGGAAGTTCGCGGCGTGGGGTCCGCCGGGCTTCTACCAGATCGAGATCCCGGGCTCGCCGGTGCGCGGCGCGCTACAGAAGCGGCGCGAGCTCGTCCCGGGGCACCGCATGGTCGGGCTCGAGGGCACCTACGGCGTCGAGTCGATCGACGCGGTCGAGAAGGCGGTCGCCGCGGCCGGCGGCAAGGTCCTGCTCGCACGCTCGGTGATCACCGGCGTCGGCACGCTGATGTTCTTCGCCGATCCCGACGGCAACGCGTTCGGTGCGATGCAGTATGACGCCGCGGCCGACTAGGGTGCCGTCAGTCGACAGCAGCGGAAGCCGTTCTCGTCCTCGAGCACGTTGACCGCCGAGCGCGAGATCCGGAAGTCGCAGGTCGCGCCGGCGGCGGGTGTCAGGTACGAGCCGCCGCGGAGGACCTCGATGTCCTTGCCCCCGGTCGTCGTGCCGGTCTTGTCATCGGTCCACTCGCGCAGGTTGCCGGACAGGTCGAGCGCGCCACCCGCGGCAACGCAGGCGGCGACCGCGCCGGTCGGCAGCAGCACGTCGTCATCGGTGCCGCCGGGGATGCCGTCGAACGACTCGGTGTTGCACGACATCGGCCCGAACGCGTTGCCGTACGGATACGTCGTGTTCGTCGCGCCCTCGCACGCGGCGCCCCACTGATCCTTGGTGCACAGCTGCTTGCCGGCCGCCTGACACGCGGCCTGGGCCGAGGCCCACGACACGTTGCCCCACGGGATCACGTTCGGGTTCGAGCACGCGCGCGACGCGAGCGTGCCGGGCGCGGCGACCGCGGCGTCGGGTCGCGAGGCCTCGTAGGTGTCGATGTAGAAATCGAACGCGCCGTACATCACGTGGCTCATCGCGTCGATCACGCGGTTCGGGCCGCTCGTGTTGTCGACGATGCCGTCGCAGTCGTTGTCCTTGCCGTCGCAGAGCTCGTCGGTCGCGGTCGAGCACGGCGCGGTGATGTCGCACGTCGACGGCCCATCGAGGTTAGCGGCGTAGCAGATGAACGTGCCGGTGCCGCGGCACTCGCAGACGCCGGCGTCGTGACACG
>JBBQEX010000137.1:0-4952 GCA_038321315.1 Haliangiales bacterium | reverse complement strand
GACGCTTATAAGAACGCAGTTCGGCAAGATTCGTCGAATGATGATGCCCGCAGCAATCTTGAATTGGCGCTCAAGCGGCGGCAGAAGCAGCAGCAGCAGCAACAGGGTCAGCAGGGACAGCAAGGACAGCAGGGGCAGCAGGGACAGCAGGGTCAGCAGCAAGGTCAGCAGCAGGGTCAGCAGCAAGGTCAGCAGCCGGGCCAGCAAGGTCAGCAAGGTCAGCAAGGTCAGCAAGGTCAGCAAGGTCAGCAGGGTCAGCAAGGTCAGCAGGGCCAGCAGGGTCAGCAGCAGGGCTCGAACGGCTCCGGAGGATCGGGGCAGGGCTCGTCGGATCCGCAGAACGGCAACGGCGGCCAAGGCTCGAATCAGGGCTCGAACGGATCGGGACAGGGCTCGAATCAGGGCCAGGGATCCGGCCAGGGCAGCGGCTCGGCCGCCGACGGCCAGGGCCAGAACGGCGGGACCAATCCGCAGAACGGTCAGGGCTCGGGCAGCCCGAATCCGGGGAGCGCCGCCAACGGATCGGGCTCGGGTCAGAACCAGCAAGGCTCGGGCAACGGTCGCGCGTCGAAGGATCCCAAGCGGGGGCGCAGTCAGGGCAGCGGGCCCAAGGGACCCAGCGATCAGAAGCTCGACGATCTCGAGGATGTCTCGCGCCGCCTCCAGCGGGATCAGGCGCGTCGTCGGGCCACGGGACATTCGAGCGATCCCGAGAAGGACTGGTAGGTAAATTTCGGAGGAGATTCTCCGAGAGCGTTCGCGCTCGCTAGACGAGCCTCTCTGTATGATCGCTGGATGGTTCGGGTGTTGGTGGTCGACTCGCACGCTGCGACGCGCGACCAGGTCGGAGTGCTCCTCGCACGTGACGAGGTGGTGGGCACGACACGCGAGCTCGCCGGCGAGGCGTTGCGCAACGCGATCGCGCACGGCCACGCGTTCGATGTCGTCCTGATCGACGCCGCGCTCGCGACCGCCGCCGGCGTGCGCGAGCTCGTCACCGTCGGCGGTGGCGTTGGCGTGGTGATCGCGGCGACGACCGCGGCCGACGGTGCGGCGATCGCCGCGAAGACCGGCGCGTCCGACACGGTCGTGCGCCCGTTTGTCGAACCCGAGCTCGCGTTCCGGATCGGCCGCGCGGCCAGCGGGACGCGCAACGGGGCGATCGACAAGCGACGACCGCGCAAGAGCGACGTGCTGATCGGCACGGGCGCGTGGATCAAGGAGCTCTACGACCGGATCGCGATGGTCGCGGCGACCGACGCGACGGTCGCGATCTTCGGCGAGAGCGGCACCGGCAAGGAGCTCGTCGCGCGGACGATCCACAACTCGTCGCCGCGGCACGACGCGCCGTTCGTGGTCGTCAACTGCGCCGCGATCCCCGAGGCGCTGCTCGAGGACGAGCTGTTCGGTCACGTGCGCGGCGCGTTCACCGACGCGACGCGCGATCGCGAAGGCCTGCTCGCCGCGGCGCACACCGGCTCGGTGTTCCTCGACGAGATCGGCGAGCTACCACTCGCGCTGCAGAGCAAGCTGCTGCGCGTCCTGCAGTCGCAGGAGTTCCGCCGCATCGGCGACGACACCGATCGCAGCGTCGACGTCCGCATCATCACGGCGACCAACCGCAACCTCGACGAGCTCGTCGCGCGCGGCGCGTTCCGCGAGGATCTGTTCTACCGCATCAACGTGTTCCCGCTGCACCTGCCGCCGCTGCGCTCGCGCCGCGAGGACGTGCCGCTCCTGGTCCATCACTTCGTCAACAAGTACCGCGGCCGGCTCGGCAAGCCGGTCGAGGGCTTCACGCCGGCGGCGCTCGCGCGGCTCGCGGCCTACGATTTCCCGGGCAACGTTCGCGAGCTCGAGAACAAGGTGCAGCAGGCCCTCGTGGTCGCGACCGACGCGTGGATCGGTGAGCACGATGTCTCGGTGCCCGACGCACCGCTGCCCACCGCGGTCGCGGTCGACGTCACGCGCACGTTCCGCGACGTCAAGCAGGCGACGATCGACGCGTTCGAGATCGCGTACCTCACGGCACTCCTTCACGTTCATCACGGCAACCTCGCGCAGGCCGCCCGCGCGGCCGGCATGGACCGCAAGAACCTGTGGGCGCTGGTCGAGCGCCACAAGCTCGATCGCAGTCAGTTCAAAAAGTAACGACCACGGGGCAGTGATCCGAGACCTGCTCGAGGTAGCGCGGGCAGCGATCCTGGCGCGCGCAGCCCTCGGTCGCGCACGCGCCGAGCGCCTCGACGCGACGCGGGCGCGTCCAGGTCAACACGTGGTCGAGCCGCGAGCGGAAGCAGCCGTCGTCGCGATCCCAGAACGCGCTGCACGCGAGATCCTCGGTCGCCCAGGTCAGCTTTGCACCCGCGGCGAGCCTCGCGAGATCGTCGCGGTCGCCGCGATCGTCGGTCGCGTTGAAGTCGCCGAGCAAGATGGCGCGCGCACCGGCTGGCACGCCGGCGAGGATCGACGCGAGCGCGGGATACTGACGCGCGCGGATGTCGCGACCGTCGCCGCCGGCCTTCAGGTGGACGACGAACACGTGGACGTCGTCGTCGGTCGCGACCGCGCGCAGCCGGACCTCGAGCGTCGGCTTGTGGCGACCCTCGAGCATGGTCTCGGCGTGGCGGATCGTCGCGCGGTGCGTCCACGCGCGGGTGTCGTAGAGCACGCCGAGGTAGTGCGGTGACGGCCCGGTGTCGACCGCCGCGAACGCCCAGCTCGGGCCGAGCCGCATGGTGGCCTCGTGCGCGAACGTCTCGGGATCGGTGATCTCCTGCACCGCGACGACGCTGGCGTCGAGCCGCGCGATCTCGGCGAACGCGGCGGCGGACTGCCCGGCGTTCTTCGGATAGTCCTCGATGTTGAACGTGGCGAACCGCCAGGGCGGATCGGCGGTGGTGCACGCATGGCACCGCACCATCGCGAGGGCGACGACCGCGATCAGCGCGAGGCGCCTCACTCGTCGTCCCGCAGCGTCGCGACCGAGGCGTCGCGCGCCAGCGGTAGCCCGAGCGCGCGGAGGTCGCCGACCAGGAAGTGATCGTGGATGAAATGGATCCGCCTGCGGCACGTGCCGCAGGTGCGCGCGCGATCGTCGTCGGTCGTCGCGCTCAGTCGATCCCAGCCGCCCGGGCAGCTCGCGTGCGTGCAGTGCTCGATCGGCGTGCGGCTCGTGATCGCGCGCCAGTCGACGTCGCAGCCAGCGAGGTACCGCGGATCCTCGAGGTGCGCCGCGGTCCGCACGAACATCGCGTGATCGCCGAGCCCGTGCTGCTCGAGCCAGTCGGCGTACCCGGTGCGCGCCGCCGCATCACCTGGGTTCGCGCGGATCGCGCACAGGAACGTGTTCTCGATCGGGTTCGCCGACAGCACCGGGCGATACGCGTTCGGGCGGATCGGGATCGGCGACGGCTGGCGTGCGGCGTCGGGATGGAACTCGAGGATCGTGTTGCCGAGCTGCAGCGTGTCGCCGAGTTTGGTGGCGGTCGCCTCCGAGATCACGCGGCCGTTGACCAATGTGGCGCCCACCAGCGGCGTCACCAGGATCTCGGCGGCGAGATCCTTGCCGACCGCGCGGACCGCGACCGTGAGGTGGCGCGGCGAGACCTGGGCGTCGTCGGTGATCGTGATGTCGCATCGGGCGTCGCGACCGACGAGCATCTGGGGCTTGGTCACCGGCTGGCGTCGTGCCCGCGTGCGTTCGAGATCCTGGAGGTGATAGATCGAGACGAGCACGGCTACTTGAGTTTGCCCGACAACGACGCGAGTAGATCGTGATCGGCGGCGATCTTCTTGACGACCTGTGGCGACACCGCGCCGCTGTCGATCAGGCGCGCGAGCGAGCGCTCGAGCGGCACCATGCCGGCGTCGCGGCCCGACTGGATCGCGGTCGGCAGCGTGTGCAGGTCGCCCTTGCGGATCAGGTTGGCGACCGCGACCGTCGCCGGCACGATCTCGTAGGCGACCGCGCGGCCGCCATCCTTCTTCGGCAGGAGGTACTGGGTCACGACGCAGCGCAGGGCGGCGGCGAGCTGCCAGCGGATCTGGCGCTGCTGACCATCGGGGAACGCGTCGATCACGCGATCGATCGCGCCCATCGCGTTCGGCGCGTGGAGCGTCGCGAGCACGAGGTGCCCGGTCTCGGCGGCGGTCAGCGCGGCCGCGATCGTCTCGCGATCGCGCAGCTCGCCGAGCAGGATGACATCGGGGGCTTCGCGGAGCGCGGCACGCAACCCGGCCGCGAACGAGGGGATGTGGCTGCCGACCTCGCGCTGGTGGATCAGGCAGCGGCGCGGCATGAAGCGGTACTCGATCGGATCCTCGAGCGTGATGACGTGCGCGGCGCGCCGTTGATCGAGCACGTCGATCAGCGCGGCGAGCGTCGTCGACTTGCCGGAGCCGGTGGGCCCGCACACGAGGACGAGGCCGTCGCGGTGTTCGACGATCGACGACAGCTCGGCGACCGGCAGGCCGAGATCCGCGAGCGACGGCACGCGGTCGCGGATCAGCCGCGCGGCGACCGCGGCGCCGCCGAGGTGCTCGAACACGTTGACCCGCACGCGCGTGCCCGACAGCTCGAGGCTGAGATCGTGGTTGTTGCCGACCGCCGCGACGACCGCGGCGAGCTCGGCATCGTCGATCTCGAGCGTGTCGACCGGCTCGACCCGGCCCTCGACGCGCAGCCGCGGCGCCTGACCGGTCGACAGGATCACGTCGGACGCCTCGCGCTGGCGGGCGAGCGCGATGAACGGTGCGAGGATCGCGCCGAGGCGCGCGATCGCGTCGTGGCCGACCGTGGTGGTCGGCGCGACCGGCTCGACGCTCGGCGCGGGCTTGGGTTTGACCCACCACGGCGACGCCGCGGCGAGCGCGGGGGGTGGCGGCGGCGGCGGGGCGACCGGCGCGGCCTTGGCCTTGCGCACGACCAGCCGAAGCCCGGCGGGTGCCTT
>JBBQEX010000136.1:0-5374 GCA_038321315.1 Haliangiales bacterium | reverse complement strand
GCTGTGGCAGGAGGCGCGTGCGCTCGATCGCGATGCCGCGCGCGAGGTCGCGAATGCCGAGCGCCTGATCGTCGACCGCGCCGATGTCATCCTCGCGACGTGCGTCGGCTGCGCTCATCCGGCCCTCGCCGATCTCGTGTTCGAGTGCGCGGTCGTCGACGAGGCGACCCAGGCGCCCGATCCGCTGCTGCTGATCCCGCTCGGCCGCGCGAAGGTCAGCGTGCTCGCCGGCGATCCGCACCAGCTCGGCCCGGTCGTCGTCGGCGGCCCGGCCGTCGAGGCCACGCTCGGCACCACGATCTTCGAGCGGCTGTGCGCGAGCGAGACGATGGCAGGGTCGATCACGATGCTCGAGCAGCAGCACCGCATGCACGAGCAGATCATGCAGTTCCCGTCGGACTCGATGTACGACGGCAAGCTGCGCGCGGCACCCGACGTCGCCCACCACGTGCTCGACGATCTCGGCGTGACCCCGGATCCGCTGCGCCCCAAGCCGATCTGGATGATCGACACCGCGGGCAAGGACTGGCTCGAGCAGCGCACCGACTTCGAGCCCGGCAGCTCGCTCAACAACGCGCCGGCGTACCAGTTCGATCCGAGCACGTTCAACTCCGGCAACGCCGAGCGGATCGCGGCCGAGGCGCGGCGCCTGCTGTCGCGCGGGCTCGCGCCGACCGACATCGCGATCATCGCGGCGTACTCCGCGCAGGCGCGTCGGATCCGCGAGCTCCTGCGCGTCGAGCGCGCCGCCGGGCTCGAGATCGGGACGGTCGACGGCTTCCAGGGCCGCGAGAAGGAGGCGGTGATCGTCGACCTCGTGCGCAGCAACGAGCACGGCGAGATCGGCTTTCTGTCGAACACGCGGCGGATGAACGTCGCGCTGACCCGGGCGCGTCGGTTCCTGCTCGTGGTCGCCGACTCCGCCACGCTCGGCGCCCACCCGTACTACGCCGACCTGCTCGCCTACCTCGACACGATCGACGCGCACGGCAGCGCGTGGAGCGACGAGGCCGAGCCGCTGGCTTGAGTCCGGCGCCGGAATCTGCAACAACCGGCCTCACCGTGAAGCAGCACCTCGCCCTGATCGTAGTCCTCGCGGCCGCGGTCGGCTGCGGCCGCCCCAACGACGTCGCCCGCGCGCAGGCCGAGGCAGAGGGCGTCGTCAACCGCGCCAAGCCCGAGGTCGCCGAGCTCGAGCACCGCGTCTCGATCCTGTCGATGCGCGGCGCGAAGCTCACCAGCGCGGCCGACTACAAGCTCGCCGGCGCCACGCTCGGCGAGGCGCAGCACGAGCTCGACACCCTGAAGGCCGAGCTCGGCAAGCGCAGCGGCGAGATCGCCAAGGCGGCCGCCGAGCAGGAGGAGCCGCGCGTCATCGCCGAGCACCTCCAGGCGATCACCGACAACACCCGGGAGAGCGTCCGCACGCACCTCGCGGTCGCCGCGACCGACGTCACGACCGGCGAGACCTGGCTCGTGCGCGCGGTCGAGGCACCGACCGCACCGCCGATGCCCCCGCCGCCCGCTCCGGAGACCCCGACGGCGCCCCCGACGACCGACGGCGCCTCACCGACGCGCTGACGTTGGCTCCGGCCGAAGCCAGAAGCCCAACGTCGGAGGCCTGGTAGACTTCGGACCATGAAGATTCCGGGCAAGCCGCAGGTCATCATTCGCAGCTGCCGCGACTACGACGCCGCGAAGATCCGGACGATCGTCCGCGAGGGCCTCGAGGAGCTCGGCCTTCGACCGTTCGGCCGCACGCTGGTCAAGCCGAACCTGGTCGCCGCCGGCCCGCTGTTCCCGCACGCGTACACCCGGCCCGAGTTCGGCGAGGGCGTGCTGCGCGCGCTGCGCGACGTCGGCGGCTCGTCGATGACCGAGCTCGCCGCCGGCGAGCGCTGCGGCATCACGGTGCCGACGCGCGTCGCGATGAAGGAGTCGGGCTGGGACAAGATGCTCGCGGAGGTCGACGTCAAGCGCTACTGCTTCGAGGAGGAGCAGCAGGTCGAGATCCCGCTGACGCATCCGCAGCGGCTGCGCGACTACCTGTTCACGCCCGAGCCGGTCGCGCGCGCCGACTTCTTCGTCAGCACGCCGAAGTTCAAGGCCCACCCGTGGACGACCGTGACGTTCGCGCTCAAGTCGTACATCGGCATCCAGGACGATCGCCACCGCCTGATCGATCACGACCACAAGCTCGACGAGAAGATCGCCGACCTCCAGTTCATCATCCAGCCGCAGTTCATCGCGATCGACGCGATCACCGCCGGCGAGGGCCGCATGCTGACGCCGACGCCCTTCCCGCTCGGCCTCATCATCATGGGCAACAGCCAGGTCGCGTTCGACGCGGTCTGCTGCAACATCATCGGGATCGATCCGCGGACCGTGGCGCACATCCGGCTCGCCGAGGACTACGGCTTTGGCACCACGAAGCTGCGCGACATCGCGATCTCCGGCGACGTCACGCTCGACGAAGCCAAGGCGCGCGCCAAGGGCTTCAAGGTCGGCCTGATCCGCGTCGAGAAGTACTTCGAGGGCACCAACATCACCGCGTACGCGGGGCCGCCGCCGGTCGAGGAGCGCGCCTATGTTGCCGGCACCGCCGGCAGCGAGCCCGAAGGGGCGCACGGCGATGACTACTGCTGGGGCGGCTGTCCCGGCGCGATCGAGGAGGCCATCGAGATCCTCCGCGTGTTCGACAAGGAGACCGACCAGAAGATGCCGCGGCTGCACGTCGTGTTCGGCGCGTACCGCGGCGACATCGACGCCAAGCCCGGCGAGAAGGTCGTGTTCATCGGCGACTGCGCGACCTGGTCGGGCAAGCTCCACGGCAAGCCGGTCGAGATCCGCAACATCTACAAGGATCGCGCGACGCTCGATCCGCACACGATCAAGTCCGAGGACATCTTCGCCAAGCTTGCCGCGGCCAAGGGCAAGCTGACCGGCAAGGACGTCATCCGGCTCGAGGGCTGCCCGGTGTCGGTCGCCGAGCAGGTGCTCGCGCTCGTCAGCCTGTCGACCGTGAAGAACCCGTACTACGATCGCGAGAACATGATGACGTTCGGGCGCGCGTACCTCGGCTGGAAGGCCCGCGTCGCGCTCAACCGGCTCCAGCGCAAACGCTACCAGCAGAACGGGACGTTCGCGAGTCGCGGTCAGGCCGCACCCGAGCTGCCGCAGTGACGCGCGAAGCGAGGGCCACACAGCGCGCTCGAACCAGGTTCGAGCGGAGAGCGCCGAGCGAAGCGAGGGCCCCACAGCGCGCTCGAACCAGGTTCGAGCGGAGAGCGCCGAGCGAAGCGAGGGCCCCACAATGATCGCGCCGGGGTCGATGGTGTTTCGCGTCACCGCGAAGCGGCGCACCCTCGCCTACACCGGGATCCGGCGGCGCTCGCGATCGACAGTCGCGCGCCCGCGCGTGTCGCGCGATACTGGAGGCGTGCTGCTCCATCACCACGGTCCGTACGAGCTGCCGAGCGCCACACTTCACCGCGGCACCCTCGGCGGTGCGCTGCATCGCTGGCTCGACGTGCAGTGGGCGTGGCTGCGGCCGCGCTCGATCCCGGTGATCGTCGCGCTGATCGGCCTCGTCGGCGTGATGGCCGCGACGAACTACCTGACGAACTTCGCTCACGCCTCGCGTGTCGACGACAGCCTGCGCGTCGAGATGCGCTGGGACCACGGTCGCCTCGCGCACGTCGATCGCGCTACGTTCCACGAGTGACGCACGTCCATCACCTCAACTGCGCGACGATGTGCCCGGCGTTCGGGCGCTTCCTCGGGCAATCCGACGCGGGCCTGTTCGGCCGCGGCCACATGGTCGCCCACTGCCTGTTGATCGAGACGCCGCGCGACGGGCTCGTCCTGGTCGACACCGGCTTCGGCGTGCGTGATCTCGAGGGCAAGACCGCGATCAGCGGCATGTTCCGCAAGCTCGTGAAGCCCTCGCTCGACCTCGCGGAGACCGCGCTCGCGCAGGTCGAGGCGCTCGGCCATCGCGCCGAGGACGTCCGCCACATCATCGTCACGCACCTCGACCTCGATCACGCGGGTGGGCTCGGCGACTTTCCCGCGGCGCGGGTCCACCTGCACGCGCGCGAGCACGCCGCCGCGATCACGCGCAGCTCGTTGAAGGAGCGCGAGCGCTACATCACCGACCACTGGGCGCACGGCCCGCGCTGGGAGGTCTACAGCGAGGATGGCGACACGTGGCGCGGGTTGCCCTCGGTCAACAAGCTGCGCGGGCTCGACGCCGACATCGCGCTCGTCCCGCTGCACGGCCACACGCGCGGTCACTCGGCGATCGTCGTCGGCACCGGCGAGCGCTGGCTGGTCCACGCCGGCGACGCGTACTTCCACCACACCGCGGTGAAGGGCGGCCACCAGCCCGCCGGGTTCGCGATCTTCGAGCGCGCGATGCAGACCGACGGCGCCAAGCGACGCGCCTCGGTCGCCGCGCTCCGCCAGCTTCACGCGAGCTACCCGGACCTCGACATCTTCTGCGCGCACGACCCGAGCGAGTTCGAGGCGCTACGGGCTACGGAACGAACAGCTCGACGTAGCTGATCGAGCCGGGCACGAGCGGGATCGCCGCGCCACCGATCACGCCGGCCGCGTCGGAGCCGACGACCGTATTGGCGGTCGCGCCGAGCGCGACGTTGCCGAAGAACACGTAGTCCCCGGTGTCGCCCGCCGCCCACGCGTCGGCGTTGTAGGCCTGCGTGCCGGCCGGCGTGTGATCGATCGTCGCTTTGTGCGGACCGTTGAAGTGCACGAGCACCTGGCCGGCGGCCGGGTCGTAGGTGGCGCCGAGCTGCGTGAAGAACGTGTCGCGCCGCGCCGCGGTCATCGTGCGCGCCGACAGCCTGGGGACCTTGGCAACCACGTCGCGCTTCGCGAAGATCACACCCGGCAGATCGTCGGCCGGCGGCGTGACGTCGATCAGGCCGAAGTTCACCGCCGCGATGCACAGCGTGTACGTGCCATCGGCGCCGGTCGTCGTCGTGCGCGTCGGGTCGTCGCGATCGACGAGCGTGGCGCCGGCGATCGGTGCCGCGGTCGCCGCGGTCGAGTCCCAGTCGAGGAGCTCGCCCGCCGTCGTGAGGCCGCAGCCGGCCTCGGGGCCGGGGGGCGAGTCGGGCCCGGCATCGTGCGGCTTCACCGGTGGCGCGCTGCCCTGGCAACCGACGAGGAGGATGATCGTCGCGAACTTACCGACCATCCCCCGACGATATCACTTTCATGCCGCGAGCTGCTCGCGGCGTGAGGGCGCTGCCCTCACTTTTTGTCGGGGGCTGCCGGTGCCCCACCCGCGGGAGGCGGGGTCGCGGCAGGCGCGGGGTTCGCGGGCGGCGGCGGCTGGTTCGCCTGCGCC
>JBBQEX010000135.1:0-6584 GCA_038321315.1 Haliangiales bacterium | reverse complement strand
TACGCCAAAAGGGGCCAGAGCTGAAACCGTCCCTAATTCACAGTGCCGCCGACGTGGAGCTGGCCGTCGCCGCCGGGCACGGTGGTGTCACGCGTCGCGAAGTAGATCGAGGTGCCGGCCGCGCCGGCGACGACGAGGCCGGCGGCGGCGAGCACGTACCAGTGCTGGTACCAGGCGGTCGCGCCGCCGCGCTTGCCGAGATCGGCCTCGACCTTCACGCGGCCCTCGGGCGGCAGGTCGACCTTGGTCGTGAATGGCACGTAGCCGGTCTTCTCGATGCGGATGTTGTACGTCGCGGGTGCCTTGAGTCGCAGCGGCTCGATCGGGGTCACGCCGCGCTTCTCGCCGCTGACCGTGACCGACGCGCCGGCGAGGTTGGCGACGATGTCGATCACGCCGAACCGCAGGAAGTCGCCGGCCGGCATCAGGCGGGTCAGGTAGCCGTCGAGCTGGTCGTCGGTCGGCGTGGTGTTCGCCGGCACGGTCTCGGCGATGCGCGAGCTCGCGGTGTGCGAGCCGACATCGATGCGCTGGATCGTGAGGATCACGTCTCCGAGCTCGCTGATCGCGACGAGGATGACCTCGGTGGCCCCGACCTTCTGGCCGATCCGCGCGACGCAGGCCGCGTCGCCCGCGCACTTCACGATCACCTGATCGAGGTGATCGCCGTACGCGACGCGCGTCTGGTTCGGGCCCGATACGCGCAGCGACGTGCGCTGGCCGAGCAGGCCGGCGAGCCGGTTCGCGATGTTCGGGACCGCGGAGCTCCCCGAGCGATACTCGAGCACGATCACCTTGCGCCGGGGATCGAGATCTTCGGCGCGCGCCAGGTGGACGAAGCCGAGCAGGACGGTGAGGACGAGGAGGAGCCGCTGCATCTACTTCTTGCCGAACAAGAACGTCATCGAGCCGAGGTGGTGCTCGGCCGCCGGATTCGACGGTGCGCTCTGACCGGTCGTGGTGGCGCACGCCCAGTTCATCACGTCGGAGAACCCCATGATCTTGATCTCGCCGTCGCACCAGCTGCGGTAGCGCTGCAGCACCGCGCCCGACGACGTGTCGAACACGCGGAGCTCCTCGGTGTCGAGGTCGAGCTCGGGGAAGGTCAGGGCGGACTCGCGCTTGGCGAAGAAGTGCGCGCTCGACGTCATCGCGACGTAGTCGTCGCCGGCGCCGACCTCGAGGTGATCGAACGATGCCGCGGTCGCGCTCATCTCGCGTTGGACGCCGGGGTAGTCGGTCGCGGTCGCGACCTGCTGCGACGGTTCGGTCCACAGCGTGTGGGGAGCATCGGTGGCGGTGAGCGAGGCGACGACGAGCGACAGCCCGAACGGGGCGGCCGCCTTCTCGACGCCGATGTACGCGTGGCCGTTCGACACCGCGAGCGCGGTCGGCTTGCCGAGCCCGTCGCGCAACATCTTGACGGTCGCGCCGGTGATCTCGACGAGCTGGCCCTTGCAGGCATCGACCGCGAACGCGCGGTTCGCGTCGCTCGCGACGTCGGCGTAGCCACCGACACCGGCGGAGACGACCGGCGAGACCTCGCCGCCACCGCTGAACGCGACCGACACGAGCTTCGCGCCGGCGTTGCATGGCGTGCCGCGGTTCGACAGGGCCAGCGCGCTCGCCGTGCCATCGCCGTGGTTGACCATCGCGACTCGCCCGAAGTCGCCGTCGGCGACCGACATCGCGGAGCCGGTGGTGGTGTCGACGACATAGAGGTGGAGCGTCGTACCGATCACGAGCCACTTGCCGTCATCGCTGCCGGCGCCGTCGCGCACGCCGCCGTCGAGCGCGGCCTTGAGCGCGGCAGCGATCGAGTGATCGCCGGTCGAGACCGGCTTGATCGTCGCGGGGCCGGTCAGCTTGGTCGCCGGATCCGGCGTCGCGCCGTTCGTCGTGCTGACCGCCTGCTCGATCATGAACAGGTTCGGGCCGGCGGACACCATGAGCACCGCCTTGGTACCGACGCTGGCGCTGCCGTCGACCGGCGCGCCGAGTGACAGGTCGCCGAACGTGGAGCTCGTCGCGGTCCACGCGATGTCAGTCGTCGTGGTCGGATCGCCGTCGAGATCCTTCGAGACCAGGCCCGCGACATAGACGATCGGGCGCCGCACCGGCACGGTCACGGTGACACCGGCAGCGAAGTCGACCGCGGTGGCGGTGCGGCCGTAGCCAACCGCGGCGCCGCTCTCGTTGCGCAGCGCGGCCTCGACCCAGACGCCGGTCATCGCCGAGAGATCGCCGAGATCGAACGCGCCGTTCGCGCCGACCGTCGCCGAGCGAACGAGGTCGCCGTTCGGCGTGTGCATCGTGATCTCGACCTCGGTGTAACCCTTCGGATCGAGGGCGGCGTTCGGGATGTCGAGCGACAGCGTCACGCTCTGGTCGGGAGCCGTACCGGGCGCATGGGTACAAGCGGCGAGAAGTACAGGCAGCACCATGGGCAACTTCGCGATGGCTCGCCCAGGCATCTCCCCGACGCTACCACACACAACCCCATGATTCGCAAGGTGATCCGTCGCACTCGATCCCGCTGATATAAAGCGCGAAAACATGGGGCTTGGGAACGACCATCACTCGTTGTACGAATGAGGTCGAATTGCACACGACCGCGCAATCCGGGGGGGAGACCGGGCCGCTGGGCCGGCAGGACCCTGCCTTGCCTCAGGTGTTCGGGCGCTATCTGCTGATCCAGCGGCTGTCACGTGGTGGCATGGGCGAGATCTTCATCGCGAAGCACGGGCTCGCCGGCTTCGAGAAGCTCGCCGTCATCAAGAAGGTCCTCCCGCACCTCGCGGCCGACGCGCAGTTCATCTCGCGCTTCGTCGACGAGGCGCAGGTCGCGATCAAGCTCCAGCACGTCAACGTCGCCCAGGTCTTCGAGGTCGGGCGCGTCGGCGACGAGTACTTCCTCGCGCTCGAGTACGTCGAGGGTCGCGATCTGCGACGCACGCTCGGCCTGCTCGGTCAGCGCAAGGAGCGCCTGCCGGTCGATCTCGCGCTGTTCGTCGGGCGCGAGATGGCGAACGGCCTCGCGTACGCCCACCGCCGCACCGACGGTGACGGCAAGCTGATCAACCTCGTGCACTGCGATATCTCGCCACCGAACGTCCTCGTGTCGTTCGAGGGCGAGACCAAGGTGATCGACTTCGGCATCGCCAAGAGCGCGATCCGCGGCACCGCGACCGATCCGAAGATGGGCTTCGGCAAGTTCGGCTACATGGCGCCCGAGCAGCTGATCCGCGGCGGCATCGTCGATCACCGGACCGATATCTACGCCGCCGGGGTCGTGCTCTACGAGCTGCTGACCGGCCAGCGGCTCTACGAGGCCGGCCCCGAGCCCGACTATCGCGCGCTCGCGCGCAAGGTCGCCCGCGGCGAGCACAAGCTGCCGTCGGAGACCGACCCGGAGCTCGTGACCTACGACGACCTGGTCGCGACCGCGCTGCGTCCCAAGGTCGAGGATCGCTATCAGACCGCGGCCGAGTTCCGCGACGCGATCCAGCAGTGCCTGGTCGCGGTGAACCCGACGATCTCGACCGACCAGCTCGGCACGTTCATGCGGGCCCTGTTCGCCGACGAGATGCTCGCGCAGAAGGAGCTCCACGACCGCGTCCGCCAGACGCACCTGTCGGACTTCGAGGCCGCGCTCCATACCCAGGCGATCTCGACCGTGTCGTTCGCGGTGTCGGCGATCGAGCTCGACGCGCTCGGCAACCTCAAGGAGATCCCGAACCGCGCGAGCAAGCGGCTGACCGTGCCGCCGCACGTGCCGAGCGTCGCGCGACCGATGGCGCCGGGGTCACCCGCGCTCGACACCGTCTCGCCGCCGACCGTGGCGATGACGACCGGTCAGGCCGACGACCTCGCGCTCGCCGACGGGACCGGCACGATCGACAAGCTGAAGGTCCCCGATCCGGTCGCGGGTCGCGATCGCCGGCGCACCCTGGCCATCGCGGTCGGCGCCGGTGTGGTCGTCCTGATCGCGACGCTCGCCTTCGCGTTCTCGCGCGGCGGCGAGACCAGGCCGGCAGCCGCGCTCGCGACCCTGGGCTCCGGCGGCGAGGGCATGACGGTCGTCCCGATCGTCGAGGATCCCAAGAAGGTCGGCGCGATCCCGAGCGACGGCAGCGCGGCGAAGCCGGACCCGGTCGTCGACGTCAAGCCCGACGTCAGGCCCGACGTCAGGCCCGAGCCCAAGCCCGTGGTCGACCCCAAGAAGCCGAAGCGTCATCCCGACGCGCACCCTCAGACGAGCGTGAAGTCACCGACCAAGGACGCGACCAAGAAGGTCGATGCGCTCACGCGCGACGCGGTCGGCGGCAAGTTCTCCGCCGTCCGCCGGGAGTACGAGGCCTACAAGCAGAAGAACGGGATGCGGCTCGAGGCGCAGTGGGCCGATCTCGCCACGTTCGTCCAGTTCAACATGGGCGACAACCTCGATGAGGGCGCGCGCCGCATCGAGACGTTCCGCGCCAAGCTCCGGGAGTAGATCCCGCTTTTTCCGCCCGCGAAACCCACCGGAAACATGCGGTGAGTTAACGATCGCCTGCGATGAAAAAAGTCGAGGCGATCATCAAGCCGTTCAAGCTCGATGAGGTGAAGGAACGCCTCGCGGAGATCGGCGTGCACGGCATGACGGTCTCCGAGGTGAAGGGCTTCGGCCGCACCGGCGGCAAGAAGGAGGTCTACCGGGGCTCGGCGTACGTCGTCGACTTCGTGCCCAAGGTGAAGATCGAGATCATCGTGCCGAACGACAACGTGCAGCAGGTGGTCACCGTGATCACCGAGGCCGCGCGCACCGGCAAGATCGGCGACGGCAAGATCTTCATCACGCCGGTCGACGAGGTCATCCGCATTCGCACCGGCGAGACCGGTGAAGACGCCATCTAGTAACGGATAAGGAAAATTCAATGTCCAGCGAGCTGCACGAATACGCCAAGAAGCACGGCGCGAAGATGATCGACGCGAAGTTCGTCGACTTCCTCGGCCAGTGGAAACACCTCACGTACCCGATCGAGCGCCTGTCCGAGGGCCTCGAAGACGGCTTCGGCTTCGACGGCAGCTCGGTCGCGGGCTGGCGCGCGATCAACTCGTCGGACATGTTGCTCAAGCCCGATCCGACGACCGGCATCATGGACCCGTTCCTGAAGACGCCGACCCTGTCGATCCTGTGCGACGTGATCGATCCGATCACCCACGAGCCGTACCAGCGTTGCCCGCGCGGGCTCGCCAAGCGCGCGATCGCCTACCTGAAGTCGACCGGCATCGCCGACACCGCGTACTTCGGTCCCGAGGCCGAGTTCTTCATCTTCGACTCGATCGAGTACTCGGAGAACCCGAACCATTCGTTCTTCAACATCGACTCCGACGAGGCCGGCTGGAACAACCGGCGCACCGAGGCGGGCGGCAACAAGGGCTTCAAGCCGCCGATCAAGGGTGGCTACTGCGTCGTCGGCCCGATGGATCAGCTGAGCGATCTGCGCACCGAGATGGTGATGACGATGCAGAACGTCGGCATCGAGATCGAGACGCACCATCACGAGGTGGCGACGGCCGGTCAGGCCGAGATCGACATGAAGTTCGATACGCTGCTCAAGATGGCGGACCAGGTGCTCTGGTACAAGCACATCGTCAAGAACGTCGCCCGCCAGCACGGCAAGACGGCGACGTTCATGCCCAAGCCGCTGTTCGGTGACAACGGCTCGGGCATGCACACGCACCAGTCGCTGTGGAAGGCCGGCAAGCCGCTGTTCGCCGGCGACGCCTACGCGGGCATGAGCGACATGGCGCTGCACTACGCGGGCGGGCTCCTCAAGCACGCCGGCGCGATCTGCGCGTTCGCGAACCCGACGACCAACAGCTATCGCCGCCTGGTCCCCGGGTACGAGGCGCCGGTCAACCTGGCGTACTCGGCGCGCAACCGCTCGGCGTCGATCCGCATCCCGATGTACTCGGCGTCGCCCAAGGCCAAGCGCCTCGAGCTGCGCTCGCCCGATCCGTCGTGCAACCCGTACCTCGCGTTCGCCGCGATGATGATGGCCGGCCTCGACGGGATCGAGAACCGGATCCACCCGGGTGAGCCACTCGACAAGGACATCTACTCGCTGTCGCCCGAGGAGCTCGCCGAGGTCCCGACGGTGCCGGGATCGCTCGACGCGTCGCTCGATGCCCTACACAAGGACCGCGCGTTCCTGATGAAGGGGGATGTGTTCTCCAACGACCTGATCGACGCCTGGATCGCGTACAAGCGCGAGGCCGAGGCCGATCACGTCCGGTTGCGTCCGGTGCCGGCCGAGTTCCAGCTGTATTACGACTGCTAGCCGCTGCTCGCGTCGTGAGGGCGCCGTGCTCGCGTAGTGACCAGACGACCAGGGCGCTGCCCTCACTTGTTCATGACGCGAGCTGCTCGCGTCGTGAGGGCGGCCCTCACTTGTTCATGACGCGAGCTGCGCGCGTCGTGAGGGCGCTGCCCTCACTTCTTGTAACTCGGCCATACCCCTGGCAGAGGGAGCCACGCATGAAACTGCACCTCTACCGCACGGGCCTCGCGATCGCATCTCTCACGTTGACGATGTTCG
>JBBQEX010000134.1:0-6847 GCA_038321315.1 Haliangiales bacterium | reverse complement strand
CCCGAACGACGCGAGCAGCTCGCGTCATCAACACAGGGCGAAGCCCGAACGACGCGAGCAGCTCGCGTCATCAACAAGTGAGGGCGAAGCCCGAACGACGCGAGCAGCTCGCGTCATCAACAAGTAAGCCCTCAGGGATAGGCGACGCGCGCGAAGTACCGGAGATCGACCTGTAGCTGGTTCTGCGCCAGGTAGTAGATCTCCTCGGTGACGCCGCCGGGGATCGCGCCGCTCGCGACGTGGCGCGCGCCCTTCCAGGTCGCCGTGCAGATCGCGTTCGGCGGCCGGCGATCGAGCTCGAGGATGTAGTCCTGGCCGGACAGCGAGCCGGTGAGCGGCACGATCGTCTCGTTCGCGTAGCCGACGCCGTCGAGCGTGTAGGTCAGCGAGAGGATGAGCCCGCCAGCGTCCTGGTAGAGCTCGCAGAAATAGGTGGCGTTGCCCGACGCGGGGCCGACGCCCAGGACGATCTGACCGGCGCCGATCGCGGTCGCATCGACGTGGCCGCCGATCACGAGGTGATCGCGCCCGACGCCGGTCGTCAGGTACTGCCCGGTGTAGTCGGTGATGGCGCCGATGCGGAGGCTGTCGGCGACGTAGCTGTGCGCGTTGTTGTAGTGCCACGCGGCGGTGTCGGCGACGAACGGATCGAACAGCACGATCGCCTCGGGGCTCGGATCGGGATCGCAGGCATCGCCGAGGAAGTCGCCGTCGGTGTCGGGCTGGAGCGGATCGGCGACCCATGGACACAGGTCGCAGTTGTCGTCGACGCCGTCGCCATCCTCGTCGTGACCGCTACCGACGCACGTGCCGGCCTCGGGGTGCGGTCCCATGTCGACCGCGGTGCCGACGTCGATGATGTGCACCGCGTCGCGCGGGACGTCGCCATCGCTCGAGGTCGAATGCGATTCGAAGCCGAGGCGACCGCACCCACCCGCGATCACGAGCAGCACCACGCCGCGCATGACTCAGTTCAACAGCGCTTCGGCTTCGGTGTCGGCCGCGGCTTTGACCTCGGTCGTGGTCGTGGTCGTGCTCGACGACTTCTTGAGCTCGGTCGAGCTCGAGGCCGACGTGTCGTTGACCGTGGCCATCTTCGCCGACATCCGCTTCTGCGTGCGCTCCATCATGAACTGCATGATGTACGGGAAGCCGATGTGGATGCCGTTGAGCTTGGGCGCGAGCGTGGACTGGAGCCCGAACATGATCACGGCCGCGCGCTCGACGTAGAACCAGCCTTCGGGATACGCGACCGCCTTCATGAGCTCGCGAAGATCCTCTTTCTTCATGTCGGGATCGGAGAGCTGCTGTGCGACGGCGGGATCGATCTTCGAGAAGTCGCTGATGTTGAGGTTGAGGAGCTTCTCGAAGTACTTGCGGATCGTGGCCTCGAGGAACGTGCGGTCGCCCTTGTCGTCGATGAAGCCCATCTCGTCGATGCCGTTGACGACGAGATCGTCATCGCGCGTCATCAGACCCTTCAGGATGTCGAACATGCCATCGGCGAGGTTGTCGCGCAGCTGCGTCGCCGAGCCGAGATCGAGCACGACGATGCGGACCTGACCGGCGGGGCCGCGCTGCACGAAGAAGTTCCCCGGGTGCGGATCGGCATGGAAGAAGCGATCGATGAACAGCTGCTTGTAGAACACCTTCGTCAGCTTGGTCGCGACCTCGACGGGGTCGAGCTCGAGCTTCCGCAGGGCATCCTTCTTCGAGATCTTGACGCCGTCCATGAACGACATCGTCAGGACGGTCTTGCTCGACAGCGCGGGGTAGGTCGACGGGAACAGCGTGTCGGGATCGCCTTCGAAGTTCTTCGCCATCCGCGTGATGCAGCGCGCCTCGTTCTCGAGATCGGTCTCGCGCGCGAGCATGTCGGACAGCTGCTCGTGGACGCGCTCGATCGAGTTGATCGGTACGAAGTTGCGATAGACGTGCAGCGCCCAGCCGAGCACCTTCAGGTCGATCTTGATGACCGTCGCGACGTTCGGGTAGAGGATCTTCACCGCGAGGCGATCGCCGGCCTCGTTGAACGCCTCGTGGACCTGACCGAGCGAGGCCGCCGCGATCGGCTCCTCGTTGAACTTCGTGAACATCTGCTTGGGCGATCTGCCGAACGAGGCCTGGAACGTCTTGGCGACCTCCTTGAACGAGGCCGGTGGCACGTCGTCCTGGAGTCCCTCGAGCTCCTCGGTGTACTCGCGCGGGAGGAACGTGCCCATCACGGACAGGATCTGGCCGAGCTTGATGTACACGCCGCGCAGGTTGACGAACCCGGTGTACATGCGGCGCGCGTTGCGACGGTTGATCTTCTTCCAGCGCGCGCTCGTATCGCATCTCGACTTCCAGAGTCGAGCCCAGGCCACTTGCCACATGTAACTGAGGAAGATGACCAGAAACACGCGCGTCGCGCGCAAGAGCCGAAGCGCTGCCCACATCGTCGAGAACCGCCTTCCGATGTTAGCATGTGCACGTGTCGGACCTCTTCGATCGGGCGGCGAAGTTCTTCCAGCAACTGCAGACCGACATCTGCCGGGACCTCGCCACCGCCGATGGTGTGCGCGACTTCACGGCGGATGTGTGGCAACGACCGGGCGGTGGTGGCGGAACCGCACGGGTCCTCGAAGGTGGCGCGGTGTTCGAGAAGGCCGGCGTGAACTGGTCGAACGTCGAAGGCGAGCTCCCGGCCGAGCTGGCTGACCACATGCCGGGGACCGGACGGGCGTTCCGGGCGACCGGCGTGTCGCTGGTCCTCCATCCCCACTCGCCGATGATCCCGACAACCCACGCCAACTTTCGCTGCCTCGAGAAGGGTGATGCGCTGTGGTTCGGCGGTGGTGCCGACCTGACGCCGTACTACCTGAATCGCGACGACGCCGTGCACTTTCACCAGACGCTCGCCGACGCCTGCGATCGCCATCGTCCGATCGGTGACTACGATCGGATGAAGGCGTGGTGCGACGACTACTTCTACCTGCCACACCGCCAGGAGACCCGCGGGCTCGGCGGCCTGTTCTTCGACTACCTCGGCGCGGTCGGTGGCGAGGCGGGACCACGACGAACGCCGGTGTCACCCGAGGTGGTGTTCGACTTCGTGCGTGACCTCGGAAGCTCGTTCACCGCGGCTTATATCCCGATCGTGAAGCGCCGGCGCGAGGACAAGTTCGGCGAGCGCGAGCGCGCATGGCAGCTCCAGCGCCGGGGGCGGTACGTCGAGTTCAACCTGCTCTATGACCGCGGCACGATCTTCGGGTTGAAGACCAACGGTCGGATCGAGTCGATCCTGATGTCGCTGCCCCCGATGGTGCGGTGGGACTACGACGTCACCGCGGTGGAGGGCTCACCGGAGTCCGAGCTGGTCTCGCATCTGCGTGCGATCGACTGGCTGTCGCGCGCGAAGGCGTGACGCTGATCAAATTGATCTCCAAGTGATCTCAGGGTTTGGCGAAAACCCGAGCGCCCGAGATCACTTGGCTGTCAGACCCCAGTGGTATTTCATGCGTGTGGGCGGGAGTCCAAGGCTAGTAGGTACGCCTTGACGGTACCCTACCCGTAGCGTAAGGAATGATTATGGCCAAGAAGCAGACTCGGCGTTCCATCTCTGTGAGCCGGATGACCTATGAGCGCCTGAAGGCGTTCTGCGAGACCAACAACATCTCGATGAGCCAGTTCGTCGAGACTCGGGTCGGTGACTTCCTCGGTGAAGGCGCCTCGAGCGTGGTCGTCTCCGTTCCCACCCCTCAGGCCCCGGCCAAGCCAACCGCACCGACGCCGCAGCGCCCGATCGCGCCGGTCGCCAAGGTCGATACCCGTCCGGTCACTGCGCCGAGCGCGCCAGCCCCGATGACCTCGGCTGCCGCCCGCTACGCGATCGAGCCGCCGCCGCCGATCATCAAGCCCAAGCAGGAGACCGCGGCGCCCAAGCCGGCCGAGAAGCGGCCGGATCAGATCTTCACGTTCTAAATCGACTCACCTGGCCATGAGACGTCGTCAGCGCATCCCGCGCTCGACGACGTTTTTGCGTTTCGGCGAGCTACTTCGCGTGGGTGACGATCACGGACGTCGTGATGCCACCTCGCACCCAGAACTTACCGTTGACCGTGACGCTGCGCGGGTGGATCGCGGCGACGACGTCATCGCAGATCTGGTTGGTGACGGCCTCGTGGAACGCGCCCTCGTTGCGATAGCTCCAGAGGTACAGCTTCAACGACTTGAGCTCGACGCAGAGCTCGTCGGGGACGTAGTCGATCGTGATCGTCGCGAAGTCCGGCTGGCCGGTCATCGGGCACAAACAGGTGAACTCGGGGCAATCGAACACGATGTGATAATCGCGACCCGATCGGGGATTCGGGAATGTCTCGAGCTGCTTGGACGGCCGCGTGGTCATGCGGCGCGAGAGATAGCACGGGATCTTGGGTGGCAACCTTCATCGAAGCACTGGCGGAATGGATCCAGATCGCCTATGCTGATCTTGCGACGTCACTTTGTCGCCGAGCAACGCACGATGACCATTAGGACATTCGTGGAACGGAGCTTCGACCTGGGCCGGTAGAGCCCACTATGAAGCCCAGTGCCGGGTGCCGCTGCAATGTTGCCGGCGGGCCGTGCCATTGGGTTCTGGCTATATGCCAGGGGAGGACGAACGAACATGCCACATACAAGTCGACGCTCTGAGGAGGACCGTTCTTAGTTCTCCACTGAGATCCGAGTTGCTTCGATAGCGACTCGGTAACTGAAGAGCGACAGCCCGGTGGGAACTCTCACCGGGCTGTTTTATTTTCGGACTTCGTGAAGACCATCTGATGAACCGCGAGCGTGCGCTCGGCGAACGCAGCCTCGCTGAACGCGAGATAGAGCAGCCAGGTTCGGATGAACGGCTCGTCGAACCCGAGCGCGCGTACCCGGGCGAGCTCGGCGGTGAACTGGTCGCGCCAGGCGCGCAGGGTCGGGGCGTAGTGGGGGCCGATGTCTTCGGCGGTCGCGAGCTCGAGGCCGGCGGCGGCCGAGGCGGCACGCACCGCGCCGAGCGACGGGATCAGCGACCCCGGGAAGATGTACGTCTGCATCCAGTCGACGTTGCGTCGGTAGGCCTCGAATCGATCGTCGGGCATCGTGATCGACTGGATCGCGATCCGCCCGTTGGGCGCGAGCACGCGGGCGCAAGTCGCGAAGTAGTGCGGTAGGTACTCGAAGCCGACCGCCTCGAGCATCTCGATCGAGACGATCTTGTCGAACGAGCCGTCGAGCTCGCGATAGTCGCGGAACTCGATCGCGACGCGATCGGCGAGCCCGGCGGCGGCGACGCGCTCGGTCGCGAGGCGATGCTGCTCGCGCGACACGGTGATCGCGGTGACCCGGCAACCGCGCGTGCGCGCCGCGTGGATCGCCATGCCACCCCAGCCGCAGCCGATCTCGAGCAGGTGATCGCGCGGCGACAGCGCGAGCTGATCGCACAGCCGATCGAGCTTCGCGCGCTGTGCCTCGGCGAGCGTCGCGTGCGGGCCGAACACCCCGCACGAGTAGGCGAGCGTCTCGGGATCGAGGAACAGCCGATAGAACTCGTTGCCGAGATCGTAGTGCGCGTGGATGTTGCGCTCGCTGCCGGTCACCGTGTTCGCAGCGCGGCGATGGCGGCCGCGCGCGCCGAGCTGACCGAGTCGGGTGAGCGGTGACTCGAAGCCGCGCGCGCCGGTCCCACGCAGGAACACGCGGATCACGCCGACGACGTCGTCGCTCGACCACTCGCCGGCGACGAACGACTCGCCGGCGCCGAGCTCGCCGCGCAGGAGCAGCCGAAGGAACATGCTGTCGTCGTGGATCCGCGCCGACGCCTCGGGCGCGCCGCGGCCGCCGAGCGCGATCCGCTCGCCCGACGGCAGGATCAGATCGAGGCGACCGGTGGACCATGCCGCCTCGAGCCGGCGAAGGCCGAGCCAGCGCAGCGCGTGACCGGCCGGCGGCACGAGCCGTGGGACGGGGACGATCAACGGATGGGCGATCGCGGACACGGCGGCGAGATTACACGAGCGGACGGTGGTCGGGTTGGGGGCGACGATACGCCACGCCCGCCAGGCGCAGTCTCCAGGCCTCCAGGTGAATGAGGCCGATCACCTGTGCGGTCATCAGCGGATAGCGCAGTGCAGCAACGAGCAAGGCGCGATCGCTGAGCGCGCGGCGCGTGCCGCTGAACCGTGCGGTGAACACGCGCGATCCGCCGGCGTCGTGGACGAACATCTCGATCGACGAAGCGGCGGTCTCGCGCGCGTCGAACCAGAAATCGTAGCCGAGCGCGCCGTGCAAAAACGGCGACACGAACAACTCGCGCGGCGTACGGAACCCGACGCGGGTGGGATCGGCGCTCGCGATCCGCTCGGCGGGACCGAGCACGTAGCGGAACCGACCGCCGTACGTGTTGTTGACCTCGGCGATCACCGACGCGAGGCTGCCGGTGGCGTCGTAGCCCAGGAAGAAGCTGACCGGGTTGAACGTGTACCCGAGCACGCGCAGGTTGGTCACGAGCACGGTGCGCGCGGCCGGCGCGATCCGGTTGCCCGCGAGCAGCGCCGCATGCGCGCCGACCGGATCGCCCGCCGCGTAGTCCCGATCGTCGAGGGCGAACAGGTTGCGGCGGTTGTGACTGAACAGCCGGAGCTCGCGATCGAGGCGCGGGAGCTCGGCGAGGTCGATCGCCGCCATCACGAGCGGATAGCGGAACACGCGCTGCGCCTGCGCGTCCTTGCGCGCGTGCATCAGGGTCCCGGCGATCAGCGATGACGTCATGTCCGCCTGCCGGCCTGTGAATTGGGGACGCTTTTCCGAGTTGCTCGAGTTGGCGCGCCAACTCGAG
>JBBQEX010000133.1:0-7797 GCA_038321315.1 Haliangiales bacterium | reverse complement strand
GATCGCGCGCGCACACGTGGAGGATCGTCTCGACCGTGGTCTCCGAGGTGAGCCGCGCGCACGCGGCGACGTTGGCCATCCGCGCCGACGCGCGCGGCCCATCGGCGATGTTGACGATGTCGACGCCGCCCGCGATCAGCTCGGCGACCTGCTGCTTGGTCTTGCTCAGGTCGCTGCCCGGCGGGGCGGTCAGCTCGACCGAGACCACGAACTCGCCGCGGGTGAGCCGGGCGCCGAGCCGGCTGCGCTCCGCGAGCGCGATCGCGGCCTCGCCGTGCGGCACCTGCACCGCGTGCGTGCTGCTGATCGAGCGGCCCACGCCGGGCGCGCGCTCGGCGCGCTCGTCGATGTTCTCGCCGCGCAGCATGCGGACCGCACCGAGCATCGCGCGCGTGTGGGCGGGCGTGGTGCCGCAGCAGCCGCCGACGAGCCGGACCCCGCTCTTGAGCATGCGGCGGGCGAACACGCCGAAGTGCTCGGGGTTCGCGACGTACAGCGTGCGGCCCTCGACCGAGGCGGGCATGCCGGCGTTCGGCTGCGCGATCACCGGCTTGCCGCGGCCGACCATCCCGACGGTGACCTGGTAGAGCTCGGCCGGGCCGATGCCGCAGTTGCCCCCGATCACGTCGGCGCCGGCCTTGATCAGGCGATCCGCGATCTCGCCGGAGCCGAGCCCACCCTCGGCCTTGCCGTGCGCGTCGAACACCATCATCGCGATCACGGGGACGCGCGGGCCGCGCTCGCGCGCGACCTCGATCGCGACCTCCATCTCGAGGATCGAGCCGAACGTCTCGAGCATGATCGCATCGACGCCGGCGAGCACGAGCGTGTCGATCTGCTCGGCGAGCGCGAACCGCGCCAGCTTGCGCTCGCGCGCCGTCGCGATCCCGAACTTCACGCCGGTCGGTCCGACCGCACCCGCGACGTACGCGCGATCGTTCGCGGCCTCGCGCGCGAGCGTGACCGCGGCGCGATTGATCGCCGTGGTCTGGTCGACGAGCCCGTGGCGCGCGAGCGCGATCCGGTTGGCGCCGAACGTGTTGGTCTCGATGATCTGCGCGCCGGCCGCGACGTAGTCCGCGTGGATCGTGCGGATCAGATCGGGCTGGCTGAGCGTGAGCTCGTCGTAGCTGCGCGTGTGCAGGACGCCGCGCTCGTAGAGCAAGGAGCCCATCGCGCCGTCGAGCAACACCGGGCCGGCGGCGATCGCGGCTTCGAGGGAGTCAGTCACGGAATCAGTCACGGAAGCGCTGACCCGACAGCTGGAGGAGCCCGAGCTTCTTGCGCACGTCGCGGATCGCTTCGCCGCGACCGAGCTGCGCGAGGTGACCGCCGTCGAACCAGCCGACCGGCACGTCCCAGTGCGCGGCGAGCTGCTCGGCGTGCTCGGGCGGCGTGATCCGATCGCCGCGCCCGGCGATCACCGCGAGCCGCGCCGGCGGCAGGCACGGCGGGCGCGTCGTCGGCGCGTGGACGGCGAACGCGTCGGCGAGCAGGTCCTCGGTGATGCCGGCGCTCGCCGCGCGCTGGCGCGCCGGGTGCTTGTCGCCGTGCTGCCACATCAGCTTCGCGAACGACACCGCGGGGATCATCGCGACCGCGAAGTCGAGCGTCGGATCGACCGAGGCCCACAGCGCCGTCGTGTAGCCGCCGAGGCTCATGCCGAACACGCCGATCGCCGACGCGCCGCGTGCGCGCAAGGCGATCGCGAGGGCGCGGAGATCGAAGATCGCCTGGCCGAACGCCTCGTTCGTGCGCAGCGGATTGCCGCCGGGGAACAGCGCACCCGACGGGCCCGGCGCGCGCGCGCCGTGATACGGCAGCGTGAACGCGCAGACGTCGAACCCGTGGCGCATCCAGTACTGCGCACCGAACGTGACCGAGGTGACGCGCGGGTTGCCGCCGCCCCAGCCGTGCAGCAACACGATCACCGGGCGACCGCTGCCCGAGGTCCACAGCCGCGCGTACGCCGTGTGGTTCTCCGGCGCCGCGCCGTGGATCGCGCGCGCCGCGGGGTGGAACGGCTCGTAGTCCGAGCGCCAGGTCAGGTCGATCGCGTGGGTGCCGAGCGGGCCATCGCCGGCCGGCGTCTCGGTCGTGCGCGGCACGTCGGGCAGCGGAAAGAACGGGCTCGGGAGCCCGAGCGTGCCCGCGGAGTAGGTCGCGGCGAGCTCGACGAGCTTGTCGCGCGCGTCATCGGGCTGCGCGCGGGGCGCCGACATCCGGCGCTCCATGAAGCGCACGACGCCGCGATCGATCGCCGCGCTGGCTCGGGTGACGACGCTCACCGCCCAACCGTAGCCGATTTTCTTCGCGGCGAAGCCCTCGGGCGCGTGAATGCAAATCGCGCTATCACCGTCGTATCCATGATGCGCTCGGCCCTGGTCCTCGTCGGTCTCGTCGGTCTCGTCGGCAGCACGGCGTTTGCCGACTCGTTCTCCGGGTTCTCCGGGGTCGACCGGCCCTACCTGGTCAACCAGGATCGCGTGTGCCACCCGCTCGCGATCGCCAAGGGTGCCGCGATGGGCGCCCCCAACTGCGAGCACGCGACCGCCGACATCGTCGCCCACCTGTCGATCAAGGCGCCGATCGTACAGAGCGGTGCCAAGGCCAGCTTCGCGGCGACCGCGTCGGGGCGCACCCTGACGGTCACGCGCAAGTCGGGCGATCCGCTGGTGTCCTGGGAGGCGCCCGATCCGATCGGCAAGATCGTCGAGGTCTACGGCAGCCAGTACGACGATCGCGTCGCGGTCGCGTACACGACGCGCCGGATCGGCAAGGAGGTCACCGACATCGTCGCGTTCGATCTCGGGCAGAACCAGACCGCCGTCGATCCGCACGCGCCGACGACCCCGGTGGTCACCCCGACGCCGGTCGCGACCGATCCTCCGGACGTCGCCAAGGCGATCGACGCCGCGAAGAAGGCACCCAAGGGCAAGCAGCTCGCCGCGTGGCAGGCGGTGCTCGCGCTCGCCGCCGGCCACGGCGAGGCGCTGTATCGCATCGCGACCCTCGAGGTCTCGGCCAAGCAGCACGCGGACGCGATCGCCGCGCTCGAGAAGCTCGCGGCGTCGACCCGGCCCGACGCGATCGAATGGCTGGTCGAGGCGCGGTTCGATCCGGCGTTCGCACCGCTGCGCGCGGAGCCCAAGTACCGGATCGCGGTCGGGCTCGATCGCAAGGCGGCGACGATGTACGAGCGGCTGATGGGGTTCGGTGGGCAGTGGGAGCAGACCGGCACGAGCTGCGACAAGCCCGAGGTGCGGCTCGCGATCTCGCGCGATCGCGCGTTCAAGCTGCGGGTCAAGACGACGTGCGAGGGCCGGACCTACGACACCGCGTTCAAGGGGATCTGGGCGGTCGACGGGACCGGCATCGTGCTGACCGTGCCGACCAAGGGCCAAAAGGTCACCGACAAGGACCAGATGGGGTGCCGGTTCGAGGGCAAGGGCGACGAGGACGCGATGCACTGCACGATCGGCCACGATCTCGAGTTCACCGTCTTGCCTACACGTCGCTAGTAAGTCGGCTTACCAATCCTGGGCGGGATCGCGCGCCGATGTGAGCGAAATCGCGCGGCGATGAACGATGCGACGATGGCCGGCGACCAATTGGTCAAGCCTCGTATGCTGTCGATCGTGAAGCGCGAAACCGGAACCCTTGCGGCCCTCGGACCGGCCGACGAGGTGGATCTGATCGCGCGCTGTCGCAACCAGGAGCGCGCGGCACACGACGAGCTCTATCACCGGTTTCGGCGGCAGGTCGCCGGCAACCTGTACCGCGTGCTCGGCGATCGCACCGACCTCGACGATCTCGTCCAGGAGGTCTTCGTGATCGCGTTCCGCGGCCTCGAGAAATTTCGCGGCGACGCGCGGCTCTCGACGTGGATCTACCGGATCTGCGTGAACGTCGCGCTCGGTCGCATCCGCACGCGCAAGCGAAGGCCGCCCGCGATCGGCGTCGCCGATCTCGATGCCGCGAACGCCGACCCGAGCCTCGTCGAGCGGCCCGAGACTCCCGAGCGCAGCCTGCAGCGCCAGCAGGATCGCGAGCGCGTGTATCGCGCGCTCGAGCAGCTCGCGCCGAAGAAGCGCGTCGTGCTCTACCTCCACGAGATCGAGGGCCTCGATCTCAAGGAGATCGCCTACCTCGTCGAGTCGAACGCGGTGACCGTGCGGACGCGGCTGTTCTACGCGCGCCGCGAGTTCTTCAAGATCCTCGCGGGCCCCGATGCCGAGCCGCCCAAGGAGCTGCCGTGAGGCACGTCGCGCCCTCGCGCTGGGTCGAGCTCGCGAAGCTGTCGGTCGCCGAGCGCGACAAGCTCGAGCGCCACGCGACCGCGTGTCCGCGCTGCGCCGGCGAGCGCGACCGCGTGCTCCGCGCGAGCGAGGCGTTCGGTGCGCTGCGCGCGCAGCCCGCGCCGGAGCTCGGCTGGGACTCGATCCGCGCGCGCATCCACTGGTCGGTCTCGAGCGAGCGCCGCGCCAGCGAGCGCGCGACCGCGTCGGAAAAGCGCCGCCCCCTCGCGGTCTTCGCGCTCGGGCTCGCCGGCGCCGCCGCGATCGGCACCATCGCCGTGGCGATCGATCGGCTGAGCGGCGACGCGTCGGACGCGCCCGCGCCGATCGCGACGCGCACGACGCCGGCGATCGCCCCCGCGCCGGTCGCGCCGGTCGCGCCGGTCGCGCTCGCCGGTCTCGTCGATCGGATCTCCGGCGACGTCATGATCGACGGCGTGCGGCGGGCCGATCGCGAGCTGTTCGCGCACCACCTGGTCGCCGGCTCCGTGATCGCGACCGGCGAGGGCCACGTCGACGTCCAGTTCGGCGACGCGAGCGCGTTCCAGGTCGGCCCGCACTCGACGCTCGAGCTCCGCCGGTTCGATGCCGATGCGATCGAGCTCGCGGTCGACGGCAGCGTCGATGTCACGGTCGCGCCGCGCGCGAAGGGCCAGCGCTTCATCGTCCACGCCGGCTCGCGCGACGTCGAGGTGCGCGGCACCCAGTTCCGCGTGACCCGCGATGGCGCCGCGACGCGCGTCGCGTGTCGCCACGGGCTCGTCGCGGTGCGCGACGATCGCGGCCAGCTCGAGGTCGCCGGCGAGCGCGGCGTCACGCTCGCGAGCGACCGCGCGGTCGCCGACGCGCACGCCGAACAGCTCGCGCCCGCCGAGCTCGCGTCGCTCGTCGCGTCGACGCCGTACACGCTGCCGCTGTGGCTCGATGCCGACGCCGTCGGCAAGACGTCCGCGCCACTCGAGATCGCCGGCGCGCGCGACGTTCGCGTCGACGGCATCGAGTACGGCGTCGCGCCGCTCCAGCTGCGCGTGCTGCCGGGCCGCCACACCGTCGAGGCCGCCGATCTCACCGGGCGATTCCATCGCGTCGGCTGGGTCGACGTCACCCTCGCCGGGGTCGCGCACGTCGAGATCCCGGCCGAGGCCGCGCCGGTCCCGGCGACCACGGGGCGCGCGCTGCGCGAGAAGCAGCTCCACGATGGCCTCGATCGCGCGCGGCTCGCGTCGTGCGTCCGTCAGATCGCGAAGGCCGGCATGACCGACACGTTCGTCGACGTCGAGATCGCGGTCGACGCGAGCGGCGCGATCGGGATGCTGAACGTGCTCGACGGCGACCTGCCGTCGACGACGCGGATGTGCGTGCGCGAGGTCCTCGCCGATGTCCACTTCGGCGCCGGTCCGAGCGCGACCTGGCGCGAGAAGATCACTCCCTAAGCCAGGCGCGCGGCGAGCTTGTCGGCGGCGCGAGTCGCGAGCGCCATGATCGTGATCTGCGGGTTGACGCCCGGCGCGCCCGGCACGGCCGAGCCGTCGACGACGTAGAGTCCGGGCGTGTCGTGGACCTGGTGCTCGCCGTCGACGACCGCGTGCCCCGGATCGCGCCCCATCCGCGCGGTGCCGAGCGGGTGGTACGCCGAGAGATCGAGATCCCACGGCCGGATCGTCGCGCGCCGCAGCTTGGCGAGATCGTCGACCGTGTCGATCACGTCGAAGTTCGCGATCGGCGCGTGGACGCGCTTCGCGCCGGCCGCGAAGTAGACCTGCGCGAGCACGTCCACCGCGCGCTTGATGTGCGCGACATCGCGATCGGTCAGCCAGTAGTTGATCACCGGCTGCCCGCCGATCGAGCGCACCGAGCCACGCGACGTATCCTCGACGAGGAACCCGAACGACGCGACCTTGTCGTAGCTCTCGGCGAGCCGCACGAGCGTCGGGCCGATCATCTGCGTCATGCTCATCGTGAACTCGAGCGGCAGGTAGGCGCCCTCGTAGAGGATGCCCTCGTCGTGGAGCTCCTCGATCGCGTAGCCCTGCGGGATGCCTTTCCACGGCGCGATCGCCTCGTCGAACTCGGCGAGACAGCCTGCAGCGGGATGGATCGAGAGGTTCTTGCCGAGCTGGCCCGACGCGCCGCCGAGCCCGTTGTGCGCGAGCAGGAGCGGCGTCATGATCGCGCCGCACGAGACCACGGTCGCCCGCGCGCGCACCGTGAGCGTGTGCCCCTCGGCGGTGCGCGCGACGACGCCGCGTGCGCGACCGCCGTCCACCACGATCCGGGTGACCTTGGCGTCGGTGAACAGCTCGGCGCCGGCGCGCAGCGCGAGCGGCATGTAGGACACGTTGGTCGAGCGCTTCGCGTCGGTCGGGCAGCCGAACACGCAGACGCCCTGGCCGTCGCACGCCGGCGCGTTGCGGCGGAGCGCGCCGTGCTTGGTGAAGCCGAGCGCGTCGCAGCCTCGCGCGATCACGCGCCCGTTGCCGCCGAGGTACTCGGGCCGTGCGCGCTCGACGCCGAGCACGGCCTCGACGCGATCGAAGTAGCCGCCCATCGCGTCGGGCGCGAGGTCGGGCAGGCCGTGCTCCTCGCACCACGCCGCGAGCACGCGATCCGGCGTCCGGTAGCAGGTGCCCGAGTTCACCGTCGTCGAGCCGCCGACCGTCTGGCCGAGCGGGATCGGGATCGGGACGTTGCCGACCGAGAACGTCGAGCCGCCGCGGCGATACAGCTTCTGCTGCATGTCGAAGCCGCGGCCGGTGAAGTCCGAGCGCTCGAAGTAGCGACCCTCCTCGACGAACACGACCGCGAGCCCGGCCTCGGCGAGCTCGCGACCGATCACCGCACCACCCGCGCCGGTCCCGATCACGACGACATCACACTCGACCGCGAGATCGCCGCCGGTCGACGCGTGCACGCGATCGCGCATGTACGCCGGCTTTTGCTCGGGACGCGAGTGGGTCTCGTAGACGCAGCCGAGCTGCTTGTAGAGCGCGGGGTTGTCGAAGTGCGCGACCTTCAGCGGCGTGACGAGCGCGCGCAGCATCAGCCGCCGCAGCGGATCACCGCCTCGCCAGCGCTCGAGGATCGCGAGCCGCTGCTCGACCGTGCAACGCGCGAACGTCGTCCGCCGCGCGATCAGGGCCGACGCATCGAGCCCGGCAAGCAGGCCGCCGAGCCCGCGCTGCACCGGGATGGGTAGGGTATCGATCAGCCGCTCGACCCGCGCGACCGTCGCTTCGCCGGCCGCCGGTAGCAACTTGCCCGCCGGCAGCGCCGCCTCGGCCACCGCCACCAGCGTCCGCCGCTGTCCGTCCGAGATCCGACCCATGTCCGACCTATATCACTGGTCCGACCAATCGTGGGCTGTGAATTGGGGGCTGTGAATTGGGGCTGTGAATTGGGGACGCTTTTCCGAGTTGCTCGAGTTGGCGGGCCAACTCGAGCCACTCGGAAAAGCGTCCCCAAATCACAGGCCGGCGAAGGCGCCGTCGAGGACGCCGGA
>JBBQEX010000132.1:0-7814 GCA_038321315.1 Haliangiales bacterium | reverse complement strand
GATGACCCCGATCACGCGGCGGCCCTGCGCCTGACCGAGCGCCCGCTCGACGGCGGCCGCGGTGAGCCGGTGCTTCGTGTCGACCGCCGCGGAGACCACGCCGGCATCCCCCCACCCCATCACGCGCAGCGTGCGCGAGACCGAGTAGTGCGCATCGGACGACACGATCACCGCGAGCGGTGGGCCGGCATGCGCGCCGTGCTTCCACACGTCGAAGCCGGCGTGCGCCTGGCGCATCGCGAGCAGCGCGGTCAGGTTGCCGAGCGAGCCACCCGACGTCAGCACGCCGCCAGCGCCGGCGGGCAGCCCGAGCGTTCGCGCCATCCACGCGACGGTGGCGAGCTCGATCGGCACCGCGGCGGGCCCCATCTCGAACACCGCCATGCCGTTGTTGAGCAGCGCCGACACCAGCTCGGCGAGCACCGAGCTCGGCACCGGCGGCGGCACCTGGTGCGCCATGCAGCGCGGGTTCGCCAGCGCGGTCGACGCCGCCGCGATCCGCGCGAGATCGTCGACCAGGTCGTGGGTGCCGTCGAGCGGCTCGGCGGCCCAGGCATCGCGCGCCTCGGCGGGCGCCTGCCACGGCACCACCTTGCCCTCGCGGGCGTGCCAGCGCGCGAGCTGATCGGCGAGCGCGTCGATCAGCCGGTGGCCGTCGGCCCGGAAGCGCTCGGGGTCGTAGGCGGCGCGGATGTTCGCGGGCACGGTCATCGCGCGCCGACGCTAGCACCGGTGACGACGCGATACGCGGTCGGCGCGAGGCCGAGCGTACGAGTGAACGCGCGCGACATCCGGACCGTATCCCCGAAGCCGCAACGCGCCGCGATCGCCTTGGCCGGCAGCGTGGTGGTCTCGAGCATCGCGCGCGCCTCGTCGACGCGCACCTTCTCGATCAGCTGGCGCGGCGTGAGCCCGAGGTGCGCGAGGCAGCGCCGGTGCAGCGTGCGCGCCGACATCGCGCAGTGGCGCGCGAGGCGATCGGTGTCGAGCGGATCGCGCACGTGGGCCCGGAGCCACGCGATCGCCGAGGCGAGCGGCGCGCCGGCCTCGTGCTGGGCGACGAGCGCCGCGCTCCACTGCGACTGGTAGCCCGGGCGGCGCGCGTGCAACACCAACCGCGCGGCGACCGCGTCGGCGGCCGCGCGCCCGCGATCGACCTCGACCATCGCGAGCGCCATGTCGATCCCGGTCGTCACGCCGGCCGAGGTCCAGATCTCGCCCTCGCGGACGAAGATCGCGTCGGGATCGACCGTGGTCTGCGGCCGGAACGCGGCGAGCCGCGCGCACGCCGACCAGTGCGTCGCGCACCGGATTCCATCGAGCAGCCCGGCCTGCGCGAGGACGAACGCGCCCGAGCACACCGAGCCGATCCGGCGCACCTGCTTCGCCGCGCGGGTGACGAACGCGACGAGCGCGCGATCGCGGACCGCCTCGCGCACCGCGTCGTCGCCGCCGCCGACCACGAGCACGGTGTCGGATGCGCGCAGCCGCACGCGGTCGCAGGCCAGGAGCGCGATCGCGATCCCCGACGTCGTCGTTGCCATGCCGGCGCGGCTGCCGACCGCGATGACCTCGTCGCCCACGCGGGCGAACACCTCGGCGGGCCCGAACACGTCGAGCCCGTGGGCACCCGCGAAGCAGACGACGATGACGCGCATGGCAGGAATTGATATCACATTGTCATTCCTGCCACGACGCGATTGCGTAGAGTCGAGCCATGTTCCACGCCGGCCTGCTCCTCTACCCGCGGCTCACCCAGCTCGACCTCACCGGCCCGTTCGAGGTCCTCACCCGCATGCCCGACACCAAGGTGCACCTGGTCGCCAAGACGCTCGCGCCGATCACGTCGGACTCGGGCCTGACGATCCTGCCGACCGCGACGTTCGCCGACGTGCCGGCACTCGATCTCGTGTTCGCGCCCGGCGGCGCGGGCCAGGTCGCCGCGATGGAGGACGTCGAGACGCTCGCGTTCCTGCGCACGCAGGGCGCGACCGCGACGTGGGTCACCTCGGTGTGCACCGGTGCTCTGCTGCTCGGCGCGGCGGGCCTCCTCCAGGGTTATCGCGCGGCGACGCACTGGGGGTTCATGGAGCTCCTGCCGCTGTTCGGCGCCGAGCCGGTCAGCGAGCGCGTCGTCGTCGATCGCAACCGGATCACCGCCGGTGGCGTGACCGCCGGTATCGACTTCGGCCTCGTGGTCGCCGCCCAGCTGCACGGCCGCCCGGTCGCCGAGATGATCCAGCTCTACCTCGAGTACGACCCGGCGCCGCCGTTCACCGCCGGGCACCCGCGCGTCGCGCCGCCGGCGATCGTCGCCGCGGTCAAGGAGCAGATGCGCGAGCGCCTCGAGCGCCGTCGCGATCAGATCATCGCGCTCGGTACTTCCCGATCGGATTGATGATCTTCACGTCGCTGCCACCGACGAACGCGTACGAGCTGACGTTGTGATAGCCGTACACCGACAGGCCGAACGGCTTGTCCGCGCTGATCGCGTGGTGTCCCTTGGTCGCGGCACACGTGATCTGGTCGTACAGCGTCCCGCCGATCATGCCGATCGGTCCGGTCGCGCAGCCCTGCTCGACGCTGGCGAGCACGGTGCCGTCGAGCGTGACCACCGCGTCGCTCGGCTTGGCGACGACGATGAAGTTGCTGTCGAACGACTGCGGGATCAGGAACACGTAGTCCTTCCGGAACTGCTCCGCCGCCGGCATCAGCAGCTGGCTCGGATCGCCGATGTAGCCCTGCTTCACGAAGTGCTGGGGCACGAGGTACGTGGCGACCTCGACCGGCTGGCTCGCCGAGATCGTGAACCCGGTGGTCGAGCCGAACGTCTTCTGCTTGTTCTTGTCGAGCGTGAACGTGTTGTAGGGCGCCGGCAGGTTCGTCGTGATCACGGTGCCGTCGACGGTCGCGACGACGCGCTCGATGTCGGGCTCGGTCCAGCTCGGATCGGTCGACCGGATCGGGCTGCGCGCGATCGCGAACTGCTTGCCGAGCGCGGTGACCGGGAACAGCTGCTCCTCGAGGTGATCGGTGCAGCACAGGTCGTCGCCGTTGTTGGTGTCCCACCCCGGCGGGTTGACGATGTTGGTCGCGCCGCCGAACCCGTCGCCGCGTTCGTGCGACGTGAACACCGCGATCGGCTTGTCGCTGTGCACGGTCGTGCCGGTGAAGTCGCCGGTCTGGCCGTTGCTGATCGCGCTCGTGCACTCGCCGATCGAGCCGACGACCTGGCGCGACTCGAGGTTCGCGACCGTGTAGCGCGACAGCGTCAGCGTGACGGTGCCGTTCTTCGGCGTCTCCGCGATCATGATCCCGCTGTCGCCGCCCGACGCCATGATCGGGTGCGTCGTCGTGACCGTGACGGTCGTGTTGTCCTCCTGCGGGATGATCGTGACCGACGCGTGATCCGGGATCGACGCGATCGGGATCTGGCTCTGGCCGCACGGGTTCGCGGTGTCGAACCCGACGACCACGTAGTCGGTGCCGAGCGCCTGCTTCGGGATCAGCGTCGACGCGTCGTTCGAGAACGCCTGCGTGATCGGGTTGAACTGGTAGACCACGACCGGGCCGGTCGCGACGACGTGGTACGCGTGCGGCGACACGAACGTGCCGCTGCCGCTGTTCTGCGTGTACGTGCCGTTCTGGCCCATCCCGCCGTCGACCTCGCGCTGCGGCAGGTCGAGCTCGATCGCGGTGTGCGGTGGGACCTCCTTCTGGAGGACCGCGACCTCGGCGAGCGCGGCGCCGACGCGGCCGGTGTTCTTGCTGACCGTCACGGTCACCGCGACGTCGTTGTTGTTCGCGGCGACGACCGCGAACTGCTGCGCGGCCGCGTCGTTGCTCGCGCCGATCAGGTTGAACGCCTCGTTGTCGAGATCGACCGCCCAGAAGTCACAGCCGAGGTTCGACGGGTTGTCCTCGGCGGCCTCGCACGGCGTCTTGCACGCGCCGGCCGAGCACGCCTGATCGGCCGGGCACGTCATCACGAGCGTGCCACCAGTGCCGGCGCTGTTGCACTGCTTGACGTCGTTGCCGTCGCAGTAGAGCTCGTCGGGTGGACACGTCACGCAGCCGGACTGAGGATCGCAGGTCTGGCCGTCGGCGCACGCGACCGGCGGATCGAGCGTGCCATCCTCGTGACACTGCTCGTAGCCGAGCGCGGTGCACACGCCGAAGCAGTTGGTGTTGCCGTTGCGCTTGCCGGGTCCGCAGCCGACGGCCAAGGCGGCGGCCAGTACAAAGTGAAAAGCCCTCATCGAGGGCGAACCTAGCTCAGGCGAGCTGGGCCATCCAGATGTAATAGCGAGGGCCCTTCGGATCGGCCGACTTGACCCGCTCGATGCTGACCTCGAACCCGAGGTCGCGCAGCCACTTCGTGAACGTCTTGCTCGGGAACGCCGACCACACGGCGAGGACGCCCGGCCCCTTGAGCGCGCCGCGGGTCTTCTCGAGGCCGGCGATCTTGTAGATCTGCGCGTTGCCCGGATGGACGAGGGCGTCTGGGCCGTTGTCGATGTCGAGCACGATCGCGTCGAACCCGCGCGGGTGGTTCGCGATCACGACGGCGACGTCGTCGGTGATCACCTCGACGCGCGGGTCGTCGAGCGGCCGGCCGGCGTAGTGGCCGTACTCGCCGCGGTTCCACCGCACGACCGCCGGCACGAGCTCGGCCACGACGATCTCGGCATCGCTCGGCAGCGCGTCGAGGGCGGCGCGCACGGTGAACCCGAGCCCGAGGCCACCGATCAGGATCCGCGGCGCCGGGATCCCGTCGAGCCGCGCCGCGACCAGCTCGCCGAGCGCGCGCTCCGACGTCGAGTCGTGGCTCGACATCAGCGGGCGGTCGTCGATCCGGATCTCGACGTGGTGGTCCCAGCGCAGGAGCACCATCTCCTTGCCGTCGTCGAGCTTCACCGTCTCGAGGATGATGTCGCCGAGCATCTAGTCGACTCTCAATCGCGTCCGGGATTCGCCAGGCCCAAGCGGTGCAACATCTTGTGGATCGACATGCGGTCGATGCCCGCCGCGCGGGCCGCCGCCGAGATATTTCCGTCGTGCTGTGCCAGGAGGCGCGAGATGTACCGCCGCTCGAACTCGCTGATGACGTCCTGCTTGGCCTGCTTGAACGGCAGCGAGACGTCGACCGGCACCGTCATCGAGGCGTCGGCCGAGGTCGCGGTCTGCGACGGCGTGACCGTGATGCCCGACGGCGAGTCCTTCGGCGCGACCGGCGCCGGCGCGCGGCGGAGCGACTCCTCGGTCTCCGGCGTCTCGGAGAGCAGGACGGCGCGCTCGATCACGTTGCGCAGCTCGCGCACGTTGCCCGGCCAGTCGTGCTTGCTCATCAGGTCGATCGTCTCCTGCGCGATCGACGCGGTCTCGCCGTTCGGCGTGGTCGCCAGGATGTGCTCGATGAGGAGCGGCAGGTCGTCTTTACGTTCGCGCAACGGCGGCACGTGGACGCGCGCGACCGCGAGCCGATAGTACAGATCCTCGCGGAACCGGCCGCGGTTGACCTCGACGCCGAGGTCGCGGTTGGTCGCCGCGACGATCCGCAGGTCGACCTCGATCGTGGTCGCGCCACCGACCCGGCGGACCTCCTTGCGCTCGAGCACGCGCAGGAGCTTGGGCTGCATGGCGAGCGGCAGCTCGCCGATCTCGTCGAGGAACACGGTCCCGCCGTGCGCGCGCTCGAACGCCCCGGCGTACGAGCTCGCCGCGCCGGTGAACGCGCCGCGCTCGTGGCCGAACAGCTCGCTCTCGATCAGGTTCGGTGGGATCGAGCCGCAGTCGAGCACGACGAACGCGCCGTCCTTGCGCGGCGAGTAGTCGTGTAGCGCCTCGGCGACCAGCTCCTTGCCGACGCCGGTCTCGCCGGTGACGAGCACCGTGGTGTCGGACTTCGCGAGCTTCTCGAGCCGCGCGAACATCTCGCGCATCTTGACCGAGCGCCCGATCATCGAGCCGAACCGATCGGTGTCGGCGAGCTCGACCTCGACCGACTCGCCGAGCGGCTCGAACTTCATGCGCGACTGGCCGATGCCGATCTGCGTGCCTGGCGTGATGTAGACGTCGTTGATCCGGAGGCCCGAGACATAGGTCCCGTTCGTCGAGTCGAGATCGCGGAGGCGATAGCCGCGATCGTCGAGCCGGATCTCGCAGTGCAGGCCGGACACCTTGCTGTCGGTCAGCTGGACGTCGTTGCCGCGGCGGGCGCCGATCCGGATGACCGAGGCCTCGATATCGCGCACGAGCCCGGCGTCCGGGCCAGTCGACACTTCGACGCGACACCGGCGCAGTCGCGCGGAGGTCGCACGACCGCCGATGTACGTGACCCATGTACCCGAGCGCAGGTCGTCGACCGGCATCGAACGGACCGTACCACCGATGTTAGGCTCGCCGCATGGCCGAACCCGCCGACCTCGTGCGCCTCGACGATCTCGATGAAGCCTGGCGGATCCGCGGCGCCGGTGCACGGCTCGACACGGTGCGGCGCGCCGGACGGCTGCTGCGCGACAAGATCCTCGCACGCGGGCCCGCCGCGGCCGTCCGCACCGTCGATCTCGCGACGTTCCCCTACCCGACCCGCTACGGATTTCAGGGCGTCGCCGCGTCGCTCGCGCCGTTCGTGTTCATGCGCAACCGGATGCAGCTCGTCCAGGTCAAGGCCGGTGGGCGCACGATCACGATCCTCGTCAACCCGACCGATCCGGTGCGGTCGTCAGCCGCGCCGTTCTTCGCCCGCATGGTCGAGCGCTACGGCACGTTCACGACCCGGCTGATCGGCTCGATCCACACCACGCTCGACGCCGCGATCGCGGCGTGGGGCATCGCGCCGGCCCAGGTCGACTACGTGACGTACGACCACCTCCACGTCCAGGACGTTCGCGGCCTGCTCGCGCCGGGCGGACTCCTGCCGAACGCGAAGCTGCTCGTCCAGCGCGCCGAGCTCGCGACGCTCGCGAACCTGCATCCGCTCCAGGTCGAGTGGTACATCCCGGAATGTCTCGAGGGCGTCGCGTCCGATCGGATCGTCGCGCTCGAGGGCGACTACGCGATCGGCGGCGGCTTCGCGATCGTGCGCACGCCGGGTCACACCGGCGGCAACCATACGCTCGTCGTCGTGACCGATCGCGGCGCGTGGACGATCAGCGAGAACGGGATCTGCGTCGACGCCTACGCGCCGGGCACGAGCGCGATCCGCGGGCTCGCGAAGTACGCGCGTGGCACCGGCGCCGAGGTCGTGCTCAACGCGAACACGCGCGAGGGCTCGCTCGACCAGTACACCTCGATGATCCTCGAGAAGACGCTCGCCGACGCGGTCCCCAATCGTCCCGAGCTGCCGCAACACTTCGCGTCGTCCGAGCTGGTCGCCCACGTGCTCGCGCCCGGCCTGTCACCCGGCGTGACGTTCGGGGCGATCACCCACGGCGACATCGTGGCAGCGCCGCTCGCGGTCCGCGCGACAGCCTGACAACCGCGCGCGTCACGATTCCTGCAACCGCGCGCGACGGCGATTGGCGCACCGGTTGCTACCATCGGAGCCATGTCGGTCCAGTCGCTGATTCGCGTCATGGTGCTCCGCGACGCCGAGCAGATCGTGCTCGAGGCCGGCAAGGTCCCGAGCCTGCGCCGCAAGGGTGCGGTCGAGCCGCTCGCGATGCCGGCGGTCGAGCAGCGCCTGCTCGCCGAGTTCGCCCAGCCGCTGATCGCCGGTCGCCCCGACGAGTGGCCGCACACGGTCACCTTCACCGACGCCGATGGCCAGGCCTTCGCGGTCACGGTCGACAAGGCACCCGCCGGGCTTCGGC
>JBBQEX010000131.1:0-7959 GCA_038321315.1 Haliangiales bacterium | reverse complement strand
CTCGCGGTCTACATCGAGAAGGCGGTCAAGCTGCGCTCGCAGGTGCGCAGCGCGATGTTCTACCCGGTAGGCATCCTCGTCGTCGCGATCGGCGTCATCACCGTCATGCTCGTGAAGGTCATCCCGACCTTCGAGGCGATGTACAAGGACATGGGCGGCGGCGCGAAGCTCCCCGCCGCGACCCGGTTCGTCATCAACATCTCGAACGGGTTCATCAACAAGTGGTACCTGTACCTCGGGTCGCTCATCGGCTTCTTCGTCGTTGTCATCGCGATGCGACGCAACGAACGCGGTCGCGAGATGTGGGACCGCATGATGCTCCACCTCCCGGTGATCGGGCCGACGCTCCGCAAGATCGTCGTCGCGCGGTTCACGCGCACGCTCGGTACGCTGCTGTCGTCGGGCGTGCCGATCCTCGACGCACTCGACATCTGCGCGCGCACCGCAGGTAACAAGGTCGTGCAGGCGGGCATCCTCAGGGCCCGCGACAAGATCAGCGAAGGTCACGACATGGCGAGCCCGCTCGCGGAGTCACGTGTCTTTCCCAGCATGGTCGTCCAGATGATCGGCGTCGGCGAGCAGACCGGCGCGAGGGATCAGATGCTCCAGAAGATCGCCGACTTCTACGAAGAAGAGGTCGACACTGCGGTCGGGGCGATGACCTCGCTGATCGAGCCGATCATGATGGCGTTCCTCGGAATCGTCGTCGGCGGATTGATCATCGCGATGTACCTGCCGATCTTCAAGCTCGCCGGTAACATCAGCTCGAAGTGATCGCGAACCCGCGCACGCGCACGCGCGACCGCACGAAGCCGATCCCCGGCGTCGCGACCCCGGGCGACTCGCTGATCCAGCGGCCGCCTCCGGTCGCGTCGGCCGACGTGATGCGTCGCGTCGGCCGCATGCTGCTGCTCCGCACGCTCGTCATCACGGTCGTGATGGGCCTCTCGGTGTGGCTGCTATCGATCGCCGATCAGCCGCCGCGCGCGGTGCTCTACGTCCAGAGCGCGCTGATCGCGATGACCTACCTGACGTCGGTCGTGTTCGGCGTGCTGCTCCGGCGCCGCCGCCTCGATCCGCTCGCGATCGCGCGCGCGATGCAGGCCAGCGACCTCGCGGTCACCAGCCTGTTCGTCCTGATCTCGGGCGGGGCGCAGAGCCCGTACGTCTTCCTCTACGCGTTCTCGATCGTCGGGGCCGGCGTTCTGTTCTACCGGCGCGGCGCCGTCGTGGTCAGCCTCGTCGCGATCGGCGCGCTGGTGCTCGTGTCGGTGCTCGCGTGGCTCGACACGATCCCGATCGAGATGCCGGCCCAGGTCCACCCGTGGGACCTGGCGTGGACCGAGCTCGCGCGCACGCTCGGCATCGACTTCGCCGCGCTCGTCGGCGTCGGCGCGCTCGCGTACATCTTCGGCGACCAGCTCGAGCGCCAGGTCGAGACGCTGGCGACGACCCGGCGCGCCGCGGCTGACCTGCTGTCGCTCCACCAGGACATCGTGCGCTCGTTGAGCTCGGGCCTGGTCACGATCTCGCCCGACGGCACGATCCTGACGATGAACCAGTCGGCGAGCGACATCCTGCGCGTCCTCGCGGTCGACGCGACCGCCCGGCCGATCGACACCGTGATGCCGGGGTTCTCCGCGCTGCTGGCCGAGCCCGGCGAGCGCCGGCGCGCCGACCTCGTGATCCCCGGCGTCCCCGAGCTCGTGATCGGCGTGACCGTGTCGCTGCTGCGCGACGTCCACGATCAGGTGCTCGGCCGTGTGATCAACTTCCAGGATCTCACCGAGCTGCGGCGCCTCGAGGCGCACATCCACCGCGCCGAGCGGCTCGCGACGGTCGGCCAGCTCGCGGCCGGCGTCGCGCACGAGATCCGCAACCCGCTGGCGTCGATCTCGGGCTCGATCGAGCTGTTGCGCGCGACGCCACAGGCGAGCGAGGACGATCGCGCGCTGATGGCAATCGTGCATCGCGAGATCCAGCGCCTCAACCACCTGATCGGCGACCTGCTCGACTACGCGAACCCGCGCTCGAAGCTCGCGATCGACTTCGATGTCGGCGAGCTGGTCGCCGAGGTGCTCCAGGTCGCGGCCGGTGACAAGGCGTTCGCCGAGGTCGATGTCACCAACGAGCTCGAGCGCCCGTGCCGCATGCACGGCGACCCCGCAAAGATCCGTCAGGTCGTGTGGAACCTGTTGCGCAACGCGGGCGACGCCGCGATGGCCGGCGGCAAGCACGTGCGCGTCGAGGTGTTCGCCGCCGACGCGGTCGCCACGATCGCGATCGGCGACGACGGCCCCGGGATCCCGGCCGATCAGGTGTCCCGGATCTTCGATCCGTTCTTCACGACCAAGCGCACCGGCACCGGCCTCGGCCTGGCGACCTGCCACGCGATCGTCGCCGAGCACGGCGGTCGCATCGACGTCGAGACCGACGCGACCGGGACGCAGCTGCTCGTCCGCCTCCCGACGACCGCCCCCGAAGCTTAGCGCCAGGTCTCGCCGAGCTCGGCCTCGAGGATGTCGCTACACAGCGACACGCACTCGTTGCACAGCGCGATGTCGTTGCGCCCGAGCAGCTTCTTGACCTGGCTCTCGAGCTTGCCGCACCACGCGCACACGCCGACCGCGTTCGGCCGCTCGCCCGAGGCCTCCGCGGCGTCGAGGTCCGCCTCCGAGGGGACGCGAAACTCGCCGGTCGCGTTGACCGCGAGCCCGGTGCCGACGCCGAGGGCCTTGTGGCACGGCGTGCACACCATGACGAGCTCGCCACCCTGGAGGGCCTGAGCACAGATCGGGCACTGCACGTCGGCAGCCTACCACCGCCGATCACCGCCGTCAGCGGAACCGGGAGGCGCGGCCGCGGTAGTCCTCCGCGTACGCCACCTCGCCCTTGGCCTCCCACGCGCGGGCGAGGTCGCGACAACGCTCGGCCTCGAGGCGAGGCGGGAGCTCGCCGGCGATCCGCAGGTTGTCGAGGACCGCGATCGCCTCGTCGATCCGCCCGGTGGCGAGCAGCGCCTGGCCACGCGTGTGCTGGATCGCGAGGACGTCGGGGCGCAGCGCGATCGCCTGCTCGGCGAGGCCGAGCGCGCCGTGCGGGTCCGCCTCGATGGTGGCGCACGCGCGGTTGTTGAGCCAGACCGCGCGCTCGGCGTGCGCGAGCGTGGCTTCGTCGACGAGGTCCGGCTGGACGCGGCCGAGCGCGACCAGGCTGCCGCCGCGCGACAGGACGGCCGCGCGCTCGCGCTGCGGGTTGAACGCCAGGCTCGCGAGCAGCCGGTAGCGGCGCGCCGCCCGCGCGTGTCGGCCGGCGGTGAACGCGGCGTGCGCCGAGCGCGGCAGCCAGAGCACGAGCCACGCGCTCGCGACCGCGGCGATGCCGACGCCGACCAGCGTGCCGGCGGCGCCGAGCCGGGTCGCCAGCCCGGCGCACAGCGCGCCACAGCCGGCAAGCCAGCCCGCGAGCCTGCCCAGGTGCCGCGCGGCCATCGAGCGATGATAGCGGCCTCCGTCGAGTCATGGTACCAACCGCCGTCATGTCCGAGCCCCTGGTGACAATCGGGAAGCGCGCCTCGCCGGCGCCGCGCCCGTCACCCGCGGCCGGCGCGCCGCGCGTGTTCGTCGAGACCTACGGCTGCCAGATGAACGTCGCCGACAGCGATCTGATCGGCAGCGTGCTCGCCGACGCCGGCTACGCGACGTGCGCGCGCGCCGACGAGGCCGACGTGATCGTGATCAACACGTGCGCGGTGCGCGAGAAGGCCGAGGAGCGCGTCGTCGCCCGCGCGGCCGAGCTCGGCGCGCTCAAGAAGAAGCGGCCCGGGACGGTCCTGGCGATCGTCGGATGCATGGCCGAGCACTTGAAGGAGAGCCTGGTCGACCGCGCGCCCGCGGTCGACGTGATCGCCGGGCCCGACAGCTATCGCCGGATGCCCGAGTTGCTCGCCGCGGCGCGCGTCGCGCACGCCGCGCCGATCCTCGACGTGCGGCTCGACAAGGCCGAGACCTACGAGGGGCTCTCGGGTGCGGTCGGCGGCGACGGCGTGTCCGGGTTCGTCACGATCCAGCGCGGCTGCGACAAGTTCTGCACGTTCTGCGTCGTGCCGTTCACGCGCGGCCGCGAGCGCGGCACGCCGCCACGCGAGGTGCTGCGCCAGGTGCGCGAGCTCGCGAACGCCGGCTACCGCGAGGTCATGCTGCTCGGGCAGACCGTCAACAGCTACGTGTTCGAGGACACCAACTTCGCGCAGCTGCTGCGCGCGGTCGCGACGGTCGACGGCATCGAGCGCGTGCGGTTCACGTCGCCCTACCCGGTCGACTTCACGGCGGACGTGATCGCCGCGATCGCCGAGGAGCCCAAGATCAGCAAGTACGTCCACCTGCCGGTGCAGTCGGGCTCGGATGTCGTGCTCGAGCGGATGCGGCGCGGCTACAGCGTCGCCGACTACCGCGCGATCGTCGCCGCGCTGCGTGCCGCGGTGCCGCAGATCGCGCTGTCGACCGATATCCTCAGCGGGTTCTCCGGCGAGACCGACGAGGATCACGCGGCCACGCTCGCGCTGATGCGCGAGGTCCGGTTCGACAGCGCGTTCATGTTCGCGTACTCGGAGCGCGACCTCACGTTCGCCGCCAAGAAGCTGCCGGACGATATCTCACCGGCACAGAAGCAGAAGCGGCTCGCCGAGATCGTCGCGCTCCAGGAGACGATCTCGACCGAGGTGTTCCGCGCGCACGTCGGCCGCGCCGAGCGCGTCCTGGTCACCGGGCCGAGCAAGCGCGATCCGGCGCAGCTGATCGGCCGGACCGACGGTTTCAAGTCGGTGATCTTGCCGGCCGGCGTCGGCGCGATCGGCGAGCTCGTCGACGTCACGATCCAGCGCGCGACGATGGCTACGCTGTTCGCTTGAGCCGCGCGATCACGGTGTCGGCGACCCGCTTCGACGTCAGCAGCGCGACGTGTCCGAGGTCGTCGAACATCACGGTCTCGGCGCCGGGCAGCGCCTGCTGGCGCGCGCCCGGGACGAGCGCGTCGGCACGCGACGCGATCACCGTGAGCCGCGCGTGCTGCGGCGCCGGCGCGGCCGCGACCCGCGCGAGCAGCTTGCTGCCGACGACCAGCTCGCGGTTCGCGTGGCCGACGCCGACCGCGGACACGTCGGTGCCATGGTGCGGCGAGCCGAGCGTCACGAGGTTCTTGACGTGCGGATCGCCGCCGGCGAGCGTGACGTAGTAGCGCGCGACGACACCGCCCATCGAGTGGCCGATCAGATCGACCTCGGCCGCGCCGGTCGCCTCGCGCACCTCATCGACGAACCAGCCGAGCTGACGTGCCGCGGCCGCGGTGCGCCCGAGCGTCCAGTACTCGAAGCCGAGCACCGGCCCGAGCCCGGCACGCGCGAGTCGATACGCGAGCGGCACGAAGTTCGCGCGGTTCATCGCGTAGCCGTGCAGCACGATGATCGGGCGCGGGCCCTTGCCGCGCGCGCCCGGCAGCGGGAAGAACCCGGCGGGTCGCGCGGCCGAGATCGCCGCCGCGGCGCCCCACTCGTGGAGCGCGGCGCGCACCGGGTGGCTGCCGTGATCGCCCTTCTGAAGCGCGCGCAACGCGTGCGGCAACAGCGGATAGAACCCGCTGAACATCATCGCGTTCCCGACCACCGCCACGCCCCCGCGCCACAACAGATGACGCACCGAGTGGCGCCGCTGCACCGTCAGCTCAGGAGCCCCGGCACGTCGGCCTCGATCTCCTGCGCGATCTCGGCCGGGATGCCGAGCTGGCCCTGCAGCCGATCGAGCATCTCGCGCTCGGACGCCGCGAATACGTGATCGACGATCGCCATCCGGCACGCCGCGCGATAGATCCCGCGCCGCGCATCGGGCGACAGGTCGGTCAGCTCGTGCTCCGCCAGCCCGATCTGCTTGTCGATGTAGCCGGCCGCGACCTCGCGCTCTTCCGCGGTGAGCTCGGCGGTACGGACCAGCCTGCGCAAACCTTCCGCCTCGGATTCGGCCAAAACGCCGTCGGCCCAGGCGATCGCCGCCCACATCCGGATCACGGTCATGATCTGCGAGTCAGCCATCGGGGCCACGATACACGATCTCCTCAGAGGGCGACGGCGAGCCCGGTACGTTCGCGCACCAGGCGCGCCACCGTGTCACGCAGCTCGTCACCGGACTTGGACGCGCGCCAGCGCCCGTCGGTGGCGGGGTCGAAGTGCCAAGCGGTCGAGATCGCGGCCATCCAGATCTGGCGGGCGGCCCGGTGGCTGTTGATCACGACGCGCGTGCCATCGCGGAGCCTCAGGTGCAAGACCCCATCGGAGGTCGAGACCTCGACGACATCGGGGTCGACCTCGGCGAACGCGTCCTCGATGTGTGTCAGCTCGTCGCGGGCGACCTTGTCGAAAGCTGCCTCGTCCATATGCGCCTTCGTAGCATGAGGTGCGGTAGCATGAGGTTGATGGCGCCTGACAGCGACTTCGAGATTGGGGAGCCGATCGAGCGCGAGGGCACCGAGACGCTCTTGCCGTCGATCCAGCGCTCCGTGCTGTCGACCAAGAGCTACGTCGCGAACGACCCCGGGTACGCCCCGCCGCCGCTGCCCGACGCGAGCGAGGAGGCCACGCACGTCCTCGATCCGAGCAAGCGCGACTCGCGCGGCGCGCGCCAGAATGACGTGATCGGCGGTCGCTACATCGTCGAAGGTCAGCTCGGCCGCGGCGGCATGGGTCGCGTGCTGCGCGTCCGTCATCAGGCGCTCGGCAAGGCGTTCGCGCTCAAGGTGATCAAGAGCGCGATCGCGACCAACCCGCGGATCCGCGAGCTGTTCTATCGCGAGGCGCGGCTCGCCTCGGCGCTGAGCCACGACAACATCTGCTCGATCGTCGACTTCGGTCAGGACGACCTCGCCGGGTTGTTCATGGTGATGGAGCTGCTCGAGGGCCAGACCGTCCACGCGAAGCTGCGCCACGGCGGCCGGCTGCCGCCGAAGGTCGCGTGCGACATCATGTGGCAGGTCGCCGACGCCGTGCGCTTCATCCACTCGCGCGCGATCCTACACGGCGACATCAAGACCGAGAACATGTTCCTCGTGCGCACCGCCGCGCAGCGCCGGCTGGTCAAGCTGCTCGACTTCGGGCTCGCGCGCGCCGACCTCGGGCTGTCCGAGGGCGTCGACGGCACGCCCGAGTACCTCGCGCCCGAGCGCATCGACGGCGCGCCGGCCTCGCAGGCGAGCGACATCTACGCGCTCGGCATCGTGATGTTCGAGATGCTGACCGGCAAGCTGCCGTTCACCGGCGATCTCGCCGAGCTGTTCCGCCAGCACCGCACGGTCGACGTGCCGCGCGTCAGCAAGCAGATCGACGAGCCGATCGACGAGCGCGTCGACGAGCTCGTCATGCGCGCGACGGCCAAGGATCCGTCGAAGCGCCACCCGGATGTCGCGTCGTTCCTCTACGAGCTGCGCACGCTGATGCAGATGCTCGGCATGGATCAGGGCCGGCGTCGCGCGGTCAACACCGAGTCGCCGCGCGAGCGCCGCGAGCTCGATCACCGCGTCAAGGCGGCCGCCGAGATCTTCAGCGCGGTCACCCTGCCGATGGCGGCGTGCGACTCGGCCGGACGCGTGCGCGCCGCGAACCAGGCGTTCCTGTCGTTCGTCGGCGCCGCCGGCGATGCCGGTGGCCTCGAGCTCCAGCACTCCGCGCTCCCCGAGGTGTACCCGACGCTGTTCGACGATCTGTGCGAGGTCGCGTCGTCGCGCCGCCCGATCAAGCGCGTGATCTACCTCAACGAGGGTGGCGATCGCGTCGTCGAGGCCGCGGTCGTCCTGACCGCCGCGCCGAGCGCCGCCGAGGTCACCGCCGGTGAGGTCTTCGTCGTCATCCACCCGCTCCGCGCGTTGCTCACCTGACCCGCGGCGCGATGGTCGGCGCATGCTCGATGCGTATCCTGG
>JBBQEX010000130.1:0-8960 GCA_038321315.1 Haliangiales bacterium | reverse complement strand
GAAGGAGTTCTACAAGGGCCGCGAGAACGAGCCGCACGTCCGCGACGTGTGGGTCGCGATGGGCAAGGCGTTCGCCGAGCTCCAGGCGTGGGACCAGTCGGTCGACTCGTACCGGACCGCGATCGGCCCGCCGTGGGAGCTCAACCCGAAGAACCCGGTGGTCCACCAGGAGATCGTCAACGTGTTCGAGCTCAAGGGCGACAAGTTCGCGGCCGACGCCGCGGCCGCCGAGCTCGCCACGCGCTACGCACCGGGCACCGCCTGGTACGCCGCGAACGAGAAGGACCGCGAGGCGATGGAGAACCAGCGCCGGATCGCGGAGCGCGCGCTCTACGCCGCGGCGCTCAACACCCACTCGGCCGCGACCACCGCCCGCCTCGACTACCTTGCCTCGAAGGCCAAGGACCCGAACGACAAGGCGAACTACCTCGCGCTGTACGATCAGTCCGTCCAGCTCTACAGCCAGTTCATCAAGACCTACCCCGAGTCGGACTACGTCTACGAGTTCCAGTTCAACGAGGGCGAGGCGATGTTCTGGTCGGAGAAGTACCCGGACGCGCTCGTCCAGTACAAGTGGGTCCGCGATCACCGCGACATCGGCACCTCGCACTACATCGAGGCCGCGACGTCGGTGCTCGCGACGTACGAGAAGCTCGCCGAGGTCGAGGTCGCCGCCGGTCGCCTGCAGCCGCTCAAGGTGCCGACCGCCGACGAGCTCAAGGCGCTGCCGCAGCCGCTGCAGCCGCAGCCGATCCCGCAGGTCTACGTCGACCTCCAGGCCGAGTACGACAACTACCAGAACGTCGTGCAGGATCCGAAGAACGCGCCGCAGCAGGGCATCAACGCCGCGCTGATCTCGCTCGCGTACCTGCACACCGACGACGCGATCAAGCGGTTCCAGATCGTGATGGACAAGTTCTGTCACGTCGGCCCGCCCGATCCGAAGGACAAGAAGTCCGTCGCACCCGCGGCCAAGGCCAAGGACGGCATGCTCGCGATCTACCTCGCGACCGGCAACCTCGACGCGGTCGAGGCGACCAACAAGACGTTCATCCGCAACACGTGCGGCGATCAGGCGGCGATCGACCTCGCGGTCAGCCAGAACCGCTCGTTGAACTTCACGCGCGCGGCGAAGCTGTTCGCCGACAAGCAGTTCATCCCGGCCGGCGACGCGTTCTACAAATTCTACAAGACCGCGCCGAACACCGACCCCGATCTGCCGACCGCGCTGTACGACGCGGCCGTCGCGTACAAGCAGGGCGACCGCCCGAAGACCGCGATCTCGTTGTTCAAGGAGTTCACCGCCAACCCGGCGAAGAACTTCCGCGAGAGCCCGTACTACCTCGACGCGATGCGCCTGACCGCGGCGAGCTACCAGGCCTCGTTCGACTACACCAACGCGGTCAAGACGTACCTGGACCTGTACGCGACGACCAAGAAGGCCAAGGCGATGGGCATCAAGCCGCCGCCGCCGATCGGCGACGCGCCGGCGGTCACGCTCGATCAGATCGGGCTCGACGCGCTCTACAACGCGGCGTTCGCGAGCGAGCTCAACCGCGACTTCAAGAAAGCGATCGAGGTCTACACGCAGTACATGGGCATCGAGAAGGATCGCCGCAAGGTCGATCGCGTCCTGTGGGAGCTCGCGGGCATCTATCGCCAAGAGGGCGACGTCAACTCGATGACCGAGACCTACGACAAGTGGCGCGCGCGTTACGGCAAGGACGCCGGCAACGAGGACGACGTCGTCCAGAGCCACTACGACACCGCGGCGCTGTGGAAGAAGAAGGGCAACACCGCGAAGGCAGCGTCGGAAGGTCAGGCCGCGATCGACAGCTGGAAGTCGCTCGGCTCGACCAAGAACAGCCGCGGCGCCAAGCTCGCCGGCGAGTACGCGCTCGCGCAGGAAGAGGCGTCCTACGCCAAGTGGGACGCGTTCCAGATCACGTCGGCGGCGCAGAACGTCGCGCAGATCAAGTCGATCGCGAAGACGCTCGGCGACAAGAAGACGGCGATGGAGAACGACATCCTGAAGCTCGACCCGTACGGCGTGGCCGAGCTCTCGATGGCCGCCAAGCTCCGGTTCGGCGACACCCAGTTCACCTACGCGTTGAAGCTCGGCGCGATGCCGCCGCCGACGTTCCTGAAGACGCCGGCCGCGCAGACCGCCTACCAGGAGCAGCTCGACAACAACGTGAAGCAGTACTCCGAAGAGGCCAAGAAGCAGTGGACCGAGGTCGTGACGGCCGCGAAGACCGGCGGAATCTCCAACAAGTGGAGCCGCTTGGCGCTCGAGGAGCTCGGCCGCGAGTTCCCGGGTGAGTTCACGCCGCTGCGCCAGGAGCTGATCCAGGGAACGGATACCCCATGACGTCAGATCGATCCATCTCGGCCCGCGTTGCTACCTCCATGACCCGGCGCATCGGGACGGTGCTGCTGTGCTTGGCGGTCGCCGCCTGCCACAACAACGACAAGCCGACGACGCCCAAGTCGGGCGGTGGTTCGGGCTCCGGTACCGGCTCGGGCGATCAGTCGATGCACGACACCGGCGATCCGACCGGTGGCGCACCGACCGGCGGCGGGCCGACCGGTGGTGGAAACACCGGTGGCACCGGCAGTGGATCCGCGGTGGTTGGCAACGATCCCAACGCACCGGTCGCGCCGCCCGAGGGGCCGCCGATCGTCGCGCCGAACCTCGATCCCGATCCGACGCAGGCCAAGAGCGCGGTGGATCAGCACCTCGCGGTCGCACGCGCGGCGCTGTCGGCACCGACGCCCGATGCCGATGCCGCGTTGAAGGAAGGTCGCGCCGCGCTCGCGATCGACGCGACCAGCCTCGACGCCGCCGCGATGGTCGCGTTCGCCTACTACCACAAGAAGCTGTACGACACCGGCGAGCTCATCCTCGACGACGTGTTCAAGCGGCCGGCCGCGAAGCAGAACGCGAACATCTTCTACGTCTACGGCCTGATCTACGACAAGACGAACCGCCCGGCGCAGGCCGAGGTCGCGTTCAACACGGCGGTGCAGCTCAACCCGAACTTCCCGAGCGCGCTCGTGAACGTCGGCGTGCACCAGCTGACCAACCAGCAGTACGCCGCGGCGCAGGCCACGTTCGAGAAGCTGACCGGTCAGTTCAACCGGGCCGATGCCATCACGTTGACGTCGCTCGGCTCGGCGTATCGCGGTCGCGCGGCCGAGTATCCGGCGAGCGCGGGCGAGCACGACCAGTTCGTCAAGCAGGCCGACTCGGCCTACAAGCGCGCGATCCAGTCCAACGCGAGCTACGGCCCGGCCTACTACAACCTCGGGCTGCTCTACCTCGACAACGATCCGTTCCCCGGGATCTCGGACGCGCTCGTCCGGCTGCAGTCCGCGAAGGACTTCTTCGACAAGTACAAGTCGTCACCCGGGTTCGACATCAAGCTGGTGGCCGACCGCCAGAAGGACGTCGACAAGGCGATCAAGAAGGCCCAGAAGAAGGCCAACAAGAAGCCTGCGGCAGCTGCGAAGCCGTGAGCCATACTAACGGAGCCATCATGCGGAACCTGTCCATCATCGCCCTCTGCGTCGCCTCGCTCGGCACCGTCGCGCGCACCGCGCACGCCGAGGGATGCGACGCCGACTCCAAGGACGACAGCGGCGAGAAGAAGCAGGGCAAGTTCCATATCGAGTATGTCGGCGGTCGGCCGATCACCGTGATCGACACGATCGTGTCGGTGTGCGGCAAGGTCCCGCGTCCGAGCGTCGTCTACGTGCTCACCGCCAAGGCGATCGACTACGAGTGGGAGAACCTGAAGCAGGACTTCATGCCGCTCATCCTCCAGTCGGTGAAGAAGGCGCCGTTCTGATATGGCCAACCAGCGCGCACAGACTCCGATCCCGGTCGCCGGCGGCCGCGGTCAACCAGGTGTCCAGCAGAACCAGCCGCGCCAGCGCATCCTGCGCATCGGCGTGCTGCTCGGTGGGAACCTCGTCGAAGAGCGCCTGATCCGCGACCGCGTTCCGGTCGTGATCGGCCAGTCGACCAAGAAGACCAACACGTTCTCGATCCCGATCGAGGGCCTGCCGCTCGAGTTCACGCTGTTCGCGATGGAGGAGGGCAAGTACTACCTCCGCTTCCTCGCGAAGATGGATGGCCGGCTGTCCGATGCGGGTGGCTCGGTCAACACGCTCGACGCGCTCAAGCAGCGCGGCGCGACCAACGTCGGCGACTACTGGCAGGTGCCGCTGACCGACACCTCGCGCGGCAAGCTGTCGCTCGGCGATCTCACGATCCTGTTCCAGTTCGTCACCGAGCCGCCGCGCCAGCCCAAGCCGATGCTGCCGGCGTCGGTGCGCGGCACGTTCGCCGATCGCTTCGATCCCCGCCTGACGGTGATCATGGCGATCTCGATCCTGTTCAACTTCGCGTTCGTGATCTACGCGTTCCTCCAGGATCCCGAAGAGCCCGACTCGATGGCCCAGAAGGCCTACAACCTGTCGTTCAAGCAGGACACCGTCGAGCTCGAGGAGAAGAAGCCGGATCCCGAGCCCGTCAAGGAGACCGGCTCCGACGGCAGCGCGGCCAAGCCCGACAAGGTCGCGGTCAAGTCGCCCGACAACAGCAAGCCGACGCCCAAGACGCCGGCGAACGACGGCGGCGGCCGCAAGGACAGCGACAACGTCGCGCTCAAGGAGGCCGAGGAGGCCCGCGCGGCTGCGGATGCGCTGACGGCGTTTGGCCCCAACGGCAAGTCCGAAGGCGACATGAGCAGCCGGCGCCCCGGCGCCGACCTCGATCAGCAGACCCGCGACCTGATCGCGAGCGGCAAGAACGTGAAGGTCGGCGGCGGCACCGGCGGCGGCTCGCGCAACAGCGGTGACCCGCGTGTCGGCACTGGCAACGGGCCGAAGATCAACGGCCCGACCGGCACGGAGACCGCGGGCGGACCCAAGGGCGAGAAGGAGCCGACCGGTCGCATCAGCGTGTCGAGCAAGCCGACCACCGACGACGAATCGTCGCTGACGCCGGACGCCGTGCTCAAGCGGATCCAGTCGTACATGCCCGGCATCACGCACTGCTACAAGGAGTACCTGAAGAAGGAAGCGACCGCGCGCGGCAAGGTCCAGCTGACCTTCACGGTGAACGCGAGTGGTCGCGTCGTGTCGCCGAGCGCGTCGGGCTTCCCGGCCAACGAGGTCAACAGCTGCGTCCAGGGTCTCATGGGTGGCTGGACGTTCCCGCCGCCCAAGTCGGACGGCCAGCCGACCTCGGCGACGTTCTCGATCGGTCTCCAGCTCGTTCCCGAGTGACATGCGTTGGTAGGGACATGCGGTCCCTACCGAAGCGCTCTCTCCGGGTCGGCGTCCTCCTCGGCGATCACCTCGTCGAGGAGCGCGTGTTCGACGGCTCCATGCCCGTCACGATCGGCCAGTCGCTCAAGAGCGCGCTGTCGATCCCGGCCGACGGCGTGCCCGCGTTGCACGTCCTGTTCGCGTGCGACGAGGGCCGCTGGCTCGTGCGGCCGCTCAGCGGCGCTGATGTCCCGATCGCGGCGCGCGGTCGCGGCAAGATCCGGATCGGCGACGCGACGATCCTGTACCAGGAGGTCACGCGCGCGCCGGTCTCGCCACGCCCGCAGCTGCCGGCCAGCGTGCGCGGCACGCTCGGCGATCGGATCGACGCCCGCCTCGCGGTGATCCTGGGCGCGTCGCTCGCACTTCACGCCGGGTTCGCGATCTACGCGTCGCTGACCGAGGTCGATGACGTCCCGCTGACCGCGGCGCTGGCCGCGCTCGAGTATCACCAGGACACGATGGAGGTCACGCTCCCTGACGAGCCGCCGATCACCACCACCACCACCGAGCCGACCGGACCGGGCACCGCGCTACCGGTGCGTCCGACGCATAGCGTGACGCCGGTCGGCTCGCAACACATCGCCAACGAGCTGCCGGATCCCGCGAAGCTGCACGAGGACGCGGTCCATATGGCCGACCTGCTCGTCGGTCCCGGCACGTCGAAGAAGGGCACGCCCGGCGACATGAGCGCGCGGGCGCCCGGTGCCGACCTGCGCAGCCAGATCGATCAGGAGAAGGGCAAGCTCGTCACGATCGGTGATCCGACGCACACGCGGACCGGTGACGAAGAGCTCGCGAAGCCGAAGAAGGGCACCGCGATCGACGACCCGACCTTGACCCACCAGGACCACACCGAGGTTCGCTTCCGGCCGATCCAGCCCGGCGACATCAAGGTCGATACCTACACGACGCTGACCGCCGACGCCGTGCTCTCCAAGATCAACGGCCTCTACATGGCCGGCCTCCAGCGCTGCTACGCCAAGGGCCTCGCGCGCGACGCCACGCTCGCCGGCAGGGTCACGCTGAAGCTCACGGTCTCGGAGACCGGTCGGATCGACGACGCCGACGCGCGCGGCCTGTCCGACGAGGTCGACCAGTGCATCGCGGGACAGATGGCGAGCTGGGTGTTCCCCCCACCTCACACCGCGAAGGGCGACGCGACCCAGGCCACGTTCGCCGTGAGCCTTGCACTCGCGAAGTAAGATCGGATCTGCCATGCTCTAGGGAATGCTGTCGCGTCGCGTGCTCGTGTCGCTGGTCTTCCTGACCGCGACCGCACACGCAAAGCAGGCGCGCTGGGAGACGCTCCCGCTGCCACCCGCGATGCCCGCCGCCGATCAGACTGGCGAGATCACGATCGACGGCGCGAAGATCAAGTTCGGCATCTTCGACAAGGACACCGACGCCAAGAAGCCGGTCGTGATCCTGCTGCACGGCGGGCTCGGCAACTACGACCACTTCGCGTTCCAGCTCCCCGCGCTGGTCGACAAGTTTCGCGTGATCGGCATCGACACGCGCGGGCAGGGCCGCAGCTCGCTCGGCAAGTCGAAGCTGACCTATCACGTGATGGCCGGCGACGTGATCGCGGTGATGGACTCGCTCGCGATCAAGCGGGCCTCGATCGTGGGCTGGTCCGACGGCGGCGAGATGGCGCTCGACCTCGCGATCAACATGCCCGATCGGATCGATCGGATCTTCGTGCTCGGCGCGAACTACGACGACAAGGGCAGCAAGCCGCGGAACGGCGCGCACTCGCCGACGTTCGAGGCCTACGCGGTCAAGTGCCGGCGCGACTACGAGAAGCTGTCGAAGACGCCGCGCGCGTGGGACGCCGTGGTCGACTCGATGCTGCCGGTGTGGCGCAACCCGGCGGGCTTCACGCGCGACCAGCTAAAGACGATCAAGGCGCCGACCCTGATGGCCGACGGCGATCACGACGAGGTGATCGTGCTCGATCAGGTCAAGGAGATGGCGCAGCTGATCCCGAACGGCAAGTTCGCCGTGTTCGCCGACACCAGTCACTTCGCGATGTGGCAAGCGCCCGACGACGTCAACAAGGCGCTCGTCGAGTTCCTGACTTCGCCCGCGTCGCCGTAGAATCGGCGGGTGCCACAGAGCGGAGACCTGATCGGGCCCTACCGCCTGATCGCGCCGCTCGGAGCCGGCGCGATGGGCGAGGTGTGGCGGGCGCGCGACGAGCGGCTCGATCGCCAGGTCGCGCTGAAGGTCATGCCGCCCGATCTCGAGCGCGACGTCGAGCGCCGCTCGCGCATGCTGCGCGAGGCCAAGGCCGCCGCCGCGATCCGCCACGCCAACGTCGTGACGCTGTTCGACATCGTCAAGCACGAGGGCGACGACATCCTCGTGATGGAGCTGGTCGAGGGCCGCACGCTGTCGGACACGCTGCGCAAGGACGGCGCACCCGCGCTCGACACCGCGCTCGCGTGGATCGACGGCATCGCCGACGCGCTGGTCGCCGCCCACGCGCGCGGCATCCTTCACCGCGACATCAAGGCCGCCAACGTGATGGTCACGCCCGAGGGCGGCGTGAAGGTCCTCGACTTCGGCCTCGCGAAGCTGCGCGACGATGTCGCTCCGATCTCGATCCCGCCGCGCGCGAAGCGGATGTCGACGCCCCCCGTCGAGGTCGCGCTCGACGCGACGATGGCCAGCGAGCCCAAGAAGCAGACGACCGTCGAGCGCGAGATCGCGAGCTACCAGACGCACGCCGGCCAGCTGATCGGCACGCCGCTCTACATGGCGCCCGAGCAGATCGACGGGGCGATGCCCGACGAGCGCAGCGAGGTGTTCTCGCTCGGCGTGCTCGCCCACGAGATCCTGATGGGCAAGCCGCCGTACGCCGCGGTCACGATGGACGCGCTGTTCAGCCAGATCCTCAACGACGCGCCCGCGCCGCTCGACGGGATCCCGGCGCCGGTCGAGGCCGCCGTGATGCGCGCGCTCGCCAAGCAGCCCGCCGCTCGGTTCCAGACGATGCGCGCGTTTCGCGACGCGATCGCCGCGATCCGCAAGCGCCGACGCGCGCCGCGACGCTGGCCGCTGATCGCCGCCGCGCTCGGCGTCGTCGCGATCGGCGGCGTCGTCGCGTGGCGCGTGCTCGCCGCGCGCGCGGTCCCGCTTGGACCGCCGCCGCGCCCCGGCGACAAGTACGTCGCGCGCGCACTCGAGGAGTACGACGTGTTCTACAACGACAAGGCGATGTCGTCGCTGCGCGCCGCGCTCGCGGCCGCCCCCGATCATCCGCTCGCCAACGCGTACACGATCCTGTTCGGCTACGCGTCCGACGTCGATCGCACGCGCGCCCTCGACGCCGCGCGCCGCGCCCGCGTGAAGTCACCCGAGCACACCAAGGAGCGCGCGCTGCTCGATGCCGCGATCGCCGTGGTCGCCAGCGGACCGCACGGCGCCGGCGAGGCGCTCGCGGCCGCCGGTGCACCGAGCGATCGCGACCTCGCGTTCTGGACCGCCGAGCTCGCCTATCGCGCCGGCGACTACACCGCGGCGCACGACGACTACAAGGCGCTGCTCGCCGACTCGACCCAGACGTTCCGCGGCCGGATCTACGATCACTACTCGTCGGTGCTGCTCTACGTCGACGA
>JBBQEX010000129.1:0-9360 GCA_038321315.1 Haliangiales bacterium | reverse complement strand
GGGGCGCCGCCGGGCTCGCCGGCGGCGCGGTGTACCTGATGTCCGGCGCGGACCTCGTGGTCGACGGGGCCGGGATCGCGCACGGCGGCGGCGGGCAAGGCGGCAGCAGCGCCACCGGGACGAGCGCGGGCGGCGGGGGTGGCGGCAGCGGTGGGATGATCGTGCTCGACGCGCCGACCGTCGTGCTCGGCGCCGGCTCGCTACTGTATGCCGAGGGTGGTGGTGGCGGCGGCGGGGCCGCCGGCTCGCTCACCGGCGGCACCGGGAACCCGGGCAACCCATCGAATCCCTCGGCCGCGGCTCCCGGCGGCAGTGGATGTGGTGCGTGTGGGCCCGGCGGCGCCGGCTCGGGCGGCGGCGAGCTGATCGGCGTCGATGGCAGCAGCGCCTCGGCCGGCGGCGCGGGCAGCGGCGGCGGTGGGGGCGCCGGCTACATCCGGGTGTTCGCGACCGCGCCGTCCATCGGCGGCGCGATCCACCCGCCGCTCGCGAACTGACGCGCGCCTTCGCTACTTGATCACGGCGAGGCGCGGCGAGCGCTTCGGCTTGCTCAGCACGTTGCCGGCGACCTTGAGCGCGGCGCGGGTCGCGAGATCCATGAACCGCTGCGCGTTCTCCGAGTCCGGGCTCGACACCACGATCGGCACGCCGGCATCGCCACCGAACCGGATCCGCGTGTCGATCGGGATCTCGCCGAAGAACTCGGTGCCGACCTCCTGCGCGAGGCGCTTGCCGCCGCCGTGGCTGAAGATCTCGTCGTGGTGCCCGCACGCGGGGCAGTTGTAGTAGCTCATGTTCTCGACGATCCCGAGGATCGGGATCTCGACCTTCTCGAACATCGCGATGCCCTTCACGACATCGACGATCGAGACCTCCTGCGGCGTGGTCACCATCACCGAGCCGGAGATCGGGATCAGCTGCGAAAGCGACAGCTGCACGTCGCCGGTGCCGGGCGGCAGGTCGCAGATCAGGTAGTCGAGATCGCCCCAGTCGACGTCGCCGAGGAACTGCTGCAGCAGGCGGTGCACCATCGGGCCACGCCACACCACGGCCTCCTGCTTGTCGACGAAGAACCCGACCGAGATCACCTTGATGCCGTGATGCACCGCCGGCTGGATCCGCGCGTCCTTGCTCGCCGACGGTGGGACCTCGGGCTCGCCGAGCATCGTCGGGATCGACGGGCCGAACACGTCGGCGTCGAGCAACCCGACCTTGGCTCCGAACCGATGCAGCGCGAGCGCCAGGTTGACCGCGACGGTCGACTTGCCGACGCCGCCCTTGCCGGCGGCGACCGCGATCACGTTCTTGGGGCCCTTCAGGATCGACTTGTCCGACGGCGGCGGCACGAACGCGGTGACGACGTCGAGGATCACGGTGACGGTCTTGGCGCCGACCGCCTTGACCGCCTTCTCGACCGCGACCTGCAGCTCGTGCCGCGCGGTCGGCGGGTACGCGTGGCTCGGGATGTCGAGCCGGATCAGCACGTCGTCGCCGCTGACCTCGGCCGAGCGCAGCACGCGATAGCTCACGATGTCGTGACCGAGCAGCGGGTCGATGACGGTGGCGAGCGCTTCCTTGACCGACGCTTCGTTCATTGAGTTCGCTTTCTATCCGATGTGCCCGAGCTTGGCCTTCTTGGCCGCGAGGTAGCCCTCGCTGTGCGACTCGTGCGAGCCGCCGATCCAGTGCGCCTCCGGGGTCACGACGACGCCGGCCGCCTCGAGCCCCGCGATCTTCTGCGGGTTGTTCGTCATCAGCCGCACCGACGCGACGCCGAGGTCGCGCAGGATGCCGGCCGCGAGATCGTAGCTGCGCAGGTCAGCGGAGAACCCGAGCTGGAGGTTGGCGTCGACCGTGTCGGCGCCCTGGTCCTGGAGCTGGTAGGCGCGGACCTTGTTGCCGAGGCCGATCCCGCGGCCCTCCTGGACGAGGTAGACGACGACGCCGCGGCCCTCGGCGGCGATCTTGGCGAGCGCGGCGTCGAGCTGCGCGCGACAGTCGCAGCGCAGGCTGCCGAGCACCTCGCCGGTGAAGCACGACGAGTGGACCCGGGCGAGCACGGCGTCGCCGGTGACGTCGCCGTAGACCATCGCGACGTGCTCCTCGTCGGCCAGGCCGACCGCGGACGATCCGGCCGGGCCGGGCCCACCTGCCCGGTAGACGACGAGCCGGAACTCGCCGTACGGGGTCGGGAGGCGCGCCTCGGAGTACCGCTCTAGCATCGTCGGGTGCGTGTATGGCTTCACGCAAGGCCCTTGTCAATCCGAGGGCGCCCTCCTATGGTTCGTACCACTTATGGCCGTCCGACCTGTCGTCATCTGGCCCGATGACCGCCTGCGCCAGGCGTCGGTCGCCATCACCGCGTTCGATGACGGAACGCGCGCGCTGTACCAGGACCTCGTCGACTCGATGTACGCCGACAACGGCCTCGGCATCGCGGCGCTCCAGCTCGGCGATCCGCGCCGGATGTTCATCGTCGAGCCCAAGCTCGCCGGTCGCCCCGAGACCGAGCTGCCGGTCGCGTTCATCAACCCCGAGATCCTCGAGGTCTCCGACGACCAGCAGGACTCCGAAGAGGGCTGCCTCAGCTTCCCCGACATCTACATCAAGGTGAAGCGCCCGATGCGCGCCAAGGTGCGCGCGCAGGACCTGTCCGGCGCGTGGTTCGAGCTCGAGGGCGAGGCGCTGCTCGCGCGCTGCCTGCTCCACGAGCTCGATCACCTGACCGGCAAGCTGCTCGTCGACTTCGTCGGACCGCTCAAGCGGACGATGATCAAGAAGAAGCTGACGAAGTTGAAGGACGGCCTCGAAGAGGCCGAGTCTCCGTAGCGCTACTCGTCATCGTCGTCGTCGCCACCACCACCGCCACCGCCGCACGGATCGCCACCGCCGGTCGTCGGATGATCGTGGACGTGCACCGTGCCGGACAGGCCGCCGCCGTGCTCGGCCGGCGCCTTGGGATCGTCGTCGCCGGCGAACGGCTTGGGGTTCCACACCATCCGCGTGATCGGCAGGCCGTCGAGCACCGTGAGCTCGTGCGGATCGCCCGACGTCATGTTCTCGCACTTGCGATCGAACGCGAGCGCCGCGTGCTCGCCGTCTTTCCAGCACACGATCTTGTCGCCCCAGCAGTCGCAGCGGGTCAGGCTCTTCGAGTCCTGGAACGTCGCGCCGACATGCCAGCTCGGGTGATTGGAGACCGAGACCTTGGGGTTCTCGGTGTGCACGTTGAAGATCGCCTCGCCGGAGATGATGATCGAGTACTGGCGCTCGCCCGCTTTCCAGACCTCGAAGTGCTTCGACGGGTTGCCCTCCTTGAACGGCGGCGGGTCCTTCTCGCTCATCAGCTTGACGTCCAGGCCGACCAGCTTCTTGGCGAGCGCGTCCTGGGTCGCGGCGGTGGCGCCGTCGAGAGCGCCGATCGCCTTGTCGGTCATCACGATCCCGCCGGCCTCGACCGTGGTCGTCGTGGTCGTCGTGGTCGTGGTGCCGATGGGCGTCTTGGTGGCGTCGCCGCGATAGCACGCGGATAGGGCAACGATCAGCGTGCCGAGCACAGTCAGCTTGGACATCCGGCGATTGTAGCGTGTCTATGGGGTAGAACGCTCGTGATGGCGGATTCGGTATTCGTGCGCGGTCTCGAGTTCGAAGGAAACCATGGCTATACGGCCGCCGAACGGCGTGGGACCCGACGGTTCCGGGTCGATCTCGAGCTCGCGCTGTCGCTCGACGTGCCGGCGCGTTCGGATCGGCTGCTCGACACGGTCGACTACTGGAAGGTCTCCGAGATCGTGGTCGGGCTCGGCACCCGGTCGACGTTCAAGCTGATCGAGGCGCTCGCCGGCGAGATGGCGACCAAGATCCAGGAGCTCTATCCGCACGCCGCGGTCACGATCCAGCTCGAGAAGCTCGCGCCGCCCTGCCCCGGCGTGCCGGCGGCCTGTGGCGTCAAGCTCCACCGCGAGGCCCTGACGACCGGGTTGCCGGCGGAGCCGGGGGCGAGCACGAAGGGCGAGCGTCGATGACGGCCTTCATCTACACCGCGCCGGTCCGGTTCTCGGACGTCGACCACGCGGGCATCGTGTACTACCCGCGGTTCTTCCACTTCTTCCACGTCGCGTTCGAGGAGCTGTGGCGCGCGCGGATCGGCTCGCGCGCCTACGTCGAGCTGCTCGACCAGGATCGCATCGGGTTTCCGGCGGTGCGCGCCGAGTGCGACTTCAAGTCGCCGCTGCGGTTCGGCGACACGATGGCGATCCACCTGTAGATCACGCGGATGGGTGGCAAGTCGATCACGTTCCGCTACCTGGTCTATCGCGAGCCCGACGGCACCGCCGACGGCGCGCTCGCCGCCGAGGGCTCCGTCGTGTGCGCGGTCGTCGATCTCGGCAAGTTCGTCGCGGTGCATGCACCCGAGCGCGTCGAAGCGATGCTCGCCGATCTCGTCGAAGCCGGTTAGCGTCTCTCGAGGATGACGTAGCGGCTGGCGAGCCGGCGCGAAAACCCGAGCCGCGCGTAGATCTCGATCGCGCGATCGTTGTCGCCGCGGACGTGGAGAAACGGCCGCTCGCCACGCGCGAGGATCCGCATCATCACGTGCGCCGACAGCGCGCGCGCGTAGCCGCGGCCGAGGTGATCGGGGTGCGTGCAGATCGCGCTGATCTCGGTGCGGCCCGGGATCCGCAGGCGCTCCCCGGCCATCGCGACCAGCGCGCCGGCCTCGCGGATCCCGAAGTAGTCGCCGGTGTCGCGCGTGCGCATGCGAAACGGCCCGGGCCGCGTGAGCTCGGCGAGCGCCATCATCTCCGGCACGTCGGCCTCGGCGAGCGGCACGAAGTCGACGATGCCGTCGACCGCGGCGACGCTCGGCAGCTCGAACACCATCTGCAGGAGCGGGATGTCCGCGACGACCGCGAGGCCGGGCATCGCGACCGCCGCGGGCAGGAACAGGCCGACCTGCTCGCCGGGTGCGAGCAGCGCCGCGAGCGTCGCGTAGCCCTCGGAGGACGCGACCGCACCGAGCAGGCTGACCTCGCCGACGAACGTGCGCCCGGCGGTGTCACCGCGCGCGAGATGCGCCTGCCGCGTCGTCAGCGCGTGCCAGATCGGATTGTCGAGATCCACGTCCCGATCAACTTGCCACGATCGACACGTCGAGGGGCATCGCGCGCGACAGGCACGTGCCGTCGTTGCAGATGCCGAAGTGGATCGAGCCGGTGACCTTGTGGTCGCCGATCGAGGTCGGCGTGATCGCGATCGGGATCGCGAGGCCGCGCTCGTCGAGCCGCTCGGCATCGGCGGCGTCGAGCTGGAGCTTCTGCACGCGGACGCCACCGTCCGACATCGCGAGCGACACGATCAGCGGGTAGCTCGTGTTGATGTGGAACCCGGCGCCCGGGAAGATCCGGATCCACGCGGTCGAGACCGCGCCGACGTGGCTCTGGGTCGGCGCCTCGATCTCGAACCGGCCCTCGGCGGCGGTCAGGTTGACCTCGGCGGCGCGCCGGGTGATCGGGGTCGAGATCACGCCACCGGGCACCACGATCGTGTCGGGCCGAAACGCCGGCGTGGGGTGCTCGCTCGAACACGCCATCACGACGGCGAGGGCGAGCGCGGCGGCGACGGCGACGGCGAGGCGCATGCCGTGACAACCACGCCCATCGTGCGGTTGTTCCACGGGTATCGCGTTTTTTCCCGCGATCGCTCAGTCCGGGCTTTACGCCGCGGAGACCGTGTACTAAGTCGGAACCAGATGCTCGAGCGTGACCCCAAGACCCTCGCCCGGCTGCAAGCCGTGGTGACTGCCCTCATCGAGCATCGCGTGTCGACCTCGCTGGTCGACGTCGAGAAGGCGCTCGCGAAGTGGCGCTCCGGCCAGCACAGCGCGCTCGCGGCCCACGGCGCGGTCCTGCGCCACGCGGCCCGCTGCGAGCGCACGGTGGAGCGGGTCACCGCGGCCGCCGGCGACCGCCCCGAGGGGATCTTGCGCGACGCGGTCGATGCCGGCCTGATGCCCGCCGACGAGTTCGAGCAGATCGTCGGCAAGATGCCGAACGACGTTCCTTCGATCGACGCGCTGGTCGACGAAGACGACGCGAGCGGTCCGGACAAGCAGAAGACGGTCGAGGGCCTGCTCGAGCGCGGTCCGATCCTCGTGCACGTCGATGCGCGCCGCGCCGAGGTCATCGTGCCGACCCGGTTCCGCGCCGACGCCAGCCTCGTCCTGCGGTTCGGCTACCAGCTGAAGCCCTCGATCGTCGACCTGGTCGTCGACACCGTCGGGATCTCCGGCACGCTGTCGTTCTCGGGCCAGCCGACGCACGTCGTCCTGCCGTGGACGTCGGTGTACGCCGCGATGGTCGAAGGCGAGCAGCGCGGCACGGTGTGGCCCGAGGATGTCCCCGAGGACGTGCTGACCGGCGGCAACGACACGGTCGGCATCGCGCCGACCCCGACGCCGCTATCGGCGATGCCGTCGCTCGCCGCGGCGCCGCCGATCCCGCCGGCCGAGGACGAGCCGCGCAAGCGCGGCAATCATCTCAAGCTCGTCGAGTGACCGCGAAGGCGAGTGAAGCGAGCAGGCTCGCGCTCGTCGCGCTGCTCGGCGGTTGCTGGCAGTCGTCCCCGCCGCCGGTCGTCACAGCGCCTTTGGCAGCGTCGCGGCCGCCGACCGTGACCACGGAGGTCGCGACCGGTCGCCTGCTGACGCCCGGCCTGCCGGCCGTGTCGCGCGACGGCGAGGTCGTGATGTTCGCCGAGGACAAGGGCGACGGCCCGCGCGGCAACCCGAACCTGGCGTTCGTCACCGTCGCGCGAACCGATGCGCCGATCGAGCGGTACGTCGCGATCGATCCGAACAAGTTCGAGGACCTCGACGAACCCGCGCGCCAGGCGCTGATCGTTGCGGCCAACCAGTTCCTCGCGAAGCGCCACGCCGAGCGCGCCCTCGAGCCGATGGTCGTGTGGCCCGCGCCCGCGTTCACCGACGCCGGCGCGCCGCACGAGCTGAGCCACGGGACGCTCGTGGTGCACTGGGACGATCGCCACCTGACGATCATGGACGCCGGCAAGCAGGTCGTCGATCGCCCGACGCCGCCCGCCTGGCTGGTCCACGACCATCCGATGTACGAGGACGCGCCCGAGCTGTGCTCGAACCCCGCGTTCCTCGGCGGCGTCGCGGTCGACCGCGCCAGGCGCCTCGCGCTCGTCACCATCAGCTACGAGGGCACCGACACGTGCCCCGAGCCCACGTCGCAGCACCACGTCGTCGGCTGGTGACGCTTACGCGGTGCGCTCGCGCTTGCGCTCGTCGGGGTTCTCGTCGAGCCACGCGCGGTGCGACTCCTCGGTGATCTCGACGACGAGATCGGCATCGCCGGCCTTGGCCTGGCAGCCGAGGCGCGACTCGGCCCGCACGTCGAACGCGCGGTCCATGATGTCGTTCTCCTTGTCGTGGACCTCGGCGAGCGAGTCGAGCCCCTCGTGGACCCAGACGTGGCACGTCGAGCACGCGAGGTTGCCGCCGCAGGCGTGGCCGACGCGCGCGCCGCACTCCTCGGCGGCGTCGAGGATCGAGAGGCCCTTCTTGACCTCGATCGTGATCGGCGCGACCTGCTTCATCGCGAGCGGATTCTGGAACGTGATCTTCGGCATCTCTAGGCTCCGACCTTGCGTGCGGCTTCGTCGAGCGTCACGCCCGCAAACCCCGCGGTGATCGCGCGGTTCATCCGCGCCTGCGCGAAGTCCTTGGTCGCGACATCGAGCGCGGTGACCGCACCGCGGATCGCGAGGTGATCATCACCCGCCATCGCGGCCTGCAGCGACGCCATCGCGGCGTCGCCGGCGGCGCGTACGCCGGGCAACGAGTCGAGCAACGCGGCGTCCGAGGCGAACGCGCCGCGGGTCGCCGCCAGGATCCGATCGGCCTCGACGCGCTCGGTGACGAGGTTGCGCTTCGCGAGATCCTCCTCGGCGAAGTCGAACGACTCGACCAGCATGCGCTCGACCTCCTCGTCGGACAGGCCGTACGACGGCTTGACCGCGATCGAGCTCTCGATGCCGGTGGTCAGCTCCTTCGCCATCACCTTCAGGAGCCCGTCGGCGTCGATCATGAACGTGATCTCGACGCGCCCCATGCCGGCGACCATCGGCGGCACGCCACGCAGCATGAACCGCGCGAGCGAGCGGCACGCGTCGGCGGTCTCGCGCTCGCCCTGCAACACGTGGATGTCGAAGCCGGTCTGGTTGTCGGCGTAGGTCGTGAACGTCTGCATCGCGCCGCACGGGATCGTCGTGTTGCGATGGATCAGCTTCTCGACGACGCCGCCCATCATCTCGACGCCGAGCGACAGCGGCACGACGTCGAGCAACACGACCTGCTGCACGCCGCCGGCGAGGACATCGGCCTGCACCGCGGCGCCGAGCGCGACGACCTGGTCGGGATCGAGGTCGGACAGCGGCACCTTGCCGAACAGCTCCGCGACGAACTCGCGCACGACCGGTGAGCGCGTCGAGCCACCGACGAGGATCACGCCGTCGAGCGCCTCCTTGGTGAGCTCGGCATCCTTGAGCACGCGGCGGCACGCCTTGGCGGTGCGATCGAGCAGCGGCTGCGCCCACGCGCGCAGCTCGTCGCGCGTGACCAGCTTGTCGCCGTACTTCGCGGTCGGCGCGTCGGTCAGCGCCTCCTTGACGTGGCGCGCCTCGGCGACCGAGCGCGCGATCGCCGACGGTGATGACATGTCACCGAGCGCGGTCGCGATCGCGCGATCGAGGTCATCGCCGCCGAGCGCAGAGTCGCCGCCGGTCGCCTTCACCTCGAACACCCCGTCGACGAGCTTCAAGAGCGAGACGTCGAAGGTGCCGCCCCCCAGATCGTAGACCGCGAAGGTGCCCTGACTTCCCTTGTCGAGCCCGTACGCCAGCGCTGCCGCCGTGGGCTCGTTGAGCAGCCGCAAAACCTCGAGACCGGCGAGGCGACCCGCGTCCTTGGTCGCCTGTCGCTGCGCATCGTCGAAGTAGGCGGGGACGGTGATCACCGCCTGCTCCACCTTGCCCGCGAAGAAGGATTCGGCGCGGCGCTTCAGCGTGCGGAGGATCTCGCCCGACACCTCGATCGGCGTCACCGGCTGACCGCCCGCGACCTCGAACCGCACCACCGCCTTGCCGTCGGCAAACTTGTACGCGCCCAGCTTCCGCGTCTCCGCGTCGTCCGGCCCCTTGCCCATGAAGCGCTTCACCGAGGCCAGGGTGTCAGTGGGGGCGCTCGGGGCGAGGGCCTTGGCGCGCCTGCCGACCACCACCGCGCCTTCGCGCGCGTAGTGCACCACCGACGGGAGCAGCAGCTCGCCCTGCTCGTCG
>JBBQEX010000128.1:0-9834 GCA_038321315.1 Haliangiales bacterium | reverse complement strand
GACGAGCATCTGGCGCGACCGTACCTACCTCGACATGTCCCTGCTCGACACCACTTGCGCCGCTGCGGCCTGACCGATCACCGACGACGAATCCCGATGTTCCCCCTTCAGGCAATCACACAAAAAAAGGGACTTGACCCTGGTAGAGATGCTTCGAGCAGAGGTAAAGTCGGGTCAGATCTCCCAACCGGACACGCAACCGACCGGCATCGATCGGTCTGCCATCCAGCATGGTGGGGAACTCCTGCGCACAGGGTTCACGGTCGAGCAGGTCGTTCACGACTATGGCGATCTCTGCCAGGCTCTCACAGAGCTCGCGCACGATAAGAATGAGCTTATCAGCGTCGACGAATTTCATACCTTCAATCGATGTCTCGATGGTGCAATCGCCAACGCCGTCGGCGAGTACGGTCGCCAGCGTGACAATTCGATCTCCGATGCGGGCACACAAACGCTCAACGAGCGTCTGGGTTGGTTGACACACGAACTGCGGAATCTGCTCAATACAGCGACGCTCGCCTATGCCGCAATCAAGGGCGGCCACGGCGCAGTAACGGGAGCTACGGGCGCAGTGCTCGATCGAAGCCTCGACGGCCTTCGCAACTTGATCGATCGCGCGCTGGTCGATGTTCGACTGAGGGCGGGCCTCGACCCTCATCACAAATTGACTCCGCTCGACCTCGTCCTCGAAGAGGTTAGGGTCGCTGCCCAGCTCGACGCGAGCGCCAAAAAGATCGCATTCACGATGTCGGTCGAGGCAGGACTGGAGGTGACGGTGGACCGCCAGCTACTTTCGTCCGCGCTCGCTAACCTGCTGCAGAACGCTTTCAAGTTCACACACTCCGGTGGGAGCGTGTTTCTGACTGCGCGTGTCGCCGCTGGCCATGTCCTCATCGAGGTGGCCGATCAGTGTGGCGGACTCCCACCCGGCAGGGCCGAATCGCTCTTCCTTCCCTTCGAGCAACGCGGCAGCGATCGTTCCGGCCTCGGCCTCGGCCTTTCGATCAGCCGTCGTTGTATCGAGGCGAACGGCGGCACGCTCAAAGTCCGAGACGTTCCCGGCACAGGATGCGTCTTCACCATCGACCTGCCACCGACGTAAGCCGAGGAGTCGAAGGCTCGTGACGAGCAACCGCGGGCACAGACGTGGTCCCGAAAGTGTTCGGTAGACTCCGTGAAACGCTACACGGCTTCCGTAAGAGCCTCGTTGATCGACTCGTTGAATCGGTCACGCCGCCAGGATCTGTACCGATCTTCTCCAGAGTCTAAGGACGCTGGCTCGGAGCGAGCGATGCCACCAATTAACCGGCCTTGAAAAGGCTCTCGATCCGTAGCGCGGCGTGAAGCTGACCGATGCTCTTCGTGATTGTGTTGTGGGTGATCGTCGTCGCCGTCGTGTTCTCGGTCGCCGTCCGGGGTCGGCTTCGGATCCTCCCGGCGCGGCGCGACTCGACCGATCGAGGCGCTGCGCCACGAATGAGCCCTCCGCGGTGGTCGCGCGTTCAGCGAGCGCCAAGTACGACGAGCGAGGCCTGGCGCAGCAGTACGATGCGCAAAGCCTGCGCGGAGCGTCGATGAAGCGTCGCCGAGATGACACGTCGCTGGCAAACGGTTGCGAAGTGCCACAGGCATCATTCGAGCGATGAGCGAGATACCCGACGCGACGCCTCTCTTCGAACGCCTCGACCAGCTAATCGGGATACTCGAGGCAACGGTTGCCGAGCATCGTGACGCGCTCGCTCGGGTCCATCCGCTCAACCAGGAGAGCGCAATCAACCTCGTGCACTATCTTGCGCTACGCCGGTTCGATCTGCGCACCGTCCAGATGGATCTCGCGCGGCTCGGGCTGTCGTCGCTCGGGCGCTCGGAAGGGCACGTGCTTCATAACATCGCGCAGGTTCGAGCACGACTGCACGACATGCTCCTCGCCAAGGGTATCGCGGTGACCGAACGAGCGCTTCCTCGCGATCTCGTCACGCACGATGGATCCGAGACGCTGCTCGACCGCAACGCCCAAGCGCTGTTCGGCCCGAAACCATCACCGCGACACGTCTACATCTTGGTGACGGTCCCGGAGGCTCGCGAGGTCACACCGGGCTGGGCGCGCGAGGTGTTGGAGGCCGGCGCGAACTGCTTTCGAATCAACACCGCGCACGATCTCGCCTCGGGTTGGACGCGCGTGATCGCGACAATCCGAGACGAGGCCGCTCGGCTTGGCCGGGACGTCCGGATCCTCCTCGATCTTGAGGGGCCGAAGGTGCGGACCCTGCCGCTCGGACCAGGCGTGCGAGTGCTCAAGCTGAAGCCGCCAAAGACCGAACTCGGGTTTGTCGCCGGGGCTCTCGCCGTCGGGCTCGCGGCCGAGGTCTCACCGACAACGATCCCGATCCCGCCCGATCAGTTGTCCAAGCTGCGAGCGGGCGACGAGCTTCGCCTCACAGACGCGCGTGGTAAGAAACGCAAGATCACTGTGTCGCGACCCGCAATCGACCGGATCGATGGTCTGCTCGAGGCCACCACCTACCTCACCGACGAGACCGAGCTCGTGCTGCGTCGTGCCGGGCGCGAGCGCGCGCGCTTCACGCTCGGAACGCTACCGCTGCAGGAGACGAGCGTGGGAGTCGGCGTCGACGACCAATTCTGGCTGGTCGGCCATGCGAGTGAAGCTGGAGAACATGCGCGTGGCTTCCTCGAAGTTCCAATTTCGCTTTCCGAGGTTCTGCAGGCGGTAGAGGTCGGCCATCGCGTGTTCATCGATGACGGCCGACTCAACGCAGTCGTGCTTGAGACCCACCCTGGGCGCGTGCTGGTCCGCGTCGTTCGCACACCAGCCGGTAGGTTCCGGATCCGCGGCGAGATGGGGATCAACCTGCCGGACACGGCGATTGCCCTTGCGGCCATGTCCGACAAGGACCACGGGAGTCTCGAGTTTGCCCTCGCGCACGCCGACATGGTCGGACTGTCGTTCGTGCGCACGGCGGCGGACATCCACGCGATCCGCGAGCGGATGACCCGCGAGCGGATGACGGGCGCCCGAGTTCTGGGCCTCATACTCAAGATCGAGACCTCCGCTGGGTTCCGCCACCTCGGCGAGTTGCTCCTCGAGGCGCTGCGCCATCACCCAGTTGGCGTGATGATCGCGCGCGGCGATCTCGCCGTCGAAGTCGGATTCGAACGGCTCGCCGAGCTCCAGGAGGAGATCCTGTGGCTGTGCGAGGCAGCGCACGTCCCGGTGATCTGGGCGACCCAGGTTCTCGAGAGCCTTGCAAAGACCGGGGTACCCTCGCGTGGCGAGGTCACCGATGCCGCGATGTCAGGGCGTGCCGAGTGTGTGATGCTCAACAAGGGCGCGTACATCTCGCGCGCGGTCCAGATGCTCGACTCCATCCTCCTGCGCATGGAATCGCATCAACACAAAAAAATGGCGCTCTATCGCGAGCTGATGTTTCGATGATCATGTGACGGGTCGGCCTGGCACACAGAAGCTCGAAACGGCTGGGATCGCGCGCACCGAGGAGCTTGCTACGCCTGCGGCTCGACGACTTTGACCTGGAACACGCTGCGGTCGTCGAGCCGGATCACGATCAGCAACTTGCCACACACCTCATCGGTCAGGCAGGCTGACCTCGATGCGGACAAGCGCACCGACGGACTGACGACCGAGGAGCGCGACCAGCTGACGCGCCTGCGCCGCGAGAATCGCGAGCTCCGCGAGGAGAAAGAGATCCTGGGAAAATTCGCGGCCTGGTCCGCCCGACACATGAACACGACGCCGCCGAAGCGTTCGGGTTCGTGAAGGCGCACCAGGCCGTGCACGACGTCACGAAGATCTGCCGCGCCGTCGGCATCTCGCTGATCGGCTTCTACGCGTGGCGTGGTCGCAGGCCATCGACACGGAGACGGCGGACGCTGCGCTGACCACGCGGATCTGCGCCATCCATGAGCACGCCCGCCGAACGTATGGTGTCCCGCGCACTGCGAGTTGGTGGCTGAAGGCGTGTGCACCGGCAAGAAGCGCGTGGCCAAGCTGATGCAGCGGGCAAAGCTCGTCGGGATTTCGCCTCGCAAGCCCAAGTTCACGATGGTCCGCGATCCGGACGCGAAGCCGTCGCCGGACCTCGTGCGTCGTGAGTTCACGGCGACCGCCGACAAGGTCTGGGTCGCGGATATCACGTACGTGACGACCTGGGCCGCCAGCGATCCTTCGCCGACTGGGCCACAATCGCACAGTGCACGGCTGGTGGACATCGCAGGCCCGACTGGTACGGTGCACGAGTGAACGAACATGGTTGCGAGGGAGTACAGCGACGAACACGATCGCTGCTCGCCGGCAAACAGGTGCTGCTCGTAGACAACGAAGTCTTCCAAGTCGCCGCTCTACGCGACCTCCTGCTCGACTCCGGCATTGTGGCGACGATTGTCACTTCGGGCGTCGCGGCGCTCGCGAAGGTCGAGATCGCACCACCTGACGCGGTCGTTCTCGACGCGGGCATGCCGGGATGCCATGGGGTGGAACTGCTCGGGCGCCTGCGAACACGAGTACCTAACCTGCCGGTCATCATCGCGACTGGGTATGAGCCCGGCCATTCGCTGGTCCGCGCCATGCTCGAGACCGGCAACACCGCATACATCGCAAAGCCGATCGATGTGCGACGTCTTGTCGAGCTACTGCTTCAGAGCCTCGCGTCTCAGACGACCTCTGATTCCCACGTCTGCGGACGACCACCTCACGACGAAGGCGCCGAAGTAACGTGACGGTCGGGTCGATTACACGGTAGGCGAACCACCCTCGCACCCCGTGCTCGGATGACATTCGCGCAGGCCTTGCGCGACGTCGTGCGGATCGCGCATTTGCTTCGGGTCCCGGCTCGCACCGACCCCATCGTACCGGCACGCGACTTGTACGACCGTTGATCATGCGACGCCCGTCCACGACCGAGCTTCGAGAGCTGCTCGATTCCTGCGAGACTCTTGTTGACGACCTCGATCGCGGCGTCGGCGAGCCCGCCGTGGCGGTCGCCGAGGTCGCGCGGTTGCGGCGAGCCTTCGACGACCATGTTCGCGGTGGCGATCCAGTGCCATGCGCCGCGATCGCGCGCGTCGAGCGCCGCATCGTGCTCGCGAACCCGCTCACCGCCGAGCTCCACGCGACGCTCACAGACCTCCGCGAGCAGCTCACGCTCTCTCCATGACGAAAGTCCGCGTCGACGGCACGCTCGACGAGCTCCTGCTCCGGCTCGACACCACCCGCGATGGCCTGTCCGCGTCGGCGGCGGGCGATCGCCTGACGGCACGTGGACCCAACGCGGTCGCACAACCGTCACTCGCCCGCCGCGTATTCGACGGGATCCGCGGTGCACTCAACCCGCTGATCGTGATCCTTGTCGTCGCCGCGGCGATCTCGGCCGGCGTCGGCGAACGCGTCCAGGCGACGCTGATCGTCGCGATCGTCGGGCTCGGCGTCGGGCTCGAACGCTGGCAGTCGGTGCGCTCGGCGCGCGCCGTGCGCAAGCTGCAGGCGGGGATCACGGCGGTCGCGTCGGTGCGCCGCGGTGGTGTGTGGATCGACGTGCTGCGTTCGAACCTCGTGGTGGGCGACGTGATCCGACTGGCCGCGGGCGCGCTCGTCCCGGCCGACGCGCGCCTGATCGAGAGCGTCGATCTCCACGTCCAGCAGGCCGCCCTGACCGGCGAGTCGATGCCGGCCGAGAAGGCCGTGACCGCGGCATCGCTGACGGCGAGCGGCCCCGATGCGAGCGACCTGATCTTCCTGGGAACCTCGGTCGTCAGCGGGACCACCACCGCGGTCGTCGTCGCGATCGGTGCCGACACGAGCTTCGGAGACATCATCGCGCGCCTCGCCGCGCGGCCCGACGAGACCGAGCTCGAGCGCGGCATGCGCGGCTACAGCCGGCTGATCCTGAACACGACCCTGGTGCTGGTCGCGTTCGTCCTGACGATCAACCTCGTGCTCGGGCGCGACCTGCTCGAGTCGATTCTGTTCTCCGTCGCGCTCGCGGTCGGCCTAACGCCCGAGTTCCTGCCGATGATCACGACGGTCACGCTCGCGCAGGGTGCGGTCCAGCTCGCGAAGCGGCGCGTGATCGTGAAGCACCTGCCGGCGATCCAGAACCTCGGCAGCATCGACATCCTGTGCACCGACAAGACCGGCACGCTGACGTCGGGGACCATGAAGGTCGCCACCGCGCTCGACCCGTTCGGCGCGTCCTCGCAGCGCGCGCTCGAGCTCGCGCAGGAGAACGCTCGGTTGCAGACCGGCATCGCCAGCCCCCTCGACGCGGCGATCGGTGAGACCCCACCGCTCGGCGACCTGACCACGACGAAGACCGACGAGATTCCGTTCGACTTCGAGCGCCGCCGGCTGTCGGTCGTCGCCACGCACGGACCCGGATTCAGGATGGTCTCCAAGGGCGCGCCCGAAGGCGTGATCGCGGCGTGCGTGAACTACGAGACTAACGGCGAGGTGCACCCGCTGGACGCCGCCGCGATCGCGACGTGCGTGAAGGTGTTTCGCGACCAGAGCGCGCTCGGGTTCCGGGTCATCGCGGTCGCCTATCTCGACGTCGCGAGCGCGACGGGGCACACGCGCGTCGACGAGCGCGACCTGACCCTCGTCGGGTTCGTGACGTTCGCCGACGAGGTGCTCGAGGGCGTGAGCGCGACGCTCGCCGGGCTCGCGACCGACGGCGTGAGCGTGAAGATCATCACCGGCGACAACGAGCTCGTCGCGCGGCACGTGTGCACCCAGGTTGGCCTCGACGCAACGCGTATCGTCCTCGGCACCGAGATCGACGCGCTCGACGACGCCGCGCTCGGAAAGCTCGCCGAGCAGGTGACGGTGTTCGCGCGGGTCTCGCCCGGCCAGAAGCACCGGATCGTGCGCTCGCTCAAGGGCGCGGGCCACGTCGTCGGCTTCATGGGCGACGGCATCAACGACGCGCCGTCGCTACACGCCGCCGATGTCGGGATCTCGGTCGCGAACGCCGTCGACGTCGCGCGGGAGGCCGCCGATATCGTCCTGCTTGACCGCAGCCTCGACGTCCTGCACGCCGGCATCGTCGCCGGGCGCCGCGCGTTCGCGAACATCCTCAAGTACATCCTCATGGGGACCAGCTCGAACTTCGGCAACATGTTCTCGATGGCGGGCGCGACCCTCATCCTCCCGTTCCTCCCGATGCTCCCGATCCAGATCCTGCTCAACAACTTCCTCTACGACTTCGCGCAGATCACGATCCCGCTCGATCACGTCGATCCCGAGTTCCTGCGCCGACCGCAGCGCTGGGACATCCACGTGATCCGACGCTTCATGTGGATCGTTGGGCCGATCAGCTCGGTGTTCGACTTCGCGACGTTCGGGATCTTGCTCGGCGTGTTCCACTTCGGCGCCGCGGCGTTTCACGCCGGCTGGTTCGTCGAGTCGCTCGCGACCCAGACCTTGGTGTTGCTCGTGATCCGCACCGCGCGGCGCCCGTGGCGCGACCGGCCGGCCCGCGCGCTCGTGGCGACGACGATCGGCGTCGCCATCGCTGGTGCGGCCCTACCATTCACCGGGGTGGCGCTCGCCCTAGGCTTCGTGCCACTGCCGCTCGCGTTCTTCGGGTTCCTCGCGATCCTGGTCCCGAGTTACCTCGCGATCGTCGAGCTCGTGAAGGCGCGCGTGTTGCACCGCATCGAGCGTCCGCCGCTGCCGCTGGCAACGAACTTGCAAAAGGCACCCGCATGACGTTCACGAAGATCCTGTGCCCGACCGATTTTTCCGACGGCTCGCGTCACGCGCTTGAGCTCGCGACCCGGCTCGCGCGCCGACACCACGCCGAGCTGGTCATCCTCCACGCCTGGGACCTGCCCGTGTACATGGATGGCTACGCGATCGCGCCGTCGGTGATCGATCAGATGAATGCCGACGCGACGAAGCTGCTCGCCGACGCGATGCACTCGGCAACCGAGGCGGGGGTCACGCACGTGTCGGGTCGCGACGTCGGGGGCGCGGCGTGGCGCGTGATCGTCGATCAGGTCGGCGACGATCCCGCGATCGACCTCGTCGTCATGGGCACGCACGGTCGCACCGGGCTGCGGCGCGTCCTGCTCGGCTCGGTCGCGGAGAAGGTCGTGCGGCTAGCCTCGGCATCGGTGCTCGCCGTCCACCCCGACGACCGCGTCGGCGAGCTCGCCACGATCCTGTGCCCGACCGACTTCTCGGAGGAGGCGATGTACGCGCTGCGGCTCGCCACCCAGGTCGTCGATCCGAGCCTGCCCGGGGCGCGCATCGATCTCGTGAACGTCGTTGAGGTTCCGGTGGCGGGCACCCACATCGCCGCGATGGTCGCGGCCCGCGAGACCGAGGCCGCCTCGCACCTCGAACGCCTCGCGGCCCAGGTCACCTCGCCATGCCGGATCGTCGTCCGCACCGAAGCCGGGCACGTGGGCGAACAGCTCGTCACGCTGGTCGAGAACGAAGTGCACGACCTCGTCGTCGTGGGCCACGGTGTGAAGCGCGCGCCCCTCGGCTCGACCGCGGAGAAGCTCGTGCGGCACGCGAAGTGCCCGGTCCTCGTCGCGCGGAAGCGCTGATGCCGAATCTCGAGCTCGAACCGCCGCACGAGATGTCGACGTTTCGCCGGATCGCGCTCGGGACCTGGCGCACGGCCTCCGATCCGAGCATCTACGGCAGCCTGACGCTGCGGATGGACGCGGCGCTCGCGTACATCGACGCGTTTCGCGCGGCGACCGGCCGCCACCTGACCGTCACCCACCTGATCGCGCGCGCGATCGGCGAGGTGCTTGCGCGCAACCCGGACGCGAACGCGCTGCTTCGCCGCGGTCGGGTCTACCGCCGCCACGGCACTGGCGTGTTTTTCCAGGTCGCGATGACCGACCCGGTGACCGGCAAGCTCGACCTCTCGGGCGCGACCATCCACGATGCCGAACAGAAGACGTTGGTCGCGATCTGCGACGAGCTCGAGGCACGCTTCGCCGCGGTGCGCACCTCGCGCGACACCGCGCTCCAGGGCGTGCGCCGGATGCTTGCGAAGGTGCCGCTGCCCCTCATGCCCGCGCTCCTCGATCTGACCGCGTTCGCGAGCTACACGTTGAACCTCGATCTCCGATGGGCCGGCGTCCCGCACGATGCGTTCGGCTCGGTGATGGTGACCAACGTCGGCGCGCTCGGCCTCGAAGAGGCCTACGTTCCACTCGTCCCCTACAGCCGCGTGCCACTCCTCCTCGCGCTCGGCGCGATCAAGAAGACGCCCGTCGAGCGCGACGGCGCGATCGCGATCGAGCACACGATGAAGGTCTGCGCGACGCTCGATCACCGCGTCCTCGACGGTGGCCATGCCGCCGCGATGGCAACCACCCTGCGCGCTTGGATCGAAGATCCGCGCGCGCACTTCGACGCGATCCCGTGACGAAGGCCCACGCGGGTTCCCGAACACCACCGGCATGCTCGGGACTTCGCCCACCGTTTGCGCGCAACGAGGCTTGAGTGCAACAGTCGCGCAGGCTTTGCGTGCGGTCCTGTAGAACCTCGTCCAGAACGCGATCGAGGCCGCGCCGAACAGACGGGTCGAGGTCTCGGTGGAGTCGTTGGGTGCGAGTTCCACGTCGACGTCAGCGACGACGGGCCGCTCGGCCGAGCGGCGTGACCGCGCCTATCGAGACCGTCAGACGCAAGGGAAACGCTCGACGAACTCTCGCGAACCACCCACCGCCGTGGTCGTGGAAACGACTGCCCTGCGGAAGGTGATCATGATCCGCTCGCCGGGGAAAGCCGAATCCCGCGAGATGGCGGTCGCGTCTCTGACCAACGCTAGC
>JBBQEX010000127.1:0-10004 GCA_038321315.1 Haliangiales bacterium | reverse complement strand
GCCGGTGGTGCGGGCATCCGCCGCTCCTAACACGCCCTGCGATCGTGTTGCAACCGAGGGGTCCCGATCGTAGGCTGAACCCGCGCGCCTTCCCTCGGCGCGGTCACCCCTTCGATCGGTAGGTCATGGGCATCTTTTCGCGACTCGGCACCCTCGTCAAATCGAACCTCAACGACCTCATCTCGAAGGCGGAGGATCCCGAGAAGATGCTCAACCAGGTGCTGCTCGAGATGCAGCAGCAGCTGGTCGAAGCCAAGAAGGCCGTCGCGGTCGCGATCGCCGACGAGAAGAAGCTGCAGAAGCAGTACACGCTCGAGCTCGACAAGGCCAAGGAGTGGGAGCGGAAGGCCATGGTCGCGGTCCGCGCCGGCGACGACAACCTCGCCCGCCAGGCCCTGGTCCGGAAGCAGGAGCACGAGACGATCTCCGGCCAGTTCCAGACCCAGTGGGTCCAGCAGAAGGCCGCGGTCGAGAAGCTCAAGGACGCCCTGCGCCTCCTGGCCAACAAGATCGAGGAGGCCAAGCGCAAGAAGAACATCCTCATCGCGCGGAAGAAGCGCGCCGAGGCGCAGCAGCAGATCGCGAACACGATGCAGGGCCTGGGCGATACCAGCGCGTTCGACACGTTCGATCGCATGGCCGAGCGCATCCAGTTGATGGAGGCCGAGGCCGAGGCGGGCGCCGAGCTCGCGGGCGAGCTGTCGGGCGACACGCTGGAGAGCAAGTTCCTCGCGCTCGAGCAGGGTGGCGCGAACGAGGACGACGCCCTCGCCGAGCTCAAGTCGAAGATGGGGATGCTGTCGGCTGGATCGAGCGATACCAAGCAGCTCAACGCCGGCGCGTCAAACCCGAAGGACGACAAGGCCGCCGCGCACCAGGCCCCGATCCCGTCCGGTTCGGTCGGTGGCCTGTCGGCCGAGGATCTCAAGGAGCTCGAAGATCTCGATCTGTCCGAGCTCGATCACAAAGAGCCTGCGAAGGACGCCAAGGAAGCCAAGAAGGCGTGATCTGGTCTACGATGCCGTGTGGCTCAGCCCCGGCTCCAGCTTCGACTGTCTAACCAGTCGGAGTGGATCAAGATCTTCGATCCGCTCAACTGGACGGTCTTTGTCCCGAGCGACGACAAGATCGAGAACGGCGTCGCGCTGCGGGTCGATCTCGATGTCGGTGGCTGGCTGGTGACCCTCAAGGGGACCGTGGTCCAGCTCCGCAGCGAGCCGCGCGGTGTCGTCGTCGCGCTGTCCGAGCGCGACAAGATCAACTACCTGAACGGCTTCCTGCGCGGCGGCCTCCTCAACCTGCGCAACACGCGCCGGCTGCCGGTCAAGCTGGCGGTGACCTACGGCGCGATCGAGGGCCCGGCGAAAACGTTCACCAAGGACATCAACGAAGAGGGCGTGTTCCTCATCACCGAGAAGCCGCTGCCGGAGACCTCGCAGATCCACATGCTGGTCACGATCCCCGGCAAGCCGCAGCCGCTCTCGCTGATGGGCAAGGTCACGCACTCGGTCGAGGGTGACGAGGACGAGCCGTCGGGCATGGGCATCGCGTTCGAGCTCGACGACGCCCAGCGCGAGCAGCTCGCCGAGACCGTCAAGGAGATCGAGGATCACCTGCGCGCCGGCACGTTTGCGAAGTTGCCGTGAGCGCTAGCGAATCATATGGTGTGGCGTGGGACGCCGCCCCGCAGCCTCGTTCTCGCCAGTAACCTGGCGCGACGGCATCCACCTCACCGGATCGCCGCTGTGGTGCGACGCGCGCCGTCGCCGCGATGTCTGCTTCGTGTCGTCGGCCGAGCGCGTCGGGCGCGCCGGTCACGGTCAGGTCATCGGCACGCCGATCACGACGTCCCTGCTGTCGAACACCGGCGGCGATCTCGCGGTGCCGCTGCGCCAGCGCTTCACGCTCGGCACGTCGCGACTCGAGCTGATCCCGAGCGGGCGCGGCTACGGCGCCGCGGCGCTCCACGTCGATCTCGCCGGCCGCACCGTGCTGTATGCCGGACCGGTGCGCACGGTGTCCGGTGGCGCGAGCGAGCCCGCCGAGGTCCGCGTCGCCGATGCCGTCGTGGTCGCCGCGCCGTTCGGCGAGGCGCACCAGGTGTTCCCGCCGCTCGCCGAGCTGGTCGTCGCGATCGCGGCGTGGTGCCGCGCGCGGATCGCCGAGGGCCACCGGCCGATCCTCGCGGTCGACACCGCGCTCGACGGCCTCGAGGTCGCCACGCTGCTCGCCGCCGCCGAGGTCCGCGTGTCGGGCGGCAAGGCGCTGCGCGATGCGGTCGAGCGCCTGCCGGCGACGCTCGGGATCGCCGACGTCCACACCACCGGCAAGGATCGCGTGCTCGTCGCGCTCGACAGCGATCGCCGGCCGGCCAACGCGCCGAGCGCGCTGGTCGCCGGGCGCGCGATCGACGGTCACGCCGGCCACGCGGTCGGCTTCGCGTGGTCGCACGCCGCCGATCGCACGCAGCTGCTCGCGTGGATCGAGGCGACGCGCGCCAAGGACGTGTTCGTCACCGGCGCGTGTGCCGAGGCGATCGTCGCGCGCCTCGGCCCGCGCGCGCGCGTGCTCGGACCGCCGCAGCAGATGGCGCTGTTTCCGCGCGAGGCGTCATGACCAGGGTCACCATCGCGAATCGGCGCGATGGTGGCTGGTGGTGGCGGCTCCCGCTGCTCGCGATCCTCTGGCTCGGCATCGCGATCCCGATCGTCGTCGGGCTCGTCGTCGCGCACACGCTGCGCGACTGGGCGCGCGACCTGCCCGACATCCCCGATCTCGCGGCGTGGCGCGCGAACGCCCCGCAGACGTCGATCGTGCTCGCAGCCGATGGCTCTCACCTCGCCGAGCTGCCGTTTCGCGACGGCCCGGTGATCGGCCATCGCACGCTGCTCGCGATGGATCGGATGCCGCGCGAGCTCGTCGAGGCGGTGCTCGCCGCCGAGGACGTCCGGTTCACCCATCATCGCGGCGTCGACTACACCGCGATCGCGCGCGCGTTCTGGATGAACTACCAGGCCGGCCGCGTCGTGGAGGGCGCGTCGACGATCACCCAGCAGGTCGCGCGCAACCTGCTGCCCGGCGAGATCGGCTACGCGCGCAACCTCCGCCGCAAGGTGCGCGAGGCGTTGCTCGCGCGCGAGATCGAGAAGCACTGGACCAAGCCGCAGATCCTCGAGACCTACCTCAACTTCGTCTACCTCGGACAAGGCGCGTACGGCGTCGCCGCGGCCGCGCGCGCGTACTTCGATCGCGACGTCGCCGAGCTCGAGCTCCCCGAGGCGGCCCTGCTCGCCGGCCTGGTCCAGGCGCCGGGGCGGCTCGATCCGTTCCACCACCCCGACGCCGCGCGCGCCCGCCGCGACGAGGTGCTCGCCCGCATGCTGCGCGCGAAGCTGATCGACGAGCCGACTCGCGCCCGGGCGGCGGCGTCGCCGATCGCGCTGCGAAGGCCGCACCCGAGCTACGGAACGCGCGTGCCGTGGTACGCCGAGGAGGTCCGCCAGCTGATCAGCGGCGCGCTGCCCGATGATGTCGCGCGCGGCGGCCTCGTCGTCCACACCGCGGCGCTGCCGGCGCTCGGTACGCAGCTCCAGCGCCAGGCGACCGCGCAGGCCGACGCGTGGTCGCAGCCGACCACGACCCCGGAGATCGCCGCGATGATCTGGGATCACCAGACCGGCTACGTCGAGGCGCTCGTCGGCGGCACCGCGTGGAGCCCGGTGCCCGCGGCGGGCTCGACGTTCGATCGCATGCGCCAGAGCTGTCGTCAGCCCGGCTCGGCGTGGAAGCCGCTGGTCTACGGCGCCGCGCTCGAGGCCGGCGCGATCACCCCGGGCACCGCGCTGCGCGACGCGCCGATCAGCGAGTACGACGAGGCCACCAACGTCCACTGGAAGCCGAAGTCGGGATCGAAGTTCCGCGGTGTCGTGCTCGTGCAGGACGCGTTCGCCGCATCGCTCAACGCGCCGGCGATCGACGTGTTCGATCGCGTCGGAGCCGACCCGATCATCAAGCTCGCGCGCCGGCTCGGCATCACGACGGCGATCGCGAAGCAGCGGCCGATGGCGCTCGGCGCATCGTGCGTGAAGCCGATCGAGCTCGCCCGGGTGTTCGCGACGATCGCGCGCGGGGGCTGGGCGATCGCGCCGCGCTTCGCGGTGCGCGTGATGCACGCCGACGCCGCGCTGTTCGATGCCAGCGTGCCCGAGGATCCGTGGCTCGACAGCGCGACGCGGCTCGATCGGATCGCCGAGCTCGCCGGCCGCGATCCCGACGACCACGTCGGGGCCGGCGGTGGCCGACCGATCGACGCCGAGATCGCGTTCCAGCTCCAGGACATGATGGCGGCGGTGATCGCGCGCGGCACCGCGGCGGCGGCGAGCGCGTCCCTCCATCGTCCGGCGGCGGGCAAGACCGGCACGACCAACGACAACACCGACGCGTGGTTCGTCGGGTTCGATGCGCGGGTGCTCGCGGCGACCTGGATCGGCTTCGACCTCCCGGCACACAAGCTCGGCGCGAGCGGCGATGGCGCGCACGCCGCCCTGCCGCTCTGGCTGCACGCGATGCACGACGCCGAAGGTGCGCGACCGAGCACACCCCTGCGCAAACCACCCGAGGGCATGGAGCAACGATCGATCGATCGCGAGTCTGGCCTGCTCGCGGCGCCCGGCACCGGCGGCCTCGATCTCTGGTTCAGGAAAGGCACGGCACCCAGCGAGACCGCCGGCGCGCCTGGCACGTCGCCTGCCGACTTCAGTCATTCGACGCGCGAGTTCTGACACCGGATGTGAGGCAACTTGGCTCGGCCCGGCGGCTCGTCGTCGAGGGTTCGGGGGTGTATGCTCCTTCCGCATGTTCGGAATGGGCGGCAGCGAGATCATCGTGATCTTGATCGTGGCGCTCCTGTTCCTGGGGCCCGACAAGCTCCCCGAGGCTGCCAAGCAGATCAGCAAGGGTATCCGGGACATCAAGAAGCAGTCCCGGATCCTCACCCAGTCGATCGAAGACGACGAGCACATCGGCGGCGCCCTCCGCGACATCAAGAGCGCGCTGCGCGGCGAGGACGAGCCGGCCCCGCCGCTCAAGCCGCGCAAGCCGATCAAGCGGGAGCTGCCCGCCGGCGATCCGCCGCCCGAGAACTCGATCCTGCCGCCCGCCGCGCCCGCCGCACCCACCGACGAAGCCGACGAAGCCGAACTCGCCCCTCCGGTCGCCGCCGTGACGCTGCCGATCAGCGCCGGGGAGCCCGACCCGGACGTCAAGACCGAGGACCCGATCGCCGCCGACGCCGAGCTCGCCGCGATGATCCGCCCGGCCGCCGGCACCGTCGCCAAGGGCGCCGCGGCGGAGGTCGAGAAGCCGAAGCCGGAGCCCGAGCATGGCTAAGGCACAGAAGGTCGTCGATGACGACGACGACGACGGCGGGGACGAGCCCCCGATCGATCCCGACAAGAATCCCAAGGAGCTCGAGCACGGTCGGATGCCGTTCCTCAAGCACCTCGCCGAGCTTCGCGATCGCGTGCGCAACGCCGCGATCTACTTCATGGCGTCGTTCGTCGTGTGCTGGTTCTTCTCGGACCGGATCTACGTGTGGCTGCGCGAGCCGCTCTATCACGTGTGGGACATCAAGAAGCTCGGCGTCCCGCACCTGGTGTTCGGTCAGCTGACCGAGCCGTTCTGGGTCGACATGTCGATCGGCCTCTGGGCCGGCATCTTCCTGTCGTCGCCGTTCATCTTCTATCAGCTGTGGCGGTTCATCGCGCCCGGGCTCTACAAGAAGGAGCGCCGCGCCACCGTCGGGTTCGCCGTGTTCTCGGCGATCTTCTTCTGCTGCGGCGCGCTGTTTTGCTACTACTTCGTCCTCGAGAACCTCTACGGGTTCCTGCTCAACTACGGCAACGCGGATCTCGAGCCGATGATCCGCATGGAGGCGTACCTCGACCTCACGCGCGACATGATGCTCGCGTTCGGTGCGGTGTTCGAGCTGCCCCTCCTGATCTACTTCCTCGCGCTCGTCGGGCTCGTCACGCACCGCGGGCTGTGGAAGTTCAATCGCTGGTTCATCGTGATCGCGTTCATCGTCGGCGCGATCCTGACGCCGTCACCCGACGTCGTGTCGCAGATCATGATGGCCACGCCGATGGTCATCCTCTACAACCTGTCGATCGTGCTCGCGTGGCGCGTGACCAAGAAGCGCGAGGCCAAGGCCGCGCTCCTGGCTCCCAAGCCCGTCGAGAAGCGCCGCAAGGTCGAAGTCGACGACGACGACGACGAGTAGCTCAGGCGTTCCACGGGATGCGGCGGAACCAGACGTAGCCCGCGCCGGCCCCGACGACCGCCCAGATCAACATCGAGACCAGCGCGATGTTGCGGCGCGACGACTTCTTGGTCGCGAGCTCGGTCGCCCGGTAATCGTCGAGCGCGGTGAGCTCCGCGTCGTTGGTGACCGCGCGACCCGCGGCGATCACGCGCGCGTCGATCGTCGCGAACGCCGACTTCTCGCGCACCGAGGCGACGATGTGCGCCGGAACGAACCCGATCGCGATCGCGAGCACGGTGCCGACGATCATCCGCGTGCGCGCATCGGCGAGCGGCCCGCCGCGCGCGACCTTGGCCTGCTCGGGCGACACGTTCATCGGTGGCAGCGACGGGTTGCGCCGCATCGACGGCATCGCGCTCGCCTCGACCGGCGCGGTCACCGGCGGGATGCTCGCCTTGCGCTGGCGGAAGTCGTCGTCGGGCGCGAGCTCGACCTTGAGCTCGGCCTCCTCCTCGCTGCCCGGCGGCGCGAACATGTCGATCGGATCGTTGTTCGGCTTCGCTGGTTTCGCCGGAGTGGCCGGCTTGGGCTTGGGCGGCGCGACCGACGCGGGCAGCGGCGGCGGCACGAACCGCGCCTCGACCGCCGGCGGCGTCTGGACGCCGACCGACTCGCCATCGATCGACGACAGGTTGAACGTCTGGTTGTCGCCGCCGAGCGCGCCGAGGTCCATCTTGGCTTCCGACGGCGCATAGGCCGCTGACAGGCCGCTCGTGAAGTGCTGCGCCGAGTTGCGCGCCGGTGGCTCGGGGGGCGCCGCGATCGGCAGGTTCGGCACCTGCATCGACGGCTGGCTCTGAAGCCGGCCCTCCTCGACGACCGCACGCGCGCCGATCGTCTTCAGGTCCTTGACGTAGGTGTCCGCGGTCGCGCGATCGATGTTCGCCTTGACGCGAAATCGGCCGCGCTTCATGCGCGAGATCAGCTCGGCTGCTGGCAGCCCGTAACGCGCGGACATCGCGGTCGCGAGGCGCTCGAGCGCCGCGTCGCCCTGCTCGACCGCACCCTCGACGAAGACATGGAACGTCGACATGCAGTGCTCATCATCACACCAAATGCAACCGGTGGGGAGATCTCCCCGGCACGCGCCGAAAGTTGCGCTCGGAGCACGAGTCGGATCAGGCTTGTAGTCATGCAGATGGGGAAAGGTTCGATGAAGCTCGCCTTCTCGTTCTCGACGCGCCGGATCCGGCTCGGCGTCGCCCACCACGGAGCTCCGGCGCCGATCCAGCCGATCAAGGCCGAGGCCTCGACGCGCGTGCAGAAGGTGAAGCGCCCGCGCTGATCGGCGCGGTCAGTTCGATCCGTCGTCGGTCGGCGGCGGGACGCGGCTCGAGGCCTCGTTGTAGCCGTCGCGGGCGCGCGCGTTGTCCGGGTCGAGCTGCAGCGCCTTCTTGAAGTTGTTCGCGGCTTCCTTGCTGTTGCCGCTGTTGAGGTACGCCTCGCCGAGCAGCGTGAACACCTTCGAGCTCTTCGGCGCGAGGTGCGACGCCTTGGTCAGGTGCGCGATCGCGTCGCCGAACAGGCCCTGGCGAAGCGCGATCTCGCCCATCCCGATCACCGCGTTGGCGTTCTTCGGATCGAGCTCGAGCGCCTTCTTGAAGCTCGCCGCCGCGCCGGCGGTGTCGTTGTTGCCGAGCTGCTGCTGACCGATCGTGGCGAGCGCCTCGGCCTTCTGGGTCGGCGACGCATCCGCCGGCACATCGGTCGAGTCGCCGTACGGATCCTGCGGGTTGTTGGTGACCGGCTTGGTCGGGTTCGGCGGCGTGACCACCGGCGTCGGCGGTGTCGGCGGCGTGACGACGGGCGTCGGTGGCGTGACCACCGGCGTCGGCGGCGTGACCGTCGGTGTCGGCGCCGGCTTCGACGTGTTGAACAGGTCGCCGTAGTGGCCGTCGACGACCGGCTTGGTCGGCGTGGTCGGCGTCGGCGCGATCGCCGGCGCGGTGTGCGTGATCGCCGGCTTCGCCGGATCGACCGCGACCGGGGTCGGTGCCGCTGCCGGTGCCGGATCGGGCGCGATGATCTGGCTCGGCGCGATCTCGGCGACCGGGGTCGGCGTGGGCGCGGTCGGCGCCGGCGTCGCCACCGGGGCCGGCTTGTCGCCACCGCCACCCATCGCGAGCGCGATCGTGAGGCCCAGGACGCCGCACACGCCGAGGGCGGCGGCGATCAGCGGCCACCGCTTCTTCCTCACCGGCTCGTCCTCGTAGAGGTCGGTGGTGCTCGGCGAGATCAGGCCACGCGCGCGCTCGGTGTTGCCGAGGTTCTCGCCGTCGTCGTACCAGACCTGCGAGATGCCCGGGTCGTCCTTCGGCGGCGCCGCGACGACCGGGGCCATCGGCGCGACGACGATCACGTCGCTCGGCGGATCGATCAGGCCGCTGACCGGGGGCTGCGTCGGCTCCTCGACGGAGACCTTCGGCAACACGCGCGGCGTGCCGGTGCGCTGGCGCGGCTCGGCGGCCGGCTTCGGATCGGGCTGGGGCACCGGCACGGGCGCCGCGGCCACCGGTGCCGGCAAGGCCGCAGCCGCGGCATCGACGCCTTCGGCGGTGAGGCCCATGCGCTGCATCACGCGCGACACCGACGGCGGCGGGATGCTCTCGCGACGACGCGCGATCTCGTCGTCCATGATCTCGCCGGTCTCGAGGCCGCGGCGCAACGCCTCGACCATCCGGGTCGTGGTCGCGAACCGGTTCGCCGGATCCTTCGCCAGCATCTTGGCGACCGCAGCCTCCATCCACAGCGGCGTGCCGGGACGGCGTGTCGGGAGCGGCGTCGGCGACTCGGTCACCTGCTTGGTCAGGATGTCGAACACGCGCGCGCCCGAGAACGGAGGCGCGCCGGTCAGCATCTCGTACGCGAGGCAGCCGAGCTGGTAGATGTCGGCGCGGCGATCGATCCGATCGCCACGCGCCGCCTCGGGCGACATGTAGCGCGGATCGCCGAACGTCATGCCGAGGCTGGTCGACGCGGCCGACGCGTCGGTCTCGACGAGCTTCGCGAGCCCGAAGTCGAGCAGCTTGACGAAGTTCGCCTTGCCGCGACGGACCGCGAGATAGACATTTCGCGGGCGCAGATCGCGATGGACGTAGCCGATCGCGTGCGCCTCCATCAGCGCTTCACCGACCTGGATCAAGATGTCCGCGGTGCGCTCGACCGAAAGCGTCTTCTCGACCGCGAGCACGTGATCGAGCGTGTCGCCCTCGAGCAGCTCCATCGCGAGATAGAGCCGACCATCGAACGTCCGCCCGAAATCGTGGATCTCGACGATGTGCTCGTTGTCGATCTCGGCGACCGTGGTCGCTTCGCGGCGGAACCGCTCGACCGCGAGGTCATCGCGCGAGAGCTCGTTGTGGAGCACCTTGATCGCGACCTTGCGGCGCAAGGTGACGTGCTCGGCGCGATAGATGGTGCCGGATCCGCCCTGCCCGATCAGCTCTTGGACCTGGAAGCGCTCGCCGAGCAGCTTGCCGACAAGCGGATCGCTCGCCGATTCGCGTAGCTTGGCCCGCCCGCAATTCGGGCAGAACAACGCGCTCTCGGTGTAAGCGTGTTTACAACCAGCGCAGGTGATCGAAGCCGTGGTCATGTCATGAGCTGGCATAAGTCGCCTGACGGACGACCGGTCGAGCATAGCGCATGCTCCGGGCCCTCGCTTGTTACGAAAACCTACGGC
>JBBQEX010000126.1:0-10011 GCA_038321315.1 Haliangiales bacterium | reverse complement strand
CATCCCACCGAGCGTCCCCCGCCCGCGCGCGACCTGCCGCCCGCCCTCGGAATGTCCCCGCTGGCGGGGGGCCCGCGCGCCGGCCCGCTGATCGACTCGAGCGCGCTCGAGGTCCAGCTCAGCCAGCTGGTCGCGCAGGAGCAGCGCGTCGTCGTGCCGCGCCCACCCGCCGAGGGCGATCCGCGGTCGCGCTCGATCCCGGCGGTCGAGCACGATTCGCACGACTCGAGCGAGGGTAGCGAGCCGGCGGCCAAGCCGGTCGTGCCCGAGCGCAGCGGCAGCGCGGTGTCGCCGCAGACGATCGCGCCGCGGCAGACCGGCATGACGCCGGTGCCGCAGGTCACCGACAAGCGCGACCAGCGCGACCGCAAGTACGTCTACGTGCTGCAGGGCATCCTCCGCGGCATGGCGGCGCTCGAGAAGCGGCTCGGCGTCGCCGGCGCGGCGCGCCTGGTCAACGACTTCTACAAGGTCGCGCGCGACGTCGCGTTCAAGTACGACGCGATCCTCGACGTCCCGCGCCTCGACGCCAAGGCCGATCCGATCGAACCGCCCGTCAGCCCGACCGCGCCGACCACCGGCGTCGTCGGCGAGACCACGATCCGCGTGGTCGTCGGGCTGCCGATCGCGAGCGAGGACGACGCCGGTCGCGCGATCAAGCTCGCGCTCGCGCTGGTCGACGCGCTCGACGGCATCGGCTCCGACGTCGAGCCCGAGCTCCGGCTCGCGCTCGCGGTGCAGCGCGGCGTCGCGCTGGTCAAGCGCCAGGTCCGCACGCGGACGCGCGCCGGCGTCAACGAGCCGACGTTCGAGATCGAGGACGCGACCGCGGCGTTCGCGCAGAAGCTCGCGCGCCAGGCCCGCGGTGCCGAGATCCTGGTCGGTGGGCGCGTCTATCGTGCGGCGCGCAACGAGTGGACGTTCGAGGCGCTGCCCGCGATCGATCTGCCCGACGACGCGCCCGGCGGCACGAGCGCGAGCAAGGCGACGACCGACGACGACACCGATCCCGGCGTCAAGCGCGCCCGGGTGTTCCGGCTGCGCGGCCCCAAGGAGCGCGCGGCGCGGATGCGCGAGCGGCGCGAGCCCAACCGGCTGCACGGTCGCGACCTCGAGCTGAAGGCGCTGCGCGACGCGTGGCGCGACGTGCTGGTCACCCGGCGCAAGCGCCAGATCGTGATCGTCGGCGACGCCGGCGTCGGCAAGCGCACGCTGGTCCGCGCGTTCCTCGAGGGCATCGGCCCGAGCGAGGCGGTCGTGATCCGGACGACCGCCCGGGTCGGCACCGCGATGACCCCGTACGGCGTGATCGCCGACCTCGCGCGCGACGTGCTCGGCCTCGCCGAGGACGCCGAGCCGCACGAGGTCGAGCGCCGCCTGCTGCGCGCGATGCCGCTGATCTTCCCCGAGCACGACAGCCGCGAGGCGCGCACCGCGCTGCAGATCTTCGGCATGTTGCTCGGCGCGCGCGGCGCCGGTCCGAGCGCCGAGATCGACGCCGACACGCGGCGCCAGGCGCTGATCCAGCTGCTGCTCAAGATCGAGGCGAAGCTCGAGGGCGATCGCCCGGTGATCCTGGTCGGCGAGGACATCCACTGGGCCGATCAGGACAGCCAGGAGCTGTTCGCGGCGCTCCTCAAGATCGACACGCCGCGCCCGATCTTCGGCCTGATGACGAGCCGGCCCGATCCGCGGATCCTGAAGACCGCGAAGGAGCTCGGCACCGAGGTCGTGTTGCTCGACGAGCTGACCGATGTCGCGCGCCGCGAGCTCCTGACCGAGCGGTTCGCGCCCGGCGAGGACGTCGACGAGCTGATCGACCAGATCGTCGCGCGCTGCGGCGGCAACGCGTTCTTCATCCAGGAGCTGCTCGACACCCTGCTCGAGCGCAACATCGTGCAAGCGGCGACGGGCGACGCCGATGGCGGGACCGGCCTCCTGCGCTGGATCAAGCGCGACGCGCCGATCCAGGTGCCGTCGACCGTCGAGGACCTGATCCTGACGCGGATCGACGGGCTGCCGCACACCGAGCGCGACACGTTCATCCACGCCGCCGTGCTCGGTCGCCACGTGTCGGCCGCCGCGCTGTCGCAGCTGCTCGTGCGCCCGGTCCGGCTCGAGCTCGACGAGCTCGTCCGCCGCGGCCTCCTGTCGCCGCTCGAAGGCGAGTACCGCTTCAAGAACGACATGACGATGACGGTCGCGTACGGCCTGATCCCGCCGGACGCGCGCGTCCAGATGCATCGCGCGGTCGCGACCCGGATCGCGAACGCCGCCGGCTATCGCCTCGGCCAGGACGACGCCCAGATCGCGCGCCACCTCGAGCTCGCCGGCGACGACGTCGCGGCGGCCGATCGCTACCAGCGCGCCGCCGGTCACGCGGTCGAGCTCGGCGGCAACGCCGACGCGTTCCGTCAGCTCGCGCGCGCGTTGAAGCTGGTCCCCGAGGACGACCACGAGCGCCGGTTCAACATCCACAAGCTGCGCGAGGAGATCCTGCGCCGGATCGCGAAGCGCCCGCAGCAGCTTCGCGAGCTCCACGCGCTGCGCAAGGAGGCCGAGATCCTCGCCGATCCCGGCCGGCTCGCGACCGCCCATTGCGCGCTCGCCCAGTTCTACATCGACGTCGGCAAGGCGCCCGCCGCGCTGCGCGCCGCCCTGCCCGCGCTGCAGTTCGCGCGCGATGCCGGCGATCGGCTGCTCGAGTCCGAGGCGCTCCGGTTGCGCGCCGCGATCGCGCGCCTGGTCGGCAACGCCGAGGAGTCGCTGCGGCTCGTCGAGCAGGCGCTCGAGCTCGTCGATGCGGTGCAGCGCGCGACGCCGCCGTCGGAGAGCGGCGACACCCGCCCGCCGACGCCGGTGCTGCTCGCGCGCGCCACGATCCTCAACCAGCGCGGCACGACGCTGTGGAACATCGGCAAGCTCGAGGCCGCGATCGAGAGCTACGCCGAGGCGCTCGTGATCTACCGCGCGATCGGCATGGCGCGCCACGAGGCGCGCGCGCTCAACAACATGGGCATCGTGTTCGCCGCGCTCGGCGAGTACGAGGAGGCGCTCGCGCACTACAAGAGCGCGCTCAAGATCGATCAGGCGCTCGGCGATCGCTCGGCGATCGCGTTGAAGCTCGGCAACATCGGCCAGTGCTACTCCGATCTCGGCGACGTCGATCGCGCCGAGAGCTACCTCGCCAAGGCGCTCAAGGTCGCCGAGCAGACCGGCGACCTGTCCGCTGCCGCCGACTCGGCGATCTCGCTCGGCCAGACCAAGATGCAACGCGGCGACGCGCGCGCCGCGCTCGGGATGTTCGAGCGCGGCCTGTCGCTCGCGACCGAGAACCGCGAGCGCTACCAGGAGGTCCGCGCGATGCAGTACATCGCGCTCGCGCACCTCGCGAACGGGGACTCGCCCGAGGCGGCGCTCGAGATGGCACGCAGCGCCACCGACTGGGCGCGCAAGATGCCGATGCTGGTCGGCATCATCTACGGCTGCGCGTTCCAGGGCCTCGCGCTGTCGCGCCTCGGGCGCCACGACGAGGCGATCGCCGCGGTCGACGAGGCGATCGCGTCGCTCGAGGGCGCGCGCCCCGAGGGCGCCGAGCACGTGCACCGCTGGCGCGCCGAGGTGCTCACCGCGGCCGGTCGACTCGACGCCGCGCGCGACGCGATGAAGCGCGCGGATGCCGAGATCGAGATGAAGGCCGAGAAGCTGCGCGACCCCGAGCTGCGCGCGCACTACCTCGCGTCGCGCAAGCGCGCCGTGTGACTACCTGCGCAACGCCCTTCGGCGTTGCTGCGCGCCCAGCCAAGGCCGGGCTTGCCGATTACTCGTCCGTATCGGGCGGCGTGACCGGATCGTCGGTCGGCACCCGATAGTCCTCGGCGAGCCAGCGGCCGAGGTCGACCATGCTGCAGCGCTCGCAGCAGAACGGGAACAGCTTGTTGCCCTCGCGCAGCGATGGCTTCTTGCACGTCGGGCACGCGGCCGTGCGCGGCGCGGTCACGTCGTCGAGTCCAGGCCGAGCGCGATCATGCGCGCGTCGAGGTGCGGGCGGCTGATGTTCAGATCGGTCGCGGCCGCGTCGCGATCGCCGACGTGGCGCCCGAGCGCGGCGACCATCGCCTCGGCCTCGGAGCCGGCGAGGATCTCGCGAAGCGGGCGGCCGATCGCGGCGACGCCAGCCACGCGTGACGACACCATGCCGGCGGTGAGCTCCTGGGCGTCGCCGGCGAGGACCAGCATGCGCTCGATCTCGTTCTCGAGCTCGCGGATGTTGCCCGGCCACGCGTAGGCGACCAGCCGGGCGAGCGCGCCCTGCGAGAGCCGCGGCGCCGGCGCGCCGTCGCGCCCGAGCCCGCCGCGGTTCCAGTGCTTGCCGACGAAGTGCTGGGCGAGCCGCGGGATGTCGTTCGCGCGCTCGCGCAGCGGCTGCACGGTGATCTTCAAGACGTTGACGCGGTAGAACAGGTCCTCGCGGAACTCGCGGCGCGACACCATCGAGGCGAGGTCCTTGTGCGATGCCGCGATGATGCGGACGTCGACCTTGATCGGCTTGGTGCCACCGACCGGCGTCAGCGTGCCTTCCTGCAAGACGCGCAGGAGCTTGACCTGCAGCGCGGCCGACATATCGCCGATCTCGTCGAGGAAGAACGTGCCGTCATCGGCAGTCTGGAACAGCCCGGGCTGATCCTTGACCGCGCCGGTGAACGCGCCGCGCACGTGGCCGAACAGCGCGCTCTCGAGGAGGTTGTCGTTGAACGCGGAGCAGTTCTGCACGACGAACGGCTTCTTCGCGCGCGGCCCGTGATAGTGGATCGCGCGCGCGATCAGCTCCTTGCCGGTGCCGCTCTCGCCGTGGATCAAGACGGTCGCCTCGGACTTGACGACCTTGGTGAGCAGCTTGACGACGTCGCGCACGGCGGGTGCATCGCCGACGATCTCGTTGTACGGGTGGGTGAACGTCGTCGGTGGGACCTCGGCCGGCAGCGCACGCTCGACGGCCGCCGCCGCCCCGATCACGAGATCCCTGATCCGCGCGAGGTCGGCCTCGTCGACGATCGGCGCGCCGGCGTGAGCGGGATCGGCGTCGGTCGGGTCGCGACCGCCGGTCGCGTAGGTCACGCCGATCAGCCCGGCGCCCCCGATCACCGGCGCGGCGACCATGACGAAGCCGGCGTGGCAGCGGCGCGAGATCGGCTTGGCGGCGCGCCCGAGCTTGGCGAGCTGCGTCGCGATCGCCTTGAGGTCGCTCGCGCACGCCGTGCCGGACGCGGCGCGGATCGTGTCGCACGTGGCGTGCGACGTCCGCTCGTAGCCCGAGCCGTCGGGGGCGGCGAGGCCGAGCTCGAGGCCCCACCAGCGACGCAGGAGGTCGCGTGCGAGCGCGACCTCCGGTAGCGCGTCGAAATTTCGGATCACGTCGAGCGCACTCTAGCACGCGTGATAGCGGACGCCGTCGTCGCTGCGCGCGACGCGACCTTCGGCGACCAGCTTGCCGAGGTGTGCGAGCAGCGAGCGCTCGGCGATCATCCACAGCGCGGGTGGCGTGTCGGCGTAGGCGAGCGCGGTGAGCTCGGCGGCGGTCGCTGGCGCACGCAGCTGGGCGAGCGCGTCGAGCACGCGCTGCTCCCGCATCCGCCGGTGCGCGAGGTAGGCGACCAGCTTGCCCCGCCCGTCGACGATCGGGTCGCCGTGCGCCGGCAACAGCGTGCCGGCCGGGCGCGCGAGCAGCGCCTCGAGCGACGCGAGGTAGCGCGCCATGTCGCCCTCGTCGGGGTCGATCAGGATCGTCCCGATGCCGGCGACCATGTCACCCGCGATCGTGTGGTCGGCGATCGTGAAGCACAGGTGCCCCGCGGCGTGGCCCGGCGTGAACACGGCTTCGATCGGCGTGCCGCCGACGACGAGCGTCTCGCCATCGCCGATCGTGCGCGCGACCGGCACGTTGCCGGCGAGCAGGTCGGCGGTGATCGCGTGCGCGGCGATCGGCGCACCGGTGCGCTCGCTGATCGCGCGCGCGCCGCCGACGTGGTCGCCGTGGTGGTGGGTCAGGAGGACGAGCGCGACGTCGAGCTCGCCGAGCGCGCGGTCGAAGATCGCCTGCTCGTCGGGCCACGGGGTTCCGGGATCGATGATGGCAACCGGACCCCCCGGGGGTCCGACCACGTATGCGTTGGTGTGTGCAGCCGGCGGGAGCGTCGGGGTCCGGAGCGCAAGCACGCGAATCCGTGGCGCAACCTGGGTCAGCTGGGCCGTGGTTACCCCCACCGTCGCAGGCGCGTTGCGTCTCATCGCGTCGTAGATCGCCTCGACCGTGTGGACCGACGAAGGAGGCGACAAAGCTGGTGACGCGGTCGGTTTCATCTCTTAAACTAAGGGTACCCGCGAACTATGGTGAGCGTCACTGCACGCAAGATTCGCGAGCTGGGAACCGAGCGACCCAGCGGTGCGAACGGTCGTCTCTACACCGGGTACCTGATCTCGTACCCGTACATCGGCCGCGGCATGGTGATCTTCCGCGACCCGCACGGTCACCGCATGATCACGACGCCGGTGCGCCGCGTGCTCGGCGAGCCCGGCGGCAAGATGATCTACGTCGAGACCGAGAACAGCGTCTATCGCCTCGAGATCCACGGCGAGCCGCTGTTCCCGATGCGCACCGCCGGCGAGTAACGCTAGAGCTTCTGGAGCATGCCGCTGAGCGCCTGGATGTGCTCGGGGCCGAGCGACGCGGCGAACAGCATCGGCAGCTGCGAGATCGGCGCCTTGACGCGCCGGGCGAGCTCGCCGAGGTAGCGCGCGTTGAGCGCGCGGCGATCGCGCGACAGCGACGCGTGGCCGGTGACCTCGGCGAGCGGGCTCGGCAAGGATGGCGCGGCGACCAGCGCATCGAGCACCTTGGTGACCGGCGCGCCGGGCGGGAAGTGCTCGGGGTAGACCTGGTTGACGATCATCTGCTGCGCGATGATGCCGAGCGCGGCCAGCTTGTCCTCGAGCTCGCACGCCTCGTTGACCGGCATCTCCTCGGCGAGCGTGACGAGGATCGCCGCGGTGCGCTCGCGATCGGTCAAGAGCTCCTTGACCGCGCGCGCGTCGCGGGTGAGCGGGCCGTCCGGAACCGTCTCGGTGATCACCGTCGGGACCCGGAGCATCGAGACCGAGTGACCCGACGCCGGCATGTCGAACACCACGGTGTCCCACACGGCCTTGCCGCGCTTCTCCTCGGTGGTGTGGAACCACACCTTGCCGAGTAGCGCGTAGTCGTCGAGTCCGGGGATGGCGCGCAGGAACGCCTTGGTGACCCGGTTCTCGAACACCATCTCGTAGACGGTCTTGAACTTCAGGACCATCAGGCCGTACTCGGCGATCGCGGCGGCCGGGTTCGTGTTGATCGCGAACAGGTTCGGCGCGAGCTGCACCGGATCGGTGCCGACCGGCGGCTTGCCGTAGTACGGCCCGAGGCGGTCGTTGGCGTTGGTCTGGCAGACCAGCGTTTTTCGGCCGCGGCGCGCGCACTCGGCGGCGATGGCGGCAGCGACGGTCGTGCGACCGACTCCGCCTTTACCGACGACGAGAATCAGCCGGCGATCGAAGACATCCGACATCTTGCTGCCCCCGGTTCTACTTCGCCGCGGGCGCGGCGTCGACCGGTGGCGGTGATTTCGGCTCGTCCTCGACGATGACGGCGATTCCGCTCGCCTCGGCCGAGCGCCAGCCGAGGACCTTGCGAAGCGTCCAGATCCCGTCGTCCGGTGTGATGTCGACCTTGATGTCGACGACCTTGTCGGCGCCGATCGCGCGGGCCGACGCGAGCAGCATCCGGTTGACGACGTGATCGAGATCGACGCCGCCGGGGATCGGGATGAACAGGAGATAGGCGCTGGTGACCTGGGCGTGGATGACCGCGATCGGCCGCAGGTGCGGGCCGACGGACACGGTCTCCGGCTGGACCCGGACCATCGACACCGACGAGCACGCGGCCAGCGCGAGCGTCAGCGTCAGCGTGATCCTTCGCATGATCGGACGCTACCATGGCCCGGGTCGAGCACTCCCGGTGTTAGGATCGATCCATCTTGGGGAGGCTCCTGTCGCTCGTGCTGAGCGTGCTCGTCGTCGTCGCGCCGTTCGCGCGTGCTCAGCCCGCGCCTCCCACGCCGACGCCCGAGGCGGGTCCCGAGGAAGCGCTCAGCCAGAAGATCGCGGTCTGGCGCTTCGACGCGCTCGGCATCGCACCCGAGGTCGTCGACCGGCTCGAGACGCTGTTCCGCATGGAGCTCGATCGGCTCGACAAGGCGCCGATGCCGTCGCGCCGCGACGTCGAGCGCATGCTGACCCCCGACCAGCGCGAGTGCACCGGCGAGGAGAAGTGCCTGGCCGCGATCGGCAAGAAGCTCGGCGTCGAGGTCGTCGTGACCGGCACGGTCGGCCAGCTCGGCGATAGCTACGTGCTCAACATCAAGGCGGTCGACGTCGCGACCGGCAAGCAGCTCCAGCGCATCCAGAGCGATCCGCTGCGCGGCAACAGCCCTGACGAGATGATCGAGACCGTGCGCGTCGCCGCTTACAAGCTGCTCGCGCCGACGCAGATCCACGGCGCGCTCCAGATCCAGACCGACCTGGTCGGCGCGAGCGTCCAGCTCGACGGCAAGCTGGTGGGCAAGACGCCGCTGCCGAGCCAGGGCGTGATCGGCAAGCTTCCGCTCGGCAAGCACAAGCTGCGGGTCGAGGCGACCGGCTACGCGCCGTTCGAGGACGACGTCGACGTCCACTTCCAGAAGGTCAGCCAGGTCGTCGTCCGCCTGTTGCCCTCGACCGAGGTGATCGGGACCGGCAAGGTCGCGCTGGTCGAGCGCCACCCGTTCTACACGCGCACCTGGTTCATCGTCGGCGTCGGCGTCGCGGCCGTGCTGGTCGGCGCCGCGATCGGCTCCGGTATCGGCAAGGTGCACTGCTACGACGGGGCTTCTCCTGACCACAACGAGGTCGCATGTCGCTGAGAGCCGCGGCGCTCGCGCTCCTGCTCTTCGCTCCGGCGATCGCGCACGCCGAGCGCGTCGTCGCGATCGCGCCGCTGTCGACGCTCGGCGCCGAGGACACCTCGGTCGCGACCAAGCAGGTCGTCGGCCAGATCGAGGCCGCCGCCGGCAAGCTGGTCGAGACACGCGTGATCACCGCGGCCCAGGTCGCCGACGCGATCAAGAAGGCCAAGCGGCCACAGCTCAAGGTCTGCGAAGGTGACACCGGGTGCCTGGCGGAGCTCGGCAAGCTGGTCGGCGCGCAGATCGTGATCGCCGGCGAGGTCGGCGGCATCGGCGAGGCGCGCGTCGTCTACCTGAACGCGACCGACGTCGCGACCGCCAAGGAGCTGCGCTCGACCTCGCTGCAGGTCGGCGCCGCGGCCGACGTGACCGGCGGCACGAGCGGTGCCGTGGTCCGCTTGCTCGATCCAGATCGCTACCGCGGCACGCTGCACTTCGCGATCGACGCCGCGGGCGCCACGGTCTACGTCAACGGAAGCAAGGTCACGCTGTCGCCCAAGAGCGAGATCACGCTGCCGGTCGGGCCGCAGGCGATCCGCGTGACGCACCCCGAGTATCACGACTACGTGAAGTTCATCGACGTGCCGTATGCCGCGACCACCGACGTCGTCGTGCCACTCCACCAGTACCCGACGATCCAGCACGACGTGAAGGGCAAGCCGCTCAACCGCGACTCGATCCAGTACGTCGACCCGCCGATGTGGCGCCGCTGGTACGTCGTCGGCCCCGCCGCGATCGTCCTCGGGGTCGCCACCGCCATCATCGTCGGCGTCGCCGTGCACAACTTCCCCGATGGCGTCTGTCGCAAGGTCGGCGGCGACAGCTGCTAGCCCTGTGAATTAGGGACGGTGTCAATACTTGCTCGGTTTGCTTCGTTTCGAAGCAAACCGAGCAAGGATTGACCCCGTCCCTAATTCACAGGCGTCCCTAATTCACAGGCGGCACATCCACATCGAGTGGAGCGTGCGATTGGCAG
>JBBQEX010000125.1:0-11049 GCA_038321315.1 Haliangiales bacterium | reverse complement strand
TGCGAGCCACGGGGCATCCTCTGTTGGGAGTCTTAGACACACCCTCGATGGCATGGCTCTGCCCCACCTTTCAACCGCGCGCGGTCGAGTCACGCGGCGTTCCGGATCTCCTCGCGCTGCTCAGGATGAGATCCACACCCGTCGGCCCCGGCGAGCGTGGCAGTGGCGTCGTGTTCGAGAATCGGATCAAGGGCGGCGCGATCCCGCGCGAGTTCGTGCGGGGTGTCGAGGCCGGCGTGCGTGCGGCGGCGAGCAGCGGGCTTGCCGGCGGACATCCGGTCGTCGACGTTCGCGTCGTGCTGCTCGACGGCGTCACGCATCCGAACGACTCGAGCGAGATGGCGTTCACGATCGCCGGGACGTTCGCGTTCCGGCAAGCGGCGAACGAAGCGCAACCGATCGTGCTCGAGCCGGTCATGCATCTCGAGGTCACGTGCCCCGAGGAGCATGTCGGCGCGGTGGTCGGCGATCTCGCGCGGCGACGTGGCAACGTCCTCGGGCTCGATAGCCGGAACGACGACCGCGTGATCCGCGCCGAGGTCCCGCTCGCCGAGACGTTCGGCTACGCGGGCGCGCTCGGTGGTCTGTCACACGGGCGCGGTCGCTTCACGCTCGAGCCTGCTCGCTACGAACCCGCGCCGATCGTGCGCGGGTGACCCGGATGGCCCGGCGTGGAAACACGTCGGGCCATTCACTTTTGTGGTGAAGTGAGGGCGAAGCCCACACGACGCGAGCAGCTCGCGTCATGAACAACTGTGCCGATGCGATCAACCTCGATCCTCCTCGTCCTCGCAGCCTGTGCCGTGCCGGTCGTCGCCCCGAAGGCACCGTCGCGTAGTCGCGTCGAGTACGCGCACCATCACTCGGAGGCGCTCGGCGTCGACAAGACGTTCCTGGTCTACATCCCGGCCGGCTACGACGACGCACCGACCCGGCGCTGGCCGGTGTTCTATTACCTGCACGGCCTGACCAGCCCGGAGACGGAGTGGATCCAGCTCGGCAAGCTCGACGCCGCGGCGGACGCGCTCCACCTCGGCGCGATCGTCGTCATGCCCGACGGCGATGACGGCTTCTACATCGACTCCGCGACGCCGATCGACTACGCGGCGTGCGAGCGCGACGGCGCCGGGCTGTTCGATCCAGCCGCCGATCGCGACGCGACCTGCGTGCACCGGCGCGCGTACGAGACCTACATCGCGAAGGAGCTCGTCGCGCATATCGATGCGAGGTATCGGACGATCGCGTCACGCGAGGGTCGCGCGATCGCGGGCGTCTCGATGGGCGGCTACGGCGCGCTCTCGCTCGGGCTCCGGCATCCCGACGAGTACGCCGCCGTCGCGAGCCACTCCGCCGTGGCCTCGCTACTCTACGACGGGCCGCATCCGTTCGTGGCGAACCAGGGACAGGTCGCGACCGCGCTCGAGCGCGCGTCGGGCTACGCACGGTTCCAGCCGTGGATCGCGATGCTGTTCGGTCCCGACCTCGCGACCTGGCGCGCGCACGACCCGGCGGTCCTCATCGAGGCGATGACGGCCACCGCGCCGGCGCTGTACCTCGACATCGGGACCGAGGATCCGTTCGTCGATCTCACGCGCTACCTCGACGAGCTGCTCGCGCGCCGCCACATCTCGCACGTGGCGTTCTTCGGACCCGGCACGCACGATTACGACTTCTGGATATCGCGGCTCCCCGCGAGCCTCGCGTTCCTCCGGGATCACACGCTGCCGGCGCGTTGACTCAGGCGCGCGAGCCCGTCGCGGAGCGCGGCGAGCAGGATCGGATCGGCGACCTCACCATCGGCGCCGAGCTTGGCGCGCGAGAACACGTGCGCGCCACCGTCGACGAGATTCATGCTCATGGTGCGCAGGACCTCGCCGAACTGCGCGTGGGCGTGCGCGGCGCCGCCGGGCGAGGCCGAGATCAGCAGTACGGGCTTGTCGATCGGCTCGGCCGCCGAGACCAGCCAGTCGAGCGCGTTCTTCAGCGAGCCCGGCATGCCGTGGGCGTACTCGGGCGTCGCGATCACGAGGGCGTCGGCCGCGCCGATCGCGGCGCGCAGTGCGAGGACGGACGCCGGGGGCGAATCGCCGTCGAGATCGGGACTGAAGTGCGGCAGCGCGCCGAGATCGCCGTAGATCGTGACGTCCTCGGCGAGTCGCGCGACGGCGCGGACGAGCGCGGCGTTCGAGGACGTCGCGCGCAGGCTTCCGGAGATCGCGAGGAGCTTCATCGAGGGGAGAGGTGCTGGCCGACCTGGATATTACTGTTACCGTCAGCCGGATGAGATGTCTCGCGTTGCTGGTGGTGGTGGTCGCGTGCGGATCTCGCGAGCAGCCGGCGGCTCCAGCGGTCGAGGTCCCGATCGGTGCCGCCCCCGCGATCCCGGCGCTGCCGCCGTTCGACGTGCCGGAGCCGACCGACAAGGTGATCGCGATCGGACGCGGCGAGCAGTACGCGTGCGTCGTGCGCGCGAGCGGCGGGCTCGATTGCTGGGGGCGGCTGCACGCACCGAGTGGATTGGCTCGGTTCACGACGCCGAGCGAGCCTTCGGTGCGCCGACTACTCGACGACGCGATCGCGATCGATCCGACGGCGGAGTGCGTGCTCCGACGCAGCGGCGAGGTCGCGTGCCTCGATCCGGTCGCGCCGAAGTTCGTCACCGAGCCACTCGCGCCGCGGAAGCTGACCGCGCTGGCGACGTCGGGCGACTGCTTCATCGTCGGCGGCGGTGACATCCAGTGCATCGACGGCGATCCGCGGAAGCTCGTGACCGTGCCGAACATCCACGACGCGGTCGCGCTCGCGGGCACCAACGGCTTCGTGGTGCGGACGTGCGCGGTCCGCAAGACCGGCCAGGTCGCGTGCAAGAAGGACGCGACGAGCAAGCCGTGGGAGACCGTGGCGGGGCTCGCGCACGTCGAGCGGCTCGCGTTCGCCGACTACAATCCCGACGGCTGCGCGATCGCGAACGGTGGGATCACGTGCTTCGCGATCGTCGACGACGGCGGGCTCAAGCGGGTCGACTCGCCGACGCTCGGGTTCGGCGACCTCGCCGCGTTCGCGGGCGCGACCGAGCTGGCGATGTGGAGCGTGCATCGCGGGCAGCGGTACATCGAGCACCTCGAGGCCGTCGTGCATGGCAACGTGATCGCGATCGCGGCGAACGAACCCGCGGCGGCGATCGCGGGCATGAGCGATGCCGTGCACCTCGTCCATGGCTGCGCGATCCGCGCGACCGGCGCGGTGGCGTGCTGGGGCAGCAACGACGGCGGCTTCCTGGCGCAACCGACGACGATCGGGATGCTCGGACTCGCGCCGGCTCCGGTCGTCGGGCTCGCCGACGTCGTCGATCTCGCGGTCGTCACCGACGGTGGCTTCGCGGTCGCGCGCGACGGCAAGGTGTACACCTGGAGCGAGCTGACCGGGCTCGCGGCGCCGAAGCAGCTCGCGTTGCCCGGTGACCGGCCGGTCGAGCTCGCGATCGATCTCGACGCGCGGCTGTGCGTGCGCAGCGACAAGGGTCGCGTGTGGTGCCAGGTCGGCGACAAGGCGGATCCCGAGACCGCGCTGCCGTTCGTCGCGCTCGAGGTCGCGGGCGCGGCGCACGTCGCGATCCAGGCGCAGTACAGCTTGCGGACGATCGACGTCACGCTCGCCGATGATCGCGTCCAGCGGTTCCTGCTCGACGACGGCCGGCCGCACACGATGCTCGACCGGGGGATCGTCGAGCGTGCCGAGCACGGCCTCACGATCTGCACGCGCACGCACGACGGTGTGACGTGCGGAGCGCGCGTGCTCCCCGGCGCGAGTGCGGTGTCGGTGACCGATCCGATCGCGTGCGCGATCCAGCGCGGCCACGTGCTGTGCGCGCAGGCGATCAACACCGAGCCCCTTCACGAGTTTCGCGAGGTGCCGGGCATCGTCGACGCGACCGACCTCGTCGTCGCGCAATCGTTCGCGTGTGCGGTGTACGGCAAGGGGCGCGTCGGATGCTGGGACTTCAAGCAAGATCCCGACACGGCGATGCTGCCACCGACGACGCGCATCGATCACGGTGCGAGCCACCTGCGGATCGGGCGGTTCCGGCCGCACGCCGATTCGCACCTGATCGCCGGGGGTGCGAGCGAGGGCGGTGGGCTCCACTCGATCGGCGACAACCAAGGTCTCGCGGCGACCAACGAGTTTGGCTGCGCGATCATGACCGACCGCACCGTGCAGTGCTGGGGCAGCAACCTCGCCGGCGAGCACGGCGATGGCTCGCTGATCGCGTCGCCGACGCCGATCGGGATCCGGCTCTAGCTCACCAGGTATCGAGCCATCGACGACCAGCCTCGGGCACGATCATCGACGCGAGGCCGCGTACGAGCCACGTGCGGGTGTCGGCCGGATCGATCACGGCGTCGAGCTCGACGTACGACGCCATGCTGATCGCCTTGCCGCGCTCGTTCGCGGCGGCGACCGCGGCAGCGACGGCGGCCTCGCGCGCGACCGGATCAGCGATCGCGTCGAGCTGCTTCTTCATGCCGAGCCGCACCGCGCCCTCGATGCCCATCGCGCCGAACTCGCCGGTCGGCCACGCGATCGTGAACGCCGACGCGTGGAAGTGGCCGGCGGTCATCGCCTGCGCACCGAGTCCGTAGCCACGCCGCAGGATCACGCTGAACACCGGCACGCGCAGGCTCGCGGCGACCGCGAACAGGCGCGACGCGTGGCGCACGAGGCCGGTCGCCTCGGCCTTGGGTCCGACCATGAAGCCGGGCGTGTCGCACAGGGAGATCACCGGGAGGCCGAACGCGTCGCACAGCTGGAGAAACCGCGCGCACTTGTCGGCCGCATCGGTGTCGATCGCGCCGCCGAGCGTCTGCGAGCTGTTCGCGATGATGCCGACCGGGTGGCCCTCGACGCGCGCGAGCGCGGTCACCATCGCGGTGCCGAAGTCGCGGCGCAGCTCGAGGACCGAGCCAGTGTCCGCGAGCGCGTCGACGATCGGGCGGATCTTGAACGCCCGGCGGCGCTCGGCGGGCACGAGCGTGCGCAGCGCGGCCTGATCGGCGCACGCGAACGTCGCGGTGCGACCCTGGAAGTAGCCGAGGTACTGCTTGGCGACCGCGACCGCCGCGGCTTCGTCGGCGACGCGGACGTCGACCACGCCGCTCTTGACCTGCATGTCGATCGGGCCGACCTCCTCGGGCGTCACCACGCCGAGCCCACCACCCTCGATCATCGCGGGACCACCCATGCCGATCGTGCTGGTCTCGGTCGCGATCACGACGTCGCACAGGCCGAGCAGCGCGGCGTTGCCGGCGAAGCAGCGCCCGGCGACGATGCCGACGCGCGGGGCGAGGCCGGCGAGCGCCGCGAAGCCGCGAAAGCTCGTGGTGTCGAGCCCGGCGACGAGCGGCATGTCGGTGTCGTTCGGTCGGCCGCCGCCGCCCTCGGCGAACAGCACGACCGGCAGCTTCCACTGCGCGGCGAGCCCGAGCATGCGGTCGAGCTTCTTGTGGCCCATGCCGCCCTGCGTGCCGGCGAACACCATGTAGTCGTACGCGAGCACCATCGCGCGCCCGCCGTTGACCGTGCCGATGCCGGTGACGATGCCGTCCGCCGGGCTCGCCTTGACGAGCTCCTCGGTCGTCAGCTTCGCGTGCTGCGCCGCGAGCGCGAGCCCGCCGTACTCGACGAAGCTGCCGGCATCGACGAGGTCCGCGATGTTCTCGCGAGCCGTGCGATGACCGGTCGCCCGGCGCTTCGCGACCGCCGCGGGGCGCGAGGCGTCGAGCGTCGCTTCGATGCGCGCACGCAGCTCGGCGAGCTCGGGGCGGACGTCGTCGGTCGCCATCAGCGCAGCAACTTCTTGATCGACACCGTCCGCGCGGTCGGTGGCGCGCTCGCGACGAGCTCGACATCGCCGGCATGACCGTAGGCGGAGAACAGGCTCTCGCGGATCTGGCCGAGCCACTCGTGCGGCTCGAGATCACGGCAGTGGGTCGCGAGCGCGCGCAGATCCCAGTGCGTCAGGGTGGCGCGCGGGGGCAGCGCGATCATCCCGTCGGCGAGCTGCTTGTCGTCGAACGCGAAGCCATAGCACTGGGCCTCCTCGCGCAACGTCAGGACGAAGTCTTCCCAGCCGGTGCGAAACGCCCAGCGCGGCACCTTCGGCGTCGTGAACTTCGAGAACAGACCCACCCGCTGAATCTAGTCTATTTGGGGAGCTTGTCGCGCAACCCGAGCGCGCGCCGCGCGTGCGGCTCGAGCGCCAGGGCTTGATCGATGCGCGCGTGAGCGGCGGCGAAGTCGCCGAGCTCGGCGTCGATCTCGGCGAGCTCGACGATCGCGTCGACCGCGTACGGGGTCAGCTCGACTGCGCGCTCGAGCTCGTGCCTCGCGGCGGCGAAGTCCTTGCGGCGCCCCTTGGCGACGCCGAGCTCGCGGTGGGGGATCGCGAGGTGCGAGCTCGCCGGATCGTCGGCGAGCGCCTGCAGCGCGGGCTCGCCGCGCGGATCGTGGAGATCGAGCAGCGCGAGCGCACACGCGAGGTGCACGCGCAGCGACGGATCCGCGAGCTTGCCGGCCGCGGCATCGGCCGCTGCCGTCCCGTGCGAATCGCCGATCGCCTCGCACGCCTTGGCGCGCATCGTGACGTCGGTGTCGTCGAGGTGCTGCGCGAACTTCGGCGCGGTGTTCGGGCCGAACCGGCGCGCCGCGACCACCATCGCCGCGCCGCGCAGCGTCGGGGCCTCGTCCTTGTCATCGATCACGCTGACGAGGGCGCGCGCGCTCGCGGTCGCGGTCGCCTCGTCGAACGCGTCGCCGAGCCGGGTGCGACGGGCCTGGCGCGCGGCGGCGGTCGGCCACCACGCGGCGATCGAGGTCTGCAGCTCGGTCGGGGTCTTCTTGGGGTGGCACACGCCGCACGCGTCGGGCACCGCGTGCGTGCTCGTCGGGTTCGGCACGTCGAGCGCGTGATCGACGAAGTGATCGAGCACGCCACTCACGATCGGCGGCATGTGACAGGCGATGCAGTCGACCTTCTTGTCCTTGTGGTGACCGTGGTCGGCGGCGAGCGTCGCGTGACACTTCGCGCAGGTCTCGTTGCGATCGAGGCGCAGGTCGGCCGGTCGCTTCGCCTCGTGCGGCGCGGTGTGGCACGTCACGCAGGTCGCGCCGCCCTTGCGAAAACACGCCGACTGCAACATCGCCTGAAACTCGAAGCTCGACGTCCGCGGCTTGCCGTCGGCGAAGAAGTCCGACGACATCCCATCGGGGAGCGCGACGACGATCGGCTCGTACAGCTCGTCGTAGCGCGCGCCATCCCGCCGCGGCTCGAACTGGTGATCGGGATCGAGCAGCGGCCACAGCGGGTTGCGCGGGCCGTGACACCGGATGCACGGCGACACGCCGACGACGCCGGCGTCGACTGGATGCACGATGTCCTCGATCTTCTTGGACGCGGCGTGTCGGCTGCCGGGGCCGTGGCACGCCTCGCACGCGACGTTGCCGTCGACGTACGTCGTCTTCCAATGCTTGGCGGCGTAGCTGACCGCGAGCCCCGTCGTGTGGCAGTCGAGGCACTCGTGGTTCGCCATCCGGCGCACGTTCGTCCAGTAGAACGGGTGATCCGGCGTGAGCGCGCCCTGCTTTTGCTCGGTGTAGTCGACCCAGCTCCGGTCGGTGACGTGGAAGTAGATCGGCAGCACCTGCCAGCGACCGTCGGGGAACACGGTGATCGTGTCCTGCATCCGCTTGCCGCCGATCACGAAGTCGATCGGAAAGCTCGCGAGCGCGCCGTCGGGGCCGGTCGTACGCATCGCCGGCGGCTTCACCGTGACCCACGCCTCGCTCGACGAGCCTTTCCAGTGCGCGGCCCCACCGGCGAGTCCGGTGCTCGGCTGCAGCGCCTTGGCGTGCCACGACGTCTTCCAGTGCGCGAGCTCCTGGGCGTGGCACTCGCCGCACTTCGCGCTGCCGACGTAGGTGTTCGGCGGCGGCGGTGGTGGGGCATCGATCGCGACCGCGACGTGCGCGGCATCGATCGGTCGCGCGTCGTGGTGCGCAGCCTCGCGCGGCTTGCACGCTACGATCGCGAGCAGGGCGAAAAGCCACGCGCGGTACATCGGCTCGGACCCTAGTGCGCGTCGCGCGGGTCGCTCGGAGGCATCGTCTCGACGATGCGCCAGTCGACGACGCTCGACGGCTCGCGCAGGAACTCCTCCGGCTGCGGATGTGCGAGCGCGTAGCGCAGCACCTCGTCCATGTGCTTGACCGGGATCACCGCGATCTCGGCCATCACCGACTCGGGGATCTCGACCATGTCCTTGCGATTGTCCTCGGGGATGAGGACGGTCGACACGCCGGCGCGATGGGCGGCGAGGATCTTCTCCTTGAGCCCGCCGATCGGCAGCACGCGGCCGCGCAGCGTGACCTCGCCGGTCATCGCCACGTTCTGGCGCACCGGGATCCGCAACAGCGCGCTCGCCATCGCGGTCGCCATCGTGATGCCGGCGCTCGGGCCGTCCTTCGGGATCGCGCCCTCGGGGAAGTGCACGTGGACGTCGACCTTGTTCTGGAAGTCGTTCGACAGCCCGAACGTGCCGGCGCGCGAGCGCAGGTAGCTCATCGCCGCCTGTGCCGACTCCTGCATGACCTCGCCGAGCTTGCCGGTCAGCGTCAGCTTGCCCTTGCCGGGGACGATCGTGACCTCGGTGGTCAGGAGGTCGCCGCCGAACATCGTGACCGCGAGGCCGTTCGCGAGCCCGATCTCGTCGTCCTTCTCGCGGCGTGTCTCGCGATACTTCTCGACGCCGAGCCACTCGGGCAGCCGGTCCATCGTGACCTCGAACTTGAGGTCGGGCTGCTTGCCGCCCGACAGCCACGCCTTGGCGATCTTGCGACACACGGTGGCGATCTCGCGCTCGAGGTTACGGACGCCGGCTTCCTTGGTGTAGCGATGCACGATCATCACGAGGGCCTCGTCGGTCCACGTGATCGCGAGATCCTTGACGCCGTTGTTCTCGGCCTGCTTGGGGATCAGGTACTGGCGCGCGATCGCGACCTTCTCCCACTCGGTGTAACCGGGGAGCTCGATGATCTCGAGGCGATCCTGGAGCGGCAGCGGGATCGCGTGCTGCTGGTTCGCGGTCGTGATGAACATCGTGTCCGACAGGTCGTAGTCGAGATCGAGGTAGTGGTCGTTGAACGTCTGGTTCTGTTCCGGATCGAGCACCTCGAGCAGCGCGCTCGCCGGGTCGCCGCGGAAGTCCATCGACATCTTGTCGATCTCGTCGAGCAGGAACACCGGATTGTTCGAGCCGACCTTCTTGAGCGACTGGATCAGCTTGCCGGGCAGGGCGCCGATGTACGTGCGGCGGTGGCCGCGGATCTCCGCCTCGTCGCGCACGCCGCCGAGCGATTGCCGCACGAACTTGCGGCCGGTCGCGTGGGCGATCGAGCGCGCGAGCGACGTCTTGCCGACGCCCGGAGGTCCGACGAGACACAGGATCGGTCCGCGCTGGCGCGGCACGAGCGCCTGGACCGCGAGGTACTCGAGGATGCGCTCCTTCACCTTCTTGAGCCCGTAGTGCTCGGCCTCGAGGATCGCCTCGGCCTCGTTGATGTCGTGGCGCTCCTCGGTCTTGTCTTCCCACGGCAGCGCGAGGACCCAGTCGAGGTAGTTGCGGACCACGGTCGCCTCGGCGCTCATCGGCGACATCTGCTTGAGCTTCTTGAGCTCCTTCTGGCAGCGCTCCTTGGCCTCCTTGCTCATCTTCTTCTGCTTCAGCTTCTGCTCGAGCTCGTTGAGCTCGTTCTTGAACTCGTCGCGTTCCCCACCGAGCTCCTTCTGGATCGCCTGCATCTGCTCGTTGAGGTAGAACTCCTTCTGCTGCTTCTCCATCTGCTTCTTGACGCGAGAACGCAGCTTCTTCTCGACCTGGCGGATCTCGATCTCGCCTTGCATCAGCTCGCCGAGCCGCTCGAGCCGGCGCGCGGGTGAGAAGGTCTCGAGCAGCTCCTGCTTGTCCTTCAGCTTGAGCGCGACGTGCGCGACGATCGTGTCGGCGAGCCGGCCCGCGTCCTCGATCGTGCGGACGCTGACGAGCATCTCCGGCGGGATGCGGGTGTTGAGCTTGACGTAGTCCTCGAACACGTCCTGGACCGAGCGCATCAGCGCGGTGATCTCGGCCGCGTCATCCTCGGGCTCCTCGACATCCTCGACGTCGCACGTGAAGAACGGCTCGCTCTGCGCGAAGCCCTTGATCCGGGCGCGCGCGCGACCCTCGACGAGGACCTTGACCGGGCCCTTGGGAAACCTCAGCAGCTGGATGATGTGACCCACGGTGCCGATCGCGAAGATGTCCTCCTCGCTCGGCTCGTCCGTCTTCGCGCGGCGCTGCGCGGCGAGCAGCAGCTGCTTGTCACCGGCCATCGCTTCTTCGAGGGCATGCAGTGACTTGTCGCGGCCGACGAACAGGGGCACGACCATGTGCGGGAACACGATGATGTCGCGGAGCGGCAGAAGCGGAAGACGGTACCCAACCCCGGTTTTCATCGTCTGATACTCTAGGTCGAACGAGTACTTGCGCAAGAAAACGGGCCATAGTGTGGTAAACGGACCACACAGGCCATGGTATTCGTACCATGCTCCCGTGTCCGATCCGTGCACAAGGCTCGGAACGATCACCGGATGATCCGCGCTGGAACGTAAGGCGCGTTGCGTTCAGGCCGCGTGGCATCGGCACTGCTCGTCATGCGCGCGGGTACATGCAGCAACGGGACTCTCAGCCTCTCGTAGAGGCTTTCCTCGTCCTCGATCAGCCGAGGCAACGACTTTCGCACTGGTCCAGGTTCTTGGGCCCGCTCGACGACGATCGCGCGCCGCCGCTGGCCGCGATCGCGGCGTACTACGACCAGGATCTCGACCAGGCCCTGATCGAGCTGCGCTACGACGCGCTCGCGCTCGGCGACGAGCGGCTCGGCTTCGTGATCGAGATCGCCCTGCTCGCCGAGATCGGGATGATCCAGCCGGCCGAGCTCTCCGAAGGTGATCGCCGG
>JBBQEX010000124.1:0-11370 GCA_038321315.1 Haliangiales bacterium | reverse complement strand
TGTCATTGGCGATCCTCGCGGCGCTGGTCGTGGGCATCAGGCCGCGCACGCTACCCGCTCGCGATCGATCCGGACAGATCCACCGCGACCAAGCTCGCGGAATCGATCAACTTTCCGCGGCTGCAGAAGATCCGCACCCATTCCAGTTCCATCGCGTCCCGGGCTGCACGGGCGATGCCTCGCGCAACTCCGCGAGATCGCGCCCTCCGTGTCCGAGCTGACACGGTGCGTGTGTCGCGCATGTTGTGCATTCGACCGGCCACGCGACCGCACACTTCCAATGGTGCCGGCAGTCGTCGTACACAGCCGCATGCGAACGCTGGCTCTCTCGATCCTGGTGATCTCTCTCGTCGCGTGCGGCAAGGACAACAAGGCCACGCCCGACGCCGGTGGCAGCTGCACCGACGGCATCTTGAACGGCGACGAGACCGACGTCGACTGTGGCGGCTCGTGCTCGCGCGACGGTCACAAGTGCGCCGACACCAAGAGCTGCACTGGCGCCTCGGACTGCGAGAGCTCGATCTGCGACCACGGCGCGTGCCAGGTCCCCGCGTGCGGTGACGGCATCATGCAGGCCGGCGAGATGTGCGACGACGGCAACTCCACGCTCGGCGATGGCTGCGACGACGGCCCGATGGGCAACTGTCGCCCGACCGGCTGCGGCAACGGCGCGATGGATCCGACCGAGGAGTGCGACGACGGCAACGCGGTCAACGGCGACGGTTGCGACAACAACTGCAAGATGACCGGCTGCGGCAACGGCGTGATCACCGGGGTCGAGGCGTGCGACGACGGCAACGCCATCAACGGCGACGGCTGCAACACGGCCTGCATGAAAGAGCCCGGCTTCGACTGCGCCGGCACCACGGTCTCGGTGTGCACGCCGATCTGCGGCGACGGCCTCGTCGTCGGAAGCGAGAGCTGCGACGACATGAATGCGACGCCCGGCGATGGCTGCGACATGTGCCAGATCGATCTCGGCTGCGGCGTCGGCGAGACCAAGGTCGTGATGACCAAGGCGACGCAGACGCCGATCCCCGACGACGGCGTGACCGAGCTCACCCAGACGCTCACGCTGCCGGCCGGTGGCGTCACCAAGCTCGCCGTCGTCGCCAACCTCACCCACACCTACGACGGCGACCTCGACCTCTCGCTCGAGGGCCCGACCGGCCTGACCCGCTTCCTGTCGCTCTCGAATGGCGGCTCCGGTGACAACTACGAGCACACGATCTTCGACGACGCCGCGGCGACCCTGATCGACGATGGGTCGGCGCCGTTCAGCGGGAGCTTCCGACCGGACGACTCGTTGGCGACCACGCCGGGCTCCGACTTCCGGTCGACCAACGCCGTCGGGACCTGGACTTTCCACGTGATCGACAACTCCAGCGGCGACACGGGAACGCTGAACTCGTGGACCTTGTTCGCGTGCGTCAACCCGACGATGTACTGCGGCAACAGCGTGGTCGACGCCGGCGAGGAGTGCGACGACGGCAACATGGTCGACACCGATGCATGCAGCAACAGCTGCCAGATCGTCGACGGTTGCGGCGACGGCAACATCGACAGCGGCGAGGAGTGCGACGACAACAACCTGGTCTCGGGCGATGGCTGCTCGTCGACCTGTCACCTCGAGATCACCTGCCCCACCGGGTCGACCAAGGTGACGGTGGCGAGCACCACGGCGTTCCCGATCCCCGACGACAACACCGCCGGGGTCTCGAGCCCGATCGCGATCGCGACCGCCGGCGCGATCACCGGCATGTACGTGCGCATCGACAACCTGACCCACACCGCCGACGTCGAGCTCGCGCTGTCGCTGATCGGCCCGAATGGCGTCGCGCGCGCCCTGGCGACGAACGTGGGCTCCGGCGCGAACTTCGTCGGCACGACGTTCCGCGACGGCGCGGCCGTGCCGATCGGTGATGGCTCGGGCCCGTTCACGAACCTCTACGCCCCGGAGCGCTCGCTCGCGAGCGCGGCGCACATCGACTTCCTCGGCGCGGCCGCGAAGGGGACCTGGAACCTCCACGTGGTCGACACCGGCGCGACCGAGACCGGCACGCTGACCGGCTGGACGCTGATCGCGTGTGTCGATCCGGCGCTCTCGTTCTGCGGCGACGGCACCAAGAACGTCGGCGAGGCCTGCGACGATGGCAACTTCAACAACGCCGACACGTGCACGAACACCTGCCACAAGCCGACCGGATGCGGCGACGGCATCGTCGAGGCCGGCGAGCAGTGCGACGACGGCAACCTGGACGCCAACGACGGTTGCTCGGCGACCTGCCAGCTCGACTGCCCGGTCGGCTCGGCGTTGAAGACGGTGACCAACGCGACCTCGATCGCGATCCCGGACCACGACGCGACCGGCGTTTCGAGCCCGGTCACGGTGTCCGGGGCCGGCACGGTCAAGGCCGTGTTCGTGATCATCAATGGCATCACGCACACGTTCGATCGCGATCTCGGAATCTTCCTGGCCGGGCCGACCGGCGTGAAGCGCGAGCTGTCGACCCACAACGGGAGCTCGGACGACAACTACACCAACACGCTGTTCAGCGACCGTGCGTCGCTCTCGATCGTCGACGGGGTCGCGCCGTTCACCGGCGAGTTCAAGCCGGAGACCTCGCTGTCGGCCACCGCCGGGACCGACTTCCTGAACACCACCGCCGCGGGCGTCTGGAACCTCGAGGTCGCGGATACCGCGTCGAGCGACACCGGCACGCTCGACAGCTGGACCCTCGCGGTCTGCGTCGCGCCGTGACCTAGCCGCGCGCGAGCTCGAACCAGAACGTCGAGCCGGTCGCGGGGCTGCTCTCGAAGCCGATCTTGCCGCCGTGGGCCTCGACGATCTTGCGCGCGAGCGCGAGGCCGAGTCCGACGCCACCCGAGGAGCGCGTGCGGCTGCGATCGGCGCGAAAGAACGCGCTGAACACGTGCGCGTGATCGTCGCGCGCGATGCCGACGCCGCGATCGATCACCGCGAAGCGAACGCGCTCGGCGACCGCGTCGACCTCGATCGCGATCGGCGCGTCGTCGGGCGAGTACTTGCGCGCGTTGTCGAGGAAGTTGTCGAGCACGCGGCGCAGCATCGCGAGATCGCCGTCGAGTGCCAGGCTGCCACCGGTCGCGCGCACCGCGATCGCGCGCTCGGGCCAGCGCGCCTGAAAGTGACCGATCGCCGCGTCGACCAGCTCGTCGCTCGCGATCGCGCACTTGCGAAGTGGCGGGCGCGCCTCGTCCCACGGCTCGCTCGCGAGATCGAGCCGGGTCGACACGATGATGTCGTCGAGCAGCTGCTCGAGCTCGCCGAGGTCGGTCGCGATCTCGCCGAGGTAGCGATGGATGTTCTCGAGCGGCGCGTCGCCGGCGAGCTCGAGCACGACGCGCATCCGCGCGAGCGGCGTGCGCAGCTCGTGCGACACGTCGCCGAGGAGCTGGCGCTCGGCGACGCGCAAGTGCTGGAGCTGCTCGGCCATCGCGTCGAACGTGCGGCCGAGATCGCCGATCTCGTCGCGGCGGGTGGTCGCCGCGCGGACCGCGAGATCACCGTTGCCGAGCGCGCGCGCGAGGGCGCCGAGCCGCGCGATCGGCTTCGCGATCGCATGCGAGAGCGGCGCGGCGACGAACAGGAACGCGAGCACCAGCGCGGCGCCGAGCAGCATGACGACGTGCATCGGGATCGAGGGCGCCGGCGGCAGCTCGACGATCGCGACCGTGCCGTCCGCCGCGCCGACGACGAGCCGGCCGGCCGACCAGCCCTCGGGGAGCCGGGCGCGATCGCGCACGTCGGGGGCACGTGCCGGGGTCGCGGAGCTCGCGAGCAGCCGGTCATCGGCCCCGAACACCGAGACCGCCATCGGCGTCTCGGCGGCCACGCGCGCGAGCTCGGTCGCGAGGGCCGCCGGATCGCGATGGCGCGACAGCACGCGCTCGGCGACGCCGGTCGCGAGGTACGGCCGGTGGCGGATCATCATCGCCTGATCGAGGTCCGACATCATCCAGCGCGCGATCAGCACGGTCGCGAGCACGCCGGCGAACAGCAACACGCCGTGGAACCAGATCCGGACGACGAGCCGCCGGCCGACCGTGGCGTCGAACCAGCGCTTCACGCGACCTCGGCGTGCGCGAGCATGTAGCCGACGCCGCGCACCGTCTTGATCAGCGTGCCCTGGTCGCCGAGCTTCTGACGGATCCGCGAGATCCGCACGTCGATCGAGCGGTCGAACGCGTCGTCGCACGTGCCCTTGACGAGCTCCATGATCTGCTCGCGCGACAGCACGCGACCGTGGCGCTCGGCGAGCACGCGGAGGATCGCGAACTCGTAGCTGGTGAGCGCGACGTCGCGGCCGGCCGAGGTCAAGGCCATCGAGCCGGGGCGCAGCTCGAGCGGCCCGACGCGGACGACGCCGGCGTCGGGGCCGAGGTGGCCGCGGGCGCGGCGGACGAGCGCGCGCACGCGGGCGAGCATCTCGCGCGCCGAGAACGGCTTGCCGAGGTAGTCGTCGGCGCCGAGCTCGAGCCCGATCACGCGATCGGCCTCCTCGCTGCGCGCGGTGATCATGAGGATCGGGACGACCGAGCGGGTGCGCAGCTCCTTGCAGACGTCGAGGCCGCTCTTGCGCGGCAACATGAGGTCGAGCACGACGACGTCGAACGATCGCGTGCGCGTGGCCCGCAGCGCGGCCTCGCCGTCGCCGACGTGGACCACCGCGACGCCATGCTGCTCGAGGAACTCGGCGGTGAACCGCGCGAGGCGCTCGTCGTCCTCGACGAGCAAGGCGAGGACATCCGCGACCATGCGGCAGCTTAGCCGCGCCGCGCGACGCCGGGGGCGACGATTACAAACGGACACACTCCGGTGCGCGAGCAGAGACATCCGGGCGCCACGCTGACGCCATGATGATCGAGCTCCACGACGTCGCGCGCATCTATCCCACGCCCCAGGGCCCGTTCGCGGCGCTCGACAACGTGAGCCTGACGATCGACGCCGGCGAGATGATCGCGGTCGTCGGCGCGTCGGGCAGCGGCAAGTCGACGCTGGTCAACCTGATCTCGGGGATCGATCGCGCGACCACCGGCCGCGTCGTCGTCGCCGGGACCGCGCTCGCCACGCTGCGCGAGGGCCAGCTGTCGCGCTGGCGCGGCCGCCACGTCGGCATCGTGTTCCAGTTCTTCCAGCTGCTGCCGACGCTCACGATCCTCGAGAACGTGATGCTGCCGATCGACTTCTGCGGCACGCTGCCCGCGCGCGAGGCCCGGGTGCGCGCGACCGAGCTACTCGCGCGCGTCGGGATCGCCGACCAGGCGAACAAGCTTCCGGCCGCGCTGTCGGGCGGCCAGCAGCAGCGCGCCGCGATCGCGCGCGCCCTCGCGACCGATCCACCGATCGTGCTGGCCGACGAGCCGACCGGCAACCTCGACTCGACGACCGCCGCCGAGATCCTCGCGCTGCTGCAGGAGCTGGTCGCCGCCGGCAAGACCGTCGTGACCGTGACCCACGCGCGCGACCTCGCGCGCCACGCCGATCGCGTCGTCGTGCTCGCCGACGGCCGGATCGTCGAGGTCGCGCGTGGGTAGCGTGCGCTGGAAGAAGCTCGCCGGCGACCTGCGTGCGTCGTGGGGGCGCATCGTCGCGATGCAGCTCGCGCTGGCGATCGCGCTCGCCGGGGTTGGCACGGTGCTCGCGGCGCGCGCGGTGCTCGGGCGCGAGATCACCGCGAGCTACCGGTCGACCCACCCGGCCGACGCCACGCTCGAGCTCGCCGGCCCGGTCGACGACGCGCTGGTCGCCGCGGTGCGCGCGCGCCCCGAGGTCGCCGACGCCGATCGCCGCCAGATGATCGCGGCGCGCGTGAAGCTCCACGCCGGCGACCCGTGGCAGATGCTCGTGGTGTTCGCGGCCGACGACTTCGCCGCGCTGCGGGTCAACACGTTCGAACCCGACACCGGCGTGTGGCCACCAGGACCGGGCACGATGCTCGTCGAACGCACCGCGCTCCAGGTCATGCGTACCGAGGTCGGCGCGACCGCGATCATCGAGACGCCGCACGGCCCGCCGCACGAGATCGCGATCGCCGGCACGGCGCACGACGCCGGTCAGGCGCCGAACTGGCAGGAGCATCGCGGCGTCGCCTACGTCACGCGCGCCGAGCTCGGTGCCCTCGGCGAGGAGCCCGCGCTCCACGAGCTGCTGGTGCGGTTCCAGCCCGAGCCGCGCTCGCTCGCCGAGGTCGAACAGCGCGCCGAGGTGCTCGCGACCTGGCTGCGCGCGCGGGGCGAGGTCGTGCACGAGGTGCGCGTCCCGAAACTGCGCCAGCATCCGCATCAGGCGATCATGAGCGGCGTCCAGCTCGTGCTGCTCGTGTTCACGCTCGTGTTGCTCGCGATGTGCGCGATCGTGATCGCGACGCTACTCGCCGCGATCCTCGGCCGCCAGACGCGCGAGATCGGCGTGATGAAGGCGGTCGGCGCGAGCACCCGCCAGCTCGTCGGGATGTACGCGATGTTCGTCGTCGCGCTCGGGCTCGTCGGCGTCGCGATCGCCGCCCCACTGGCGTACGTCGGCGCACACGGCATGATCGCGAACATCGCGGTGATGATGAACATCACGCTCGGGGATCCGGCGATCCCGAGCTGGGTGTTCGCCGCGCAGCTCGGCCTCGGCACGCTCGTGCCGCTGGCGGTCGCCGGCGTGCCGATCGTGCGCGCGATGCGCGTGTCGGTGCGCGCCTCGCTCGCGGTCGGCGGCACGGGGTTCGCGCGCCCCGCGATGGCGCGCCTGCCCATCGTGATCCGGAATCTGCTCCGTCGCCCGGGGCGGCTCGCGCTGACCACGACGCTGCTCGTCGTCGCCGGCTCGCTCGTGATCGCGGCGGCCGGCGTCGATGCCGGGATGATGGCGATCTCCGGCAAGCTCGAGACCGCGCGCCATCACGACGTCGAGATCCGCATGCATGGCGAATTCGACGGCGGCGAGCTCGCCGCGGTGCCCGGCGTCCGCGCGATCGAGACCTGGCGCGTCCACCCGGCGTCGATCGTGCAGCCCGGGCACGACCTCGAGGTCGTCCACACCTACCCCGACGGCGGGCACGGGAGCTTCGCGCTGGTGGGCCTGCCACCCGGCGGCAGCGCGCTGGTGAGCTACCCGGTGCTCGAGGGCCGGGCGCTCGGCGCGAGCGATCGCGAGGTCGTCCTCGGCCGCGGCGCCGCGGTCGGCCGCCATCCCGGCGAAGCGATCGTCATCGGCATCGATGGTGCGCGGACGCCGTACACGATCGTCGGCGTCGTCGAGGAGATCGGCGGCGCGTCGGCGTTCGTGACCGCCGCGGGGTTCGCACGCGCGACCCGCGACGGTGTCGCCCTCTTGCGGATCGCGACGACCGCGGGCTCGCGCACCGAGCGCGCGACCGTGCTCGCCGCCCTCGAGGCCGCGCTCGAAGCGCGCCACGCGCCGGTGCAGTACGCGATGCCGGCCACGCTGCTGCGCTCGATCATCGACGATCACGTCGTGTTGATCGTGCGCGCGGTGATCGTGATGGCGGCGATCCTCGCGCTGGTCGGGCTGCTCGGCCTCGGCTCGGCGGTGGCGATCGGCGTCGCGGAGCGCACGCGCGAGATCGGCGTGATGAAGGCGATCGGCGCGAGCGACGGCCGCGTGGTGCGCGTGATCGTCGGCGAGGCGGTCGCGGTCGGTGCGATCAGCGCGCTGCTCGCCATCGCCGTGGGCATCCCGCTCACCGCCGCGATCGATGCCCGGCTCTCGCTGATCGCGACGCCGCCGTTCGCGATCGCGTGGGGTGCGCTGATCGTCCTGCCGATCGGGATCGTCGCGGGCAGCATCGTCGCGGCGCTCGTGCCGGCCCGCCGCGCGGCACGCCTGTCGGTGCGGGCCGCGCTCGGCGAGGTCTAGGAGACGATCGGAAGTCGCGCGGCGACGCCGACGAGGTTCTTGCCGGTGTCGTCGACCAGCACGCGCGCCGTGTTGTTGAGCTGGAGCAGGCCGGCGATGCCGTGCTCGTCGTCGACGAGATACCAGGTCATGCCGTCGAGGATGTCGACGCCGTGGCGCGGCATCGCGACGTCGGCGCCGCGCGCGATCGAGGCGGCGAGCTGCGCGACGACCTGGACGACGAGGTCGGCATCAGCGTCGCTGCACAGCGCGACGAGATCGGGCATGCCGAACTTGAGCATGCCGCGCGTGTGGAGCGCGTGCGCGCGATCGGAGCGCGCCGAGTCGGTCTCGAAGATGATCTGGATCTCGCGACCGACGTCGAGCGCGAGGTCGGGCGCCGGCAGCGTCGCGGCGTAGCGCATCGCGTGGGCATCGAGCACGACCTCGCCACCGCGCGCGACGAGGTAGCGCGCGAGGGCCCACGCCGCCTGCAGGTAGCCGAGGTCGGTCGGGTCGGCGAACTCGCCGATGATCATGTGGACGTGGTCGGCCCCGTCGAGGGCGGCGAGCTCGGCCGGCGCGAGGTCGCGCTCGGCGATCGTGCGCAGCGAGCCGCCGCGCCAGTTGTCGAACCACGCCGGATCGAGCGCCCGGGCGATCGAGCGCACGTCGTACGTGCGGGCGAGCTCGATCGTCGGAGCGCCGAACGCGGTCGGATCGGGCTCGATCTCGTGCAGTGGGCCGCGGCCGAACACCGCGAGCACGACGTTCGCGCGGCGCGGCTGGGTCGGCAGCGTCGTGAACTGCCACCGGGTCATTTGATCACGACCATCGTCTGGTGGTTGATCGCGACGAGCCGGCCGTCGTGGCCCCACAGCTCGCGGGTCTCGAGGAAGTAGCCGTGGCCGGCGATCGCGACCGTGCCGCGATACAGGAGCGGCGCGTCGGGCTCGAGCCCGGCGACGCCATCGACGAGGTCGAGCGTGTACGCGATCGTCGCCATCGGGCGGAACGTCGCCGCACGGATCAGCGCGGCCGGCCAGAACGCGTCGGCGAGCGCGGCGATGTATGCGGCGTCGCGCGCGGGGCCGGGCTCGACCGCTCGGACGTAGCCGATCGTCTCGGCGGCACCGCCCGCGAGTGGCAAACCGCTCACCACGCGGTACTCGAAGTTGCTCGCGAACTCGGGCCCCGCGTCGCCCGCGAGCGCGGCGACGTCGCGCCAGGCCGGTGCGCTCGGCGGCGTCAGCTCGCACCAGGCGAGCGGCAGCGGATCGTCGGGGCCGACCGCGCGATCGGCCGCGAGCACCGCGACGACGTGCGTGGTGACCTCGCCGCCCTGACGCATCACCGCGCGCGCGACGGACACCGAGTTACCAGCGCGCAGCACGGCGACCTCGATCTCGACGTCGCCGGCGAGCGTCGGAGCCGGGATCTCGGCGGTGATCGAGCGAACCACGCGCCTCGGGTCGGCCACCCGTTGCTCGATCGCCCGGATGCAGGCCGCGATCGTCAGCCCGCCGAACGCGCCACGGCCCTGCCGCCATCCCGTCGGGATCGCGAGGCTCCCGTCGGCATCGGGGGTCGAGAGCTCGGTGAGGTTGCCCACGAGATGCGTGTAGCAGATGTCCGAAATCGACGGGTGTCCGGCACGGCCAATCCGCCCGGTGGACAGATCCGCGCGACGTGCGCGTGGGTCCGCACGGTTACGCCTGGCGCGCGCGATGCAGAAGCTCGCGGCATGACGATGCAGCAGCACTCCTGGCGACAGTCCGCCCTGTCGGCGGCCTTCGATGACCTGGTGGAGCGCATCGTCGCGCTCCAGGACACGTGGACCTGCGAGCGCGAGGTGTCCGGGTTCACCTACGCGTTTGGCGACACCCGCCATCACGTGTGCACCGCGATCGCGTGGCTCGAGAGTCGCGCGACGCGTGGCTACGATCAGGCCGATGAAGCGGCGCGGCTGGTCGCACACGAGGCGTTCCTCGCGGCGATGGCGCTCGGCGAGTTGATCCGGCGCGCGGAGGACAACTGCTGGGCCGATCCGATCGCGATCGACGGTGCACGGATCGCGATCGACGCGTTGCTCGACGAGCTCGCGCCATACGTCAGCCGCGCCGACGCCGGGCTGCGCGAGGTGATGCTCGAGGATGTGCCGCTGGAGACCGTACTCGGCAGACTCGCGATCGCGTGACGCGGTTGCCCGGCCTTCCGGGCAACACGTGAGGTGGCGTTCCGGTCAGAGCCGGCATGCGCATCGCGATCTCGCTGGTGATCCTCGGGGCTCTCGCCAGCGTCGCGCGTGCCGACGACGATGCGATCGTGCCACCCGGTGAGACCGAGCCGACGCCGGTGGAGGTGGCAGCGCCGGCGGCGCCGCCGCATCACACCGGGACGTTCTCGATCGGGGCCGGGTTCAGCCCGGACGAGAGCTTCATCGCGACCGCGCGGATCGCGCAGGACGACCTGTTTCACTCCGGGCAACACCTCGCGCTGTCCGCCGAGATCTCGATGCTGCGCGAACGGTTCGCGATCGATCACGTCGTGCCGCACCTGTTCGGCAGCGACCTCGAGCTGTCGACCGAGCTCGTCACCGATCGGCGCGCGCTGCCGGGGTTCACCCGCGAGGGCACCGGCGGCTCGATCGCGCTCGGCTACCACGTGTCGCCGGCGACCCGGGTGTTCGTGCAGTACCGCGTCGAGCAGGTCGCGACGACCGCGGGCGACCTCGCGACGTCTCGCGCGATGGAGGGTGGCGACTCGATGCTGCCGCCGACCGGCGACGGCACGATCGCGGCGCTCGGCGCCGGCATCAGCTACGACACCCGCGACGGAGCGATCCCGCGGCACGGCACGCGCTTCGAGCTCTACGGCGAGTCGGCCGATCCGCAGTGGGGCTCGGACAACGCGGTCCGGCGGTTCTCGGCGCGCTACGATCACGCCGAAGCGCTCGGGCCGCTGACGCTCCGGTTCTCCGGCCGCGGCGCGATCGCGACGACGCCCAGCGTCGACGGTGTCCCGAGGTCGGAGCGCCTGTACTACGCCGGCAATACCGATGTCCGCGGCTACGCGATCGATCCGTTCGATCAAGGCGCCAACGCGGTCGCCGTCGGACACCTCGAGCTCGAGGCCCCGCTATGGAAGCGCGCCGGCCTCTCGATCGCCGGGTTCTACGACGCCGGCGTCACGCGCAACCAGGATCCCGATTTCGGCGGCATCGGCACCGTCGTGCGGCGCTCGGTCGGCGCCTCGCTGATCTGGCGCAGCCCGATCGGCCCGATGCGCTTCGATCTCGCGATGCCGCTCGACGGCACCGATCGCACCCGGCGGTTGTTGTTCTGGCTCGGTGGCAGCCTGTGAATTGGGGCCGGGTTAAGCGCTGGGCCCCGTTTGGGGTGAAGCCAAAAGGGGCCGTGGGGTGAAACCGCCCCAATGAAAACGGGTACAGGGCGGAGGAGGAGGGCGGCCGGGGGGAAGGG
>JBBQEX010000123.1:0-12508 GCA_038321315.1 Haliangiales bacterium | reverse complement strand
GCTCGGGCCCCGTTTGGCGTACGCCAAAAGGGGCCAGAGCTGAAACCGTCCCCAATTCACAGGTGCGTGACGAGGCCGCTGGTGACGACGAGGCGCCCCGAGTGGCGCTGCTGCAGCTCGGTGAGGCCGGCGCACAGCGCGCGGCGGGAGGCCTCGGCGGCCTCGCGATCGACGGTGATGACGGCGCCGCCGTCGCGCACGGCGCGCGACCACGCGGTGACGGCGTCGTCGGTGGCGTCGACGCCGATGACGGCGGCGAACGCGAGGGGCTCGAGCTCGGAGAGCGCGACGACCTTGCCAGCGTGCTTCTTGGCCGCACGCGCGGGCAGATCGACGGCGACGACGTCGTGCTTGGCGGCGAGCGCCTTGGCCAGCCGCGCGCTACCGACGACCGCGATCGGGCCGTCGGCCTTCGCCGACGCGAGGGCCTCGTCGATGATGGTCACCGCGGGCGTCACGAACAGGCCGTCGAGCATGATGTCGGCGCACGCTACTACAGATCGCGCAGGTACTCGCAGCGAGGTGCTTCGACGTGCGGCGTGATCCACGTGACGTTGAGTAACTCCTCGAGCAAGAACCGGAAGTTGCCATAGGTCACCACGAAGAAGTCCATCTTGCGCTTCTTGATCCCGCCGCCGGTGTCGTCGGCGCGCACGCATCCATCGTGGATCGAGCCGTCGGGCAACACGAGGCCGTCGAACTCGGGGATGTAGAGCGGCTCGCCGATCCGGACGTAGCGCGGATCGACGGCGACCGACTTGAACGGGATCAGGGGGCGCAAGCCCGCGCCGCGGCCGAACGGATGCTCGCCGACGTCGAGCTGCTCGAAGCAGGTGCCGTAGCCGAACTTGCACGGCCCGGTGTAGTTGATGATCCGGCCATCGCGCATGAGGCCGGAGCCCTCGAGTCGCAGCGACCACGCGAACCGCTCGGGCACGCGCCCGAAGAAGTAGCCGGCCTGCGTGTAGAGCTCGACCCACGTGTTGGTCGGCACCTTGGCGACGCCGCCGGTCTTCGGCGTCTTGGGTGACTGCGGATCGTCGTAGTCGTCCTCGAGAGACAGCCAGTAGAACCGCAGCGCCCACTGCTGATCGTCGACGAGCGGATAGCCGCAGCACAGCTTGTTCTTGCCGCGCATCGACTGCTTCGCCTGGATCTGGACGTCTTCCTTGCCGAGCTTGCTGGTGTCGGCGTGCGCGGCGGTGCTCGCCAGGACGATCAGCAACACGACAGCGCTTCGCACCTGGTGATCGTACGGTACAACCCGCGCGTGTGGGTGAAATCGCTCGCCGACGCCGGCGTGACCTGCGGCGGCAAGGCGCACAACCTGGCGCGGTTGATCGCGGCCGGGCTGCCGGTGCCCGACGGCTTCGCGATCGAGGCGACCGCCCGCGCCGCGCGCGACGCGATCCCCGATGACGTGATCGCCGACGTGGTGGCCCGCGCTGCGAAGCTCGGTGAGGTGATCGCGCGATCGTCGGCGACGATCGAGGATGGCGAGACCGGCGCGGCGGCCGGGGTGTTCGAGTCGATCGTCGCGACCGGCGACGTGTGGGACGCGATCCGCGCGGTGTGGGACAGCGCGCTCGCGCCGCTCGCGGTCGGCTATGCGCGAGGGCGGGTGATCGCGCTCGGGGTCGTCGTCCAGCGACGGGTGATCGGGCGGCGGATCACGGTGTACACGCGCGCGCCGGATGACGGGGATGGCGAGGTCGCGTGGATCCAGCGCGAGGGAGAGCCGATCGAGAGGATCGCCAGAGGTTCGAGGGCGACGCTGCTCGAGCTCGCGCTGAGGGCGGAGGTGGCGATCGGTGCCGCCGGGGCGGACGTCGAGATCGTCGACGACGGGGCGCTGTGGGTCGTGCAGGCGCGACCGATCGTGCGAGCTTCGATCGTTCGACGGCCGCCGCCGCCGATGATCCTCGCGCCGCTGGTCGTCGACGGGCGGCGCTGGCGATGGGATGCCGCGCACAACCCGGCGCCGCTGTCGCCGGCGCAGGCCGGGCTGGTCGCGCGCGTCGAGGCGGCGGGCGTCGCGCCGTGGGCGATGCGGGTGTGCGGCGGATACCTGTACACCACCCCGCGCGGTGAGGTCGCAGCGGTGAGTCCGCCGCGCGATGCCGCCGAGCTCGCGACGCGCGTCGCCGTGATCGAGGCGCGACTCGCGGCGACGCTCGAGGGCGCCACCGGATCGCTCGACGACGCGATCGAGCGCTACCTCGCGCACTACGCGATCTGGGCGAACGAGCTCGCGCCGCTCGTCGCCGCCGCGGTGCGCGCGCACGATCCGGCGCGGCTCGCCGCGGCGCGGCCATCGAGGATCCGCGCGCTGCTCGAGGCCGAGCTCGATGACGATCGACTGCGCGCCGAGCTCGGCGATCTCGCGCCTGCGTGGGACGTCGCGGTGCCGACGTATGCCGAGACCTGGCACGTCGTGCGCGCCGCGGTGCTGCGCGCGCGCGCGATGCCCGCGCCGCGCGTCGAGTCGGACGCGAGCGAGCTCGAGCGCGCCGCGGCGGATCTCGCGGAGCGCGACGACCTCTGGTTCTATCGCGCGCAGGCGATGGTGCGGCGCGCGCTGGTCGCGAGGACCGTGGCGCTCGGGATCGATCCCGATGACGCGGGATGGATCGAGCTCGACGCGCTCGCGCATGCGATCGATCCGATCGACGGAAAGAACCGCGCGATGGCGGCGCGGGCCGCGAACGCGCGCGCGGCGCAGTGGGTGATGCCGATCGAAGCGACGGGATCGAGCATGCCCACGAGCGCGACGCTGTGCGGGATCGGGATCGGGCCGCGCGTGACCGGACGCGTCGTCCGGTTTGACGGATTGGTCGTGGGTGTCGGCGACGTGGTCGTCTGCCAGACCGTGACACCGGGGCTCGCTGTCGTCGTGATCGGGTGTGCGGCGATCGTCAGCGAGAGCGTGCACGACGGATTGCTCGATCACGGCGTCGCGCTCGCGCGCGAGCTCGGGATCACCTGTGTGGTCGGCTGCCGTGACGCCTGGTCACGGCTCGCGAATGGGACGATTGTCACGGTCGACGGAGCAGCGGGGAGCGTCGAGATCGTCGAGATCGTCGACAAGCTCGTGTAAGCGCTCGCTACTTCTCGTCTTCGTCGTCTTCGAAGTCGTCGTCCGGATCGGTGTCATCCGGCTCGTCGGGCTTGTCGGCGGGGAGTGGCGTGCCGAGGCCCGCGTTCACTCGCTCGCGCAAGTCTTTGCCGACCTTGAAGAAAGGCAGGCGCTTCTCGGCGACATGAACGGTCTCGCCGGTCCGCGGGTTGCGGCCCTCGTACGCCTTGTACTTGCGCACGGTGAAGCTGCCAAAGCCGCGGATCTCGATGCCTTCACCGCGTTCGAGCGCCTTCACCATCGAGTCGAAGATGGTGTTGACGATCGCCTCCGCCTTCCCAGCAGGCAGCTTCAGCGTTTCTGAGATTTTCTCGATGAGCTCGGACTTGGTCACCCGTAACTCCGCGTAACTAGAGAACAGGCTAACCAACGCCATGCCCCACGCGCAAGTCTAACGTCGCGAAATCAATTAATTGCCAGATCCACTAACCGGCAACCCGCGCTGGTTATCTTGCGTAAACGCACGATACTCCAATGGAAATTGGTAGGTCTGGCAACGATGACGCGCATAAAAGTCCGTGAGATCCCGCCACCCGATCTCGCCTCGATCGAGCTGGGTCTTGAGGCTTTGCGACTGGATCACGCCACATTCCTTGTTGCCCGGCCCGGACTTCGAGCCTCGCGCGACCCTCGCATCGATCGCGAGGAGCGGCGGTGGCGTCTGCCGGAGCAGGTACGCGCCGAGCGGCGGCAGCTCGATGGTCTCGACCTTCTTCACGACGAGCGAGATCCCATCGTGCCAGCCGCACTCGGTGCGCAGCATGGTCTCGGCACCGACGACCACGACGTCGAGCGGTAGCGGCCGAGCGTTCGCGCAGCTGGTGTTCGGGAGCGCGTCGCTGACGATGTGGTAGGCGAGCTCGACCTGCGTCGTATTCGCGATCTCGAGCGCGAGGTTGTCTCCGGCATGAACCGCGCGCAGTTTCAGTCCCGACAGCTCGACCGCCGGTTGACCGACCTCCAGTACGTGGCGCGCATCGTCGCTGCGATACGCGAACTTCTTGCTCATGTCGTCGATGGTCGGTGTTCGAACCCCGGCGGCGATCGCGTCCTTCGCGAGTAACTCACGATAGACGTTCTGAGTTTGCGCCGAGCTCGCGAGCAACTCGGTCGACGTGCCCGACGGCGCGGTCGGTGCCGTCGGCTTGTCAGGCAGACTCACATTGCCGCAGAAGCGAACGCTCGCGATGCCAACCACGAGCACCGTGGCACCGATGGCAACACCTAGCCGGAACTGCGAATCTGAGATCACCACGCTTCGGAGCGTTCATCCTACACGTATCCCGTCCGCGGGAAATATTGACTTCGATCATCGTCGGAGCGCTAAATCGAGGCGGTGCCACGGCTCGCGAGGATGATCGGGATCGTGATGGTGGTGCTGGCGATCTCGCGCAGTGCACCGGTGCGCGCGGATCAGATCAGCGAGCTGACCGCGATGCTGTCGAGCTCGAGCGACAAGACGCGGATCTCCGCGGTCACCGCGCTCGCACACCTCGGCGACAAGCGCGCGCTCAAGCCGCTCGTCACCGCGCTCCACGATCCGAGCGCGCAGGTCCGCAAGCTGTCCGCGACCGCGCTCGGCAAGCTCGGTCACAAGGCCGCCCTGCCCGCGTTGCGCACGACGTCGACCGATGACACGGACGACTCGGTTCGCGCCGCGGCGCGCATCGCGGCCACGCAGGTCGCCAAGGCGAACAACATCGCGCTCGAGGTCACGCCCTCAGCGCCCGGCTCGACCGCCGAGGCACGCGGCGGTCGCCCCGGCTTCGGTCACAGCCCGCGCCCGATCGAGGGTCGGCCCGATCTCTACATCGTCATGAACTCGTCGAGCGATGACTCGCCCGGCAAGCACGACAAGGCCGCGCGCAAGGTCCACGGCGAGGTCCTGAAGGCGTCGCTCGCGAGCCACCTCGGGCGCGTCGCCTCGGTGACGATGGCCGCCACCGACGCGACGAAGTGGGGCCTCGATCCACTCCACGTCGATCTGTCGGTCGTGAAGATGGAGGTCAACATCACGGGTGGCACGGTCGAGATCGATGCCCAGCTCCGCCTCGCGATCTCGGACGACAAGGGCAAGATGATGTCGTTCCTGTCGGGCGGCGCGAAGACCAAGAGCGCGTACAGCGCGAACAACCTCCCGAACCTCCGCAAGGCGGCGCTCGAGAACGCCCTCGATGGCATGTTCGACAAGCTGCTCGCTCAGCTGCGCAAGTCCGACGTCTAGGCTAACTTCACCGCAGTGCGAGGGCTCGTCGTCGCGGCGCTGCTCTGCCTCGGGACATCCGCGCACGCCGACGTCACGAAGCCGCCGAAGCTGCTGCAGGCGCAGGCGCCGGACTACCCGCCGGCCGCGCTCGCGAGCAAGCTGACCGCGAAGGTCAAGGTCCGCCTCCACATCGACGCCAACGGCCTGGTCACCGCGGTCGACGTGATCGAGCACGTCGGCAACGGCTTCGATGAAGCCGCGGTCGCCGCGGCCTCGCAGTACGTGTTCGAGCCCGGCGAGATCGATGGCAAGCCGGCGGCGATCGTCGTCGAGACCGCGATCAACTTCACGATCGAGGAGCAGGTCGACGACACGCCGGAGCCGCCGAAGCCGCCGCCGAGCAACGCGCAGCCAAAGACCGGCCCACCGAACCACGGCGGCGATCTGGGGCGGCCGATCACGCTCGAGGGGGTCGCGATGGAGCGCGGCACGCGCAGGAGGCTCGCCGGCGTGATCGTATCGATCGAGGAGCTCGGGCTCGATGTCGTCACCGACGAGGACGGCGCGTTCTTCTTTCATGGCGTGCCGGCGGGCAAGTACAAGGTGCTCGCGCTCGACGACAAGTTCGACCGGCTCGAGCGCCCGGTCGAGATCGGCAAGCGCGAGAAGCTCGAGGTCCGCCTGTGGATGCGGCCCAAGGGTGGGAACCTGTACGAGACCGTCGTCGAGGGCGAGCGCGAGACACTCGAGGTCACCAAGCGCACGCTGCAGCGCCAGCAACTCACCAGCGTGCCCGGCACGTTCGGCGATCCGATCCGCGCGATCCAGACGCTGCCCGGCATCGCGCGCGCACCGTTCGGCCTCGGGCTGTTGCTGATCCGCGGCTCGAATCCCGACGACACCGGCATCATGGTCGACGGCCACGAGGTGCCATCGCTGTTCCACTTCCTCGGCGGCCCGTCGATCTTCAACGCCGAGATGCTCGAGTCGATCGATCTGTATCCGGGCGGCTTCCCGGCCCGGTTCGGACGCCACCACGGCGGCATCGTGTCGCTCGAGCTGCGCTCGACCGCGTCGGATGGCGTACACGGCTCGGCGAAGGTCGACTTCATCGACGCCGGCGGCTACGTGCGCGCGCCGATCACCAAGGACCTCTCGATCGCGGTCGCCGGGCGGCGCTCGTACATCGATGCGTTCCTCGGCTTCGTGTTGCCCGACGCCGGCAAGGGCGCGACGCGCATCGTGACGCCGGTCTACTACGACTACTCGGCGCGCGCCGACTACAACCTGCACGGTGACGGTCGCGCCAGCATCTTCGCGATCGGCTCGTCGGACACGCTGCACGTGCTCGACAAGGATCCCGATCAGATGGTGTCGACCAACCTGAACTCGGCGATCAAGTTCTTCCGCGTGATCGGCGACTACACGCGCTCGTTCGGCGGCGACCTCAAGCTGACGATGTCGCCGGCGTGGGGTCGCGACACGATCGCGTTCTCGGGCGCGCAGGCCGAGGCGACCGGGCCGTTCACCAGCATCGCGGTGGTCAACAGCTCGCTGTCGTATCGCATGCGGTTGCACGGCCGGCTCGACGAGCACCTCGTGATCGACACCGGCATCGACGTGCTCTCGCGGATCACGACGTACCAGGCGCTGATCCCGCTCGGCGACAACCCGATCGTGCCGTCGGGCGCGGACCTGTCGCCGTCGCAGCTGTTTCGCGGCGCGCAGTCGCTCGGCGTCGGGCTCCACGGCGACATCGGCATCGACGTGACCGACAAGCTGCGCCTCGTGCCCGGCCTGCGCGTCGACGGCTACATCCTCAACGGCATCGATCGCAGCGCGATCGATCCGCGCCTCGTCGCGCGCTACAAGCTGACGCCGGAGTGGACCGCGAAGGCGTACGTCGGGCGGTTCTCGCAGCCGCCGCAGCCCGAGGCGCTCGATCGCCGGTTCGGCAACCCCAAGGTCGGCATCGAGAAGGCCGAGCACTACGGCCTCGGCTACGAGTGGCGACCCGATCGCCTGTGGTCGCTCGACAGCGAGATCTACTACGTGCACCGCCACAACCTCGTCGTGTTCACCAACGATCTGATCCAGAACGGCGATGGCACGTACACCTACCTCAACTTCAAGAACACAGGCATCCACGACTCGTACGGCTTCGAGGCGATCCTCAAGCGCGAGATCTCGGCGCACCTCTACGGTTGGCTGACCTACACGTACTCGCACTCGGATCAGCAGATGGAGCCCGGCGAGGTGATCGTGCCGACCGCGTTCGATCAGCCGCACGTGCTGAACGCGGTCGCGAGCTGGAAGCCCGGCGGTGGCTGGGAGCTCGGCGGTCGCTTCCAGCTCGCGAGCGGGCGTCCCGACACGCCGACGCTCGGTGGCACCTACGACGCCGACACCGGGACCTACGTCAAGCTGGCAGGCGACAAGCGCTCGATCCGCGTGCCCGACTTCGAGCAGCTCGACGTTCGCGTCGCGCACGCGTGGCTGTTCGACACCTGGAGCATCGAGGCGTACCTCGACGTGATCAACACGACGTACGCGAAGAACGTCGAGGCGTACCAGTACGACTACCGGTTCCGGCAGCGCTCGCCGGTGACGAGCTTCCCGATCCTGCCGACGCTCGGCGTCAAGGGGACCTGGTGAAGGCGCTCCTCCTGATCGGCCTCGCGGCGTGCGGATCGTTCCAGGATCCGAACATCGTGCTCGATCTGCGGATCATCGGTGCCGAGGCGACGCTGCCGGAGCAGCTCGTCGACGTCGACCTGACGATGCCACCCGACGCGACCGCGATCCTGCCGCAGATCCAGCCGAGCACGATCTGCGCGCTGGTCAGCGAGCCGAACGTCGACGAGCGTCTGCACTACGAGATGACGCTGTGTCCGTTCAGCGCCGACGAGCGCTGCAACAGCGATCTGCCCAAGGTCGTGCTCGCGAGCGGCGTGATCGAGGATCCCGACACCGCGACGCCCGAGCCGCAGATGTGCGCGACGATCGAGCCCGACGGCAACCTGCTCGGCGTGTTGCTCGCCGAGCTCGATGGCGATCCGTTGCAGGGGCTCGCCGGCATCGACGTCGAGATGCAGATCGTCGTCGGTCCCGAAGGCGGAGACCCCGCGCAGAACGTCTACGGCAGCAAGATCATGCGCGTGTCGCCGCGGATCCCGGCGACGCGCACCGGCAATCAGAACCCATCGATCGATCGGCTCGACGCGGTCGTCGGCCACGTCGCCATCGACACCGATCCGCCGCCGGTGACGCTCGCGTTCGGCCGCTGCGTCGATCAGCCCGCGCCGCTCGAGGTCGCGCCCGGCACGGTCGTCCGGATCACGCCGGTCGAATCGGCCGATGCCCACGAGACCTACGTCGTGCCGACGCTCGATGGCCACACGCAGACGCTGGTCGAGTCGGTCGCCTACGAGTGGCTCGGTGGCAACGGCCACTTCGCGGGCGGTACGAGCGGCGGGCCCCGCGACTTCGCCGGCAATCCAGCGCCGCTGTTCACCGACTGGCGAGCCCCGACGACCCAGGTCGCAAGCGATCACCCGCTCGCCGGCCCGACCGACGTGCCGATCTGGGTGATCCAGCGCGACGAGCGCTTCGGCGTCCACTGGTACGAGAGCTGTATCCGTGTCGTGCCCTAGTTGATCGAGAACACGAACGGGTAGGTCACGGTGGTGGCGGCGTTCGCCGGGAACACGAGGTGCAGCGTGGCGGCCTTCACGCACGCGACTGGAGGACGACCTTGCCCGCGAGGCCCGGAGTCCGCTGGAGCTCCCGGAGGTAGCACGCGCGAAACACGCCGGTGTGTGCGCGCATCACGCGGTTGATCTCGTCGGTGGTGGTGCCCTTCGTCGTGTCGGTGTCGAACTTGCCGAGGTTCGTCGACAGGTCCCGGTCGAGGTTCTCGAGCAGCTGCCGGTTCTTGGCCTCGAACAACTTGTTCGCAGGCGGCGACGATCGTGGCGAGCAGCAGGAGCTTTCATGCGCGCAGCGGTCCGTTCCCGTCGCGCGGCACCCGGCGCGCGATGGTGTGCATGATGTCGAGCGTGCGCAGGATGCCGATCGACAGCGCGGGCTTGCCGCTCGTCATCAGGCCGACCGCGAGGTCGCGGCTCGGATCGGCATAGACGAACACGTTGGTGAACCCGAGGTGGCCGAACGCGCGCTGCGTGCGAAAGCCGTACGGACTCGCGAACCGCGCACCGAGGATGAAGCCCATCGAGTAGCGGATCGGTGCGCCCATCGTGAGATCGAGCTCGAAGTAGGTCTGCTCGGCGACCGCGCGCTGGATCGTGCGGGTGTCGAACACGCGAACGCCGTCGAGCATGCCGCCATCGAGCAACAGCTGCATGAAGCGCGACGCCTCGTTCGCGGTCGACACGATGTTGCCCGCGGGGATCACGGTGGTGAGGAACCGCGGATCGTTCGACACCCGCACGGCCTCGGCGAAGTCGACGCTGAGCGCGCGCCGCATGATCTGCGACAGCGGCGGGAGCACCGGCGGTCCGGTGAACGCGTTGATCGCGACCTCGGCGAGCCGCGCCGGCGGGACGCCGAAGTTGAACGCGTCGAACCCGAGCGGCGCGAGGATCTCGCTGCGCATGAAGTCGCGCAGCGGCGTCCCGGTGACCTTCTCGACGACCGCGCCGAGGACGAATCCGCCGGTGAGCGCGTGGTACGCGAGCCGCTGGCCCGGTCGCCACAGCGGCTTCTGGCGCGACAGCAGCGCGAGGATCTCGTCGGGGCGCTCGAGCAGCCCGACGTCGGCGAACTGCGGCGGGATGTGCGGGATGCCGGCGCGGTGCGTGAGGACGTGGCGGATCGTGACGCGATCCTTGCCGTGCTGGCCGAACGCGGGCAGGTAGCGCGCGACCGGATCGTCGAGGTGCAGGAGGCCGCGCTCGTCGCACAGGTGCACGAGCATCGCGGTGACCATCTTCGACGCCGAGAACAGGTTGAACAGCGTCTTTGGCGACGCGACGACCTGGTGCGCGCCGGTGTCGGTGTCGAACGGCGCGTTGCCGCGCACGTGGCCGAGCGAGCGATCGAGGATGACCTTGCCGCGCCGGCGGACGCACAGCGCGAGCGCCGGATACAGGCCGGTGCGATAGCTCGCGACCGTCGCCTTCCAGATCGCGTCGATCGTGGCGCGCTCGAGCCCCACGCTCGCGGGGTCGACCTCGGCGGCGCGCGCGGCGACCGACTCCGGCGGTGGGACCTGGACGAGCGTCTCGAACCGCGAACGCAGGGATCGCAAGATGCTCGAGGTTACCAGGTCTGGCTCGAGCCGTAGACGCCGACGTCGCGGCGCGGCGATGGGACCGGCGAGATCGGCGCGCGCACCTGCGCGGGTGCCGGGCGCGAGGGCACGGGCTCGACGACGATCGGCCGCGCGACGACATGAACCGGAGTCGTCGCGAGGAGCGCGCGGCTGTCTTCGGCGATCCAGGCGACGTTCGCGCGATCGGCCTCGGCGGTCTGCGCGACCAGCGCGATGGCGCGGTCGAGGTCGGTGCGGGCCGGCTCGAGCTGATGCAGCGCGCGGTGCGAGCGCGCGCGATCGAGGTTCAGCCGGATCGCGGGTGGCGCGTCGCCGATCGTCTGCGCGTAGAGCGCGGCGGCCGCGGCGTAGTGCGCGAGCGCGGCCTCGTGATCGCCGAGCGCGGCGCTCGCGATGCCGAGGTTGTGCTCGACGAACGAGAGGTCGCCGTGATGGGCGAGCGCGAGGCTGTCGCGCGCGGCGAGGAGCTCGGTGCGCGCGGTCGGCAGATCGCCGCGGGCGAGCGCGACGAGCCCGATCGAGTTATGCGTGAGGCCGACCTCGATGCTGCGCGCGCCGCGGAGCGCGACCTCGATGACGAGCGCTTGGCGATACAGCTCGAGCGCGCGGTCGAGCTCGCCGCGGAGGCGTGCGACGCCGGCGAGGTTGTGCAGATCGCGAGCGAGATCCGGATGCATCGCGGGATGGAGCTTCTCGTCGAGGGCGAGCGCGTCGGTCAGCCGGCGCTGGGCCTCGTCGAGGTCGCCGGCGGCACGCGCGGTCGAGCCGAGCGCCGAGTCGATCGCGGACAGCTCGGCGCCGGTCGCGGTCGGCCGCGCCGCGACGAGGATCGCGGTCGCCTTCGCATAGGCCCCGAGGTTGTAGGCGACGAGCGCGCTCTGTCGCGAGAGCTGGAGCGCGAGCCGCGGCGGGGCGTGGACGGCATCGATCGCGGCCGAGGCGATGTCGACGAGCTCCTCGGCGAGCGCGAGCTCGCGCAGCTCGCCGGCGACCGTGACGCGCTCGACCGCCGCCTCGGCGACCAGCTGGCCGGCGTGGCCGCGGAGCGCGTCGACGAACGCGGCGTCGGCGAGCCGGCGCGCGTCGGGGAGGCGCGACGTCGTGCGCGCGACCTCGGCCGCGACGATCGACGCCTCGGCGACCGTCGGCGCGTGGCCCGACGTGCGCGCCGCGGCGACGAGCGCGTCGATCGCGGGGGCGACGTCGCGCGCATCGCCGAGCGCGAGCGCGGCGCGGATCGCGGGCAGGCCACGCGCGACCCGCGCCACGGTCGCGGCGCGATCGGGATCGAGCGGGACCGGGTCGCGATCGTCGACGGTGAGCGCGAGGCACTCCGACGGCGGCAGCGCGTCGAGCGCGTCGCCGAGGCGGGCCGCGCCCTCGAGGCTCGCGACCCGGGGGTTCGAGAGCAGCGCGTGGAGCTCGTCGGCGCGCGCCGCGAGACACGCGACCGCGATCGGTCGCACCCCGGCCTCGACGCGCGCGCCGTTCCAGCTCGCGGTCCACCGATCGACCGACGCGACCAGGTCGGGCACGAGGGTCGCGACCTCGGTGCGCGCGATGACCAGGAGCTCCGGGCGCGGCGCGGCGGGCGCGCGCGTCGCGAGGTAGGTCGCCGCGCTCGCGACGACCGCGGCCGCGACGATCCCGACCACGATCGCGACCGGCCGGCGTCGCACGAGGCCGTGCGCGAGCGTGTCGGCGAGCGCGGCGCACGACGCGAACCGCGCGGCGGGATCGCGCCCCAGGCAGCGCCGGATCGCGGCCGCGAGCCACGTCGGGCCGGGAGCTGGCGCGGGCGGCTTCGTCATCGCCGCGGCGAGCTCCGCGAGCGTCGCGCCGGTGAACGGTCGCCGCGCGGCGAGCGCCTCGT
>JBBQEX010000122.1:0-12740 GCA_038321315.1 Haliangiales bacterium | reverse complement strand
CCCCCAGAGTGCCTCCTCGACTCCGAACGCAAGCCGCCGCTCGCGTCGTGACGCCGCAGCCCTCTCTTGATCATGACGGGAGCTGCTCGCGTCGTGAGGGCGCTGCCCTCACTTGTTCATGACGCGAGCTGCTCGCGTCGTGAGGGCGCTGCCCTCACTTCTTGTAACTCGGCCATACCCCTGGCAGAATCGAAGGTACCCGGGAGGACACGCGGTCCTCCGGAATACCCGGCATCTGCGTGGATTTTCAGCAAGTCAGGCGATTTTGGGGACCCGGAAGCGCGTACTCCGCGCTGATCGGCTTTTGCGCGCAGTCGCGCGTCCCCAGCGCGATTCGTGCGCCGGCCTATCGTGCGTTCGCGCGCGCGGTCGGCGCGAACCTCGACGAGACCGAGTTGCCACTCGACGAGTATCCGACGCTCGGTGATTTCTTCGCACGCAAGTTGCGTGAGGGCGCGCGCACGATCGATCCCGCGGTCGACGCGGTGATCTCGCCCTGCGACGGCGTGATCGCGGCGCGCGGTCAGGCGATTGACGGGACGCTGGTTCAGGCCAAGGGCAAGTCGTACGAGCTCGCGCAGCTGGTCGCCGACGAGGCGTTCGCGGCCGCGTTGGTCGGCGGCGAGTACATGACGATCTACCTGTCCCCGAAGGACTATCACCGGGTCCACACGCCGATCGGCGCGGACCTGGTAGGTTACGACTTCCTGCCCGGCGCGCTGTGGCCGGTCAACCCGATCGTCGCCAATCGCCGCGATCAGCTGCTGTCGCGCAACGAGCGTGTCGTGATCCGCATGAAGCTGGCGGATGGTCGGGCCGCCGCGCTCGTCATGGTCGGGGCCGCGGGCGTCGGCAACATGCGGCTCGCGAGCTGGGCGTCCGGTTTCCAGAGCGCCGAGCTGCGCCCGACCGGCGAGCCGCACCATGTCGCGCTCTCCGGGGTCCACGTCGCGCGTGGCGACGAGCTCGGCGCGTTCCATCTCGGCTCGACGGTCGTCCTCGTGTTCGGTCCCGGTGCAGTGAAGCTCGACGGCGAGGTCGGCCAGGCCGTCCGCTTCGGCGAGCATCTCGGAAAGGTCGCGCGGCCGACATGAGCAGCAAGCGCGACGACGAACCGTCCGACATGGAGGTCGGGATGACGACGGCCGAGCGCCGTCGCCGTCGCCGTCGCGGTGGCGGCCTGCGCGTGCCGTCTGACAACGTGCCGCGCCGCGCGTCGACCGCGCCACCGGTGGTGGCGCCGGTGCCCGAGGATCCCGCGCTCGCGATGTCGATCGCGTACAGCTTCTCGAACGACGGCAGCGAGCCCGTACCGCGCGTCGATCTGCCGCCGCAGCACACCAAGCCGCCGCCGACGCCGCCGGATCCGCACCATCGCCGCACCGCGGTCGCCGACGTCCCGCTGATCGACGATCAGGCCGACGTCGCCACGCAGTTCGCCGCGCCGATCGCGCCGGACGGGATGGCGACGATGATCGATCCGCCGACCTCGAGCGTCGAGCCACAAGAGTTCGAGATGAAGACGCGCGAGATGAGCGCGGTCGATCTCGACGCGCTCGGCCTCAGCGAGCTGGTCCCCAAGTCGTCGACGCCGATGATGCCGACCGGCGACGAGAGCTCGATCACCAAGATGGTCGAGGTCCGGTTCAAGCCGCAGATGCGGCCGACCTCGGAGCCCAAGGTCGAGGAGATCGAGGTCGACGTCGATGCCGAGGGCGGCACGACGCTCGAGACCGCCGCCGAGGACTCCGGCAGCCTGCCGACCGCGCAGCCGATCGACCCAGACTCCGGGCCGATCGAGACGGTCGATCCGAGCGACGCATCCCACGTGCGTCCGCGCCGCGAGCGGATCAAGACGGTCGCGCTGTCCGATGACGATCTCGAGGAGGTCCGCGAAGTCGTCCGCAGCATGGCGGTCGAGTCGAGCGCGGCCAAGGTCGCGTCGGCCACCGCCGCGAAGGCCGCGTCCGCCGCTGCCGCGCTCGCGGGCGATCGGCCGGCGAGGGCGGCGACCGCGCCGGTCACCGCGCCACCGCCGATCTCCGATCCCAGGCCCGCCGAGGCGGCCAAGGTCGAGCCGGGCCCCAAGAGCGACGAGATCATGTCGGTGCCCGACATCGACATCCAGATGCTGTCCGAGCGCGCCGATGCCGCCGACGTCGTCGAGAGCGGCGACTCGGCCGACATCGAGGTCGACGTCGACGACGACGTCAAGACGGTCGCGGTCGCGCCGATCGAGCCACGCACGACCACGCCACCGGCCGGCACGTCGAGCCAGGCCCCGAGCACGGTGGCGACGCTCGCTGCCCCGCCCGAGCGACCGTCGGCCCCCGAGCTGCCGCGCACGCGGACCGCCTCGCAGCCACCACCGCTCGCGGCCGTTGCATCGCAAGCCCACGCCGCACCGCCGCCGCCACCGGCCGCGAAGGCGCCGCCACCGGCACCACCGCCGGCCGCGAAGAAGCTGGCTCCACTCGCCGCGGTGGCCGCGACCGCGCCGAGCGCCGCGCAGAACGCCCAGGCGACCCAGGGTAAGGACAAGCGCGGCAAGCCGTGGTTCGTCGATCTGTTCGACGAGGACTACCTGCGCACGCTGCCGTTCCTCACGCCGCAGGCGACGCAAGCCGAGGCCGAGTTCGTGATCGAGGCGATGGGCCTCCAGCCCGGCGCGCAGGTGCTCGACATCGGCTGCGGCTACGGCCGCCACGCGATGGAGCTCGCCGCGCGTGGCTTCCACATGGTCGGCCTCGACATCTCGACGCCGCTGCTCGTGCGCGGCGGCGAGGAAGCCAACCGCCGCGGGCTCACGATCAACTTCGTGCGTGGTGACATGCGCGAGCTCGACTTCGACGCGCAGTTCGACGGTGCGTACTGCCTGTTCTCGACGTTCGGCTACTTCGATGACGAGACCAACAAGAAGACCGTCGCGAACATCGCCCGCGCCCTGAAGCCCGGGGGGCGCGTGATGATCGAGATCCTCAACCGCGACTACGTGATCGCCGATCTGCCGACCCGCATCTGGTGGGAAGGCGAGGGCTGCGTCGTCCTCGAAGAGGTCGAGCTCAACTACTTCTCGTCGCGCATCCAGGTCAACCGCTCGGTCGTGTTCGACGATGGACGGCAGCTCGAGCAGGAGATCTCGGTCCGGGCCTACTCGCTCCACGAGGTCGGCAAGCTCATGCACGCGGCTGGCTTCCGGGTCCTCGAGGTCTCGGGTGGTTACCAGACCCGCGGTCGGTTCTTCGGCAACCAATCGCGCCATATCATCGTCCTTGCAGAACGCAAGGACACTCCCGCGCCCTGATCTCAATGGGTTAGCTATGGATCGTGCGGAGGGGCAAAACATTTGCCTCGCTCACGCGTCTATAGCCCCATGGCAGCAATCGTCGGAAAGCTCGGTTCTCAGGTCGCGCCTGCAAAGCGCGATCAGAATACGGCGTCCAACAGCAAGACCCGCGCGGTACGGGTGTCGGCGAAGGCTCGCAAGGCCACGCCTGCCACGAAGACCAAGGATGCCGACGAGCTCGAGCCCGATCTGTTCGGTGACGAGGAGGTCGTCGAGAAGCCCGCGCGCGCCGACGGCGGCACGTACCTGTCGATGTACTTCAAGGACATGGCGGTCCTCGACGTGCTGCGCCCCGAGGCAGAGTTCGAGGCTGCCAAGGAGATCGAGCAGCTCGAGATCACGCTGTGGGATGCCGTGTTCGCGTACGCGCCGGCCGCGATCCACATCCTCGACGCGGTCGAGTTGGTCATCGCCAGCGAGAGCAAGCCGGAGCTGAAGGCGCTGCGCAAGGCGAGCGCGTCGAGCTACGGCAAGCTCGCCACCAAGGCCGCACGCAAGCTGCGCGCCGACGACGTCGATCACCTGTTCGTCGATGCCGCGCTCGGCGCGATCGATCACCTCGCGCTCGGCATCGGCGTCCGTGGCAGCGAGATCGGTCCGCTCGGTCGCGCCCGGCCGCTCGCCGACTGGCTGCGCAAGGTCGAGGGCTGCAACCGCGCCGTCGCCGAGGCGCGCAACGACTTCGTCCGCGCGAACCTCCGGCTCGTCGTGTCGATCGCGCGCCGCTTCAACCACGGCCGCATGGCGCTGTCCGACCTGATCCAGGAGGGCAACCTCGGCCTCCTGAAGGCGGTCGAGCGCTACGACTACCGCCGCGGCTTCCGGTTCTCGACCTACGCGAGCTGGTGGATCCGCCACGCGATCAGCCGCGCGCTCGCCGACAAGGGCCGCGAGGTCCGGCTGCCGGTCCACATGATCGACGCGCACCACCGGCTGACCAAGGCGCGCCGCCAGCTCACCGGCAAGCTCGGCCGCAACCCGACCAGCGAGGAGCTCTCCGAAGCAACCTCGATGCCGCTCGACAAGGTCGAGAAGATGCGGACCTGGCTGCTCGAGCAGTCGATCTCGATCGACAAGCCGGTCGGGGACGACGAGGGCCGCACGCTCGGCGAGGTCCTCGAGGACCCCGAGCGCGAGAACGTGTCCCCGACCGAGGACCTCGAGTGGGAGGCGCTGACCAGCGAGGTCAAGACGCTGCTCCGCGAGCTCCGCCCGATCGAGGCCGACATCCTGCGCCAGCGCTTCGGTCTCGAGACCGAGCACGAGCTGACCCTCAAGGAGATCGGCGACAAGTACAACCTGTCGCGCGAGCGGATCCGGCAGCTCCAGGAACAGGCGCTGGCCAAGATGCGCCGCGCCCTGGTCCGTCGCGACCTGATGTAGAGCGGCGCGGGGATTGGATTTTCCGGGACCAATTAGGTAGGGTCTCCGACATGCGCTTGCCGTCCCGCGTCCTTGCGTTGGTGGTCCTGGTGATCGCAGCCTCGAGTTGCAGCAAGGACCTCACGCTCCAGGTCACGGGAATCGACCCGGATCGCGGTGATGTCGAAGGCGCGACGTACGTGCGCATCCTCGGCAATGGCTTTCTCAACGACGAGAAGGGCAACACCACGCCGGGCAACGCGAAGGTCTACTTCGGATCGCGCCAGGGCGAGGTGATCCGGTTCGCCAGCGGCAACGAGATCATCGTGCAGGCGCCCGGTGGCAAGCCGAACGAGACCGTCGATGTCCTCATCATCTTCGAGGGCCGCGGCGAGAAGAAGCTCGAGCACGCGTTCACGTTCGTCGAGAAGGTCCACGCGGGCCCCGACGTCGGCGACCTCAACATCGACAAAGTCCCGAAGAAGAAGTAACTCGCCGCCGTCGTAGCTCGCGCCTAGCGCGCGCTACATCAGGTTGAGGCGGAACAGCTGCTGGCCGAGCAGCACGAACGAGTCGTGCGCGATCGCGCGCTCGCTGTTGACCTTGATGAACGTGCCGTTCGACGAGCCGAGGTCGGCGAGGAACACGTGGCCGTCGCGCAGCGTGACGCGCGCGTGGAGCCCGGAGACGTAGCCGTCGTCGGGGAAGTTGATCTCGCCGCGCTCGCGGCCGAGCGTGACGCTCTCGCCGAGCAGCGGGAACGCCGCGCCGGTGATCTCGCGCCCGATGATGATCGTCAGCTTGCCCCAGAAGCCCGGGTTCGGGCTGCCCATCAGCTCGGTGCCATCCGCGGTCGGCTCGGGCGTCCCGATCAGCTCGAAGCGGAGCAGCTCCTGGCCGATGCGGATGATCTGGCCATGGGTCAGCTCCTCCTCGCCGGTCATCTTGACGAACACGCCGTTCAAGCTGTCGAGGTCGCGGACGTTGCCCTGCGGCGCCCGGATGTCGAGCATCGCGTGCACCGGCGACAGGTAGCCGTCGTTCTCGAACAGCTGGCCGAAGCTGCGGCCGATCTTGTTCTCGCCGGGGCGAAGGTCGTGCGTGCCGCCCTCGGTGCCATCGGGACGGATCAGCGTCATCGACAGGCGCGCGCGCGCCGGCTGGGGGGCCATGCCCATCGGGCCCGGGTTCGGTGCGGTCTGCGCCTGCGGCATCAGGTGCGGAGCGCTGGCTTCGTCCATCCGAAAGCCGCACGTGCCGCAGAACCGGAACGAGGGCGGGACATCGTTGCCGCACGACGGGCAGCGGCGCATCCCGCCACCGGCCGCGGGCGGCGCGAAGCCGGGCGAGAATCCGGGCACGCCGGGAGGCGGGCCCATCGGCGCCGGCATCGACGGCGGTGGCATCTGCTGGTTGATCGGCGCGGGGCCACCGAGCGGACCCGGCGGCGGCATGCCCTGCATCCCGCCGCCTCCCATGCCACCGGTCTGGCGACCCATCGGCTGCTGCGGCATGCCCTGGCTCGGCGCGCGTGCCGGCGCCTGCGGAGGCGGCGCCAGCGGGCTACCGAGCGGCGCGCCGCCGAGCGGGTTGCCCGACGGATCCTGCATCATGGTCTTCATCATGGCCATGTCGCCACCACCCGGCTTCGCCGCGTGAGCAGGTGGCGCCACCGTCAGCTCCGCCCCGCATCCGAGGCAGAACTTGTAGTGGTCCTGGTTTTCTTTACCGCATCTATTACAGACGGACATGATGGCTCCCGCGGGGTCACACGATTTCGACGCGTAGTAGCTGCTGGCCCATGAAGACGTAGTCGCCGTGCTTGAGCACGTACTCGGAGCTGATCCGGACGAACGTGCCGTTGCGCGAGCCCAGATCGGTTACCGATAGCACGGTCGGGGAGGTCAGGCGGAGCTCCGCATGATGCCCCGAGATGAACGGATCGTCGGGGAAGTTGATGTCGTTGCCCTCGCGGCCGATCGAGGTGACGTCGCCGGTCTGGCGGAACACCCAGCCGGCTTCGCCGCCGCGCATCTGCTGGCTGATCTCGATCGTCGCGGTGCGCACCATGCTCGCCGAGAAGTACGTGCCCTCGTTGTCCGGCAGATCGTCGACCGGCGGTGCCGGGCGAACGACGAGCACCTGCTCACCGACGAGCACGGTGGTCTCCGCCGGCATCTCGACCATGCCGGTGATGCGAACGTAGACGCCGTTGAGCGAGCCCTGATCGGCGACGACGAGCACCGGGCCGCGGTACGCGAAGTTCGCGTGCACCGGCGACAGGAACGGATCATCGGGGAACGTGATCGGACAGTCGCCGCGTCCGGCGAGGTGATCGGTGCCGGCCAACGTGAACGACACGCCGTCCTCGCCGTCGCCGCGGATCAGCGTGAGCTTGGCGCGCGCGGACTGCATCACGCCGCCGAACATCATCGTCGCGCGCCCGGGCTTGCTGGCTCCGGCGCTGCCCGCCGCGACCGGTCCGACACGCGTCTCTTCACCCTCGAAGCCGCCGGCGCTCGGCAGCGGCATGCGGTGGCCGCAGCTCGGGCAGAACTTGAGCCCGCTCGTGACGATGAACGCGCACTTGGGGCACGGGATCGTGGCGGTCGCGGTCTTGGTCTTCGACGGTGGTGGCTTGCTGCCGCCGCGCGATCGCGGATCGAGGGCGACGTCGGAACCACACCGCGCACATTGCGGCACCCCGATCGGGGTCAACGCGCTACACGCGTCGCAAACGAGGCCCACGTCCATCTGCGTCGGAAGTCTATCCTCTGCGTGCCGATCGGGTCAAAGAACCCGGGTACTTCCAATGAGACAGACCCGATCTAGGGGGTCGGCTTCGCGGCTGCCTGGACGGTCGGGTCGGGATCGGCGGCAAGCTCGGCCCGGCGCTTCCGGGCGGCCTCGCCGGGCACCCGGCCGAGGGACGCGGCGGCTGCGGCCCGCACCGACGGGTAGCCGTCGCGCGACAGGGCGATCAGCGGATCGGCGACCGCCGCGCTGCCGATCGCGCCGTAGGCCGTCGCGACCGCCTCGCGAACGAAGTTCGACGGATCCGCGGCGGCCCGGGCGAGCGCGGAGAGATCGGCGTGCGGGCCGAGGCGGCCGATCGCGAGCGCGGCGACCCGGCGGTCGGCCCACGGCGCGGTCTGCAGCTGCTTGACGAGCGTGGCGACCAGCGCGGTCGGCGCGGCGCCGCGGCGGACCGCGAGCGTCGCGACCGCGTTCATCGCCGCCTCGCGGACCTGGTCGGTCGAGTCGGTCAGCGCCTTCTCGATCATCTGGTCGGCGCCGGTGACCTTGCCGTCGAGCTTGGCGAGCACCGAGATCGCGAGAGCGCGCACCTTGGGATCGTCGGCGGTCAGGCGCTCCTTGATCGCCGGCGCGATCGCGACCGCGATCGCGTCGAGCGCGGTGGCGAGTCGAGCGTCCGCGGTGCTCGGCAGCGCGAGCGCCCCGAGCGACAGCTGGTTCGGGGTCGCGTCGAGATCGGCGAGCACCGACACGACGACGTCGCGGTGCTCGGCGAGCGCGTCGACCAGGCCCTTGGCGATCTCGTCGGCGTGATCGACGACGAGCTTGCTGCTGGTCGGCGGCTGGGGCAGGGCGCCGGGCAGCTCCGCGATCGCCTGGTTCTGCGCGAACTTCCCGCCGGCCATCGGATAGTCGACGACGATCGCCTTCCTGTCCTTCGGATCGACCGGCACGACGCCACTCGTGCGCCCGATCGCCCACACCATCTCGGGCGCCGGGCGACCCGCGCGCGAGAAGTAGCCGCGGATCAGCGCCCCGAGCGTCTTCGGATCGCCGATCTGGCCGAGCGCCCACGCCGCGAGCCGCTGGGCATCGCCGCGATTGTCGGCGAGCGCGCCGAGCAGCGCGGCCACGCCGGCCGGGCTGCGGCGAACGCCGAGGCCATACGCACACGCGGCGCGCGTCGGCTCGGGCTTGCGCGAGTCGGCGAGCGCGGTCGCGAGCGCGGCGACCGCCTTGGGATCGTCGATCTGCGCGAGGCCGAGGCACGCGAGCGTGCGCACGCTCGGCTGCTTGTCGTCGAGCGCCTTGACGAGCGGCGCGAGCGCGCGCTTGTCACCGGTGCGGCCGATCGTGAAGATCGCCGCCTCGCGCATCGCGCTCTCCTGGTGGTCGACGAGCGGCAACACGTCGACGATCACGCCGGGATCGCCGAGCCGGCCGGCCGCGATCAGCGCGTCGACCCGGAGGCCGAGCTCGGCGGTCTCGAGCATCGTGCCCGGCGTGTGGCGCGGATCCTTCGGCGCCTCCTGGCGCGCGATGCGCACCAGCGGCTGCGCGGCGCCCTTGTTGCCGAGGTGGCCGAGCACGGCGACCGCGAGGCGCTGCTGGCCGAGATCCTTCTCGTCGCGCAGCGCCTCGAGCAGCGGCTGCAGGCCGTGGCCGGCGATGCGATCGAGCTCCGCGCGCGCCGCGGCGCGGATCTCCGGCGTGCCGTGCCGCAGGCGCTCCGCGAGCACCGGCACGTAGAGCTCGTACAGCGCGACGAGCTTCCGGCGATAGACCGGCTTGTGCGCCATCACGAACGACAGCGGCGACATCACCTTCTCGAGCTCGCCGAGCGTGCCGGTCATCTCCTCGAGGTTCATCGCGGCGTCGGCGGCGTGGCCGACCTCCTCGTCGTTCGACGAGTTGCGCAACACGGTGCGATACAGCTCGGCGGCCTTCAACGCCTGCGTGTTCTGCGCGTCGTTGTTCTGGATGTAGAGCTGGGCGAGCGCGAACATCGCCTTGCTGTTGTGGGCGTCGAGCTTGACGGTCTTCTCGTAGGCCTCGATCGCCTTGTCGAACTTCTGCATCTCGACGTAGCGCTCGGCGAGCCGCTCGTACGCCGTCGGATCGCTCGGCGCCTTGGCGAGCGCCTGCTGCGCGTAGTCGATCGCCTCGTCGTCCTTGCGCTCGAGCGTCTTCAGCTCGCTGATCTGGGTCAGCACCTCGCGCTCGCGCGACGGGGATAGCTTCGCGAGCTCCTTGAGCAGCTTGACCGCGTCCTCGTAGCGGCGGGCATCCTTGTACGCCTTCACGAGGTCGGTGATCAGCTCCTGATCGTCGGCCACGCGGTTGCGCTGCGTCGTCAGCGTGTCGATCAACTTCGACGGGTTCTTCTTCGCGTAGTAGTCGATCAGGTAGTAGCCGGCGTCGATGCCGACCGCGTCGGAGGTCTTGAACCGGCCCTCCCAGATCGCGACATGCGCGTCGACCTGCTTGCCGTTGCCCTCGGCGCGCACGACGAGCGACACCAGCTTCTTGCGCGCGTCGCGGCGCGCGCTGCGGTTCTGCGGCTTGTCCTCGATCAGGCGCATCACGGACTCGTAGTCCTCGATCGCCTTGCCCCAGTTCTTGCCGGTCTCGTAGACCGCGGCGCGACCCTTGTAGAACTCGACGTTCTTGTCGTCGAGTTTCAGCGCCTTCTCGTAGTTCGCGAGCGCGTCGACCGGGTAGCCGTGCTCGCTCATCACCTCGCCGTACTTGGCGTAGCCGATCGCCTTTCCGGACACGGTCATCCGCTTCCATGTCGCGTTGGCTTTGACCTTGTCGCCCTTTTGCCAGTACTGCTCGCCGAGCGTGACGAGGTGTCCGGGATCCTCGGGCTCGATCTTCGCGAGCTTCTCGTACTCGACGAGCGCGAGATCGTCCTTGCCCCACCGCGTGTACATGTCCGCGATCGCCGCGATCACGCCGGGGTCGGTCGGGAACCGGCCCTCCATGCGGGTCACGGTGTCGAGCGCCTGCTTCTCCTTGCCGCGCCGCCAGTAGCGCTCGGCGAGCTGGATCTGGAACCGCGCCTCGCCGGGTGCGGCGCGCACGACGGCCTCGTACTGCGCGAGCGCCTCGTCGTCGCGTCCCGAGTTCTCGAGCAGCGAGATCAGGTGGCCCTGGGTGTCGAGCTCCCACGGCGACTTCGCGACCGCTTTCCTCAGCGCCGCGATCGCCTTGTCCTGCTGGCCGGTCTCCTCGTAGAGCTTGCCGAGCGTGTTCCACTCGAAGTGTCCACGCGCACCCTCGGGCCACTCCTTCTCGTACTGCGCGAGCAGCTGCGGCAGCGCCTGCTTCTTGCGGAAGATGTCGATGATCCGGCCGGTCAGCTCGACCTCGAGGTAGTAGCCCTTGGGCGCGGCCTTGATCGCGCGGCGATACTCGGCGACCGCCTCGTCGTCCTTGCCCATGGCCTCGAGTGCCTGGCCGCGGCGCGCGATCACCTCCATGCGCTTCTGCGGATCGTTGCCGAGCAGCTTCTCGGCGGCGGCGTAGCTCTCGAGCGCGACCTCGCGCTTGCCGGCCGCGAGCATCGCGTCGCCGCGCTCGAGCCACAGCTGCGCGTTGGTCGGATCGAGATCGAGGAACTGCTTGAAGTAGGCGTTGGCGCCGTCGTTGTCGCCGGTCGCGAGCGCGAGGTCGGCGAGCGCGCGGAGCGCCTTCTTCTTCATCTCCTTGTTGGTCGAGTTCGCGAGCGCCTTGTCGTACGCGACGCGCGCGTCCTTGGGCTTGCTCGCGGCCTTCTGGAGCTCGCCGATCTGGAGCCACGCCTGCGCATCGGTCGGCTTCTTGTCGGTCGCCTTGCCGAACAGCTCGAGCGCGCGCTGCTCGTCCCCGGTCGTGCGGAACAGCCGGCCCATGACGACGAGCGCCGACCACTCCTCGGCCTTGTCGAGCTCCTTCTGATACTCGGCCTTCAGGAGATCGACGGTGCGGAACCGGCGGTAGAGATCGAGCAGGCGGGCGAACGCGGTGCCCTCGTACGGGTCGACCTTGAGGATGCCCTTGTAGCGGGCGATCACGACCGGATCGAACGGGTTGCGCGTCACGCCCCAGTCGCCGGCGTGCACGGCGCGATCGCCGGCGAGCGGAGTGAGGCCGAGGATCGCGCAGGCGAGCAGAGCCGGGAGCCGTCTCATCGAGACGATCTTAGCTCGTCGAGCGCGGAGATGCCGCTACGCTCGGGCGACGCGAATGCGTGCGAGCAACGCGCCGAGGCCCTTGCGGCGCGCCTCGATGCAAAAGTCGCGGATCTGGCGCGCCTGGCTCGCCGCCATCGCGTGGAACCGGACGCCGAGGCCCGACGCGAGGTGATCGTCCTTGCGGTAGCACACGCGGCCCGACGCCCAGATCGACTCGCCGACACCGGGGAGCTCGAGCTCGAGCCCGACGAGCAGCCCGGGTGGTGGCGCGAGCGTCGTGATCGATGCCATGTTGAGGCCGGTGTCGGACAGGTTCGACACCAGCGCGCGCACCGGGCGCTCGTGAACGTAGGACGTGACCATGCCTTCGAACGGAACACGGAAGCCAAGTCGTCGATCTTGCATGGAAACTCCTTGTTGTAGTTGGATGTAGGATAAGAGCGTACCTTGGCGCCATCGACGGTCTCAAGCTTTTTGCCATTCCCGTTCGCGCGGCTGCCGCGGATGACCCGCGCCGATGCGGCGTTCGAGTCGGCGTGCGCGGGCTGGCTCGGCGCGACGCGCTCGGCCCTCGCGAACGGCGCGCTCGCCACGCTGCTCGGTGGGCCGCTCGAGGTCGCGTTCGATGGCGTGCGTGGTCGACCCGCGGTCGCGATCCCCGTGCTGCTCGGGCCCGAGGCACCGACGCAGCCCGCCGCGCCGCGCGAGGCCACGGCCGCCGCGTCGCCGGGCGCGCGCCGGACGTCGTCGCCACCATTCCCACCGATCGACGCGCACGGCGCGACGCTGCGCCAGACCACCGTGCACGATCCGACGGTCGCGACCGATCGCGATGCGGCGTTCGCCGAGCTCCGGATCGCGGGCGTCGCGGTGCCGGTCGTCGGCGGTGGGCTCGCGGTCCGCGCGATCGCGCAGCGCTTGTTCGGCGGGCCGGCCGAGCTCGCCGCGTCGCGACCGCTCGTGCCGGCCGAGCATGCGGTGTTCGCGCTGGTCGTCGCCACCGCGCTCGACGACCTCGGTGTCGTCGCCGAGGTCGTGCCGTGCGCGGGGCCGCCCGAGGTGCGCGATGCGCGGTGTCTGCGTGCGCGCGTCGGGTT
>JBBQEX010000121.1:0-13099 GCA_038321315.1 Haliangiales bacterium | reverse complement strand
CTGATCAGCCACTGGAACCTGCGCGACGAGCTCAAGGCGAACTATGCCGACAAGGACGGCATCGCGAAGCAGCGCACGATCGCCAAGGTGATGGAGCGCATCGTCACGCAGTCGATCCCCGCCGCGGTGATCGACAACCCGCGACTCGACTGGAATCCGTTCACGAACAAGACGGCGGTCGCGCCGGCCGCCGAGGTCGAGGCCACCGCGCCCAAGGATCGCGCCACCGCGGCGAGCGACGCGCCCGAGCCGAACACGCGGTTCGCGAAGGTGATCGCGCACTTCAAGGCCGCGCGCGCGATCGATCCGTACTCGCCGACCGCGCCGACCTACATCGATCGCGCGTTCGCCAGCGCCGAGATGCCCGAGGCGAGCGTCCGCAAGATCCTCACCGGCGTGCTCGACTCGCCACTCGCCGCCGATGCCGCGGCCGCGATGCAGAAGAAGCTCGGCCGCGCGCTCGAGCCGCATGACCTGTGGTTCTCGTTCAGCGCCGCGGGCGTCCCCGAGACCGAATACGACGCGGTCACGCGCAAGCGCTACCCGACGGCCGCCGCGTTCGCCGCCGACATCCCGCGCATCCTCCGCGACCTCGGGTTCACCGCGGCGCGCGCGAAGTACCTCAGCGAGCACATCGCGGTCGATCCGTCGCGCGGTGCCGGACACGCGATGGAGGCCAAGCGCCGCGGTGACAAGGCGCACCTGCGCACGCGCGTCGAGACCGGAGGCATGGACTACAAGGGCTACAACATCGCGGTCCACGAGCTCGGCCACAACATCGAGCAGACGTTCTCGCTCTACGACATCGACCACACGCTGCTCGCCGGCGTGCCGAACACCGCGTTCACCGAGGCGCTCGCGTTCCTGTTCCAGGCGCACGACCTCGAGCTGCTCGGCCGCCCGAAGCCGAAGGCCGACGGCGCCGCGACGATCGGCAAGTTCTGGAGCACGCGCGAGATCGCGGGCTCGGCGCTCGTCGAGATCGACGTCTGGCACTGGCTCTACGCGCATCCGAACGCGACGCCGGCCGAGCTGCGCGATGCCACGGTCCGGATCGCGAAGGAGACCTGGGACAAGTACTACGCGCCGTTGCTCGGTGGTAAGGGCACCGTGTTGCTCGGCATCTACAGCCACACGATCGCCTCGCCGCTCTATCTGTTCAACTACGTGCTCGGCGAGACGATCGCGTTCCAGATCGACGAGCACGTCGCCGGCAAGCCCGCCTCGGTGTTCGCGACGGAGTTCGAGCGCGTCGCGCGTCAGGGCGCGATCCTGCCGGACCTGTGGATGCGCGGCGCGACCGGCAAGCCCGTCGGCGCGCAGCCGCTCCTCGACGCGACCGCCCGCGCGCTCAAGAAGTAGACGCCGTGGCGACTCCGAAGGCGCGCCGCGCGACCTATCAGGATGCGCTCGATGCACCGTGGATCGACGACGCACGCGTGCGCGCCGAGCCGTTCGGGTTGCTGTGGGCCGACGTCGAGCCGCCCGCTCAGTGAACCGAGGCTCGCCGCTCGCCGTCGTCGTCGTCGGCAGCGTCGTCGCCGCCGCGCTCGCCGGTCTCGAGCAGCGCGAGTAGGTCCTTGGTCGTCAGGCGCGCGGCGACGTCGGTGCCCTCGAGGATGCCGGCGACGAGCGCGCGCTTGTCGCGATGCATCGCGAGGATCTGCTCCTCGATCGTGCCGCGCGCGACGAGCCGGTACACCGTGACCGGCTTGGTCTGGCCGATGCGGTGCGCGCGATCGGTCGCCTGATCCTCGACCGCGGGGTTCCACCACGGGTCGAGGTGGATCACGTAGTCGGCGGCGGTCAGGTTGATGCCGGTGCCGCCAGCCTTGAGCGAGATCAAGAAGATCTCGCCCTCGCCGGCCTGGAACCGCTCGACCAGCTTGGCGCGCTGCTGCATCGGCGTGCTGCCGTCGAGATAGAGCGACACGTAGCCCGCGCGATCGAGCTCCTCGCGGACGAGCGCGAGGTGCGACGTGAACTGGCTGAACACGAGCGCGCGGTGGCCCTCGCTGCGCAACTCGTCGACCAGCTCGAGCAGGCGCCTCAGCTTCGAGCTGCCGACCTCGGTCTTGGCGTCGTGCAGCCGCGGGTGACACGCGAGCATGCGCAGCCGGGTGAGCGCGGCGAGCACCTGGAACCGGCGCTGCTGATCCTGCAGCGCCTTGCTCGACTTGCCGAGCTCGGCGATCGCCGCGAGCCGGGCGTCCTCGTACATCGTCCACTCCTCGTTCGACAGCGCGACCGGCACCTCGATCTCGGTGCGCGACGGCAGCTCGCGCGCGACCTCGGCCTTGGTGCGGCGCAAGAGGAACGGCGCGAGCACGCGCGACAGCGCCATGCGCGCCTCGGGATCCTTGCCCTTCTCGATCGGGGTCGCGAACCGATCGCGGAACTGATCCCAGCTGCCGAGCAGCCCCGGGAACACGGTCGCGAACAGGCTCCACAGCTCGCCGAGGTGGTTCTCGAACGGCGTGCCCGACAGCGCGATCCGGAAGTCGGCCTGCAGGCCCCGCGCCGCCTTCGCGCGCCGCGTCGTCGGGTTCTTGAGCGCCTGGGCCTCGTCGATGACGAGCGTCCCGAACCGCGGCACCGCCAGCGCCGCGGCATCGCGCACGAGCAACCCGTAGCTGACGATGAGGACGTCCTTCTTCTTGAGCTTGCCGAGCACGGCCGCGCGATCGGCCTCGGCGTACACGATCGGCTTGAGATCGGGCGCGAACCGCGCGAGCTCGGCGACCCAGTTGAGCGCGACCGAGGTCGGCGCGAGCACGAGCGTCGGCCCGAGCTTCGCGCGATCGAGCAACACCGCGATCGCCTGCACGGTCTTGCCGAGGCCCATGTCATCGGCGAGCACCGCGCCGGCACCCCACGCGGCGACGCGCGACAGCCACGCGTGGCCCTCGGCCTGGTAGTCGCGCAGCGTCGCCTTCAAGTTCGCCGGTGGCTTGACCTTGAGCGCGAGCGACGCGGCGAGCCGCTCGGCAAGCAGCTCCCATTCGGGCGCGAGCTTGACGGACGCACCGAGCGCCTCGAGCGCGGCGACCGCAGGCACCGCCCCGGGAGACAACTCGATCGACACTGCGCGCCGCTCCGCGTCGCTGCGCGCCCCGGCGGAGCCGGGACTTGCCCGCGTCTTGCCGATGAACGCGCGGTCCGAGATCCCGGTGAGCCGATCGCGCAGCGTCGCCGATAGCTCGACCCAGCGATGCTCGCCGACCTTGACGAAGCGCTGCTGGCGGCGCGCGGCGTCGAGCAGGATCGCGAGCTCGACGCGGCCGGCCTCGATCTTGAGATCGCCGGTGATCCCGAACCAGTCCTGCTTGCGCTCGATCGTCACGCGCAGCTGAGCGACCGACGGCGCGCTGTACACCACGGGCTTGGCGTCGAGCCACTCGGCCTCGACGCCGGGCGGCGGATCCTGCAGCGCGGCGACCAGGGCGAGCGCCGGATCGAGCTCGGCGATCCGGTAGACGCTCGGCGGCCCCTCGATCGCGTCGGCGAGCGGCAGCGACGCGATCGCCGCGTGCGCGCGCGCGAGCTCGGTGGTCAGGTCGCGGCGGACGTAGCCACGCTCGCCGTCGCGCGCGAGCAGCACGTCGATCGGGCCGGCACCGGGATGGAACAGCGGTGCGCCGGGACCGGGCCGCACGAGCAGGTCGAGCTCGAGCGCACCGTCGGGCGCGAGCCGCAGCCGGCACACCGTCGTCAGCTTCGCGGCGTGCTCGCGGCCCTTGAGCTCGCGCGGCACGTGCAGCGGCACGCGCGCCTCGAACGTCGCGAGCCGCTCGAGCAGCTGCGGGTGACTCTCGGGTGGGAACAGCTCGCCGTGGCGCTCGAGGACGGCGAACAGCTTGCGCGCGTCGTCGGACACGTCGACCAGCGTGCACCGCGTGCGCTCGGGATCGATCGCGATCACCGGCTCGCCAGCCGCGAACACCCGGAGCAGCGGCGCGATCAGCCGCGCGTCGAGGCCGGCGCCGTCGAGCGCGGGCGCGACGCGGATCTGGTCGCCGACCTGCGACGCGATGAACCCGAGCGGGGCGCGCGCGACCGTGAAGCGATCGTCGCCGTGCTCGTGCAGCACGCGCGGGTGGCCGATCAGCGCGGCGAACGCGCGCACCGGATACGTGCCGGCCGCGCGCGTCGCCGGGGCCCACGACGCGAGGAACTCCGCGATCCGGAGGTCGTCCTCGCCGAGCGCGGCGCGGTGCTCGTCGAGCAACTTGCCCGCGGCCATCCGCGACCCGGTCGTGAAGCCGCCCTTCTTCAACGCCTTCTTGACGATCGGCACCAGCATCCACTGGCCGAGCTCGAGCTCGATCGACCACCACACCTCGATCGCGACCGCGGGCTTGACCGCGCGGGCCTCGAGCAGCGCGAGCTCCTCGAGCGCGCGCGACCAGCCCGGCCGCAACAGCTCCTCGGCCACCGGGACGAGCTCGGCGTGGGCGCCGGAATCGCCCAGCCGATCGAGCGCGGTGTCGACCGCGGCGAGCAGGTGCGCGCACGGCACGACCTTCGCCTCGCAGTTGCACGCCATCACCGGCGCGCCGCCGCCCGGGAACTCGATGCGGCTCTGCACGCCGAAGCTGCCGTAGCTCGCGAACCCGGTGCTCGGCCGGAACACGCGATCGAGCTCGCGCCACACGAGCCCCGGTCGCTCGCGGTCGTAGCCGAGCGATCCGCCCTTGCGCTCGTCGCGCGAGCGCGGCACCGCGACCTCGCGGATCGTGTCGCGCAGCGCGATCAACTTGACCCACAGCTTGGCGAGCACCGGCGGCAACGCGGCCGGCTCGACGCGCGCGACCTCCTCGGCCATGCCGCTCTCGACCGACGCCGCGGCGCGCGTGACGACGGCGTAGGCCGCGCCGGCGACCGACGCGTCGATCCCGCGGGCCGCGAGGTAGCGCGCCGCACCCTCGCGTGAGCCGACCTCGCGCAGCGACATGCGACCGAGCGCGTAGCGCAGCCCGTAGCGCGCGACCAGCTCGCCCGGCAGCTCGGCGCACAGCTGCTCGGCGGACTGCTCGAGCACGTGGCGCACGCGATGAGCATCGGCCCAGGTCTCGAGATCCTTGCGGGTCGCGAATGTCGGCTGGTTCGACTGCGACCACGCCTCGCGCTCGAGCTTCTGGCGCGCGAGCTGCGGTTGCGCGTCCTGCTCGAGCCGGAACAGCGCGAGCGCGACGGCATGCTTGCAGAACGAGTGGCCGACCGGACACGTGCAGTCGCTGGTCAGCTGCGTGCCGTGCGCGACGACGCGGACCGCGTAGGCCGACTGACCGTGCACGATGCCCTCGATCGTCGTGCCGTCGTCGCGACAGTCGAGGACGCGGCCCTCGTCGACGTAGGCGCGCCCGCGCGAGAACGCGTAGCCGGCGAGCGTCTTCAGCTTCGAAGCCGTGATCAGCGCCGTGCTCACCGGCGCGTACCTTAGCAGCTATCGCCCGTTGCACCGCAGCGCGGGGTCGACGCACACCTTGGTCGTCGCGTCGCACGAGCCGCTCGTGCAGCTGGCGTTGCCGTGGCAGGTCATCGCGTCGCTGATCTTCGCGGCGCACGTGCCGCCGCTCGAGAAGTCGCACCACAGGCCGTCGGCGCAGTTGTCCTCGCAGGCGTCGCCGATGGCCATCGGCACCGGCTTGCACGCGCCTTCGGTGCAGCTCAGCGCGGCCGCGGCCGCGAGGCAGTCGACGTCGTAGCTCGCGTGTTCTGGCCACCGACGGTGACCGAGCCGAAATCGGCCATGATCTCGGCGTCGTCGCAGCACCGGAGCTCGTGCTGGCACGACACCGCGCCGGTCTTGGCCGCGAGCTCCTCGAGTCGAACCGGGCCGTTGCTGCCGCCGCCGGAGTCGCTGCACGCGGCCAAAAGTGTCGCGAGAACAAGAAATCGCGTCATCGATCCTCCTCGAAAAATTGTAGAGTCCCCATCGTGAAGAAGTTACGCGTCGGTGTCCTCGGTGCGACCGGCATGGTCGGGCAGAGATTCATCTCACTGTTGAACGAGCATCCCTGGTTCGAGGTCGCTTGCGTCGCGGCGAGTCCCGGGTCTGCCGGTAAATCCTACGCCGACGCGGTCGCCGGGCGCTGGACGCTGCCGGCCCCGATCCCCGCGGCGATCGCGAGCAAGATCGTCGTCGATGCGGCCGACCTCGCGCGCGTCACCGGCGAGGTCGACTTCGTGTTCTGCGCGGTCGACATGGCGAAGGATGCGACCGCGAAGCTCGAGGAGGACTACGCGCGCGCCGAGACCCCGGTCGTGTCGAACAACTCGGCGCACCGCTGGACGCCCGACGTGCCGATGATGGTCCCCGAGATCAACTCGGACCACATGCAGATCATCGACGCGCAGCGCCGCCGCCTCGGGACCAAGCGCGGGTTCATCGCGGTCAAGCCGAACTGCTCGATCCAGAGCTACGTGCCGGCGATCCATCCGCTCGTCGCGTTCGGCCCCAAGCAGATCGCGGTGTGCACCTACCAGGCGATCTCCGGCGCCGGCAAGACGTTCGAGACCTGGCCCGAGATGGTCGACAACGTGATCCCGTTCATCAAGGGCGAAGAGGAGAAGTCCGAGCAGGAACCCCTGAAGGTCTGGGGCACGATCAACGACGGCAAGATCGTCCCGGCGACCATCCCGGCCATCACCGCCCAGTGCATCCGGGTCCCGGTGAGCGACGGCCACATGGCCGCGGTCTTCGTCTCGTTCGAGCGGAAGCCGACCCGCGACCAGATCCTCGACGCATGGCGGAGTTATCGCGGTAAGCCGCAAGACAAATCCTTGCCGAGTGCCCCTGTGCCCTTCCTGAATTACTTCGAGGACGACAACCGGCCGCAGACCCGGCTCGACCGCGATGCCGGCAACGGTCAGGCGATCACGATCGGGCGCCTGCGTCCGGACGCGATCTTCGACTGGAAATTTGTCGCCCTGTCACACAACACGGTGCGCGGCGCGGCCGGTGGGGCAGTCCTGACCGCCGAGCTTCTCGTCGACGGCGGCTACTTGTCCGCGAAATAGTCAGCGCGATCTCACGCGAATTTGTTTAGTCTGGTTCGGTGAGACTGGTTCCTTTGTTGAGTGGTGCTCTCGTCGTCGCAGCGTGCGGAGCCGACACGACGCCACAGCTCGTCACGGCCCCTCCCGGGGTCGTGTTCACGTTCCCGATCGACCACCAACTCGACGTTCCGGTCGGCTCGAACATCGTCGTGACGTTCTCCGAGAAGGTCGTCGCGAGCGCGGCGTCATCGGTGAAGCTGGTTGGCGCCGATGGAACGCCGTTCGACGCGACCGCGACCGTGACCGACGAGGGCACCGGCGTGATCTTCAGCGGTCCGGCGCTCGCACCCGGCACGACGTACGGCGTCGTCGTCGGCAGCGCGATCGATCCGAGCGCGAAGAACCTGCCGACCTCGGGCCCGCTGTTCAGCTTCACGACGCGCAGCGCGACGCCGAAGAGCGCCGCTCCGTCGCTGATCGCGATCCAGGGTACCGACCCGGCGCTGTTCGCGACCGCGCCGCATCGCCCGCTGTTCGAGACCTCGACGATCCGCCTGGTGTTCTCCGAGCCGATCGATCCGCGCTCGGTGGTCGACGATCCGGCCTCGATCCAGCTGGTCGACGGCGCGACCAACATGCCGGTGCCCGCGGTCGTGGTCGCGAACGGCATCCACGTCTCGATCGATCCGGTCGACGATCTCGCCGCCGGTCAGACCTACACGCTGAAGCTCGGCAACCGCATCCGCGATCTCGACGGGCACACGTTCATCCCCGCCCAGATCCCGCTGACGCCGCTCGCGACCCGCGGCACGGTGATCAAGCAGATCCTGCGCACGCGCGGCGCCACCGACCCCGGCCCCAAGCAGACGCGCTCGGGCGCCGCGCGCAACACGATCGCGATCGACAAGCCGCTGATCGGCAAGACGACCTCGAACCTCAACAACAGCGCGCTCCACGCCGAGCTCGGCAATCCCAAGGCGCTCGACGGCCCGATCGCGTTCACGATCCGCAAGGGGCAGCGGCTGACGGCGAGCGGGCTCGACGTCAAGCTCGACGGCGCGATCCCGTCGGGGCTCGCGACCGGCGACATCCAGATCGAGATCCTGACCGACGCCGACGGCCGGCTGTATCGCAACCCGTACCAGGCCGCCGGCCAGCGGCCCGAGAACCAGAACGCGCCGGTCTACGTCGACCTCGTGCTCGACGTCGCGGTCTACGCGACCGATCCGGGCGGCAACGCGGTGCTCGCGCAGACGATCCTCGGCATCCAGGCGACCGGCACCGCGGTCGCGACCGACGGCGTGCTCGCGATCGAGACCGTCGCGGCGATGGACTTCGGCCTGCTCGGCATCGCGACCGCCCCGAGCAACTTCGTGATGGAGCTGATCACCGACCCGGCCGGCGTGCCCGCGGTCGACAGCGACACCGCCGCACCGACGATGCTCGCGAGCTATCCCGAGGCCGAGACCGATGGTCAGCCGGTCGGCGCCGGCATCGAGGTGATCTTCGACGAGCCGATCGACCTCGCGCGCGCGAACGCCGGTGGCGTCAGGTTGACCGACGCGAGCAACGGCGATGTCGCCGCGGTGATCGAGAGCCACGGCGCCGCGATCGTCGTGCGCCCGCTCGCGCCGCTGAAGTACTCGTCGCGTTACCACATCGTCCTCGCCGACGTCGCCGATCAGAGCGGCAACGCGGCGGTCGGCACGACCTTCGCGTTCTCGACCGAGGCGCTCCAGAACACCAACATCCCGATCACCGTGTCGTCGGTCTATCCCGGCGCGGCGTGCACGCTCACCGGCGGGCACTGCACCGGGGGCAAGAGCAGCGACGACAGCTATCACCCGTTCACGCTGCCGGCGAACGAGCCGATCGAGGTCGGGTTCACCCAGCCGCTCGTCGCGAACACGATCGCGCTCGGCACCGCGTGCGGCAAGGGCACCGTGCGCGTCGAAGAATTCGCCGGCGGCACGTGCAAGGCCGCGGTGCCCGGCACGCTGATCCGTCGCGATCGCTCGCTGCAGTTCGTCCCCGATGTTCCGTGGACGCCCGGCACGACGTACCGGCTGTCGCTGATCTCCGGCAACAACTCGGGCTGCGACGCGAACGAGATCTGCGGGATCAGCGGCGATGCCGCGAGCTTCGATCCGCTCAACGGCATGACGAACGGCGACGGCGGCGGCAACAACCTGTCGATCGACTTTGCCGGCGCGCCGGCCTCGACGTCGACGTTCATGGTCGCCGAGACCACGCCGTTCACCGACATCAACGGCTCGGGGACCGTCGACGGCGCCGAGGCCCTGCGCGACGAGAACCGCGCGGCGCTGCGGATCACCGATCACAGCGGGATCGTGACCAACGCGCAGTTCAACAGCGACTGCGACCCGTCGACGCCGGAACACGAGGCGTGCATGTACCTCCAGGGCGGCATGCCGGTCGAGATGGGCGAGCTGTCGACGAGTTGCCCGCTCCCCGATGGCTCGAGCGCCGCGAGCTGCATCCCGGTCAAGATCTCGGCGCAGACGATGTACGCGACCTCGATCACGATGGCCGCGACGATCGCCGGCATCGCGACGATCAACACCGACACCAAGACCTCGGTGATGCGCGTGCGCGAGCCCGCCGGCGGCCCGCTGATGGGCTACATCGTCGACCGCAACGGTACGCCGACGATGATCACCGCGCTCGAGCTCTACATGGACGCGCACGACATGAGCCTCCCGCTGTCGAGCCACGACCTCCACAGCAAGCCGATGTCGCTGATCCTCGTCGGGCCGGTGACGTTCCTCGCCGACGGACGCATCGCGATCGCGCTGACCAACACCGCCGACGTCGAGATCGACGTCAACATCTCCTCGATCACGGCGGGCCAGGTGAAGATGCTGCTCGCGAAGGACCAGATGAAGTTACAGCTCCTGTCGCGGCCGATCCGGGGAGTCGAGCGATGAAGGCCTTGATCGCGCTGCTCCTCCTCGGTCGCGTCGCCTACGCCGACGGTGGCGAGATCGATCTATCCGACGACACGACCGACCCCGGCGCCGCGAAGAAGGACGAGCCCGCGCCGCCGCCGCGACCGGCGAAGGACAAGGGTCGCCCCGGGTTCTCGGGCCACCGATTCTATTTTCGCGCCGGCGTCGCGCAGGTCATCCCGCTGTCGAGCTCGCGCGAGCTCGAGCTCGCCGACGTCGACGGCGCCGCGAGCCTCGCGGTCAAGAATGGGCCGATCGCCGGATCGGGTGCCGACATCGCATCGGCCACGATCCCGGCGGTGATCATCGGCTACACGCTGCCGGTGCTCCACGATCGCCTGTCGATCGAGGCGATCCTCGGCACGCCGTTGAACGTGAAGTTCCACGCGACCGGCACGCTCGCGAACGAGTCGATCGCCCCGATGGCGCTCGGCATCCCGACCGGCGTGCCCGCGCTCGGTCCCGAGCTCGGCGAGGCCAAGGCGATCCCGCCGGTCGTCACGCTGGTCTACAAGCTGCTCGGCACCGAGCACGCGTTCCAGCCGTTCCTCGGTCTCGGGGCGAGCGTGCTGTTCCAGTACGGGGCGAAGGTCACGAACCCGACATTGATCGAGGTCAGCCAGCCGACGATGTCGATCGCACCTGCGCCTGGCTTCGTCGTGCAGGGCGGCTTCGACCTGCGCGTCCACAAAGGCTGGCACCTGCGCGGCGACGTCAAGTACATCGCCGGGATGCTCGCGCGCGCGCGGGTCGAGCACATCCAGGTCAAGACGCCGAGCCTGCCGCTGTTCGACACCGTCGAGGTCGGCACCGCGAAGATGAGCGTCTGGGTGAACCCGCTGATCGCGCAGCTCGGGCTCGGCTACGACTTCTAGTTACTTCAGCGAGAGCGGACCGAGGTAGTCCTTCTTGCCGAGCTCGACGCCGTTGTGGCGGAGCAGCGCGTACGTCATCGCGATGTGAAAGTAGAAGTTCGGGAGCGCGTGCTCCATGAAGTAGTCCTGGCCGGTCATCGTCTTGCCTTCCCAGCGCGGCGTCGAGATCGTGCGCGTCGCCGCGTTGGCGAGGTCGGCCTCGGTCACGCTCTCGAGGTACGCGCGGGTCTTCGCGACGCGCTCGACGAGCTCGGTCAGCGTGGTCTCCTTGTCCTCGAACACCGGGGCGTCCTTGCCGGTCAGCCGCGACGCCGCGAGCTTGGCCGTGTCCGTCGCGATGCGGACCTGCGTCACGAACGGCAGCATGTCGGGCGCGATGCGGAACTGCAGGAACAGGCTCGGATCGAACTTCTTCGCCGTCGCGTACGCGGTCGCCTTCTCGAACCAGGTGTCGAGCTGCGCGAGCTGCTTCTGCATCTGATGGAACACGGTGTTGAACATGCGCGCACGATACGCCGTTCCGTTTAGGATCCAAGGATGATCTTGGTCCACGGTGGTGTCGGTAAGGTCGCGCCGGATCGCGTCGATCGCGTGCGTCAGGGCGTGCGCGACGCGGCGGCGAAGGGCAAGAACCTCCTCGATCGGGGAGGTACCGCGCTCGATGCGGTCGTCGCCGCGGTCCGTCATCTCGAGGACGATCCGGAGTTCGGTGCGGGCATCGGCAGCTCCCTCACGCGCGAGGGCACGATCGAGACCTGCGCGTCGGTGATGGACGGCGCGCGGCGTCGGGCTGGCGCGGTCGCCGCGGTCCCGAACCTGGGCGCCCCGATCATCGTCGCGCGCGCCGTGCTCGAGCTCGGCGAGCAGGTCGTGCTCGCGGGTCACGGCGCGCTCCGCTACATGCAGGAGATCGGCATGACGACCGGCGTGCCCGACGCGCTGATCACGCCGCGCGCGCGCGCCGCGTGGGCCGAGGTCCAGGCCGGCGGCAAGCTCGACCTCGAGGGCGGCGGCGTCGGTGCGGTCGCGCGCGACAAGACCGGCGGCCTCGCCGCGGCGACGTCGAGCGGCGGCACGATCTACCGCCGCGCCGGCGCCGTCGACGACGCCGCGATCCCCGGCATCGGCACCTGGGCCGACGAGCACGTCGCGATCTCGACCTCGGGTGGCGAGGCCGTGTTTCGCGTCTCGCTCGCCGCCAACATCGCGCGCCGGATCGCCGACGGCGACGGCATCCGCAAGGCCGCCAAGGGCGCGCTCCAGGAGCTCCACAAGCTCGTGCCCGAAGGTCTCGCCGGGATCATCGCCGTCAACAAGGACAGCTGGTGCGCGCTCCAGCTCGGGCCCGCCATGCCGTGCGCCTGGATCGACGACTTCGGTCCCAAGGACGAGCTCGGCTTCCCGCTCTGATCTGATCTACGACGCGAGCGTCAGGTAGCGCTTGCCGCAGAACCGCGGCGTGCTGCGCTGCGCGCATCGCTCGTCGACGTAGTGCTGGCAGCTGTTGCACTTGTTGTTCGGCTTGATCCGAACCGTCGGCTTGTCGTCCATGCCACACCGTACTCGACTTCGGCCTCGACGCGGATCACCAGTCGCGATAGGGGCCGGCGAGGTCGTGGCCGCGCAGGCCCGCGAGCTGCACGAGGTCGTCGAAGGCGGTGCACAGGGCCTCGCGCTCGGGCGTGTCGATCGCGTCGCAGCCGGACCACGCGTTGATCGTCTCGACGGTGCGCTCGATGATCGCGAGCTTCGCGGCGCGCTTGCTGCCGCGGGGCAACGCGCGCAGGGCGGCCGCGCACGCGTGCAGCCAGCGCGCGACGGTCGTCTTGCGGCGCTTGGTCGTGAGGCCGTCCCACTCGGGCAGCACATCGAGCTGCGCGAGCTTGGCGAGTGGGCCCCGCTTGCGCGCCGCGACGCGATCGTCGTCATCATCGTCGTCGAGCTCGGCGCGCAGCGACGCCGGGCGATGCTTGGCCTGCCACATGCGCTGGACGTAGTACTGGACCATCGCGAGGTCGCCCCAACAGCTCGCGCACGCGGCGCGCGTCGAGGTCGCGCTGGGTCGGCGCCGCGGTGCCGGTCCACGTCGCGCACGCGAACGCCACGCGGCGATACGGATTGTCGGGGATCACGTGCGGACCGACGATCCACGCGAACGTGACCTCGTCACCTTCGATCGGCACGAGGTACGCCGCGCCGATCGGGGGCAGCTTGGCCGTCACCTGGCCTGCGCGATCGCCGCGAGGTGAGCGC
>JBBQEX010000120.1:0-13838 GCA_038321315.1 Haliangiales bacterium | reverse complement strand
CAGCGCGTCACCTGGGAGCTCGAGATCCGATGAGCCGCCGCGCCGCCGTCGGTCGCGCCCTCGCCCACGCCGCGGCCGCGTCGCTCGCCCCCGCCCTCGTCACCGCGTGCGGCGGCGGCGGCGAGCCGACACCGACCGGCGCGACCTGCCCGCCCGGCGGGGCCCTCACCTACGAGGCCTTCGGCGCGCCGTTCCTCGCGGCGCACTGCACGCGCTGCCACGACAGCGCGCTGCGCGGCGCCGAGCGCCAGGGCGCGCCGATCTTCCACGACTTCGACACGCTGATCGGCACGCTGAACGTCGCCGGCCACGTCGACGAGCAGGCCGGCGCCGGCCCCGACGCGGTCAACCGCTTCATGCCGCCGGGCGGCGCCGGCCCGAGCGACGCCGAGCGCGCCCAGCTGTCCGAGTGGCTGGCCTGCGAGCTCGAGCGGCTGAACGCCCCCGACGCCGGCCCGGCGCCGTAGCGCCGCAGCGACGGGTCCGACCCGTGGTACACGGCGGCGGTGTCCGCCCTCCTCGACGAGTGCTTCGCCGCCAACCGCACCTGGGCGGCGCAGAAGGTCACCGCCGATCCGGAGTACTTCAGGCGCCTCGAGACCCTGCAGAGCCCGGAGCTGTTGTGGATCGGCTGCTCGGACAGCCGGCTGCCGCCGAACGAGATCATCGGCCGGAAGCCGGGCGAGCTGTTCGTGCACCGGAACGTGGCCAACGTCGTCGAGCACACCGACGTCAACTGCCTCGCGGTGCTGCAGTACGCGATCGACATCCTGCAGGTGAAGCACATCATCGTGTGCGGCCACTACGGCTGCGGCGGCATCCGCGCGGCGACCTCGACCCAGCCGCTCGGCCTGGTCGACAACTGGCTGCGCCACGTCCGCGACGTCCACCTGTGGAACCGCGACGAGCTGGCCGCGATCGCCGACCCGGGCGCGCGCGCCGACCGGCTCGCCGAGCTGAACGTCGAGGCGCAGGTCGCCAACGTCTGCCACACGACGATCGTGCAGGACGCCTGGCGCCGCGGTCAGCGCGTGACCGTGCACGGCTGGATCTACGCGCTGTCGGACGGGTTGCTGCGTGACCTCGGCGTCGTCGTCGCGGGTCCGGAGCAGATTCCGCCCGAGTATCGTCTGTTCTACTGAGGTTGCACGGGTGAAGCCTCGGGTCCCAGGGTGGCATCAGCCAACCCCATGAAGTCGCTGCGCGCACCATCGGTATACAACTTGTATACGATGGCGTCATGCGAGTCGTGGTGGTGGTCGCGGGTCTCGTGGTCGCGTGTACGGCGGTCGCGCCGCAGCCGGTCGCGCCGGTGCCCAGCGTCGTGTTCACGTACCCGGCCGATCATCAGCTCGACGTGCCGATCGGCGCGAACGTCGTGGTCACGTTCTCGGATCCAGTGGTCGCGACGGCCGCGCTCGTCGCGCCCGACGGGAACCCGGTCGCCGCGACCCCGACACCCACCGAGGCGGGCACCGGCCTGATCTTCACCGCGCCCGCGCTCGAGCCGGGCACGACCTACGGCGTCGTCGTCGACGGGGCGCCGCGGTTCAGCTTCACGACGCGGCGCAGCGCCCCGAACAGCGCGGCGCCCGCGCTGATCGCGATCCAGGGCCGCGACCCGGCGCTGTTCGCGACCGCGCCGCATCGCCCGATGTTCGAGACCTCGACGATCCACCTCGTGTTCAGCGAGCCGCTCGACCCGCGCAGCATCGGATCGATCGCGCTGGTCGATGGCGCGGGCGCGCCGGTGCCGGCCGTGGTGATCGCGAACGGCATCCACGTGTCGATCGATCCGATCGACGACCTCGGCGCCGGTGAGACCTACACGCTGGAGCTCGGTGATCACCTCGCCGATCTCGACGGCCAGCGCGTCGCGCCCGCGGCGTTCCCGCTGACGCCGCTCGCGAGCCGCACGACCGTGATCCCGCAGATCCTGCGCACGCGCGGACCCGGCGATCCCGGACCGAAGCTGACGCGCTCGGGCCAGCAGCGCAACGCGATCGCGATCGCCAAGCCGCTGATCGGCACGCTCGCGTCGACGCTGAACCCGGCCGCGCTGCGCGCCGAGCTCGGCGATCCCACGGCACTCGGCGGGCCGATCGCGTTCACGATCCGCAAGGGTCAGCGGCTGTCCGCGACCGGCCTCGACGTCGAGCTCGATGGCGCGATCCCGTCGGGCCTCGCGACCGGCGAGATCGAGATCGAGATCCTCACCGACGCCGACGGCCGGATGTATCGCAACCCGTACCACGCCGCGGACGAGGTCCCCGACAACCAGCGCTCGCCGATCTACGTCGACCTCGTGCTCGACCTCGCGATCTACGCCAAGGATCCGGGCGGCAACGCGGTGCTCGCGCAGACGATCCTCGGCGTGGAGGCGAGCGGCACCGCGATCGCGACCGACGGCGTGCTCGCGATCGAGGCCGTCGCGGCGATGGAGCTCGGCCTGCTCGGGATCGCGACGGCCCCGAGCAACTTCGTGATGGAGCTGATCACCGATCCGACCGCCGCGCCCGCGACCGACACCGAGCCACCGGTGCTGCTCGCGAGCTATCCGGACCACGCGGGGCTCCCGATCGCCGCGGGCGTCGAGCTGATCTTCGACGAGCCGATCGATCTCTCGCGCGCGGTCGCCGGTGGCGTGACGCTCGTCGATCGCGACCACCACGCGGTGCCGACCGTGATCGAGAGCCACGGCGCGGCGATCGTGGTGCGCCCGCTGGCGCCGCTCGCATACGGCGCGCCCTACGACGTCGTGCTCTCGGACATCGCGGACGCCAGCGGCAACGCGACCGCGCCGATGACGGTCGCGGTGAAGACCGAGGATCGGCCCTCGCTCGCGAGCCCCGCGACGGTGACCTCGGTGCATCCGGGCGCGCCGTGCACGCTGACCGACGGGCGCTGCACCGGCGGCAAGCCCGACGACGATCGCTATCACCCGTTCGGGCTCCCGGCGAACGAGGCGATCGAGATCGGGTTCACCGAGCCGCTCGTCGCGACCACCGTCGTGCTCGGCACGACGTGCCACACCGGCAGCGTGCGCGTCGAGACGTTCGGCCCCGACGGTGCGTGCACCGCCGTGCCGGGCTCGCTGATCCATCGCGAGCACTCGCTGGCGTTCTTCCCCGACGTGCCGTGGACGACGGGCGCGACGTATCGCCTGTCGCTGATCTCGGGTCCCAACTCCGGGTGCAGCGCCGGCGAGCTGTGCGGCGAAGACGGCCATGCCGCGAGCTTCGATCCGCTGAACGGGATGGCGACCGGCGACGGCGGCGGCAACGATCTCGTCGTCGAGTTCCTCGGCATGCCGGCGGCGAGCTCGACGTTCATGGTGGCGGAGACCGAGCCGGGCGGCGACAGCCGCGCCGCGCTCGCGATCGTCGGCACGAGCGGCCTCATCACCGCGGCGAGGTTCGCCGCCGACTGCGTGCCCGAGACGCTGGCGGTCGAGGCCTGCATGGTGATGCAGGGCGCGATACCGGTCGAGCTGGGCGCGCTGGCGACCGCCTGTCCGCTGCCCGATGGCACCACGGCACCGACGTGTATCCCGGTGACGATGACGCCGGCGGCGATGTACGCGAGCTCGATGACGATGCTCGCGACCGTGCTCGGGCTCGCGACGCTCGACACGCCGACCAACACCTCGGTGATGCGCATCCGCGAGCCGGCGGTCGGCTACATCGTCGATCGCGACGGCGCGCCGACGATGATCGCGGCACTCGAGCTCTACATGGACGCGCCGAACCTGACCCTCCCGCTGTCGACCCACGACCTGCACAGCAAGCAGCTGACGATCGTGCTCGAGGGGCCGTTGACGTTCCTCGCCGACGGCCGGATCTCGATCGCGCTGACCAACCGCGCGGACGTCCCGATCGACGTCGACATCGCGTCGGTCACGAGCGGGCAGGTCGCGCTGTTGCTCGCGAAGGGCCAGATGAAGCTCCAGCTCGTGTCGCGCGCGATCCGGGGGATCGAGCGATGAAGGTCGTGGTCGCGCTCGCCGTGCTGGCGGGCATCGCACACGCCGAGCCGCGCACGCCGGGGCTGTCGAGCCGGCGCCTGTTCTTTCGCGCCGGCGGCGCGCGGATGACGGCGTTCTCGAAGTCACGCGAGCTCGAGCTCGTCGGCGTCGACGGCGCGGCGAGCCTCGCGCTCCAGGACGGCCCGATCGCCGGCTCGGGCGCCGCGGTGAGCGCGGCGACGATCCCGCTCGTGATCGTCGGCTACACGCTGCCGGTCGCCGACGATCGGCTCGCGATCGAGACCATCCTCGGCACGCCGTTGACGGTGAAGTTCGCCGCGACCGGCACGCTCGCGACGCAGTCGATCGCGCCGATGGCGCTCGGGATCCCGACCGGCGTGCCGGCGCTCGGCACCGAGCTCGGCTCCGCCCGCGCGATCCCACCGGTCCTCACGCTGGTCTGGAAGCTGCGCGGCGCCGATCGCGCGGTCGTGCCGCTGATCGGCGCCGGCGCCAGCGTGCTCTACGCGTACGGCGCCAAGGTCACGAACCCGACGCTGACCGCGGTCGGCCAGCCGACGATGACGCTGTCGCCCGCGTTCGGCTTCGTGATCCAGGGCGGCCTCGACGTGCGCCTCGCGAAGCGGATCCGCGCGCGCCTCGACATCAAGTACATCGCCGGCATGGTCGCCCGGGCCCGCGTCGATCACCTCCGGGTCGCGACGCCGGGCCTGCCGCTGTTCGACGCGGTCGAGGTCGGTGCCGCGACGATGAGCGTGATGGTCAACCCGCTGATCGCGCAGCTCGCGATCGGTTGCGACTTCTAGGTTGACACAAGGTATACGTAGTGTTTACCTTCCGATCCATGGAGACCTACGATCACCGCGGCGTCCCGATCGCGTTCGTTCGAGCCGGTCGTGGCGAGCCGGTCGTGCTGCTGCACAACGGCGGCATGTCGCACGCGATCTGGCGCGACGTGATCCCCCAGCTCGCGACCCACCGTGAGGTGTTCGCGCTCGACCTGCTCGGGTTCGGTGCCTCGGCCCATCCCCGCGACGGCCATTCGCTCGCGCGCTACGTCGAGATCCTCGACGGCTTCATCACCGAGCTCGGGCTCGCGCCGGCCGCGCTGGTCGGCAACTGCATGGGCAGCGCGATCGCGCTCTCGCTCGCGATCCGGCGCCCCGAGGTCGCGACCAGCCTCGTCCTCGTCAACCCGCTGACCGAGGCGACGTTCCTGCGCGGCGGGTTCGGCGCCACGCTGCGCCTCCAGCGCGCGCTGCCGACGTTCTCGAAGCCGGTGTTCGGCGCGATCCGCCGGTTGCGCCTCCCGCACGCGATCGGTCGGCGCATGGTGCGGCTCCAGCTCGGCAAGCTCGGACGCGCTCGGCGGCTCGAGCAGCAGGACGCGCTGTGCGCCTGCTACGACTCACCCGATCAGATGCGCGCGCTGCTCGGGATCTTCGACGATCTCGCCAGCTACGGTGCGCTCGACCGCTTCACGCCGGGCCCGCGCTTCCCGCCGATCACGACGATCTGGGGCCTCGACAATCGCGTGCTGTCGCCGACCGCCGGGCGCGCGCTCGCCGGCCGGCTCCAGCCGGTGCGCCAGGAGTGGCTCGCGGACTGCGGCCACCTGCCGATGCTCGAGTCGCCCGCGCGGGTCGCCGCGATCATCGCCGAAGCGATCGACACGCGGTTCGTCGCCCACGAGGCGGTGGCCCGATGACGCTGTTCCCCGACGACCGGTTCGACCTGGCCGCCATCGCGCTCGACGTCGCGCGCCAGGATCCGATGCGCGTCGCCGTGATCGCGCCCGATGGTCGTCACGCCAGCGGGGCGCGGCGGTATCGCGAGCACACCTATCGCGAGCTGTCGTCCGACGTCGAGTCGGTGGCGGTCGGGCTGCGCGAGATCGGGGTCGCCGAGCGCACGCGCACCGTGTTCATGACGCCGCCGAGCTACGGCGGCTGCGTGCTCGGCCTCGCGCTGACCCGGGTCGGCGCGACGACCGTGTGGATCGATCCGTCGGTCGGCTACCGGAACGTCGCGGAGCGCCTGCGTCGCCTCGAGGTCGAGGCGTTCGTCGGCATCCCGCTCGCGCACCTCGGACGTCTGGCCTTCGGCTGGGGCCCGCGGTTTCGCACGAAGGCGATCTCGATCGGTCGGTTCCCCGGCATGCACGGCCTCGCGTCGCTCCGGCGAACCGCGCCGGTCGAACCGTCGAGCCCGGCGATCGGGCCCGGCGACGCCGCGGCGATCATGTACACGACCGGGAGCACCGGCCCCGCGAAGCCGACGCTCTACACGCACGCGAACATGTGCAACATCTTCCGCCTCGTCCATCAGACGTGGCGGTTCGCCGAGCATCCCGGCGTGCCGGTCGACATGCCGGTGTTTCCGGCGTTCTTCTCGGTCGGGCTCAGCGCGGGCGGCACGATCGTCATCCCGCCGATCGACTACGTGCGGCAGGGCCCCGCGAAGGTCGATGCCGGCGCGCTGCTCGACGTGATCCGCGACTGCAAAGTCCAGACGCTGTTCGCGTCACCGGTGATCCTCGAGAACCTCGCGCGGATCGGCCGCGACGAGGGCGCGACCGCGCGCACGCTGGTCACCGTGATCGGCGGCGGCGCGCCGCTGTACAGCGACGTGATCGGCCCGCTGCGCGCGATGATCGCCGAAGCCGGCGAGGTCCACGCGGACTACGGCGCGACCGAGGCGCTGCCGGCGACCGAGATGCCCGGCAAGGAGTCGCTCGACGGCACCGATCGCGAGACCGCGCGCGGCGCCGGCCTGTGCGTCGGTCGCCCGTTCGCCGGCGTGACCATCAAGGTCGTGCAGATCGTCGATGGCCCGATCGCGACGCTGGCCGACGCGCGCGAGTTACCCCGCGGCGAGATCGGCGAGCTGCTCGTGCGCGGTCCGCACGTCAGCGCGAGCTACGCCGACGATCCGGAGAGCACGCGCAAGAACAAGGTCGCCGATCTCGACGGCGGTGTCTGGCATCGGCTCGGCGACGCCGGCTACCTCGATGCCGGCGGGCGCGTCTGGTGCTGCGGCCGCGTCGGCCATCGCCTCGCGCTCGCGAGCGGCCCGATGTTCCCGCTGATGTGCGAGCCGATCTTCGACGCGCACCGCCGCGTGCGGCGCAGCGGGCTCGTCGGCGTCGGGACCACCCCGGTGATCTGCGTCGAGCTGATCGATGGCGCGACGCGCGGTGGCGACCTCGAGGCCCTGCGCGCCGAGCTGCTCGCGCTCGCGGCCGCACATCCGTCGACGCGCGCGATCCGCCACGTGCTGTTCCACGCGCGCTTGCCGGTCGACCCGCGGCACAACTCGAAGATCGAACGGCCGGCGCTCGCGCGCTGGGCGACGAACCACCTGCCGCGCGAACGCGCGTTCTTCCCCGACACCACCGACACCGTGAGGGCCTGATGCGATCGACCACGCTGCTACTCGGAATCTCCCTGCTCGCCGCCTGCACCGACGACGCACGACCGCTCGACGAATCGACCACGGTCGACGAGCTCACGCTCGCCTCGGGCAACGGCATCACGGTCACCGCGACCCGCTGGATCTCCGGCCGCACGCTCGAGGCCGACATCAGCACGCCGCTCGTCGGCGCGATCGCGGTGAACGGTCCGCACCGGATCCGGATCACGCTGCCGAACGACTACTTCCAGAACGCGACGGCGCGCTACCCGGTGATCTACCTGCTACACGGCGGCGCCGGCGGCAACTCCGCGCAGTGGACGACCGGCGGTGGTGCGGCCGAGGCCATCACCGACGGTCAGCCCGTGATCACGGTGATGCCCGACGGCGGCAAGGTCGGCTGGTTCACGAACTGGGTCGATCAATCGATGGGCGCGCAGCGCTGGGCCGAGTTCTACCTGACGCAGGTCATCCCGTGGGTCGACGCCAACCTGCGCACGGTCGCCGCGAAGAACGGCCGCGCGATCGCCGGGCTGTCGATGGGTGGTTACGGCGCGGTGCGGCTCGCGCAGGATCGCCCCGATCTGTTCGCGTCGGTCGCGAGCTTCTCGGGCGCGGTCGACCTCGGCGATTTCGGGACGCGCACGGTCGTCACCGAGCAGGCCATCCAGTCGGGCCTGACGCCATACGGGGCGTTCGGCTCGCCGTTCTTTCCGAACGACGCGACGTGGACCGCCGAGGATCCGATGAAGCGCGCGCCCGCGCTCGCCGGCCTCCAGGTCCTGCTCTACGCGGGCGCCGGCACGAACGACGCCGACGTCATCGAGCGCACGATGGGCCAGTCGGCCGATCGCTTCGACAAGACGCTGACCGCGAGCAGCATCCCGCACTTCTGGTGGATGTACGGACGCCCGGGACCCGACGCGCCGTTCGGCTGCGACGGTGGGCACGACTTCACGTGCTGGAACTTCGCGTTCAACGACGCGCTGCCGCGCATGCTGACCGTGTTGCGCACGCCACCGGTCGCGCCGGTCCCGACCGGCGTGAACCTCGTCGCGAACAGTGGCTTCGAGAGCGGCATCGCCTCGTGGAGCTGCGCCGGGGCGTGCGGCATCGACGCCGGGATCGGGCTCGCGCACGGCGGTACCGGCGACGGCTGGGTCCGCAACACGACGGGCTGGAACGATCTCCACCAGTCGCTGCAGGTCTCGCCGAATCACACGTACCAGATCTCGGGCTGGATCCGTACGTCGGGGACCAACCGCGCCGGCTACTTCGGGCTGCGCACGATGTCGGGCGAGGTCGTCGGCGAGAAACCGTTCGCGGCGCTCGGCGGCTACACCCGGATCACCGCGACGGTCAATTCGGGCGCGAACCACACGCTCGTGGTCTACGCCGGCCTGTGGGCGAACGGCGACGACACCTGGTTGCAGCTCGATGACGTCTCGGTCGTCGGCAACTAAGCTTCGACGCTGGTGCCGACCGACGCGGGGATCAGCTGGCGCAGCTGCCACGCCTGGACCTGAAGGTGCTGGCGGGCGTCGGCGCCGCGCGACGCGATCACCCAGCTGAGCGTCGTCGCGATCCCGATCAGCCCGATCGCGAATCCGATCAGCCCGATCGCCGTCGGCAGCGCGCGGAGGTCGAGCGCGGCGTGGTCGATCACGAGCGCGTGTCCGGTGAGCGTCATCGTCGGGGCGAGCACGCCGAGGAGCTCGAGCAGGTACGGCCCGATCACCGCGAGCGACAGCACGGTGATCGCGGTGGCGGCCATCCGCCGACTGCGGAACAGCGAGCTGCCCATCACGACGACGCCGATCAGCGCGGCGACGCCGGGCGCGACGATGAACGGCGAGTACATCCGCCCGAGCAACACGACCAGCGCCGTGTTCAGCGACATCGACAGGATCGGAGCGATGCGCGGATATCGGATCGGCTGCGTGCCGAGGATCGCGTGACCGATCAGGAGCCCGAGCAGGATGGTGAACGCCGCGAGGTAGAGCGGCTCGCGGATGCCGGACCAGACCATGTGCGGGATGAACACGCCGAGCATGCCGTAGGCCCCGATCCCGAGGCGCGCCTGACGCCGGACCTCGGCGTCGGTCGAGGCGCGCAACTCGCGGTCGAGCGCTTCGGGCAGTCGCCGCGGCGGCTCGACCATCAGCCAGGTCACGAGGTGGGCGGCATCGCGGTGCGTCGGATCGAGGGCGAGCGCGCGCCCGCCTTCGCGGATCGCGAGCTGGTGCTGCTCGTCGACCAGCTCGCGCTCGACCGCGGCGCGAGCGGCGCGGCGGTAGTGCTCGTCGGCGAGCCGCTTGCGGAGCTCGAGGTCGCGATCGCCGTCGAGGAAGCGCTGGGTGAGGTCGGCGAGCTCGCGGGCCGTCGCGGGCCGGTCGCGCGGGCTCGTGGCGGTGGCGCGCGCGCACAGCCGGTCGAGCTCCGGACTGACATCGGGATCGTGCTCGATCGGATGGAGCGCGCCGAGGGTGTCGGTACGCAGGCGCTTGAGCGTGAGGATCTCGAACAGCACGCAGCCGAGGCCGTAGATGTCGGTGCTCGGCTCGACCGGATCGCCGTGCTGCTGCTCCGGTGACATGTAGCCGGGCGTGCCGATGATCGTGCCGGGCACCGTGGCGTCGGGCTCGTCGATGGCCTCGCGCGTGCCGTCGGTCCACGGATCGAAGTCGCCGATGATCTTCGCGACGCCCCAGTCGATCATGAACACCTCGCCGAACTCGCCGAGCATGATGTTCGACGGCTTGATGTCGCGGTGGATGACGCCGCGCGTGTGCGCGAGCTCGATGGCGAGACAGACATCGACGAACGCGCCGAGCAGGCGCCGCAGCGGGAAGCGAACGCGCACGTCGGTGTCACCGGCCGCGATCCGGTCGATGATCTTGGCGAGCGTCGTGCCGCTCAGCCGCTTCATCACGAAGTAGGGCAGCCCGCGATCGTCGTGCGCGAGCTCGTGCACCGGCGGGACCGTCGGATGATCGAGGCGCCCCTGGATCTGCGCCTCGCGCAGGAACCGGCTGATGTGGAGCGCCGATGGCGCGCTCTCGCGCATCCGCTTGATGGCAACCTCGCGTCCGAGAACGTTGTCGTGGGCCGCGACGACCTCGCCCATCCCACCCTGACCGAGCAGCGCGAGCATCCGGTAGCGCACGTCGGGCGCCGCGACGGTGGCGCCGCGCCGGCGTTGATCGCGCGCGTGCTCCGATTCGGTCGGCACCTCCGAGTCGTCGTTGCTCGCCATGACCCTCGAGTGTCGCACTCACCGGAACGTGGTTTGAAACAACGCGACGTTGTAAGGCGCGAACGACGACATCGTGTAGGTGACGGTGAACCCATCACCGGTGTCGACGGTCGGGAACAGGTAGGTGCCGTAGAACCCGGTTCGAGCGCAGTCGAACATCTGCGCGCCCTCGCAATCGTCATCGGTGCCGCAGCAGTACGCGGCGCGAAACGCCGGATCGCCCATGTCGTGCACGACGTGAGGTGAACCCCACGGGCCCTCGGGGTGGTCGGCGAGGTAGGCGACGATCCGGTTCGAGGTCGGCAGCGATTCCTCGGCGAGCAGCATCCAGCGGCCGAGCTCGGGGAAGTAGCGGACCGAGGTCTCGCCGTAGCCGGGCGTCGCGATGATCGGGCCGAGCTCCTCGAATCCGCCGGGCGTGCCGAGCGCATCGAGCCGCTTGCGCGCGAGGTAGATCGGGCTCTGCCGGTAGGCGCCGGTGCCGAACAGGTAGACGTAGTCGCCTGCGACCTCGGCCGCGATGTTGATGAAGTGACCGTGCAGCGCGCCGTTCGCGAGCGCGTCGACGCGGTAGAGGATCTGGTAGCCGGGCAGGTGATCGGACTTCGCGAGGTAGCTGCCGGTCATCTCGACATCGCCCGCGCCGGCGACCGTCGTGTAGAACGTGTAGATCGATCCGCCGACGGCGAACGCGCCGGACGGGACCTCGAAGTCGCCGGGCAGGTACGGGAACGTGGTGCCGTTTCCACCCGCCGGATCGTGGATGTACTCGCCGAGGCTGTGACCGCTCGGCGCGGTCATCGCGGCGCCGGCGAAGTCGGCGAGCACCGCGGGATCGAGCTGCGGGCCGCGACTCTGCGCCGGCGCGAGCGAGAGGATCTGCAGGCCGCCACACAGGAGCTCGGGATGCAGCGCGATCGCCGACGCCGGATCGCGGCCGACGCCGACCGCGTCGGGATGCGACTCGCCAGCGCCCCAGATGCCGGTGAAGCCGATCGTGTCGCCGAACAGCAGGTACAGGCGATCGTCGGCGACCACCGGGATGCCGAGATCGGCGCCGAGCACGTTCGCGCGGTGCTGGACGTCGTTCGGCGTCGGATCGGAGGCCCGCCGGTTCGACAGCAACTTGCAGAGCTCGCGGCTCGCGATCGGCTGGGTCGGCACGGCATCGCCGACCGGTGCGACGGCGGCATCCGGGAGGATCGCTGCGGGGGTCTGGCACGCGGCGAGCACGGCGAGGGCCCACTTCACCGCCGACCGCGATCGATGACGTACGTGTTGCCGCGCGCCCGGGCACCGCTGCGCAGGATCGCGTGGCGATATGCGCGCGAGAACTGGAGGACGTGGAGGAGCTCGCGAGGGACCATGTCGCCCATGTATACACGTCGTATACCATGCGTAACCCGCTGATCTTCCCTCGGGCGGCGGTCGCGAGTTGGGACCCGGCCGCCCCAGCATGCAACCCGGAGTCGTCAGTCGGCGAGCGGGAGCGGGCTGACGCCTTTGCCTTCGCCTGCGATCCCGGCGCTGACCATGCGGACCATGACGCGGCGGGCCCGGTCGACCGCGGCCGGCGTGACCTTCCTGCCCTCGTCGCCATCGGCGAGCACCTGGCGGGTGACCGCCTCGAGCGCGAAGATCGAGGTGCGGAGCAGCAGCGGATCGATGCGCGCGGTGTCCGGGTGCGCGGCGCGGAGCATCTCGACGAGCTGATCGTGGACCGCCATGCGGCGCGTGTGGAGCGGGGACTCCTGGCGCGACGCCTCGCCGCCGAGCACGAACACGAGGCGCCCGACCGACGCGGCATTCTTCAGGTGGATGTCGATGCAGCGCGCGAACTGCTCGATCGGATCGTTCGACGAAGCGATCGCGCGCTTCCAGTTCTCGATCAGCGACATCGTGCCGAAGTTGTAGAGCGCGAGCGCGACGTCGTCCTTGCTGTCGAACAGGCGATAGAACGTCCGGCGCGAGACCTTGGACGCCTCGAGCAGATCTTCGACCGACGCGGCGCGAAAGCCTTTGACCGCGAACACCCGGGCGGCACCGGCCACGATCATGTTGCGGGCGACGTCCTCGCCGAGCTGGACGCCGGTCCTGGGCTTGGGCTTGCGTACGGCCATACTCCCGAAGCATATCGCGCTCTACCGCCCTGGTAGACGCGATGTATATGAAAGGTTCGTGCTGCGGTATACTCGACGTTCATGGGGGTGAGCCCGCGCGACCTCCGCATCCTCGCGCTCGCTCGCGCGAAACTCGGCGATCGCGGCGCCACGTTCGACGAGGCATGTCGCGTGCTGGCCGCGGCGGTCGCCGAGGTGATCCCGTCGGGCCGGATCTACCTGCTCGGCGAGCGCGCCGGCGCACCGATCGTCGGCTCGATCATCTCGCGGGTCGGCATCGTCGACGGTCCCGATGGCGTCGACATCGTGCGCGGCGACCGCGTGCTCGGCCGGTTCCGCCGATGAAGGTGCCGCTCGCGTTCGATCCCGACATGGTCGACTACGGTCCGGCGAGCGGCGGCGTGCGCGCGATCCTGCGTGCGTGGGGCGAGCTCGACTGGTTCGCGCCGCCATCCGGCGATCCCGAGGCGGCGTTTCGCGCGCACCTCGCCGCAGCGCAGCGCCACGACGCGGAGAGCTTCCCGGACGCGCGGGTCGAGTGCGTCGCTGGCGACTGGGACGACTTCATCGAGCTGTGCCTGTGCGTGCGCGAGCGACCCGGCTGGGACTGGAAGTTCACCGGCCTGAAGCCACTCAACGCGGCTCACTCGCGCGCCCGTGGCTGGATGCTCGACGACCAGCCGTCCGTCGACGGCGGCCTGTGGATCCGGCTGCCCTCGGGCACCACGATCTGGACCCTGCGATGGCCCGACGCCGCGATCGCCGCCGCGCCCGAGCCCGCGCGCGTCCAGGCCGGCTTCTACCTGAGCTACGCCAACATGGACGTCGTCGAGGCGATCGAGTGGCAGCTCGCCGACGGCCACGACGATCTCGCCGACAACCCGTACGTGCCGCTGATCGCGACCTACGCCGCCGGTGGCTACCCGTTCTGCATGGCCGCCGACGAGTACGTCCTGTTCACGCTGTGAATTGGGGACGGTTTCAGCTCTGGGCCCGTTTTGGGGTCCGCCCAAAGGGGGCAGAGCGGTAACCGTCCCCAAATAACAGGCTGGCCCCGAGACAGAAC
>JBBQEX010000119.1:0-14519 GCA_038321315.1 Haliangiales bacterium | reverse complement strand
CGACGACGACTGAGCCTGTGAATTAGGCGACTGAGCTGTGAATTAGGGACGGTGTCAATACTTGCTCGGTTTGGGCGGCATACGGCCGCGGAGCGGACGTATGCCGCCCAAACCGAGCAAGTATTGACACCGTCCCTAATTCACAGCTCAGGGGACGAGCTTGTAGCCGAGCCCGTAGACCGTGAGGATGTGCCGAGGATTCTTCTGATCCTCCTCGAGCTTCCGGCGCAGCTTGACGATGAAGTTGTCGACGGTGCGGCTGGTCGGCGAGGCCTGCATGCCCCACACCTTCTCGAGCAGCTCGTCGCGCGACACGGTCTCCTCGCTGCGCTCGCGCAGGAGCTTTAGCACCTCGAGCTCGTAGAACGTCAGCCGCTTGCTGACGCGTCCCTTGCTCATCGTGTGCTTGCGCGCGTTGATCGTCCACGGGCCGATCGCGAACGTCTCGTCGTTGCTCGACGACATCCGCTGCTGGCGGCGAAAGATCGCCTTGATCCGCGCGATCAGCTCGGCGACCGAGAACGGCGTGGTGACGTAGTCGTCGGCGCCGGCCTCGAGCCCGCGGATCTTGTCGCTCTCCTGCGCCTTCGCGGTCAGGATGATGATCGGCACGGTCTCGTCGCGGCCGCGCAGCGTCTCGCACACGTGGTAGCCGTTGTCGTCGGGGAGCATCAGGTCGATGAGGACGCAGTCGGGCGTCCAGTCCATCGCCGCCGCGAGCCCCTCGGCTCCGGTGCCGCGCGCCTCGACCTCGAACCCCTCGAAGGTGAGGGCGTCGCGCAGCCCGCGCACGATGTCGGGTTCGTCCTCGATCACGAGGATCTTTCTGCGGTCCGCCTCCGGCTCGTCCACGGCGCCAGTCATACCATGGGGATCGGGAGCCAGATGCGGAACGTCGCACCCTCGCCCACCACGCTCTCGAGGGTGACGTCGCCGCGGTGCGCACGCGCGATGTGGCGGACCAGCGCGAGCCCGATGCCCGAGCCGCGGATCGGCTTTAGCCGGATCGACTTCGCGCGATAGAACCGCTCGAAGATCTTGTCCTGGTCGTCGGGCTCGACGCCCGGGCCGCGGTCCTTGACCGCGAGCACGACGCGTTCGCCCTCGCGGGACAGCTTCACCGCGATCACCTTGCCGTCGGGTGCGTACTTGATCGCGTTGTCGATCAGGTTGAGCACCGCGAGCGTGAACGCGTTGGCGTCGAGTCGGACCATCGGGATCTCGGAATCGATGTCGACCTCGAGCGTCATCGACGCGTTCGCGACCCGGCGCTGCGCGAGGTCGATCGCGCGGTCGAGCACCTCGACGACGTCGGTCTCGGTGAACTCGTAGACGTTCTTGCCGCGCTCGATCTTCGCGAAGTCGAGGACGTTGTCGATCAGCCGCCCGAGCCGCACGCTCTCGCGCCAGATGATCTCGGCATACTCGTGCGCCTGCTCGGGGTTCTTGGTCCTGCCCTCGGCGAGCATCTCGCCGAACATCGAGATGATCGACAGCGGCGTCTTGAGCTCGTGCGACACGTTGGAGATGAACTCGCTCTTCAGCTCGTTGAGCCGGCGCTCCCGGCGCACCGCGAAGCCGAGGAACACGAGGCCGATCACGATGACCGAGACCGCGCCGCCGATCAGGATCGAGTCGATCAGGTGCTTGCGCGCGAGGGCGGCCTGCTGGCCGGTGTCCTTCTCGATCACGCGCAGCGCCCAGCCATCGACGGTCTCGGCGAACGGCACCTCGCGGCCGGGCCCGACCTCGACCTGGTTGCCCCACACGATCCCGCCCGCCTCGTCGACGACCTGGTAGAGGAAGCGCGTCGACGACACGAAGAACTGCGGGAACACCTGCAGGAGGAGGTGGTTCGTGTCGTCCTCGACCACGACGTAGAAGGTCCGATCGCCGGACACGCGCTTCATGAACGAGAACAGGTACGGCTTGATCGCGCCGCCGCGCTCCCACTCCGCGTGGCGGTGGCCGCGGACGCCGGGCGCCTGGTTCGCGAGGTCGAGGTGCGGCACGACATGCACGAGGAACCAATCGCGGAACTCGATGCCTTCCTTGCCGGGTCGGGTCGAGCGGTAGCCGTTCGGGACGGGGTTGAACTGATCGTCGAGCACGAACACGCTGGTGACCGCGGCGCCGGTCGACTTCACCAGCTCGGCCAGCTGATCGGTCGTGGGCTCGCGAGGGGCCTGGGTCAGCAGCTTGCCGTCCGCGTCGGCGAGCAGGGACTCGATGTTGAGGACCTTCTCGACCGCCAGATCGTGCATGAGGACCGACTCCCGGTCCCGCCCGGAGCTCTCGCTGGTGTAGACGTAGCCGTAGTACGCGAGGGCTGCGGCAGCCGCCAAGACCGCGAAGATCAAGGCGTTCACGAGGATGATGCGGCGCACCCACCAGCATCCTGCCATTTCCTAGTTCACTTGTAAGTACGGACGGTTGCTAGCTCACTAGAACTCGTGTTAATGGCATTACAAGCGGTTAGGCTCACTCCGGATTGGAAGAGGCAATGGACTCCATCTTTGAAGAAGACGCCAGCGAAGTCGGTGGAGAGATCGAGGCCTACTGCCCGTCGCCGCGCTGTAAAACCGATACAACTCACACGATTATCAGCATGTACGAGGACGAAGTTCGTCGCGTCCAGTGCGTCGTGTGCGGTGAAGTCCATGCCTATCGCAAGCCGCGTGGTGATGGCGAAGGCGATGATGCGGCCGGCAAGAAGGCAGCTCAGAAGCGCGTGACGTGGGACGACGCGATGGCGCGCGCCACCGACGCCGATCTCAACAACTGTCGTCCGTACTCGATCCGCGACACCTACGAAGAAGGCGACTGCCTCCATCACCCGGTGTTCGACATCGGGTTCGTCACCGAGTCGCTGCCCGACAACAAGGTCGACGTGATCTTCCGCGACGGCGGATCGCGCATCCTCGTCCACAACCGCGGGGATCTCGCGTCGCGCATGCCGGACATCTCCGAGATCCCGGCGCCGCGCGAGGCGAAGAAGAAGAAGCGCGCGAAGAAGCCCGAGGCGGTTCCGACGCCGGTGCCGGTGCGGAGCAAGGCCGAGGTCGAGGCCGCGGTGGTTCGCGCGCGCGGCGCGGCGCAGGCGCGGGTCGAAGAGGCGAGCAAGACCAGCGACGAGCGCACGAAGAAGATGAAGGCGGAGGTCGCCAAGAAGGGCGGCAAGGCGCCCAAGCCCGCGGCCGCTGCCAAGGCCGCGCCTGTTGCCAAGGCCGCGCCGGCTGCCAAGGCCGCGCCGGCTGCCAAGGCCGCGAAGCCGGTCAAGGCTGCCAAGCCCGCGAAGCCGGTCAAGGCTGCCAAGCCCGCGAAGGCCGCGGCCAAGAAGCCGGCGAAGCCCGCCGCCAAGAAGCCCACCGCCAAGAAGCCCGCCGCCAAGAAGCCCGCCGCCAAGAAGCCGGCTCCCAAGAAGCCGGCCCCGAAGAAGAAGAAGAAGTAGCGGCTACGGCGGCGGAGTCGCTGCCGCGGTCCGGAACGGCAGCAGCACGGTGAACTCGGTGAACACCTCGGGCTCCGAGTCGACGGTGATGAGGCCGCCGTGGAGCTCGATCAGGCCGCGTGCGATGAACAGGCCGAGGCCGGCCGAGTCGGGGCCGGCCGACGTGTGGTGCTTCGCGGGCTGCGCGTGGAGGAACGGATCGAAGATGCGCTGGCGCTCGAGCTCCGAGATCCCGACGCCGTTGTCGCGCACGCGGAGCCGCGCCCAACCACCGGGATAGCGCTCGTGCGGTGCCTCGTCGACATCGATCACGATGAGCCCGTTCTCCGGCGTGTAGCGGATCGCGTTCGAGATCAGGTTGATCGCGATCTGGTGGATCTTGTCGCGGTCGGCGTCGAGCAGCTCGATGCGACGGATGTGGGTCTCGACCTGCTGGTGGCGCGCGTTGGCGAGCGGCTGGAGCTCGGTGACGACGTCGCGCACCTCGTCGCCGAGATCGACCGGCTCGCGGCGCAGCGTCATCCGGTTGGCCTCGATGCGCGCGACATCGAACATGTCGTCGACCAGACGCTTCAGGCGGTGCGCGTTGCGTCGCACCGACGACATCGGGCGCTCGAGCAGCTTCGGTAGCTCGCCGAACCGGCCCTCGGAGAACAGCTCGAGGTAGCCGACGATGCTGGTCAGCGGCGTGCGCAGCTCGTGCGCCGCGATCGCGATGAACTGCGCCTTGCCGTGGCTCTGGCGCTCGAGCTCGGCGTTCTTGTTCTTGAGCTGCGCCTCGGACTCGGCGAGCGCCCGGGTTCGCTGGCGCACGATCTGATCGAGGTTGGCGCGGAGCGCGCGGAGCTCGGCGCGGGCGGACTCGACCTCGCGCGTGCGCTCCTCGAGCACGTTGCCGAGTCGGGCCGCGGTGTCGAACAGCTCGACCGGCGTCGGGGCCGTCGAGTTCGCGCGCTCCAACCGCACGATCAGGACGTCGATCGTGCGGCGCGCTGCGGCGAGCTCGTCCTCGAGCTCGGTGACGCGTTCCTCGGTCACGGCGCGACTCCGATCGCGAGCCCGGTCAGCGTGTGGTTGACCAGCAACATGCCGGTCTGCTCGCCGTAGCTCTGGAACCCGACCGCGCCGCGGCGCTGGTAGACCTCGGCGAGCTCGGCGGACAGCCCGCGCGACTCGGCCTCCCAGTGGCGGCCGAGGCACGAGAAGACGAGCAGCGCCGCGATCGTGCCACCGACGCTGGTCGAGGCGCGCGCCAGATCCTCCTTGGTCGTCCCGATCAGATCGCCGGGTCGCATGACGCGGAGCACGTGGCCGGGCTCGACCGTGGTCGCGAGCAACACGCGGGCGTCGTCGACGTCCATGATCGAGCGCACGTACGGCACGTTGTCGATGTAGCGCGCGAACGAGTAGCGCGTCCGGATGCTGGAGAGATCGAGGTCGGGCTCGCCGAGCGCGGCGACCAGCTCGCGCAGCCGGCGCGTCGCGGGCTTGCCGTCGAGCTCGTAGATCTGGCGGGCGCTCGACGCGGTCACCACGGCGCGCTGATCGGTCGCGACCAGGTGAGCCGAGCGCAGCACCTGGAACGGCGCCTTGCTGTCGAGCACGATCACGACGCCGGCGTCCGACATCGCGACCCCGTCGACGAACACGTAGGTCGGCGTGTCGGTCCCGATCTCGCTCGCCGCGCAGCCGCCGACCACGCGGATCTGCGGCGCCGAGGCGGCCGAGCCGACGCAGAAGGACTCCTCGAGACCGCACTTGCCGTCGACCATCGTGATGCCGACGTGGCGCTTGCCGTCGAGCGCGTCGACCTCGACGCCGAGCGTCGCGGCCGCTGCGGCGAGCGCGTCGCGGCTGCGGGTCAGCGGCGACTTCGCCAGCTCGCTCGCGATCCCGATGCCGACCTTCACCCAGTCGCCGTACAGCGCGACCGCGACCGCGCTGAAGGGCTCGGCACGCGCGTCCGCACCGCGCAGGTCCGGTGCGATCACGCCCACGGTCGTGCAGCCCACGACGTGACCGCCGCTCAGGCCATCGCGCATCGCGCGGGCCAGCACCGCGGCCTCGAGTTGCCAGCACGAGAACACGAAGGCGATCTGGAGATCGGGGCCTTGGAGCTGTTCGCACAGCGCCTTCGCCACCGTCGCCGCATCGGTGCCACACGCCACCCCAGTCCGGACGTTCACGGATACATCTTCGCATACCCGGGCCGCCGAAAAGTTGCCCCGTTGTCGACGATGCCGCTTCGTTAAGCTCATGGAGAAGAGTTGCAGCGCGTGCGGGCAGGCCTTCCGCCCCGCCTTCGTGTTTCAGATCGCGGTGACGGAGGGGACGCGGAACTACTTCTGCTCCCTCGAGTGCCGCAAGGAGTGCCTCGGCAACGAGTCGTTCCGTGCGAAGCGCGCGCGGCGCATCGCGATCCTCAACCAGAAGGGCGGCACCGGCAAGACCACGACCGCCGTCAACCTCGCGGCCGGCCTCGCCGAACGCGAGAACCAGGTGTTGCTGATCGACACCGACGCGCAGGGCAACGTCGGCGTGTCGCTCGGCGTGTCGGGCGAGCGCTCGCTGTATCACGTGCTCGTCGACGGCGCGGAGCCGACGGATGTCGCCGTGCCGGTCCGCCAGCACCTCGACGTCATCACATCGGACTCGACGCTCGCGGCGGCCGAGATCTGGCTCGCCCATCAGTCGGTCGACGATCGATCGCGCATCCTGACCAAGCGCCTCAACTTGAAGGCGGTCTCGCGCAACTACGACTACGTGCTGATCGACTGCGGCCCGTCGCTCAACCTGCTCAACCAGAACGCCCTGTCGTACGCCGACGAGGTCATCGTGCCGGTGACGTGCGACTACCTCGCGCTCGTCGGCGTCAAGCAGGTGCTTCGCACGCTGTCGGACGTCCAGCGCCACCTCGGTCACGCGGTGCGCGTTTCGGCCGTGCTGCCGACGTTCTACGACGGCCGCACGCGGCTCGCGCGCGAGGTGCTCGAGACGCTGCAGGGTCACTTCAAGCACAAGTGTCTCGAGCCGATCCGGCACAACACCCGGCTCGCCGAAGCGCCGAGCCACAAGAAGACGATCTTCGAGTACGCCCCGACCTCGCACGGCGCCGCGGATTACAACCGCGTCGTCGACTGGATGCTCGCGACGACCGCCGTCGTCGCGCAGCCCAACCCACTCCCCGGCACGCCGATCGTCGCCGCTTCCGCCTAGAGGTATCCGATGAAAGACGACAAGCTCATGGCTCACGATCCGCTGAGCGACGCCGACGCGATCCTCGGCGAGGACTTCTACGGCCGTCGCCCCGATGGCAGCGTGGTCGACGACGCCCCGGTCGCGCGGCGCCGGATCGCGCGAGGCACGCCCAAGCCCGAGCGGCCGACGCACTACAAGGTCATCTGCATCTCGATGTACACCAAGGACATCGAGGAGCTCGACGCCAAGGTCGCCGAGCTCAAGCGCCGCGGTTGGACCAAGGCGAGCAAGTCGCAGCTGATCCGCATCGCGCTGTCGCAGATCGATCTCGACTCGCTGGTCACCCCGCGTCAGTAGGCTATCCTCGGCCGGCCTTGGAAGATCTACCGGTCCGCTATCACGAGTATCTCGCGCGGTTCGACCGCGACGTCGGCAAGATCGACGTCGGACAGTTCGCGAAGTTCGCCGGCAAGCTGATCAAGAAGCTCGCGTTCGAGGAGTTCACGCCGGCGTTCCTCGAATACACCGAGATGGCCGAGCGCTACACCGACAGCGTCGAGCGCGGCGACACGATCAACGACATCGTGCTGCGTCTCTTGCGCGACAAGGCCGCGAACCTCGTCCTGCCGCCGCCGGGCTAAAACGCCTTCGCGATGCCGACGGTCAGCATGTGGCTGATATCGGTGCGCGTGACGGCGGTGCCCATGTGGTTGCGCATCGAGGTCGGCTCCACCGCGCCGAAGCTGGCGGCGATGTACTTGAGGTCGTAGCCGGCGTAGATGTCGATCGCCGGCGAGTACTTGTAGGTCAGGCCGGCGGCGAACGTGACGCCCTTCTCGCTCGGCGTCTTGCCGTCCTCGAGGCCCTTGGTCTGCTTCATGCTCGCGGTGAACATGCCGTCGAGCACGAAGCGGAGGCCGATGGTCGGGGTCGCCCTGGGGATGAGGAGCGCGGCGCCGACCGCCGGCGAGATCGCGATCTCCGACGGTAGCGTCGCCGGGTTCATCGTCAGATTGCCGACGTTGGCGACCTGGAACGAGTCGTAGCGAAACCCGACGCGCCCGGCGACCATCATGCCGGACTTCTTGTGGAGGTCGTAGGCGGCGACGAAGCGCAGGTCGACGTCGTAGATCGAGAACCCGGTCGTGGTCGCGGTCCCGCCGATCGGCGGCGTGTAACGCACGCCCGGGATCGCCTTCTCGGCGACGAACCCGAGGTCGCCGCCGAGCAGGATGTCCTTGTTGTACGGCTTCAGGTACGTGCCGCCGAGCGCGATGGTCGCCGCGGCCACCGTGATGTTGTAGTTGTCGGGCGGCGTGCGCGAGGCCGATCCCGCGGTGCGCAGGCCCTGCTGGACGAACGTGACGCCGCCGCGGGCGCGGATGTCCATCGCGCGCTTGGCCGGCGTGACGTCGCCGTCGCCGCCATCGTCGGACAGCTCGAGCTTGGAGGTCAGGACGTAGCCGAGATCGCCCTCGGAGTTCTCGACCTCGGTCCACTTGCCGCTGGTCTTGCCGTTGACGAACAGCACGTCGTCGGACTTCGCGGTGAACGCCGCGTCGCTCGACTTGTCCTTGTCGCTGTACACGGTCGTCTTGCTCGCGACGCGGGCGGTCGGCCGCTTGGGCTCGTCGTCGGTGACCTTGACGTCGCCATCGCCATCGCCGTCGCCGTCGTCGGGGTCTTCCTTGACCTTCGGCGGCTTCTTGCCCTTGACGGTCTTGGGCGGCTTGCCGTGGCCCATCTTCGTCGGCTTGGTGTCGCCGTCATCGCCGTCATCACCATCGCCCTTGTCGCCCTTGTCGGCCTTGCCGTTGTCGCCGACAGCATCGCCACCCGAGCGATCGTCGGGCGCCGAATCCCCGAGCGATCCTCGCTCCTTGTTGCGACCATCGACGAACGGGCGGCGGCGGGTGTTGCGGCCGATCTCGTCATCGTCCGAGATCTCGGCCTTGCTGCGCGGGATGTACCCGGTGCGACCGCCGGTGCGGACCTTGAGCCAGCGACCGTCCTTGCCGAGCAGGGTGACCTTCTCGCCGGCCTTGATCTTGAGGAGGACCTTGGACTGTTCGCCCTGGCGTGCGTAGAGCTTGGCGGCCTGGTTGACCTTGACCTTCTCGGCTGCCGCGGTGCCCCCGAGGGCAGCCGCCAGTACGAAAACGAACAGAACCTTCGCCTTCATGTGACCGGATTGTAGCCGGATGTCGGCCCCCGGGACACGGAAACACCAGGGAGGGGGGATCCAGGTGGCACCGGGCGTAGAAGGAACACGTTACTCTGAGGACCCGATGACGCTCCAGAAGCGTAGTTACACCGCCGGCCATTTCGAGCTCCAGATCGACGGCCACACGTCCACGGCCTACATCAAGTCCGTGGAAGGCGGGCATGCGAAATCCACTCCCGTGACCGAGCCAATCGGACCCATGGCGGGTCGGATCAAGCACAGCGGTCCGATGGAGATCGATCCGATCTCGCTCGAGCTCGGACTGGCGGGCTCGCAGGACATCCTCAAGTGGGTGCAGGACTCGTGGAACCGCAAGTTCACGCGCCGCAATGGACAGATCACGCACGCCGACTTCGACCTGAAGCCGACCTACGAGCACCAGTTCACCAACGCGCTCATCACCGAGACCACGTTCCCGACGCTCGACGGCGCCTCGAAGGAGCCTGGCTACCTGAAGATCAAGCTGCAGCCCGAGTCGGTCGCGACCAGCAAGACCGATGGCAGCGCGAAGATCGGGGGCCCGATGGGCTCCAAGCAGAAGCTGTGGCTGACGTCGGCGTTCCGCTTCAACATCGACGGCATCGACGAGATGGCGTACTGCAACAAGCTCGACTCGTTCACGATCAAGCAGAGCATCAAGCCGATCAACGTCGGCAAGACGCGGTGGCCGCAGTTCGAGCCGACCAAGCTCGAGTACCCGACGATCAGCGGCACGATGTCGCTGCAGTACGCCGACAAGCTGATGGCGTGGCACAAGGCCGTGGTTCTCGAGGGCAAGGTCGATCCGAGCCATCAGAAGCACGGCTCGATCGAGTTCCTGTCGCCCGATCGCAAGACCACGATCTTCACGATCGAGATGTTCTACATGGGCATCTCGTCGCTCTCGATGGTGCCGTCGACCGCCAACTCCGATCAGATCAAGCGCGTGAAGTTCGAGCTCTACATGGAGAACATGCAGATGGACTCGGGTTCCGGCCTCGGCCTCGGCTAGTCAGCTCGCCGCGGCGACGACGATGTCGTAGAGCACGTGCGCGTACACCGCGTGCGCGAGCGAGCGGAACCAGAAGATCAGCGCGAACGCGATCCCGGCGAACGTGCGAAACGCAAAGGCGTGTGCCGACCACGGCTCACCCGCCGCGTGATGAGCGGCCGCGAACAGGACCGCCGAGATGACGATCGCGATCGCGACCGCCGCGCGCGCCGGCACCGCGCGCCGCGCGAACATCACGAGCCCGCTGACCAGGATCAGCCGAAACACGAGCTCCTCGTGGACCCCGGCGCCAAGTGCCGCCACGATCGACGGGCCCGAGATCCCGAGCCCGAGCAGCCGGTCGACGACGATCGACACCACGGTGCCGAGCGTGAACGCGTAGACCGCGGCCTCGAGGACGACCGGCGCGACGACGTCGAGCGTCAGCGAGCCCCAGCGCCGGCCGCGCCGGATCCACCACAGGAACGCGATCGCGAGCACGACGTGGATCAGCAGGAACATCGTGCGGCTGCCGGCGATCGCGTACAGCACGCCGGTGACGACGTCGGCGCCGTTGACGCGACCGACGACCAGCGCGCCGAGCTCGTACGCGAGCAGCAGCGGGAAGATGAGGACCAGGCTGGCGCCGAGATCGCCTCGGCCGGTCTCGATCGGGGCGGACTTCGTGACGGGCTTCGCGACGCTCAAACATTCCTCGGCGCCGGGCGCGGCGCGTGGCGGACCGCGCGCGGGCGCGAGGTCGCCGGCTTCGCGAGCTTGCCGCGTTTCTTCGCGGCCGGGGTCGCGGCGGCGGGCTGCACCGTCGCGGTGATCGCGCGGTCGTCGCGCAGGTAGGTCGCGATCGCGGCGGCGACGTCGGCCTGGCGGACCCCGCGGATCGCGTCGTCGTAGCCGCTCCATGCCTGCCAGCCGAGCCCGTAGGCCTCGTGGTACGCGATCGCGTTCGCGACCGCCGACTTGCGCTGCATCGCGATCTGGTGCGTGCCGATCAGATAGCGCTGCACGCGGGCGAGCTCGTCGGCGGTGATGCCGTCGGCGCGGACCTTCGCGAGCTCGCCGCGGACCGCCGCGGTCGCCGCGTCGACCTTGTCGGGTGCGCACGACAGGTAGATCGCGACGAAGCCCGGATCGACGCCTTCGATCGAGTGCGCGCTGACGCGATAGACCAGCGCCTGCTTGTCGCGCAGCTCGGCGAACAGCCGGCCGCTCTGGCCGCCGAGCGCGGCGACCAGGACCTCGAGCGCGAACCGATCGGGCGCGTCGATCTTGGCGCCGGGGAACCCGATCACGAGGTGCGCCTGGGCACGCTCGGCGAACCGGTAGACCTCGCGCGCCGCGGCCGGCTTGCCGTCGAAGCTGGGGGCGGCGATCGCGATCGGGGCGCCGGTCGGCGTCACGGGCCTGGTGCCGAATCGCGCACGCGCCTGGGCGATCACGTCATCGACATCGACGTCGCCGACGACGGCGATCACCAGCTGATCCGGCGCGTAGTGCGCGCGGTAGAACGCGGCGAGCTGCGCGCGTGACATCGCGCCCACCGCGGCGGGCGAGCCGAGCACGTCGCGGCCGTACGGGTGCTGCGCGCCGTACAGCGTCTCGGAGAACAGCTGGAACGCGGTCTGGCTCGGGTTGTCGGCCGCGAGCTCCTGATCGTCGAGCAGGAGGCGCCGCTCGCGCTCGAGCTCGGCGGCCGGGAACGTCGGCGCGAGGATGCAGTCGGCGAACAGCTCGAAGCCCGGCTTCCAGGTGCGCGACAGCCACTCGGCCGCGACGCCGAAGCTGTTGCGCCCGGTGACCGCGCCGAGCGCGCCGCCGAGCCGATCGATGCGGTCCGCGGTCGCCGCGGCGTCGAGCTTGCCGCAGCCGCGGGTCAACAAGCGCGCCGCGAGCGTCGACGCGCCGGCGATCTTCGCATCCTCGAGCCGCTGGCCGCCGCGCCACACCGCGCGCATCGCGACGATCGGCACGCTCGGATCGCGGCGCACGATCAGCGTGGTGCCGCTCGGCAGGACGACGCGCTTCTCGGTCGGCAGCGGCACGACCTTGGGCCCGGTCGCGACGCGCTTGACGCGGCGCTCGGCGTCGCGCGCGAACGCGATCGCGTGATCCTTGCGCTTGCTGGTCGGCAAGATCGCCGCGACCGTCGCGTGCTCGGGACGGATGTAGCGGTGGATCACGCGCGCGAGGTCGTGGCGGCGCACCGCGCGAATCCGATCGAGGTAGACGTGGCCGAACTGCGGGTCGCCGTTGACCGTCGCGTTCCAGCCGATCGCGCGCGCCCGGCCCTGCACGGTCTCGAGCTGGCGCACCATGCCCGCCTCGGCGGCGATCCGCGCCTTGTCGAGCTCGTCGCCGCTGACCTCGGCGAGCCGGCGGCCGTGCTCGACGAGCTTGCCGACCGCGGTGCGCGCATGGCCGGCCCGCGCGGTCGCGGACAGCACGAGCAGGCCCGGATCGCGCAGCGCGTGGACGTGGGCGTACGCGCTGGTCGCGATCTGATCGCGATCGCGGAGCTCGCGCGGCAGCTGCGCCGACTCGGTCTCGCCGAGCAGCGTCGCGGCGACATCGAGCGCGGCGACGTCGGGGTGGCGCGCCGGCGGTACGTGAAAGCCTACCGAGACGTAGGCCTCGCCGAGCTCGCGCAGCGCCGCGAACGCGCGGGGCGCGGTCTGCACCGGCTCGACGGTCGCGCGGCGTGGCGGTCGGCCGCTCGGCATCCCGCGAAACCGGCGCTCGACGCTGCGCTTGACGCGGGCGGCGTCGACATCGCCGGTCACGACGAGCGTGAGGTTGTCGGCGACATAGTAGGTGCGAAAGAAGTCGACGATCTCGCGCTCGCGCATGCCGCGCACGCTGGCGGGTGTGCCGATCACCGGCCGGCGATACGGGTGCGCGACGAACGCGGTCGCGAACAGGCTCTGGACGACCGCGCGTGCCGGATCGTCGGTGCCGTGACGGATCTCCTGGAGGATCACGTTGCGCTCGCGGGCGAGCTCGTCGGCATCGACCCGGGGCTCGAGCAACGCGGCGCCCATCGCGTCGATCGCGGCCTCGACGTGGTCGCGGCCGAGCACCGCGTGATAGACGGTGTGGTCGAACGCGGTCCACGCGTTGATCTCGCCGCCGGCGTGCTCGAGCGCGCGGGTCAGCTCGCCGAGGCCGTAGCCCGAGCTGCCCTTGAACAACATGTGCTCGACGACGTGCGCGATGCCGGCGGACTCGGGCGTCTCGTCGGCCGACCCGACCCCGACCCACGCCTGCACGGCCGCGACCGGCGCCGGGTGGCCGCTCGCGATATGGAGGGTGAGTCCGTTATCGAATCGATGGGTCTCGACGTCGTGCACGGGCGCGCTCGCCACCGCATGACCCGACAGGGCCATGACCACGGCGGCGGCGTGATGGTAGGCACGGCGTCGGGCAACTGGCATGTTTTTGGCGAGACGTCGTGAACGCCGAACATAGCCCGTGGCCGGGTTAATCTCGGAGCATGCAACGCATGATCTGGCTCGCCGCGCTCGGGTTCGCGGGATGTTCGTCGTCGTCGCCGGCCAACGTCGCCGGGGACTACTCGGTGAACATCACGAACGGTGCGAACGGCTGCAACCTGCAGAACTGGACCGAGGGCTCGAGCAACACCGGGATCCCGGTGAGCGTCACGCAGACCGCCGGCAGCGCCAAGGCCTCGGTCGTGATCACCGGCGCGACGGGCGTGTATGTCAACGCGGTGATCGGCGGCATGACGTTCGACAGCTCGGTCGACGGCAACAACCTCGACGGCCTGCTGCACGGCACGCGCGCGTATACGATGGGTGGCTGCACGTACACGTTCACCGTCGATCTCGCGAGCTCGCTGTCGGCGGACACGCTGAGCGGCACGCTGACCTATATCCCGGCGACCAACCACGGCACGGACTGCGGCGTGCTCGAGACCTGCACCTCGGTGCAGCAGTTCAACGGCCTGCGTCCGCCCAAGTGAGCAAACGCCCGCCGACGCTGGTGACCGAGCGGTTCCTGCTCCGCGAGCTGCGAGATGCCGACGCCGCGGCGATCGCCCGGGGCGCCGGCGACCCGCGTGTCGCGCGCTTCCTCGTCCAGGTGCCGAGTCCGTATCCGATCGGCATCGCGCGGCGCTGGATCGTCGCGCGCATCGGCTGGTGGGACGCCGGTCGCGGCGCGACGCTCGCGATCGTCGCGCGCAGCGCACCCGACGCGCTGCTCGGCACCGCGAGCCTGCGGCGCTTCACGCGCGACGGTCGCGCCGAGCTCGGCTACTGGCTCGCCGCCGAGAACTGGGGCCGCGGCATCGCGACCGAGGCGTGTCACGCGATCGTCGACTGGGGGTTTCGCTCGCTCGCGCTCGGCCGGATCTACGCGCAGGTGTTCGCCGGCAACGACGCCTCGTGCCACGTCCTCGAGAAGCTCGGCCTCGTGCGCGAGGGCGTCAAGCGGCAGCACGTGCGGCACGACGGCCAGCTGCGCGACATCGTGCTGTACGGGATGCTGCGGTCCGAGTGGCACCCTGTGAATTAGGGACGCTTTTCCGAGTTGCTCGAGGTGGGGGGCCCACGCGAGCAACGCGGCCAACCCACCCGCCTTGAAACGGGGCCACTCGCACCACCGCAACCCCCACACCACGATCTCGCGCAACGCCCCCG
>JBBQEX010000118.1:0-14783 GCA_038321315.1 Haliangiales bacterium | reverse complement strand
TTGGCGTCGAACTCGTCGCGCTGGAGCTTCTGGATCATCACCTGCTTCATCGTGCGGATGACCTCGGGATCCTTGTCGAGGCCGCGGCGGTAGGCCTCCTTCGCGAGCACCTCGAAGCGCACGAGCGATTCGAGGAATTCTGTCTTCTGCTCGAGCGACGTGTAGCGCGCGCGGATGTACGGCGACTGGCGGTTGATCCGCTCCTGGAGCTCGCCGAGCGTGATCGTGACGTCGTCGATCTTGGCGAGCGGCGCGCGCAGCTCCTCGGCGGACTGGGTGCCGCCGGTGCCGGGGGCTGGCTGTTGCGGATCTCGCGGCGAGCTCGGCGAGGTCGCGACCGTCACCTTGGGCTGGTTCTTGTGGTCGTCGCGCGAGCAGCCAAACACACTGCAAGCGAGCGCGATCGCGACCGGAAACCGAGTCATCACAATAGGTTCAGGTAGCACGCCCGAGGGCTTCCAACAAGGCCCGTCTGGCCCCCGCGGCCCCTCCCGGAGGCGGCGGTGTGATCGCGTACCTGCCGTCTGGCAACCGGCGCCAGGTCTTGCCGACCGCGCGGGCCAGCGGCGTGCCGTCGGGCACCGCGATCGCGACGCGCGAGCTCGTGATCTCGAGCGCGAGCACGCCGGCGCCGCGCGCGATCGCCTTCACGCCCATCAGCTCGCCGAGCAGCAGCACGTCACCGGGGACCGGGCCGTAGCGATCGTGGATCTCGGCCATCACGGCCGCGAGATCGTCGTCGGTGTCGACCGCGGACAGCCGCTTGTACAGCTCGAGGCGCTGGCCCGGATCGGGGACGTACGCGTCGGGGATGAACCCGGGGGTCTCGATCGCGAGCTCGGGATCGATCGCGCGATGGATCGGCTTGCCGTCGAGCTCGGCGACCGCGGCCTCGAGCATCTTGACGTACTGGTCGAAGCCGACCGCGGCGATCGAGCCCGACTGCTTGGCGCCGAGCAGCTCGCCGCCACCGCGGATCTCGAGATCCTGCGACGCGATCTGGAACCCGGCGCCGAGCTCGGTGAACCGCTGCAGTGCCTCGAGCCGCCGGCGCGCCTCCTCGGTGATGTGCTCGGGCTCGGGCACGAGGAGGTAGCAGTACGCACGGTCCTTGCTGCGTCCGATCCGGCCGCGCAGCTGGTAGAGCTGGGCGAGGCCGAACGCATCGGCGCGCGCGACGAACATCGTGTTGGCGCGCGGGATGTCGAGGCCGCTCTCGACGATCGTGGTCGCGCACAGGATGTCGGTGTCGCCCTTCACGAAGTCGACCATGACCTTCTCGAGCTCCTCGGGCGTGAGGCTGCCGTGGCCGATCCCGACGCGCGCCGCCGGCACGAGCATCTTGAGATACGCGGCCCAGTCGGCGATCGAGCGATCGTCGTCGCGCGCGCGGCGCGGGGTCGGCCGGCTCTCGTTCGGCAGCCGCGGATCGGCGGTGCGGTGCCCCATCGTGCCGATCGTCGGCGTGATGAAGAAGATCTGACCGCCGCGCGCGAGCTCGCGCTCGATCGCCTCCTTGATCACGAGGTCGTCGACGCGCGACACGAACGTGCGCACCGCGCGGCGATCGGCGGGCGGCGTCGCGATGATCGAGAGGTCGCGCAGGTGCGCCATCGCGAGGTGCAGCGTGCGCGGGATCGGCGTCGCGGTCAGCGTCAACACGTCGACCTGGGTGCGCGACTTCTTCATGCGCTCCTTGTGCGCGACGCCGAACCGCTGCTCCTCGTCGATCACGAGGAGCCCGAGGTCCTTCCAGCGCACGTCGGCCGACAGCAGGCGGTGCGTGCCGACCACGACGTCGACCCCACCCTCGGTGATCTTCTTGACGGTCTCGAGCTGCTCCTTCTTGCTCTGGAACCGCGACAGCCGCGCGATGTTGATCGGGAAGCCCTTGAATCGCTCGGTCATCGTGCGGAAGTGCTGCTCGACGAGCACCGTGGTCGGCGCGAGCACCGCGGCCTGCTTGCTGCCCTGCACGCAGCGGAACACGGCGCGCAGCGCGACCTCGGTCTTGCCGTAGCCGACGTCGCCGCACACCAGGCGATCCATCGCGCGCGGTCGCTCCATATCGCCGAGTACGGCCTCGATCGCGGTGAGCTGATCGGGCGTCTCGTCGAACGGGAACGTGGCCTCGAGCTCGCGGTACGAGTCGTCGGCCGGCGGGAACGCGTGGCCCGCGATCGCGGCGCGCTGCGCGTAGATCTGCAGGAGCTCCTCGGCGAGCGCCTGGACGTGGCGCGCGACCTTGGTGCGCGTGACCTCCCACGTCACGCCGCCGAGCTTGTCGAGCCGCGGCGCCGAACCCTCGGCACCGACGTAACGCTGGACCTCACCGAGCCGGTAGACCGGGAGATACAGCGTGCCGCCGTCGTACTCGAGCTGCAGCGTGTCGAGCTCGGCACCCGACGTCACGATCCGCTTGAGCCCGTGATACTTGCCGACGCCGTGGCGCTGGTGGACCAGGAAGTCACCGGGCGCGAGCTGGCCGAAGTCGCTGACGCCGCCGAGCAGCGCGTCCTTCGCGCGCTTGCTCGCCTTGCCCGACGCGTGGTGCGTGCGGGCCCCGAACACGTCGGCCGCGGTGACCACCGCGAGACGATCGGCGCGCGCCGCGAAGCTCTGCGTCGGCGTCGCGCGGAAGATCGTCGTCCCGGGTGTCGCGCCCGGGCGCTCGTGCGCGTCGGCGAGCCGCACCGCGATGCCGCGGCCGTCGAGCACGCCGAGCAGGCGGTCGATGCGGTTCTGCGAGTCGGCCGCGATCGCGATCGCGACGCCGTCGCGCGACCACCGCTGGATCGCGGAGACCAGCGGCGCGGCGTGCTCGGTATCGCCAAACGTGCGCGCGTGCTCGAGCTCCTGCCGCAGCGTGCGCAGGTTGTCGACCTCGACGCGCACGTGCTGCAGGTCGGGCGCGACGAGCTCGAGCGTCGGCAGCTCGATGCGACGCGCCGAGCTGAACGGCGCCAGCTGATCGGCGGCGACGAAGTGGCGATCCGGCGGATAGGCGAGCTCGCGGAGCTCCTGGCGCTGCGCGTACCGCGTCGTCGCGTCGGTCCACAGATCGGTGATCGCGCGACGACACGCATCCGGATCGACGACGATCCAGCGCGCGTCGGCCGGCACCGCGTCGGCCGGCGACACCATCGCGTCGTGGAATGCCGGCGTGAGGTTCTCGATGCCGACGAACACCTCGCCGGCCTCGAGCTGCTCGATCACCTTGCGCGTCGTCTTGCTCGGGAACGCGATCTCCTCGGCGTACGCGCGCAGCCGCGTGCGGACATCCGACGTGCCGGTCGCGATCGTCTCGCGCACCGGGTGGAGGTGGACGACCTCGATCGGCTTGAGCGTGCGCTGCGACTCGGCCTCGAACGTCCGCAGCGACTCGACGACATCGCCGAACAGCTCGATGCGGACCGGGTGCGGCGCGAGCGGCGCATAGACGTCGATCACGCCGCCGCGCACCGCGAACGTGCCGGGCTCGTCGACCACCGGCGTGCGCTGCCAGCCGCCCGCGACGAGCAGCGCGGCGAGCTGGTCGCGGTCGACGGTGTCGCCAGTGCGCACGCTGGTGCCGCGGCGCGCGAGCTCGACCGGATCGAACGTGCGGCGCGCGATCGCCTCGGCCGAGGTCACCACGATGCGCGGCCGCAGCGCCGGCGTCGCGAGCCGGAACACGGTCGCGATCCGCTCGACGATGCTGGCGCGATCGGGCGACAGCTCGGCATACGGCGACACGTCGATGCCCGGCAGGATCGCGATCGGGTCGAGGGCCAGCGGGGCGCCGAAGGGCGCAGGATCCCCGCCGAGGTAGAACCGCAGGTTGACCTCGAGCTCGCGGGCCAACAGGTCGTCGGCGCACACGACCGCGACCAGCTCGCCGCGGGCCTCGAGCGCGGCGGCCAGATAGGCCGCCCAGCCCGGCGTCGCGCCATGCACGGCGATCGGCGTGGCGACCGCCAGCGCGCGCTCGAGGTCCGGGTGCATGGCGCGGGCTGCTTACCATGGCAGAATGAACTTGTGAGACGACTGGCCCCGGTCGCGTTGTTGTTCGCGAGTCGCGTGGCCGCCGCCGACGACACGGTCGACCAGCTCGCCGCCAAGGTCGACGACGTCGCCAAGGAGGTCGCCAAGGTCCGCGGCCTGCCGCTGAAGCACGCGATCCCGCACGACATCGTCGATCGCGCGCAGCTCCACGACCGGCTCCAGAAGCTCGCCAAGGAAGATCGCGCGAAGGGCCAGGCCGCGGCGGAGGGGCTCGCGCTGCAGCGCTGGGGCTTGATCCCGCTCGGCACCGATCTCGAGGCGCTCGTGCTCGGCGTGCTCGACGATCAGATCGCCGGCTACTACGACCCCAAGTCCAAGGCGATGACGTTCGTTGCGGGCGCGTCGAAGACCGATCCGAGCTGGGGCGAGATGGTGCTCGCGCACGAGCTGTGTCACGCGCTCCAGGATCAGAGCTTCGATCTTCAGAAGTACCAGGACCTGCCCGACAGCGAGGGCGACGCGTCGACCGCGCGCCACGCCGTCGTCGAGGGCGATGGCATCGCGTTGATGATCGAGGTCGTCGTCACCCGCATGGGCAACGTGATGGCGTGGAGCAACCCGACGATCGCCGAGATGATCCAGAAGGAGATGGGCGCGCCCGGCAACGGCGACACCTTCGACGCCGCGCCGCTCGTGCTGCGCGAGGACATGCTGTTCCCGTATCGCGCCGGCTTCGGGTTCGTCGCGGCGCTCCGGCGCACCGCCCCGTGGAGCGCGGTCGACGGCGCGTTCAAGCGGCCGCCGCGCTCGACCGAGCAGATCATGCACCCCGAGCGCTACCTCGCCGACGAGGTTCCGATCGCGGTCGACATCACGCCGGCCGCGACCGCCGCGCTTCCTGGCTACGCCGTCGTGCACTCCACCGTGTGGGGCGAGCTCGGCTTCGACTCGTTCCTGCGCACGCACGGCGTGACGGCGCCGATCGCGCAGGCCGCCGCCGATGGCTGGGGCGGCGATCGCGTGATCGCGCTCGCGCGCCCGGGGACCACGCGCGCGACGCGAGCGATCGGGCTCGCGCGCAGCCAGTGGGACACCGACGCCGACGCGATCGAGGCGAGCGAGGCCCTCGCGCACGCGCTCGACGCGCTCGTGGTCGGTGGCAGCGTCGTGCACTCCGACACCCGCACCAGCTGGCTCGCCCTCGACGGTACCGTCGCCTGGATCGAGCGCCGCGGTCCGAGCGTCGTGTTCGGCATCGGTGTGCCGGCGTGGGCCGCCGCCGCCGTCGAGGCCGCGATGTGGACCGGCTCGACCGCGACGCCCGGCAACAAGTGAGGGCGGAGCCCGAGCGACGCGAGCAGCTCGCGTCATGAACAAGTGAGGGCGGAGCCCGAGCGACGCGAGCAGCTCGCGTCATGGAACAAGTAACGGCGGAGCCCGAGCGACGCGAGCAGCTCGCGTCATGAACAAGTAACGGCGGAGCCCGAGCGACGCGAGCAGCTCGCGTCATGAACCAGTAACGGCGGGCCTGAGGTCAGGTCAGCTCGACGAGCAGGTCGCCGGTGTCGACGGCCTGGCCCGCCTGCTTGTGGATCGCGCTCACCGTGCCCCCGCGCTCGGTGGCGAGCTCGTTCTCCATCTTCATCGCCTCGAGCACGATGACCGCGCCGTGCGGTGGCACGACGTCGCCGACCGCGACCAGCACCTTGACGACCTTGCCGGCGATCGGCGCGCGCAGCGAGTCGCCACGCGTCGCCTGGGCGCGCCCACCCGAGGCCGCCTGCGCGAGCCGGCGATGGAGCGCGTCCTCGACGACGAGCAGCGCCTCGCTGTCGCCGACCGAGGCCGCGATGCCGTTGCGGCGGCGGTCGAGGTCGACGAGGAAGCTCTTGCCGCCGATCAGGATCGACCAGGTGCCGGGCCGGATCTGGCGCGCGTCCGGCTCGGAGGTGACCCCGTCGATCGTGACGCGAAACCGTCCGGTCGCACCGGGGATCGGCTCGATCGCGACGGCGCACTCGCGCCCGGAAGCGGTGACGACCAGCTCGCGTTTCACGGCTGGCGTCATACCAGAGCGGGGCGCGTTGCGACCAGGTCGGTTGGCGTGCTATCCGCGTCGGAGCCCGTGGCCGCACCTCGCCTTGTCGACGTCCTGCTCGAGCGCCGCATCGTGGTGTGCGTCGGGTCCGGTGGTGTGGGCAAGACGACGACCGCGGCCAGTCTGGCCCTGGCGGCGGCCCGCCGCGGCAAGCGCACGCTGGTCCTGACCATCGATCCGGCGCGCCGGCTCGCGAACTCGCTCGGGCTCGAGTCGCTCGGTCACACGGTGCAGGAGGTGCCGCGCCAGCTGGTCCGCCGCGGCGCGCCGAGCCAGACCGGCGAGCTCCACGCGATGATGCTCGATCAGAAGGCCGCGTTCGACGAGGTCGTCGCGCGCCACGCCAAGGATCCGGCGGCGGTGAAGCGCATCCTGGCGAATCCGGTGTACGCGCAGATCTCGGGCTCGCTCGCCGGCGCGCAGGAGTACGCCGCGATGGCCAAGCTCCACGACTTCGATCGCGAAGGTCACTACGACACGATCATCGTCGACACGCCGCCGACCGCGCACGCGCTCGACTTCCTCGACGCGCCCAGGAAGCTCAGCGAGGCGATCGACTCGCCGGCGATCGAGTGGTTCCGCAAGCTCCAGGGTGAGGGCGGCTCGCGGTGGTCGCTGGTCGGCAAGAGCGGCACGTTCATCCTGAAGCGGCTCGCGAAGTTCGTCGGCAGCAAGTTCATCGACGACCTCGGCATCTTCTTCACCGAGTTCAACGACATCCTCGGCGGATTCCGCCAGCGCGCCGAGGAGACGTTCGCCCTCCTGCGCCAGCCGCGCGTCGGGTTCGTGCTCGTCGCGTCGCCCGAGCCGATGGCGGTCAACGAGGCGCTCGCGTTCCACACGCGGCTGGTCGACGCGTCGATGCCGTTCATCGGCTTCGTGGTCAACAAGGTGCATCCGTTCCGGCCGTTCGCGGGCGGCGTGGCAGCGATCGATGCCGCGCTCGCTACCCAGCCGGAGATCGTCGCGCTCGGCCTGTCGGGCACGTCGCGCACGATGGCGGCGCAGGCACTGGTCGCCGCGCACGCCGAGCTCGAGATCCTCGCGACCGCCGATCGCGCGTCGATCGCGCGGCTCCATCAGGTCGGCGGCGTCGACGCGATGGTCGTCCAGGTGCCGCTCCTGCGCGACGACGTTCACGACGTCGATCGCCTCGTCGGCCTCGAGCAGTACCTGCTCGCGTAGCGCAGGTTCGACAGCCGATCGTCGCAGTGCTTCGCGGCGGTGGTGACCGACGTGTCGGTCACCGCGTCGAGCACGAACGGGACCGGTGGGCGGTGCCGGTCGGCGTGAACGTGCGGTCCTGCGTGATCAGACCGGCGCGCGTCGGCAGCGGGCGATGCTGGGCGTCGACGCAACGGACGAGGTGCACGGTGTCGCTCGCGTCGATCATCAGCCACGACACGACGCGCAGCTCGTCGTGCGTGAACGTGACGCGCTGGTTCGCGCGGTCCATCACGATGTTCTGCAACCCGCGGCGCCGGCGGCGGTCATCCCGCAATCGAGCATCGGCGGACACGCGAACGTGACGGCCTCGATGTAGGTCTGGCCGACCAGCCGGCGCAGCGCCTCGTCCTCGCTGACCTTGGGGGTCGCGGTGACCTTCCAGATCGTCGTGATGTCGGTCGTCTTGCCACTCAACATCATGGTGAGCTCGGTGAAGATCGCGCCGCCCGAGGCCTCGGTAGAGCCGATGCGATGCCGGGCCGGAGCTTGGCGAGGTCGGACGTCCTCGGCAACGACGGTGTCCTTGGTCACCGCGTGGACGACAAAGCCGCGCGCGTCTGCGGGTTGCGCTTCTTGAACTCGGCCTCGCGCTTCGCGCGCGGCGGCCGACACCTCGGGCACCTTCGAGGGCAGCACGGGCGCGGGCGAGCTACGGGACGATGGCGAGCTGCGGCGGGAACGTCGACGCCGAGCCGGGCAGGCCGAGCGTGCGGTCGCGCGGGATGCGGTAGCGCGCGAGGATCCGCGGCGTCGCCTGCTGGACCTCGTCGGAGTCGAGCATGATGATGCCACCCGAGGTCGTCACGATCTCGACGACGCCGGTCGCGGACGACAGCCGGCGCACGAAGTCCTCCATGTCGCGCGGCGTGTGGCCATCGAGCGTGGCGACCGCTTCGTTGTAGAGGTGGCTGTAGCCGACGTTGCTTTCGTCGGCGAGGATCTGCGTGAGGATGACGACCTCGTGCTGCTCGTCGGTGCGATGGCCCAGGTAGTAGTAGTGCAGGAACTCCTTGGGCGCCTTGTTCCACCACTTGTCCCACGTTGTCAGGTAGTCGCGGGTCAGCGTCTGGAACACGAGGCCGCCGTAGACGAAGTACTGCGGCGGCTGGTCGTAGCGCGAGCGCGGCACGAGCGGCGCCCAGCGGCGGAGCTCGAGCTTGACCTTCAGCGCGGCGCCATCGCGCTTGATGTCGAGATCGATGACGTCGCCGATGTAGCGGTGCCCGAGCACGACGTCGTAGCGCGTGCGGTGGCTGCCCATGTACTGGACGGTGCCGTTGTTCGCGATCGCGAGCCCCTCGATCGCGGTGATCACGTCGCGCGGCTTCAGCACGTGCTCGGCCGCGCCGCCGTTGTCGACGTGGAGGACGCACACGCCGCGCTCGGTCGGCGTGAGGCCGAGCTTCTTGCGCAGGAGTGGGTTCTCGAGGTTCTGCGTCGTGATGCCGATCGCGGGAACCTCGGGCTGCTTCTTGGCGATCACGCCGTCGAGGAACGCGCGGATGATCGGCGGCGGCACCATCTCGCCGATGTTGTCGACCCCGGTCAGCTTCTGGAACGCGATGCCGACGACCTTGCCGTCGCCGAACACCGGGCCGCCGCTGTTGCCCGCGTTGATCGCGGCGTCGACGGTGACCGCGAGCAGGTGGCGCTGGCTGTGCGAGTAGCGCTGGACCTCGATGCGCGACACGACGCCCTCGGTGATCGAGATCTCCTCGCCCCCGACCGGATAGCCGACCACGGCCACCTCGTCGCGCAGCTTCGGCATCGGGCCGAGCTCGGCGGGCTCGATGTCGTTGAGAAAGCCGGGCTCGGTGACCTCGAGCAGCGCGAGATCGCAGTCGTGCGACACGGCGCGGACGCGCGCGATCGCCTTGTCGGGCTGCGACGGCTTCTGGACCTGCAGGAACGTCGCGTTCGCCACGACGTGCGCGCCGGTGAGGAGGAGCCCCTTGCCGATCACGACGGCCGAGCCGGTCGAGTTCGACGGGGTACGGGCCTGCCACGGGCCGTCGAAATCTGGATCTTGGGACGTCGCGAAGACGCGGATCACCTCGGGATAAGCCACGAACGAAAGGTACTACATCGGCTCGATCGTGATCGTGTCCGTCGGGTCGAGCGCGTCCCGGAAGTACAGGATCACGCGATTGGCATCGAGCCCGCCGTCGTCGCCGGTCTTCTGCGCGAGATAGAAGCCGGCGTTGTCGTGCGTGCGCGTCACGCGCACGAGGTCGCTGCCGCCGACGTCGAGCGAGAGTGCCCAGCCTGCGGGGATCCCGGTGCCCTCCGCGCGCACCGTGAAGCGGCCGTGGTGCGGCGTCGGATCGCGGAAGATGCCGTCGTCGGCGATCACGACCGGCGCGTCGGCGACCGTCAGCGCGAGATCGAGCGTCGGGATCCCGGTCGCGAGATCGGCGCATGCGAGCCCGGTCGCGAGCCGCAGGGACGTCGTGATCGTCGGCAGCGATGCGTCGACGACGGTCGAGGTGTTGATGTCGGGAAGGTAGTCGTGAATGAACGGGTTGTACGTCGGGTCGCCGTACTTGAAGCGCGACTGCGCGTTGGGCCATCGCATGCCGACCGCGAAGCCAGGCCACCTCGCGCAAGCCACGCTGAACCGATGGTCGGTGCCGAGGTTCGGATCGGTGAGCGGCAGGTCGTGGTCGTCGACGTTCGCGCTCGGGTCGCCGGCGAACGTCCAGAACGTCGTCGGGAAGTACAGGCTCTCGGGGTAGCTGTCCTGGTAGATCCCGCAGGCACCCCCGACCCCCATGAGGATGCTGTTCGCCGGGTTGATCTGGCGCTCGGTGTCGACGATGCGGCCCGATGGGAACACGGTGAACGACGATTCGCCGGTGGCGGTGTGCGGGCCGCCGGCGCAGGTGTACGCGATGCTCCACGCGACGCGCACGCGCCCGACCGCGGGGCCGGCGAGCTCGATCGTCGCGGTCGAGCTCACCGCGCCGAGCTGCGCGCGTCCGAGGAGCAGCTCGGAGGCGATCGCGTTCCATGCCGGGAACAGCCCGACGCCAACCCCGCTCTCCTCGGACGCGTTCTGCGTCGCGCCGATCAGCTCGGTGTCGCGATAGGTCAGGCTCTTGGGCATCTGCAGCTCGCCGGGCGAGAACCGCAGCGCGTAGCTCTCCGCGCCGGTCGAGGTCACGAGGATGCCTTTGCTCTCCGCGATCACCGTCAGGTCGCCGTCGGGCAACGCGCCCGGCGTCGCACAGCCTCCGATCACCAGCACGGTCACCCAGCGCATTCGCGGAGTATCCCGTGAAGCGATCGGGGTGGCAATGGTACCGTCCGACGCGTGAAGCGGCTGATCGCGATCGCGATGCTCGTCGCGCTGCGTGCGCCAGCGCACGCGGATCCCGCGAGCGACGCGCGCGCACTCGTGGAGGCCAAGGACTTCGGCGGCGCCGCGAAGAAGTTCCTCGAGGCCTACCAGCTCTCGGCCGAGCCCGATCTGATCTGCAATGCCGGCGTCGCGTACTACAAGGCCGGTGCGTTCCACCGCGCGCACCTGTTCCTCGGTCGCTGTCTCGAGCGGTCGAGCGCGCTCGAGGCCGAGTTCGTCAAGCAGGTCCACGCCGTCCTGTCGTCGGTGGAGGAGGCGCTCCACGCCGGCAACTACGCGCCGGTCGACGTCACCGTCGATCCCGCCGGCACCGCGATCGCGATCGCCGAGTTCGGCGCCGAGGCCGCGTTCGTCGGTTCGCGCACGGTGTGGTTGCCGTTCGGCACGCACGTGGTCGTCGCGACCGCCACCGGCATGGCGTCGAGCACGCAGACCGTCGAGATCGCCGATCACGCGGCCCGCGTGCTGACGTTCAAGCTCGCGCCGGCGCCGATCGGCGAGCCGAAGCGGATCGCGCCGCCGCCTCCTCCTCCGACGCCGATCGAGCACCGGTCGAAGCTCCCCGCGATCGCGGTCAGCGCGGGCGCGATCGCCGCCGGCGTGTTCACCGCGATCGCGTACGGCCGTGCCCACGATCACGCCGACCTCGCGCCATACGCGGTGTCGACCGGCGCCTACGATCGCGAGGTCGCCTCGACGCACCACTGGAACCAGGCGATGGTCACCGGCGCGGCCGTCACCGCGGTCGGCGCCGGCATCGCGGGCTACCTGTGGTACGCCGCGCTGCACGCGCCCGGCGAGGTCGAGATCGTGCCGACCAGCGGTGGTGCCGCGGTCACGTTCGGCGGACGCTGGTGATCGCGCTCCATGCCATCACGCCCGACGCGCTCGCCGCGCGCGTCCCGGCGATCACGCTCGCCGAGGCGCGCAAGCTGGTCGCCGCCGCGCATCGCGGCGAGCCGATCGCCGCGAGCTCGCACGTGCGCGCGGTCGCCGCCGATGCGGTGCGGGCCGCGTGCACCCCGCACGCGCTCGAGGTCGTCGACGAGTCGTTCAGTCAGATCGATCCGTTCGTCAAGTACCTGCTCGCAGCCGCCGACGGCGCGCGCTTCGAGACCGTCCGCATCCCACTCGAACACCCCGAGCGATTCACCGTGTGCGTCAGCTCGCAGGTCGGCTGCGCGCTCGCCTGCGCGTTCTGCGCGACCGGTCGGCTCGGCCTGGCGCGCAACCTCGCGGCCTGGGAGATCGTCGAGCAGGTCCGCGTCGTCCGCGCCCGGTTGCCACACGGCCGCGTCCACGGCGTGGTGTTCCAGGGCATGGGCGAGCCGCTGGCGAACCTCGATGCCGTGCTCGACGCGATCGCGGTGATGTCGGATCCGTGCGCGCTCGGCATCGATCGACGCGTGATCACGGTGTGCACCGCGGGCCTGCCCAGCGGGATCCGCCGGCTCGCACGCGAGGCGCCCAAGGTCCGGCTCGGGCTGTCGGTGTCGAGCGCGATCCCGCAGCACCGCAAGCGCGTCATGCCGATCGCCGACGTCCACGACTTCGACACGGTGATCGAGGCGGTCGCCGATCACGCGCGCGCGACCGGGCTGTCGCCGATGTGGGCGGTCACGTTGCTCGACGGCGTCAACGACAGCGACGCCGATGCCGCCGCGCTCGCCGCCCGCGCGGTCGCGTTCGCGGCCGCGACCGGACGCCGGCCGCGGATCTCGATCGTCGCCTACAACAGCATCGGGCCGAACGATCCATTCCTGCGCAGCACGCGCGAGCGGGCCTATCGCGACGTGCTCGCGGCGCACGCGCTGGCCTCGCACCGCCGCTACTCGGGCGGCGGCGATGTCGCGGCGGCCTGCGGCCAGCTCGCGGCCGCGCGCTGATACCCTGTGCGGGATGCATCCCGTCCATGACATCGTCGTCCCCGACGACATCGCCGCGTTCGTCCCCGCGGTGATCGAGATCCCGCGCGGCTCGCACCTCAAGTACGAGGTCGACAAGCCGACCGGGCTGCTCAAGCTCGATCGGGTCCTCTACTCGGCCGTGCACTACCCGGTGAACTACGGGTTCATCCCGCGCACCCACGCCGACGACGGCGATCCGCTCGACATCCTGGTCCTCATGCAGGAGCCCGTGCACCCGCTCACGATCCTGCGCGCGCGCCCGCTCGGCGGCATGCGGATGAGCGACGACAAGGGCGGCGACGACAAGATCATCGCGGTCTGCATCGACGATCCAGCGTTCGCCGATTACCACGCGGTCGGCGCGCTGCCGCAGCACCTGTTCAAGGAGCTCGACCGGTTCTTCCGCGACTACAAGATGCTCGAGGGCAAGAAGAGCGAGGTCGGCGCGATGTACGACCTCGGCGAGGCGCTCCGCGTGATCCGCGCGTCGCGCGCCGCGTACGATCGCGGCGAAGGACGCTAGGCGCCGTAGCTCGGGCGCGCTTTGACCCGGGCATGCCAGGCGGCGAGGTGCGGGGTCTTCTCGGGATCGATGCGGATCTTCGAGACCCGGCCGAAGTCGATCGCGCACATCGCGGTGATGTCGGCGACGGTGAAGCGATCGCCGGCGATGAACTGGCGGGTCCCGAGGGTGTTGTCGAAGAACGCGAAGCGGGTCTCGACCAGGTCGCGCATGATCTCGGCGAACTCGGGGACCTGCTTGATGCGGCCTTTCCAGAACTCGTGGGTGTTGCGGAACACCTGCGCGATCGGCCACAAGAGCTCGAGCTCGGCGTGGCGGTTCCACATCTCGATCTGGGCGCGCTCCCAGGCATCGGCGCCGAACAGGTTCGGCTCGGGGTTGAGCTCCTCGACGTAGCGGCAGATCGCCATCGACTCGCGCAGGATCCGGCCATCGGCGAGCTCGAGGACGGGGAGCAACGCGAGCGGGTTCTTCCGCTTGAACTCCTCGGTGTGATGCGCGAACGAGGCGATCGAGACCTCGATCGTGTCGTAAGCCACACCCTTCTCGGCCAGGAACACGCGAACCCGGCGCGGATTCGGCGCCTGGGGATCGTGATAGAGGAGCATGACGGCAAGCTACCAAAACTCGGCATCGAGAATCCGGATCCCGTACAATGGAAGCGCATGCGGATGGGAATGCTTGTCGTCGGTCTTGCGGTTGTAGTGGGCCTCGGTGGCGCGGCGTGTAAAGGCGGTGACACCAACGCGAGCACCGGACCGGATCCCGCGGCGCTCAAGGCGCAGCAGGAGCTGCTCCAGCGTCGCGACGCTCTGATCGCCGCCCGTCAGAAGCTCCAGCAAGAGCGCGACTCGGTTGACGATCAGCTGCGCAAGGTCGCCTCGACCGGCGGCGATACGACCGAGCTCGCCAAGCAGCGCGCCGAGCTCGACAGCAAGATCGAGGGTCAGGCCTCCGAGCTGATCACGACGCTGTCGAGCAAGATCGAGGCGCTGCCCGCGGGCGGCCCGAACGACAAGGGGGCAGGGCTCGCGGCGCGCGAGGCCGGCGTCGCCAACCGCGAGAAGGACTTCTCGTCGCGCGAGACCCGGATGGCGGATCGCGAGAAGGCGCTCGCCGAGCGCGAGAAGGCGCTCGCGGAGCGCGAGAAGAACACGTGCAGCGTCGGCACCACGACGATCGTGCAGGCGCCACCGCTCCCCAAGGACGCCAACATCGGCCGCCAGGACGTCGAGAAGATGCTGTCGCGCGCCCACGCCGGCATCGCCAAGAAGAACCTGATCTCGGCCGACCTCGGCGCCGCCGAGGGCCTCGAGGCCGATGCCAACAAGGCCGCCAACGAGGGCAACTGGAGCAAGGCCTACTTCGCCGCGCAGCAGCTCGCGTTGACCATCGACTCGATCAAGATCGACCGCAACTTCATCAACGCCAAGGTCAACCGCCTCCAGGCGCGGCTCGGTGGCTCGGCCTCGGCGGCGCAGGCCGAGGGCATGAAGGAGGTCCTCCAGAAGTACGGCGACGGCGACTTCGTGGCTGCCAATCGCAAGCTCAACTCGATGTGGAAGTGACGCCTGTGAATTAGGGACGCCTGTGCATTAGGGACGGTGTCAATACGGGCTCGGTTTGCTTCGAAACGAAGCAACCCGAGCAAGTATTGACACCGTCCCTAATTCACAGGGCTAG
>JBBQEX010000117.1:0-14914 GCA_038321315.1 Haliangiales bacterium | reverse complement strand
AGTATGGGCAACGCCCTGACGCCGCGAGCAGCACGCGGCAAGAACAAGTAAGGGCAGCGCCCTTACGCCGCGAGCAGCTCGCGGCATGAACAAGTAAGGGCAGCGCCCTTACGCCGCGAGCAGCTCGCGGCATGAACAAGTGACGCAGCAGTCACCGCTCAGTTCGTGCTGAGCGTGAGCGTCGTCGTTCCGTTGTGGCAGGCGTTGCAGTCGCCGCCCTTGCCCGGGGTCGAGTTGCCGGTGAGCTTCGCGGTCATCGGCGTGATGTCGGGACACGCGGTCGCGTGCGTCGAGGCAGGCATCGCGCCCGTCGTCGGGGTGATGTTGAAGTTGCCGGCGGTATCGGCGACCAGCTGGACCGGCGGAATCGCAGGATTGTCGGGCGTGACCACGATGACAGCGCCCGGATCCGGTGTGTTCGTGCCCTTCTTGTAGATCGTGCCCGCGAACTGGAACTGCGGGCCAGCGCCACCATTGCCATGGCACGCCGCCTGGAGGCAGCCCTCACCGGCGTGGGTCGGTCCACCCGCGCCACCGTGCAGGTGTGGCGTCCCCGGCGTCGCGCGATTGACGCACGCGTTCGCCGAGCCCGAGCCCGAGCCCGGCGCGTCGATGCCGATGTTGCTCCCGGTGTCGGCGTCGATCCCGGGGTTGTTGCTACCGCCGCCTTGGTTCGTGTTGACCTCACCAACGGTGCAGGCTCCGAGCAGGAGAGACGCGAGGAGGATTGCTCTGGTCATTGGGGATCCGTTGGTTGAGGGGAGGCGCGCGAGGAGAAACTTAGAGACCGATGTTGAGGTGCGGCTGAACGCCACCCTCACCGGCGGCGGTGTGGCACGCGTTGCAGTTGCCGCCGTTGCCTGGCGCGCTGCCGAGCTTGATCCGGCCGCTGATCGCCTGGTGACCCTTGGTGATCTTCGGGCAGGCGGTCGCGATCGCGGAGGCAGGGAACTCGGGCGGCGTGCCGACGAGCTGCTTGACGTAGAACGTGCCCTTCGCGCTGGTCGTCAGCTTGATCGGCGGGATCGCGGCGTTGTCCGGCGTGATGATGATCGTCGCGCCCGGATCGGGCTCGGTCGTGCCCGGCTTGTAGAGCGTGCCACCGAACATCAGCGGCGGCGCGTTGTTCGCGTGGTTCGTGTACATGTGGCAACCGGCGCTGATGCAGCCGACCGGGTCGCTCAGGTTGGTGTCGCCGTTGGTGTGCGTCGGGCCCGGATCGATCGCGGCGACCACGCGATCGACGCAACCGGCCGACAGGTCGGCATCGATCATCGGGACGAACGCATCGGGCATCTGCTGCGGTGGGGCGTCCGGCTGACCGCTGATGGGCACGCCGCTGACGTCACCGACGCACGCTCCGAAGAGCAGGGGGATGAGGAGGAGAGCGTGCTTCATGGTGGTTTGGTTCCCGGGTCGCCGTTTGTTACGTACCCATTATGCAACAGGCGGGTCAGATCCTGAGACCTCCCCGTGGTCGTAGCTAACCCCATGAAACCATGCGATCCAGACCCGAAACGATGTGGGATGAGTCGGGTTACTCCGGATCCGGTTGATGAGTCCCGTCCCCACGATCGCGGACCCACGGTCCCCAGATCCCCAGGTACCGTCCGGTCGTGCGCATTGCTTCATTGAGTCTGGGGTTCCTGGCCCTCGCCACCGCGACCGCTGTTGCCGGCCCGACCGAGGAGGTCGGCAAGGCCGTGACCGAGGTGTTCCAGATCGTCAACACCACGCCGATCGATGACAACGCGATGTTCGTGACGCCGCACGGACTCGGGCCCTACGCCATGTTCAGCCAGGCCATCACCGGCATGGACGCCTCCCCGACCGACCCCAAGGAACGCGATCGCCAGATCACGATCTCGGCGGACGACAAGTCGGCATGGGTCAGCGCCGGGCTCCAGCTCACGCTGCTCCACGACAACGACCGGACCGACACCAAGGACTGGCGGGTCTCGATGGTGCTCGCGAAGACCGACCGCTGGCGCGTGATCGTCGGGGCGTGGACGCTCGCGACCCCGAACGCGAAGGCCAACGCGGATGCCAAGGCCGGCAAGCTCCCGAGCTGGCGCGTCGACGACAACACGGAGATCAAGAGCGACGCGAAGCTCGCCGCGGCGTTCGCGAAGCTGACGACCGACGGGCTCGATGCGACCGCGGCCGCGCGCAAGGATCTCGTCGTGTTCGGCAGTGGGCCCGGCGAGCGCACCGTCGGTGGCGCCGGGTTCGCCAAGGCGTGGACCGCGGCGTGGGTCAAGCACGTGACGATCACGTCGTCGCTCGCGGTCGTCGCGCCGAGCGGCACGACCGGATGGGTCGCCGCGACGATCGAGCTCGCCAAGGGGACCGGCAAGGCCGGCTACAAGATCCCGTTCCTGATGTTCTGCGTGTTCGACAAGACGGCGGCGGGCTGGAGCCTCGCGCACGTTCACTTCAGCATCTGAAGCAACAGCGCGTTCTCGGCGGGCGTCCCGACGGTGATCCGCAGGCAGCTCGCGAGCGGCCCGCGATCGAACTTGCGGACGACAACGCCACCGTCGGCGAGTCGCTGCCAGGTCGCGGCGGCATCGGACACGCGCACGAGCACGAGGTTCGCGGCGCTCGCGAACACCTCGACACCGGGAAGCGCGGCGAGCGCGGTCGCGAGCAGCGCGCGCTCGCCGACGACCTCGGCCGCGCGCGCCTCGCACCAGCCGCGCGCGTCGGTCACCAGCAGCTCGGCCGCGCGCTGATCGAGCGACGACAGGTTGTACGGCGGTCGCACCTTCTCGAGGACGTCCGCGATCGCCGGCGCGCTGATCGTGTAGCCGACGCGGAGGCCGGCCATGCCGATCTTCGACAGCGTCTTCATGATCACGAGGTTCGGGTGAGCCGCGAGCACGGGCAGCGACGTGCTCCCGCTGTACGCGCCGTACGCCTCGTCGGACACGACGACCATGTCGCGGTGCGCGGCGGCGAGCTCCTGCGCGAGCTCCATCCGCCACAGCGTGCCGGTCGGGTTGTTCGGCAGCGCGAGGAACACGATCGACGGGCGGTGCTCGGCGATCGCGCGGTGCATCGCGGGCTCGTCGAGCTCGAACCGCGCGTCGAGCGGCACCTCGACGATCGGCAGGCCGCGGTTGAGCGCGGCGATCCGGTAGTAGACGAACGTCGGGGCCGGCGTGAGGATCGGACCGGCGAACGCGTTCGCGAGCATCGCGATCAGCTCGTCGGAGCCGTTGCCGAACACGAGCTGCGAGCCGTCGACGCCGTGCTGCGCGGCGATCGCGGCGCGCAGGCGAGTGGCCCGCGGATCGGGATAGCGCTCGAGCGCGACCTCGGCGAGCGCGGCGCCGAGCCGGGCGCGCAGCTCGGCCGGCAGTGCGAACGGCAGCTCGTTGGCGTCGAGCTTGGCGCGGATCTGCGGCGGCTGCGGCACGTGATACGCGCTGGTACCGCGCAGCGCCTCGGGGACGCGCGCCTCGAGCGGACCGAGCCCGCTCATGGCTTCTGCCGGATCAGCGCGGAGCGCCCGTGGGCGTCGAGGCCCTCGCACGCCGCGAGCGCCGCGATCGGCGCGGCGTGGGCCTCGGCAGCGCGCTGGGTGTACTCGACGAGCGAGGTGCGCTTGATGAAGTCGTAGACCCCGAGCGGCGACGCGTAGCGTGCGGCCCCGCCGGTCGGCAGCACGTGGTTCGCGCCGGCGAGGTAGTCGCCCGCGGCCTCCGAGCTGTACTTGCCGACGAAGATCGCGCCGGCGGTCGTGCAGCGCACCGCGACGTCGCGCGCGTCCTCGACCACGAGCTCGAGGTGCTCGGGCGCGAAGCGGTTCGCGTAGGCGATCGCGGCGTCGATCGACGTGACGACGATCGCGGCGCCGTGCGTGCGGATCGCGTGCTCGGCGATCTCCTTGCGCGGAAGATCGGCGAGCTGCTCGACGAGCGCGGCGGCGACCTTCGCCGGCAGTGATGGATCGGTCGTGACGAGCACGGCGCGCGCCTCGCGATCGTGCTCGGCCTGCGCCAGCAGATCCGCGGCGATCCACGCGGCGGGCGCGTGCGCGTCGGCGACGATCAGCACCTCGGACGGCCCGGCGATCGAGTCGATGTCGACCTCGCCGTAGACCTGGCGCTTTGCCGACGCGACCCACGCATTGCCGGGCCCGACGATCTTGTCGACGCGCGGCACGGTCTTCGTGCCGTAGGCGAGCGCCGCGACGGCCTGCGCGCCACCGAGCTCGAACACGCGATCGACGCCGGCGAGCTTCGCGGCGAGCATCGCCTCGGCCGACGCGCCCGGCGTGACCATGACGACCTCGGGGACGCCGGCGACCTTCGCCGGGATCGCGGTCATCAGCACGCTCGACGGATATCGCGCGGTGCCGCCGGGCACGTAGAGCCCGACGCGCGCGAGCGGCGTGACGCGCAGCTCGAGCCGCACGCCATCGAGCTCGAGGTCGACGTCGCGCTCGTGCTGGCGCTCGTGGAACGCCCGGATCCGGGCGGCGGCGAACGCGAGCGCGTCGTGGATCGCGGGCGACACCGACGCGGCGAGCGCGTCCCACCGCACGCGCGACACCTCGTAGCTGCCGGCGACCGGCTCGCGGCGATCGAGCTCGCGGGTGTAGCGCTCGACCGCGGCGTCGCCGTTGGCGCGAACGTCGTCGACGATCTTGGCGACCGTCGCATCGACGTCGCCCGCCATCCGCGTCGAGCGGTCGAGCAGGGCTTCGGCTTCCGCCGAGCCACCCACGAATACACGCAAGAGCATCACTTCTTCTTCTTCGGATCGGGCTTGGGATCGGGCTTGGGATCGGGCTTCGGATCCGGCAGGTCGACCTGCCGCTCGGGGATCTTCGTCTTCTTCGGATCGTACTTGTCGAGATCCGGCTTGGGATTGTTCCCGTCGTACGGGTCCTTCTTGTCCTCGGCCTTGGGCGCGTCATCGGGACCCGGCGGGAGCGCACCCTCGAGCGAGCCGCCCGGCAGCTGCGACGGATAGCGATCGGCGTACGACGCGACCATCGCCTTGGGGACCTTCGCCAGCCCGCGGCCACCGATCTTGACGACGTACTGCTTGCTCGGCCACAGCACCCACGACTCGGTCGGCGACGTGATCGTCAGCGTGCGCTCGCCGGCGATCTTCTCTTCCTCGACCTGATAGTGGTGCTCCTGGGCCAGGCGGCGAGCGAACTTCACCGTGGCGCGCACCACACCTTCGGGCTTTTGATACCGGGTCACGAACACGTTCACGAGGTCCTGATCCTCGATCCGCCCGCGCTTTTCGGAGTCGCTCGTGATGTAGCTCGCGGTGAACGCCTCGGCCGTGTTGCCCTCGACCCAGACCTCGACGTCGACGAGCGGCCCCTGGAAGCGGCGAAACCGCCACGAGCCCAGATCCCCCTCGACGACCAGCCGCTTGGGTACCGGCTTGTGGCCGCCACAGCCGGCGAGCGTTCCGACGAAGATGGCCGAGATCACGAGCGCGCGGCGCACACCCGCATCGTACCCCGTTCCGTCGTTGACAGCGGCGGGTGACCGCTGAATAGTCCGCCCCAATGGCCAGCCATCTGTTCTCCTCCGAGTCTGTCACCGAAGGTCACCCCGACAAGCTGTGCGACGCGGTCAGCGACGCCGTCCTCGATGCGTGCCTCGCCGTCGATCCGTACAGCCGCGTCGCGTGCGAGACCGTCGCGAAGACCGGCTTCGTGCTGGTCGCGGGCGAGATCACGACCAAGGCCACGCTCGACTTCCAGAAGATCGTCCGCAGCACGGTTCGCGAGATCGGGTTCACCTCGTCGGACATGGGCTTCGATGCGACGACCTGCGCCGTCATGGTCGCGGTCGATCAGCAGTCGCCCGACATCGCGCAGGGCGTCGATCGCGGCGACCCGACCAAGCAGGGTGCCGGCGACCAGGGCCTGATGTTCGGCTACGCGTGCGACGAGACCAAGGAGCTGATGCCGCTGCCGATCCAGATGGCGCACCAGCTCGCGTTGAAGCTCGCCGAGGTTCGCAAGAAGAAGACCAAGGGTGTCGACTGGCTGCGGCCCGACGGCAAGACCCAGGTCTCCGTCCGCTACGAGGACGGCGACGTCGTCGGCGTCGAGGCGATCGTCGTCTCGACCCAGCACGACGACAAGGTCAAGCAGAAGACGATCGAGGAGATGATCCGCGAGCTCGTCATCAAGCCGATCGTCCCGGCCAAGCTGATCACGAACAAGACCAAGTTCCACGTCAACCCGACTGGCCGCTTCGTCATCGGCGGCCCGCAGGGCGACACCGGCCTCACCGGCCGCAAGATCATCGTCGACACCTACGGCGGCTACGCGCGCCACGGCGGCGGCGCCTTCTCGGGCAAGGATCCGAGCAAGGTCGATCGCTCCGCCGCGTACTACGCGCGCTACATCGCCAAGCACGTCGTCGCCGCGGGGCTCGCGCGCCGCTGCGAGGTCCAGTTCGCCTACGCCATCGGCGTCGCCGAGCCGGTCTCGATGCTCGTCGAGACGTTCGGCACCGGCGTGGTGTCGGACGACAAGCTCACCAAGGCCGTGCTCGCGACGTTCGACGCGCGCCCGGGCATGCTGATCAAGGAGCTCGACCTCCGCCGCCCGATCTTCGCCAAGACGGCCGCGTACGGTCACTTCGGCCGCGAGCTGCCGGAGTTCACGTGGGAGAAGACCCCGCTCGTCGACAAGTTGAAGAGCGAGGCCCACTCGGGCAACGGCCACGTGAACGGCAACGGCAAGGCCGCAGCGAAGAAGCCGGCGAAGTCCAAGTCGGCCTCCGTCGCGCGCGCCTGAGTACGGATCTCACACGGCTTTTCGCGTGGCCGTGGCATCGTCGGGCGATGCAGCTCGCTGCGGTCGCCCTCGCCCTCACCGTGACGACCACGGTGTCGGCGAAGCCGCACGCCCCCGAGCTCCGGCCCGGCGGTCGGCCGATCGCGACGTCGCGCCGGGCGACCACCGATCTCGGACCCGGCTGGCACGCGAGCGCGGGCTGGTTGACCGGCGGCACCCTGCCGGCGTTCGGCGCAGTCGCCGATCCCGCGATCGCCGCGACCGCCGCGCGCGCGCTCGTCCTCGCGCAGCTCGCGCCGGGCACGACCGCGGCCGACTGGGAGCTGGTCGCGAACCGGGTCGACGCCGGGTTGCGCACGGTCGCGTTTCGCCAGCGCTGGCGCGGGATCGCGGTCCTCGATGGTCAGGTCAGCTGCGTGTTCGGCCGCGATCGGCTGTTCGCGATCGGCACGAACATCCTGCCGATCCCGACCGGCGATCCGGCGGCGCCGGCCGCCGATCCGGCCAAGGCGATCGAGTGGCTCGGCGGCGAGCTCGGCCCGCTCGCGGTGCTCGGCGTGCGCGATCGCGTGGTGTTCGATGGCCAGCTCGCCGATGTCGTCGCGCTCGACGGTCCGGCGACGCGCTGGACGCTGTTCGTCGGGCTCGACGGCGCGCCGATCGCCGCGCGCGACGAGCTCCATCACGACGGGACGCTGCTGTACGACGCGCCGATCCGGTGGCCCGGCGACGCGCGCATGGCGTATCCCGCGGCGACGGTCGACGTCACGGTCGACGGCCTCGCGCAGACCAGCTCGGTCGCCGGCATGCTGACCTGGGTGACCGACTCGCCGGCCACCGTCGTGCCGTCGGTCACCGGCCCGTTCGCGAAGGTGACCTCGGCGGTCGCGGCAGCGACCGGATCGCTGCCGCTCGCGATCGGCGGCACGACGACGTGGAGCCGCGCGACCGTCCCGACCGAGGACGCCGAGCTCGCCGCCTACATCCACGTGATGCGCGGCAAGGCGCGGATCCGCCCGATCGTGCCGGCGCTCGCGACGTGGCTCGATCAGCAGATCAGCGTCACGGTCGACGAGCCCGGCGCATGCAACGCGTACTCGACCGGCGACGACCTCCACTTCTTCATCGGCTCGCCGGCGTGCGAGAACACCGGGCGGCTCGCCGACGTCGTCTATCACGAGCTCGGCCACTCGATTCACAACCAGACCATCATCGCCGGCCAGGGCCAGTTCAACACGTACCTGTCCGAGGGGCTCGCCGACTTCAACGCGACGACGAACCTCGACGACTCCGGCATCGGTCGCGGCTTCGACTTCACGAACACGCCGCTGCGCGAGCTCGATCCACCGGGCCGCGATCTGCGCTGGCCCGAGGACGCGAGCGACGACGCGCACGTCTCGGGCATCATCATGGCCGGCGCGCTGTGGGACCTCCGCAAGCTCGCCGGCGAGCCGGTCGCCGAGATCGCGTTTCGCGGCGCGATGGAGCGCGGGATCGATCTGCCGACCAGCTACACCGCCGCGTTGATCGACGACGACGACGACGCGAACCTCGGCAACGGCACGCCCCACGGCTGCGCGATCGGCGAGGCCTTTGCGCGCCACGGGATCGCCGGCGACTTCGCGACCACGAAGGTCGGCCTGCCGACCGTGACCGGCCTGACGATCAGCGTGCCGATCGCGATCCCGGTGAACCCGGACTGCCCGGCCCCGACGGTGACGAGCGCGACGATCCACTGGAGCTCCGCGATCGCGGCCGACGCGGTCGCGATGACCACCACCGATGGCGTGACATACACCGGCACGATCCCCGACCGGGCGGGCGACGACGTGATCCAGTACAGCATCGACGTCGCGCTGGCGAACGGGATGTCGGTCCAGCTGCCGAGCACGCTCGCCGATCCGCTCTACGAGATCGTGCCGCGCGAAGAGACGGTCATCTACTGCGCGACGATGGACGAAGATCCGGGCTGGACGCACACCGCGGGCTGGCAGTTCGGCCCGCCGACCGCGAACGGCGCCGATCCGAGCGCGGCGTTCACCGGCGCGAACGTGTTCGGCACCAACCTGCACGCCAACGGCGACTACACGAACAACGCGCACGAGCTCGCGACCTCGCCGCGGATCGACGTCCGTGCGTTCGTAGACGTCCACCTCCAGTATCGGCGCTGGCTCACCGTCGAGGATGGGGCATACGATCAGGCGACGGTCGCGGTGAACGGCACGACCGTCTGGACCAACGCGCAGCACAACGGGACGCTCAACCACTTCGATCGCGAGTGGCGCTTCCAGAGCTTCCCGATCGACTCGATGATCACCGACGGCTCGGTCACGCTGTCGTTCGGGCTCGCGACCGACTCGCAGGGGATCTCGGGTGGCTGGAACCTCGACGACGTCTGCGTCGTCGGCATGAAGACGTTCTGCATCGATGGCTGCGGGCCGCCAGACGCCGGCTGCTGCGGCACGTCGCACCCGACCGGAGATCTCGTGCTCGGGCTCGGCGTGGTCGCGATCGCGGCCCGCCGCCGCCGCCGCTGAAGCCGCGTCGCCTCACGATACCGCGCACATAGCCGAGCACACGGCGGTGGGCGCTGGGGATCGATCCCCGTGATTGGTCAGGCCAAGCGCGCGAGATCCGTCGGCGCGAGTGCTGGCACGAATGCTGTTACTGGGCCCTGACATGCTCCTCCGTCGCATCGTCCTCGTCAGCGCACTCCTGGTTGCATCGACTGCCCACGCGGAGGACGAGACCTACGATCCGAGCACCGACGAGTGCGCCGATCCGGCGGCGGGATGTCGGCCCGAGCAGCCCGATCTCGACGACGCCGCGCTCGAGGCCGCCGAGCTGAGCGCGCCCGCGATCGAGGATCCGGTCGCGTGGACCGCAGGCGCGGTCGCGTGTCCCGACGGCAGCGCGCTGGTCGACGATCGCTGCACGCCGGACGCGACCGCGGTCGCGACGCCCGCCGTCGAGGGTGGCTGTGCGACGAGCACCGGCGGCGGGCTCGCGCTGGTCGTCGCGGTGGGCTCGCTGATCGTGCTCGCGCGCCGGCGCCGCGCGTTGCTCGTGATGACGATCGCCGCGGCGTGCACCGCCGCCGATCAGGCCGGCTGGGACGACGCGATCGACGACGGCATGCTCGCCGACCGCGCCGACGTGTTCGCCGCGCCGATCGGAGACGGCGATCAGGCCGCGTTCCTGCTCGCCGGTCAGCCGCTCGCGCGCGGAGCGCGCACGCCGACCGCGGTGTTCGCGCTGGCGCCGACGCGCGACGCGCTGCCGATCTTTCGCACCGCGACCGCGTGCGGCGATCGGCTCGCGACCGACGCGGGTGACGAGCTGCTCGGCTGGGCGCGCGGCGAGGCCGGCGAGGGCACCGCCGAGCTCGTCGAGCTGGTCGCGCCGGATGGCTGCGCGCACGTCTACGAGACCCACGCCGAGTCGATCGACGCGCTGATCGGCGGCGGCTACGCCGTGGTCGGCACGCTCGGCTACGTGTGGCCGCCTGGTGGCAGCGATCCGATCGTCGCCGACGACACCGCGCCCGAGGTCGCGTTCGCGCCGGTCGCGTGTCACGTCAACAAGTCGTCACCGGTCGTGCTGCTCTACGCGAGCCCGGGCGCCGACGAGACGCTGCGGTTCCTCAAGGGCTGTCCCGGCGAGGTCATCGTCGGCGAGAAGGGCGAGAGCGGGCCGCGCGGCTCGATGCGCACCGCGGCCGCGCAGGCCGCCGGTGGGCGCTCGGCGTTCGTGCTCGACAACCACGGCTTGAAGCTGCGCGACCTGCTGGTGCGCGCGAATGGCGTCGAGCGCACCGTCGCGTACTTGAAGCACAAGCTCGCGAGCGGCTACGACTACCTCGTGATCGACGAGATCACGACGGCGAGCGACTGGCGCGACGGCGCGACCGCGAACCGCCGGCTGCGCGAGGTGCTGCTGCGCCTGCCGCCGCGCACCGTGATCCCGTACATCTCGATCGACCTCGTGCAGTACGCCGGTGGCTACGAGTCGATGCGCGCGATGCGGTACCTGTTGCGCGCGTTCAAGCGCCACGGTCGCGCGCTCGCGATGGAGGTCTACCTGCACACCGGCTCGGTGATGGCGGGCGCCGCGCCAGGCGCGTTTCGCAAGGCCGCCGACCGGCTCGCGCTCGCGGTCAAGGGCATGAAGTACGGCGGCGGGATCAACCAGCGCGCGATCACGACGATCGGCACGTCGATGCACTCGACCTACGCGCAGTACCGCTACCTCGATCAGCCGTCGCACGATCTCGCGGCGATCACGCGGCAGGTCAACGCGCTTCGCCACGGCAGCGCGCGCGTCCGGCAGCAGCAGGGCGTCGCGTACTACTTCGTCAACAAGTCCGACATGGCGCCGCCGCGCGCGTACAGCTACGACGCGCTGATCGGCCGCATGCGCACGCAGGCGCTACGGTTTCGCTAGCTCGGCCTCGAGCACCGAGCCGTCGACGTCGCGCTGCGACTTCTGGCCGTAGTAGACGTGCGGGCCGCGCGGATCGTCGGAGATCGTCAGCTTGAGATCGAACGGCTTGGGACCGTCGACCTTGTCGATCCGGTAGCGCGACGTGACCTTGTCGCGCGTCTGGTGCAGATCGAACGTGATGAAGTCGTCCTTCACCGAGAACGAGAACAGCTCGAACGAGCCCTTGAACAGCGTGCGGTCCTGGAACACGCCGCCGCCCATCGAGGGCACGAAGCGATAGACGTGGAGGCGCTCGTCGCGCGACTGCGGCCACACGTCGAGCCAGTTGCGATCGATCAGCAGCGTCTTGGCCTGGTCGGCCGGGATCGCGGTCGTCGACGGCGAGGAACACGCGGCGAGCATCACCGCGGCGAGTGCGAGCTTCATGCTCGCAATGTAGCCTAGGCGGCCAGGATGCGAAGCGCGCCCTCGGCGCCCCGCGCGATCTGCGTGTCGCGCTGGCTCGCGTTGCCACCGACCGCGCAGATCAGCATCTCGCTGTCGTCGATCCAGATCTTCAGCATCTGGACGTCCCACTTGGCACCGTCGCCGAGCAGCGTCCCGGCGAACTTGTCGATCCGCTGGCCGATCAGGCCCATCCGCGCCGCCACCTCGTCGCACGCGAACGTGTCCCCCGACGAGGCGAGCGGCAGCCCATCACCATCGACGACGATCATCGCGTCGATCTTGCCGTCCTCGCAGCACTGCAGCAGCTGGAACCGGAGCGCCTGCATCGTGTTGGCGGCCCGGCGACGACGGCGTTCGTAGAGCTGATGTGTGCGCATGTATGTATGGTCGAGGTTGGCCTTGCTGCGGGCAAGTTTCGGGCGATGCTGCGCTGCGATGCGCGCCTGGCCCGCTCTCGATCAGACGCTGATGGCGCAAGCCGCAGCGACCTTCAACTTCAAGCTCGGCCACCCGGCGGTCCTCGCGATCGGCCCCGACGGCACGGTGATCTTCCGGCGCACCGCGGCGCGCGCGTTCGTCAACGACCTCTACGCGCTGGCGCCCGATGGTAGCGTGCGGGTGCTCGCGCGCAGCGCGGAGCTCCTCGCGGCCGGCGAGCAGCTCTCGGATGCCGAGAAGGCGCGGCGCGAGCGGATCCGGCTGGCGACCAAGGGCATCGTCGGCGCCGCGCTGTCCGACGACGGCACGCGCGCGATGTTCGCGCTCGGCGGCACGATCTACGTGCAGGACGCGACCGGCGCGCTGTCCGATCGCGCGCTCGCCGACGCCTACGATCCGCAGCTGTCGCCCGACGGCACGGCGATCGCGTTCGTGCGCGACGGCGATCTCCACGTCCACGTCATCGCGACCGAGGCGACGACGCGGCTCGCGCAGCACGCCGACGGCTTCGAGCTCGGCGTCGCCGACTTCGCCGCGCAGGAAGAATTCGGGCGCGCGCGCGGCTTCTGGTGGTCGCCGGACAGCACGCGGATCGCGTTCGCGCGCGTCGACAACCGCGCGATGGACACGATCTATGTCGCCGACGCGCGACACAACGATCGGCCGCCGGTGCCGTTCAAGTATCCGCGGGCCGGCACGCCGAACGCCCGGGTGGACGTCGGCGTCGTGCCGATCGCGGGCGGCGACCCGCGCTGGTTCGACCTCGGCCTCGAGTACCTCGTCGACGTCGACTGGGACGCGCACGGCGGGCTGACCGCGCTGGTCACCGACCGCGATCAACAGCTCGGCCGCTACCTCGCGCTCGAGACCGGCAAGGTCCTCGTCGAGGAGCGCGATGACGCGTGGCTGAACTTCGACGCCGGCCACCCGACCTGGCTCGCCGACGGATCGGGCTTTCTGTGGATGACCGAGTCGCGCGGCGCGTGGACCCTCGAGCTCCACGCCCCCGACGGCGCGCTCGTGCGCCCGCTGACCGCGGTCGACTTCGGCCTCCGCGACCTCGTCGGCGTGACCGGCGATGCCGCGATCGTGATCGCGACGACCGATCCGACCCGCCAGGATGTCTGGCGCGTGCCGCTCGCGGGTGGCGCACCGGTGCGGCTGTCCGACGGCGATGGCGTGGCGTCCGCCAGCACGCGGCACGGCACCGTCGTCGTGACCTCGGTGCTCGCCGCCGGCGGGCGCGCGACCTACGCGATCACCGGCGGCCAGCGCCGCGCGGTGCCGAGTGTCGCCGAGGCGCCCGACCTCGTGCCGACCACGGTGCTCGAGACCGTCGAGCTCGCCGGGCGCACGCACCACGTCGCGATCACCCGCCCGCGCGCGTTCGATCCGAGCCAGCGCTATCCGGTGCTGGTCAACGTCTACGGCGGGCCTGGCAAGCAGATGGTCGACGTCGGGCGCGACGGCTTCGTGATGGACCAGTGGTACGCCGACGCCGGCTTCATCGTCGTGCGCAGCGACAACCGCGGCTCGCCGGGCCGCGACCGCGCGTGGAGCCGCGCGATCCTGCGCGACCTCATCACCGTGCCGCTCGCCGATCAGGTCGACGCGCTCCACGCGATGGCGGCGCGACATCGCGAGCTCGACCTCGCGCGCGTCGGGATCTTCGGTTGGTCGTTCGGCGGCTACGTCTCGACGATCGCCGCCGCGCTGCGCCCCGACGTGTTTCACTGCGCGATCGCCGGCGCGCCGGTCAGCGACTGGGCGCTCTACGACACCGCGTACACCGAGCGCTACCTGAAGCTGCCGAGCGAGAACGTCGAGGGCTACAAGCACGGCAGCGCGTTGACCCACGCCGGCGCGCTGACGCGTCCGCTGCTGATCATCCACGGCATCACCGACGACAACGTCCACTTCGCGCATGCGCTGGCGCTGATCGAGGCGCTGTATCTCGCCGGCAAGCGCGCCGAGGTGATCACGCTGTCGTCGACGCACATGCTCCCCGATCCGGCGCTATACCTCGCGCGCGAGCGCGTCCAGCTCGAGTTCTTTCGCCAGTACCTGTGATCCTTCACCGCGACAGCCGCTGCGTCGTCGTCGACAAGCCGAGCGGGATCGCGACCCACCGCGGCTGGTCCGACGACGACGACGCCCTGCTGCAGCGCGTGCGCGACGCGGTCGGCATGTACGTCTATCCGATCCATCGCCTCGATCGCGGCGCGTCGGGCTGCATCCTGTTCGCGCTCGACAAGGAGGCCGCGCGCGCGTTCACCGACGCGTGGATGGCGCGCACCGCCGACAAGCGCTACCTCGCGATCACGCGCGGGCATCCACCGGAGCACGTGGTGCTCGATCACCCGGTGCCCCGCGAGGATCGCGGCGAGGAGCGGATCGACGCGATCACCGAGATCTGGCGGCGGGAGACCTTCGGTCGCTACGCGCTCGTCGAGGCGCGCCCGGTCACCGGCCGGCTCCACCAGATCCGGCGCCACCTGAAGCACCTCGCCTGCCCCCTGATCGGCGACGTCCGGTTCGGCAAGGGCGAGCACAACCGCCTCTGGCGCGATCACCACGGCCTGCACCGCCTCGCGCTCCATTGCATCTCGCTGCGCGTCGCCCACCCCGATGGCGGCGAGCTGTTCGCCGAGTCCCCGCTGCCCTCCGAGCTGGAGGCCGCCCTCGCGAGCGCCCGCACCGCGTACGCCGACTCGCCTTGAACCTGCTTGTCCGGCTGGCGGCCTGTGGATTGGGGACGCTTTTCCGAGTTGCTCGAGTTGGCGCGCCAACTCGAGCAACTCG
>JBBQEX010000116.1:0-15184 GCA_038321315.1 Haliangiales bacterium | reverse complement strand
CGCTTTTACGCTGTGCCGGTGTTGGCGCCCCAACGCGAGCAACTCGTAAAAGCGTCCCCAATCCACAGGCTAGAGGTACGCGGGATCGCTGTAGACGCCGAGCTCGGTGCGGAACAGGTCGCAGATCTCGCCGACGGTGGCGCCGATCTTGACCGCCTCGAAGATCGGCGGCATCACGTTGACCTTGTCGTCGGCGAGGGCGGCCTTGACGGCGGCGAGCGCACGCACGATCGCGTCGGCGTCGCGGGTCGCGCGGAACGCTTTGCATCGATCGATCTGGCCCTGCTCGGCGGCATGGTCGATCTTGAGCGTCGGGATATTGTCGCCCTCGTCGGCGGTGACGTGCTTGTTGACGCCGACGATGTTGCGGCGCTTGGTGTCGACCTCGCGCTGGTACTCGAACGCCGAGCGCGCGATCTCGCGCTGCGGGTAGCCCTCTTCGACGGCCTTCACGATGCCGCCCATGGCGTCGATCTTGTTGATGTACTCCCACGCCGCGGCCTCGACCTGATCGGTCAGGGTCTCGACGAAGTAGCTGCCGGCGAGCGGGTCGGCGACGTTCGCGATCCCGGTCTCTTCGTAGATCACCTGCTGCGTACGGAGCGCGAGCATCGCGGCGTTCTCGGTCGGTAGTGCGTAGGTCTCGTCGAAGCTGTTGGTGTGCAGCGACTGGGTCCCGCCGAGCACGGCGGCGAGCGCCTGGACGGTCGTGCGCACGACGTTGTTGAGTGGCTGCTGCGCCATCAGCGACACGCCGGCGGTCTGCGCGTGCGTGCGCAGCAGCCACGACTTCGGATTCTTGGCGCCGAACCGCTCGCGCATGATCTTCGCCCACATGCGACGCCCGGCGCGGAACTTCGCGATCTCCTCGAAGAAGTCGTTGTGGACGTCCCAGAAGTACGACAGGCGTGGCGCGAACTCGTCGACGTCGAGCCCGGCCTCGATGCCGAGCTGCACGTAACCGATGCCATCGGCGATCGTGAACGCGAGCTCCTGGACGCCGGTCGCCCCGGCCTCGCGGATGTGATAGCCGCTGATCGAGATCGTGTTCCACTGCGGCATCGTCCGCGTACACCACGCGAGCATGTCGCGGATCACGCGCATGTGGCCGCGGATCGGGCTGATCCACTCCTTCTGCGCGATGAACTCCTTGAGCATGTCGTTCTGCAGCGTGCCGCGCAGCTTCTCGGGCGGCACGCCCTGGCGCTCGGCGACCGCGACGTAGAGCGCGAGCAGGATCGCGGCCGGCGCGTTGATCGTCATCGACGTCGACACCTGGTCGAGCGGGATGTCGCCGAACAGTCGCATCATGTCGTCGATCGAGGCGACCGACACACCCTCGCGACCGACCTCGCCAAGCGAGCGCTCGTGATCGGGGTCGTAGCCCATCAGCGTCGGCATATCGAACGCGGTCGACAGGCCGGTCTGGCCGCTCGCGAGCAGGAACTTGAAGCGCTGGTTGGTGTCCTCGGGCGTGCCGAAGCCGGCGAACATGCGCATCGTCCACGGCTTGCCGCGGTACATCGTCTCGTGCGGGCCGCGCGTGTACGGGTACTGCCCGGGCGCGCCGAGATCCTTCTCGTACGTCCATCCGCGCGAGGTCAGATCCTCGGGGCCGTAGCAGGCCTTCAGCGGGATCCCGGACATCGTCTTTGCCTCGGTAACTTCGGGCTTCTTCACGGTGGCCATGGCGCCGGTTTACCACTACGGGCAATCGATCGACAGGGTGAAGTCCCGACCTCGGCTGTCATGGTTCAATGGCGCATGCCCGTTCACCTGCGCGACGTCGTCGGATACCTCGACGAGACGCTCGAGATCCACCGGTTCAAGGACTACGCGCCGAACGGCCTCCAGGTCGAGGGCGCACACGAGGTCACCACCGTGGTCACGGGCGTGTCGGCCTCGGCCGAGCTGATCGCCAAGGCGATCGAGAAGAACGCCGATCTGATCGTCGTGCACCACGGCCTCGTGTGGGGCGGTGGCCTCCAGAAGATCGCCGGTCCGACCGCCCAGCGCCTCAAGCTGCTGCTCGGCAATGACGTCTCGCTCGCGGCGTATCACCTGCCGCTCGACAAGCACGCGCGCCTCGGCAACAACACCGGGCTCGCCGACGCGATCGCGCTCGGTCCCAACCGCGAGGCGTTCGGCGACGTGCGCGGTGTGGCGCTCGGCCTCGCCGGCGCGTGGCCGCAGCCGCTCACTCGCGCGGACGCGATCAACCGGATCGCGGGCGGCGTGCTCAAAGGCGAGACGCCCCGCTTCGTGTTCCCGCACGGCCCCGATGTCGTACGCAAGGTCGGCATCTGTTCGGGCGCGGCGTCGGACCTGCTCGAGGCCGCGGCGAACAGCGGCTGCGACCTGTTCCTGACCGGCGAGCTGGCCGAGCGCGCGGGCGATCTCGCGAAGGAGCTGCAGATCACGCTGGTCGCCGCCGGTCACTACATGACGGAGGTGTTCGGGCCGATGCGGATCGTCGAGGAGCTCCGCATGAAGTTCCCGATCCTCGACGTGTCGTTCGTGCCCTGTCCGTCGGCTCTCTGACATGTCGTGCGACCCGATCGGTGTCGCGTGTCGCGGTCGCGCGACAGCGCTTGCACGATCTAACCACCGACGATGACTCGCGTCCTCACCGGCACGGGGCGTGCTCCATGAAGTCGGATGCGCACTGTCATGGCCCTCCTCCTCGCGTCTTCCCTCGGCGGGTGTCTCGACGGCGAGGTCACGCCGACGCCCGACAACGGCTCGGGATCGGACGACGTCACCGACGGTTCCGATGACGGCACCATCGACATCGGCGAGATCCCGCAGGTCAAGGTCGACCAGACGCCGGCCGGGACGACGTGCGCGCACCGCCGCAAGGGCGACGGTCGCTGCCTGTGATCCCGCTCAGCTCTGCGGGCGCGTCGACGGCGTCAGGATCATCGCGAGCTCGGCGAGCGCGGTGCCGAGGCGCACGCCGTCGACCACATCGACCGCGAGGTTGACGAGCACGAGCCGATCGGCGTCGACATCGAACGTGTAGGCGGCGATCCGCGCGCCGCGCTCGTCGATCACCTCGACCGATGCCGGGCGGGCAAATGGCAGGAACTGAGAGGCGCGCGTGGCGGCCTCGAGCAGCAGCGCACCGTACGCGGCGAGCGCGAGGCCGTCGTCGCCGGTGGCGGCGAGCGGGAACCCGAGCGGATCGGCGACCGCACAGGCCCGCGTGTGATCGTCGGCAAAGTGGGCGAGGGCGCCGACCAGCGACTCGCCGATCGAGCCCTTGGGCTGGCTGGCGAGCGCCTTCAGCGGCTTCACCGCGCGCGGCTGCACCTTGGGGCGGACTCCGAGCGCGACCTGGCGGACCTCGTGGAGCTCCTTCTGGAGTCGCGCGACCTCGCCGCGCAGGTATTCGCCGTCGGTCGACATCGTGCGCAGCCGGACGTAGTCCGAGCGCATCGCGTCGGCGTCGGCGAGCCGGCCGCGCATGCGCTCGCCCTCGGTCGCGAGATCGCGCAGCGTCCGCGCCTGCTCGGCGACCTTGGCGTCGGCTTCGCGCGCGCGCCGCTCGTGCGACTCGCGCTCGCGCTCGGCGGTCGCGAGCGTCGTGCGGACCTCGTCGAGCGCCTCGCGCAGCGCGTAGGTCTCGTCGGCGTCGGGCTCGAACGGCGAGCGAGGCTCGGGCATCGGCGCGGCCGCGACCGCGACCGCCGCGAACCTCGGCATCGGCCGCGCGCGCAGGGCACTCGCGATCGCGCCCGCGGCAAAGAACAGGAACGCGCCGAGCGCGCTCGCGACATAGAGCAGCTGGAGTGACGTCACGGAGCACCTCCTGGTGGATCGACGACGAGGTCGACGCGGCGGTCGCGCCACAGCAGCGTCTCGGGACTCGAGTCCGCCGGCGGCGCGACCCGGATCGTCATGTGGTCGCGCGGCACACCGAGCCGGGCGAGCTCGTCGCGCGCGGCGGTCGCGCGGTGGCGGCGCAGCGACGCGTTGACCGACTCGCCGCCGCGGTAGTCGGCGTGTCCGGTGATCGCGATCGTGCGGTCGCCGGCGGTGGCGGCGAACGCGGCGAGCGCGGTGCGCGCGGTGTCGTCGAGCTCGGCGTGCAAGCTCGCGAAGTAGATCTGCTGCGGCGCGATCGCCGCCTCGACCGGCGGCGCTGGCGTCGGTGGGACCGCCGGCGGTGGTGGCGGCGCTGGCATCGGCATCGGCGTGGGGACCTCCGCCAGCGCGACGACGATCGGGCTCGGGCTCGGGCTCGGGCTCGGGCGCGAGGTGATCGCCGGAGCGGCGACCAGATCGATCCACGCGACATCGAGGACGCCGAGCCCGAGGCTCGCGCCGAACAGCACGCGCAACACGGTCGTGGCCATGGCTAGACCACGCGCGCCAGCTCGGCCGACACCCGCTTGACCTCGAGGAAGACGAGGCCGAGCTTGGCCTCGCGGGTCACGAGCAGGACCAGCGCGGCCTCGTTGGTGATCGCCTGGAGCACGATGTAGCCCTTGGGCGATCGCGTGTAGATCTGCTCCATGTTCGAGCCCATGAGGTCGGCGCTGATGCGCTCGCCGACGCCGAGCAGCGAGGCCGCCATGCCGGCGATCAGCTCCTCGTCGACGTCGGCTGGCAGCAGCGACGCGACGACGAAGCCCTCCATGTTGACGACGACCGCGCCGACCACCTCGGGGGTGCTCGCGCGAAGGACGCGCAGCGCGTCCGTGATCTTGCTTCCGCGACTGACCTGCGTAGCCGGCATATCGAACCTTCCTTCGTTGGGTGAGAACTAATCGGTCTTGCGCGAGCTCGGCCAGGGCCAGGCCCAGCCGCTCGCTGGCGTCGAAGAACGGAGGCGGTGTGCGCGCGCGCCGAACACCGAGGTCGCCTCGCGCGTCGGGCGCTCGACCCCGAACAGGCTCTGGACCCGACTCGGCTCGGGCGTGTGGACATCGGCGATGTCCTCGACGGCATGCGTCCGCCGGGTCTCGTTGACATCGTCGGCCTCGTCGACCGCCTCGACGACATCGCTGATCACCTCGATGTCGATCCCCGCGCTGTCGTTGTCGACGATCTCGACGATCGGGGCGCGCACGGTGATCGCGCGGGTGTCGGGGTTGCGCTCGGCCGGCGGGATCGGTGGGATCGGCGGCAGCGGCGCCGAGCCCTTGGCCTGGACGCCCTCGAACAGCGCGGTGACGAACACCGACGCGTCGAGCTGCCCGTAGGTGCCGAGCTGTCCTGCCATGCACGGCGTCAACATCGCGAGCAGCTCGGCCGCGGTCTGGAACCGATCGGCCGGATCGGGCTCGAGCGCGCGCATGATGACGCGCTCGATCGCGGGATCGATCGGTGCGTGCTCGCTCGGCGGGAGCGGGCGCGACTGCTTCAGGCGGATCAGCTCGGCGTCGTCCTTGGCGACGAATGGGAGCCGGCCGCAGAACAGGAGGTACAGCATCACGCCCATCGCGTAGATGTCGGTGCGCCGATCGGTGGCGAGCTCCTTGAATCGCTCGGGCGCCATGTAAGAGAACTTTCCCTTCAGGCGGTCCGCGCGATCGCCGTTCGCGCTCGAGTGCGCGACGCCGAAGTCGACGATCTTCGTGACGCCGGCGAACGTGATCATCACGTTGCTCGGCGACAGGTCACAGTGGATCACGCCCGAGTCGTGCGCGCACTCGAGCCCGCGGGCGCACTCCCACGCGACCCGCAGCGCGAACCACGCGGGGATCACCCAGCCGCGCGCCGACGCGGTCCGGACGATGTGCGCGAGCGACTCGCCGTCGACGTGCTCCATCGCGAGCAGGTGAACGTGCCCGTGCCGCGAGAAGTCGAACACCTCGATGAGGTTCGGGTGGTGTAGCCGCCCGCACGTGCGCGCCTCGTGGGCGAGCATGTCGATGAACAGCGGATCTTCCTCGTACTCCGGCAGCAGCGTCTTCAGGACGACCTGCTTCTCGAAGCCGCCGTAGCCGCTGGCCTGTGCGAGCCAGACCTCGCCCATCCCGCCATGACCGAGGCGGTTGACGAGCTTGTACTTACCGATGGTTTCGCCGGGCTTCATGGTTGGCTCAGAACAGAACCTCGACGCCGCAGCTGTCGTGCCCGAGGCCACCGATGCAGGTGACCTCGCGCGCCTTGGTCGCCTTGCCGGTCACCGCCTGCACGACGCCGGCGACGATGCCGGCCTCGAACTGACAGATCGTGCGGCCGACCGGTGCCATGCCGGAGCACGTCACGCACTCGTAGACATCGACATGGATCTTCGAGGCCGTCATCACCGGCACGTGGATGATGCCCAGCGAGATCGCCTTGCACAGCTCGAGGAAGTCTTCGAGCTTGGTGATCCCGAGGTTGACCCCCAGCTTCTTGCCGGCGACGTAGGCGGTGGCTCCGGCGCCGCGCCCGATGATGTCCTCGAGAGCGACCAGCCGGAGCAGGCGGTAGAGCGCGACGCCCGCCTTGTCTCCCAGCTTGGGTCGGATGATCGACAGCGCGTTCGCGATGTCGATTCGTTTGCCGGAATCGTTTGCTGCAGTCGCGATGCGTTCGTTCATCGGGACTCACGCTAGCGATGTCTCACGCAAAGTGAAAGTGCGAATTAGTGTGTTTCTTTGGCGTGATGATGAGTGTGGCGCGCACTTCATGGCCGTGCGCCCCCGATATTTCCGATCGAGTCGGTGTGCCCGGGCACCGAAACTCGTTCGCGCACCGTCTGTTTGGCCGGGTTCCTTACCAAAAAACACGCTCGCGACCCGATCTCTGGTGGGACACGTATCTCGGCGCAAGTGGTTCGAGATCGAGATTACACAATTTCATTACTATTGATGATGGTGAGATCTCAGTGATAAGCAGACTCATGGCCCTACTCGCTCGTATCTCGAATTGGTTCCTCGAGGAGACCGCGGCGCCGCCGCCGACGATCATCGATCCCGAGGTCGCGTTCGACGATCTGCGCGCCGCGATCGAGCCGCGACGCGCCAAGCTCGTCGGACATCCGCTCTACGCCGCGGTCGATTCGTTGCCGCGGCTGCGCACGTTCATGGCGGTGCACGTGTTCCCGGTCTGGGACTTCATGTGCCTCGCGAAGCGGCTGCAGCGCGACCTCACATCGATGTCGCCGCTGTGGCGACCGCCGGCGCGACCCGAGCTCGCGCGCTTCATCAACGGCGTGATCCACGGCGAGGAGTCCGACGTCGGACCCGACGGCGCCGCGATCAGCCACTGCGAGCTCTACATCGAGGCGATGGAGGAGGTCGGCGCGCCGACCACGACGATCCGGCGGTTCCTCGACCTGATCGGCGCGGGCGAGACCGGTGACGCGGCGATGGCGCAGGCCGACGCTCCGAAGGCGGCGCGCGCGTTCGTGCGCAACACGCTGCAGACCGTGATGGCGGGCGACTCGGTCGAGGTCCTCGCCTCGTTCCTGTTCGGCCGCGAGGATCTGATACCCGACATGTTCTCGCGCTTCCTGCCACGCTGGCAGTTCTCGCGCCCGGCGGCGCGGTTCACGTACTACGTGCAGCGCCACATCGAGCTCGACGGCGACGACCACGGCCCGGCGGCTCGCCGCGCGCTGATCGCGCTCGCCGGCCATCGCTCGGCCGCGTGGGCGCATGCCCAGCGCGCCGCGGAGCGCGCGATCGATGCGCGGCTGGAGCTCTGGGATCGGGTGCTCGCGACGATCACGAGGGCGCCGGACTGATCGGGGAGAACGACAGCAGAAGGAGTACGCGACACGACGACGACGCGACGGACTTGGACACGCCACCCGGACTCCGGGTTGCACACTGCATCGCCGCCTTGTCGTTTTGTCGCTTTGTCGTCGGACTCGTACTCGTACTCGTACTCGTACTCGTACTTCCTCGACCCAGGCTAGGATGCGAGGGCATGTCTCGCCGCGATCTGGTCGTCGTCGTTGCCGTCGTCGCCCTCGCAACCACCGTCCCGGGCCACTCGGCGATCGCCGATGAGGCCGCGCCGTACGCGGTGCCGGACTTCCTCGCGGTGACTCCGCCGCTGCCCGCCGGCAGCGACGCTAGCCACGCGATGCGACTCGATCTCGCCGAGGCGCTGCGCATCGCGGTGCACCACAACCTCGACATCGCGCTCGAGCGCAAGTCGGTCACGATCGCCGAGCTCAACGTGGTCGCCGCCGAGGGCGCGTTCGAGCCGACGGTGACCGCGAGCTACGGCCACACCAACGTCGAGCGCCCACCGCAGACGGTGCAGGAGGGCGAGCCCGGCACCGTGTTCAGCGATCGCGGCGACAGCTGGTTCGTCGAGCTCGCTCAGCGATTCACGACCGGCACGCTGGTCGACATCGCGTGGAGCAACGGGCGCGACAAGTCGACCGCCGGCACCGCGGTGCAGCCGCTCAACTACCGCTCGTTCCTGTCGGCGCGCGTGACCCAGCCGGTGCTGCGCGGGTTCTCGACCGATCTCGACGTGCCGCGCGCGAGCATCCTGCAGGCGCACATCGCGTCGGCACGCGAGCGCGGCCAGCTCGCGATCGCGATGACCGAGCTCGTCGAGCGGACCGAGCTCGCGTACTGGGCCGTGCTCCAGGCGCTGTTCCAGTACGACCTCGCGGTGCGCTCGGCCAAGCTCGCCGACGATCAGATGGCGCTGACCAAGCGCCAGATCGATGCCGGCACGATGCCGCCGTCGGATCTGATCTCCGCCGAGACCACGGTCGCCGAGCACAAGCTCGGCCTGGTCACCGCCGAGGCCGCGATCCAGACCAGCTCCGATCAGCTGCGCGCGGTGCTCAACCTGCCGCGGGAGGACTGGTCGCGCCCGATCGTACCGACCGACGTCCCGACGTTCGCACCGGCGCCGACCTCGGCCGACGACGCGTTCGCCGCCGCGCTCAAGGCGCGACCCGAGCTCGCGCAGCTCGATCTCGACCTCCAGTCTGCGCAGCTCGCGATCCGGACCGCCGAGAACGCCCAGCTACCGCAGCTCGACCTCGGGCTCGAGGGCGACCTCACCGGCCAGGATGATCACTACGGCGGCGCGCTGTCCCAGGTCGGCGGCCTCGATCAGCGCGGCTGGAGCATCCTCGTGAACTTCTCGTGGACGCCGCTGCAGCGCGCGACCCGCGCCGCCACCGCGATCGCCCACGTCCGCCACGACGTCACGATCGCGCAGCGCGCGCAGACCGTCCAGCGCGTCTGGCTCGAGGTCCGCGACGCGGTGCGCACCCAGGACAACGCCGAGCGCCAGCTCGTCGCGGCGGCGCACTTCCGCGAGCTCGCCGACAAGGCGCTCGAGCTCGAGCAGCGCAAGTTCTTGAACGGCACGTCGCAGAACCTGTTCGTCGCGCAGCGCCAGGAGGCCCTCGCCAACGCGCGCCTCGCCGAGCTCTCCGCGCTCCTCGGTCACCGCCGCGCCACGACCTCGCTGCTTCGCGCGAGCGGGAAGCTGCTCGCCGCGCGCCGGATCAAGCTCGACTGACGCGACTACGCGCCGGTGTTGAGCGCCTGGATCGGATCGAGCCGGGCCGCGCGCACGGCGGGATACAGCCCCGAGGCCACGCCGACGAGCACGGAGACGCCGAGCGACAGCGCGATCGACCACGTCGTGACCACGGTCGGCCAGTCGGCATAGGCCGCGACCGCGTGGGCGATCGCGACGCCCATCGTGACCCCGAGCAGGCCGCCGAGCATCGCGAGCGTGAAGGCGGTGACGAGGAACTGGAACCGGATGTCCGCGCGGCGCGCCCCGACGGCACGGCGCACGCCGATCTCCCGCGTCTGCTCGAGCACGGTGGCGAGCATGATGTTCATGATGCCGATGCCGCCGACGAGCAGCGAGATGCCGGCGATCAAGCCCATCACGAGGTTGAACAAGCGCTGGGTCTCGCGGCTGTGCCGGAGCAGGGCCTCGGGCACCACGATCTCGAAGTCGCGCGCGCCGCTGTGGAGCCGGTCGAGCAGGGTGCCGACCACCGCGCCGGTCTCGCCGGCCGGCGCGTCGGGCGCGAGCCGCACGACGATCTCGCCGAGCGGCGACTTCAACGGATCGCGGTCGAGCTTGCGCAGTGCCGTCGTGAACGGCAGGTAGATCTCGTGCTCGGTCGAGCCGACCGAGATGCCCTGCACGGCGGAGGCCGCGTTCGCCTCGGGCGCGAGGACGCCGATGACCTCGAACCAGACGTCGTTGACCTTGATGTCCTTGCCGATCGCGGGGTCGGCGCCGAACAGATCGCGGCGCACCCCGGCGCCGATCACGGCGACCTGGCCGTGGTGCGACTCGTCGGCGAGATCGATCAGGCGACCCTCCGCGAGCGCGAACGGCGTGACGTCCTTGTGGCGGTGGCTGACCCCGTAGACCGCGGCGCCCTCGGTCTTGCCGGTCGCCGACAGGATCTTGTACGGCTCGATCTCGATCTTCGGCGCCGCGTACTCGACGCCGGGGACGGCTTCCTGAAGCGCGTCGACATCGCGCAGCGACAGCCCGAGCGACTTCTTGCGGATCTCGGCGAGCTCCTCGGGCTTGTACTGCTTGGCGCGGATCACGACGTTGCGCGTGCCGAGCCGTTCGATCAGCGCCATCGCTTCGCGTTCGGCGCCCGCGCCGATCGACAGCATCGCGATCACCGCACCGACGCCAAACATCATGCCGAGCATGGTGAGCGTCGTCCGCAGCTTGTGCTCGGCGAGGCTCGACAGCGCGACCCCGAAGGCATCGAGGATGCGCCTCAATTGGTCTCGATCTCCGGGTCACCACCGCCGCCGCCACCGCCGCCACCACCGTGCGCGTCCGCGCCGCTGCCGAGCGCCGAGTCCGCGGACTTCGTCGGATCGCGCATCGCGATGACGTCGCCGGCGGCGAGGCCCGACTTGACGACGACGCGGCCGGACGTCGCGGCGCCGAGCTCGACCACGACCTGCTCGAACGCGCCCTTCGGCGAGCGCCGGTAGACAAAACTCTTGCCGTCCTTGTTGCCGATCGCCTGGCGCGGCACGATCAGCGCGTCGGTCTCATCGAGCACGAGCCGCGCATCGACGCGCGCGCCCGGCTTCATCACGACGTTGTCGGTGGTCTCGAGCGCGACGACGACCGCGAAGTACTGCACCGGCACCTTGTACACGCGCGGCTTCGCGAGCTTGTCGACGAGCTTGATCTTGCCCTTGTAGACCGTGTCGGGGTGCGCCTCGATCGTGATCTCGGCGAGCTGATCCGGAAGCAGGCCGCTGCCGTCGACCTCGAGCACGAACACCTCGGCCTCCATGGTCTCGAGCAGCGGGATCTCGGCGACCTTCTGGCCGGGCCACAGCTGATCGCCGACGCGGAGCGTCTCGCCCTTCCAGTTGCGCTGGAGCACGAACAGGCCGTCGTGGGGCGCGCGGATCTCCATGTCGCTGAGCGCGGTCTTCGCGTTCTTGATCGCGAGCTGCGCCTTGGCGGACTCGACGCCGATCAGCTCGGTCTTGCTGCGCGACAGGTTGCGCTCGATCTGCTTGGTCTTCTCGGCGTTGTCCTTGCGCGACGTCGCGAGCGTCGTGTCGATCTCGGCCTCGATGATCTGCGATCGCGAGTAGATGTCCTTGTCCTTCTGCTGGAACTTCTGGGTCTGCTCGAGCTCCTTGTCGGCGAGCACCGCGGTGGTGTCGCGACCGTCGACCGCGAGCTTGCCGTTGATCCGCTCCGCGCCCATCCGCGCCGCCGCCGAAGCGAGGTCGGCCTGGCTCTCGCGCAGCTGCTTCTCGGGCTCGGTCGCGTCGAACCGCACGACGACATCGCCCTTCTTGATCCGCGCACCGTCGGGTGCGAGCCACGCGACCTTGCTGCCGAACTCGCTCTCCTGTTGCGGCACCGAGAGTGGCGTCGCCTTGACCGCGCGCAGGTTGCCCTCGGCGGTGACGCGGCGGACGAACTTCTCCTTGGTCACCGTGTAGGTCGGCACGTCGGCGTTCGGATCCTTCGGGCCCGAGCGCTTGACGTACGCGATCGCGCCGGCCGCGATGCCGCCGAGGATGACGAGCGCGAGGACGACCTTCTTCACTTGGTGCTCCGGTCCGGATCGACGCGCGAGACGTGGTCGCCCGCGGCGAGCCCGGACTTGATCTCGATCGCGCTGCCGGTGCGCTGACCGAGGACGATCTTGACCTTGTCGAGGTGGCCATCGGTCATGCGATACGCGACCGGGCCGTCGGCGGTCACGAACACCGCGTCGGTCGGCACCTGCACGACGTTCGCGAGCCGCGTGGTCTCGACGAGCCCACGGAACCGCATGCCAGGGCGCAGCGGCGCCGTCGTGGTGTCGAGCGCGACCTTCACCGAGATCACCTTGCTCGGATCGGTCTGCGACTTGGTCTGCACGCTCTTCGCGATCGACTCGACCGTGCCGTGCAGCTGGACGTCGGGGAGCGCGTCGAGCCGCAGCGACACCGGCTGCTTGATGGCGACCTTGGCGATGTCGACCTCGTCGATGCGGCCGGCCCCGACCATCTTGCCGAGCCCGACGACCTGCAAGATGCTCTCGAGTCGCCACGCCGGATCGCCGACCTTCTTCTTCTCGCCGCCGCCGCGCGACGGATAGACGATCGTGCCCGCGCGCGGTGCCTTCACGACCATCTTGGGCAGCTGGCTCGCGAGCAGCTCGGCGCGATGCGCGGCGTATTCGCGCTTCTCGACGAGGCCCGCGATCTCGGCCTCGTCGGAGCGCTTCTGGCGGCCGGCCTTGGTCCTGGTCTGCTCGAGCGCGATCTTGGCGCCCTGCTCGTCGAGCAGCAGCTGCTTGCGATCGACCGAGGCGGTGAGCTCGTCGGGCGCGGCGGTCTTCAAGGTGGCCTTGCGCAGCGTGGCCTCGGCCTCGGCGATCGTGAGCTCCTCGGTGCGGCGCGCGAGGCGGGCGTCGTTGGTCTTCTTCTCGAGCTGCTTCTGTGCGGCGTTGGTGTCGTTCTGCATCTGCTCGAGCTGCCGCATCTGCTCGGCGGTGTCGAAGCCCGCGATCGGATCGCCCTGCTTCACGTCGACGCCCTCGGGCGCGAGCATCGCGATCTTGAAGTCCCAGATGTCGACCGACGGCGGCTTGATGTCGGTCGAGTCGACCGCGTTGAGCTCGCCTTCGACGACCACGCCGATGACGAGATCCTCCTGCTTGACGTCGGCGAGCGACTTCGCGTCCGGCGCCTTCGTGCACGCGGCGATCAGCGCGAGCACGAGCACACGCCGCGTCACAGCGCACCTCCAACCGAGACCGCTTCGCCCTCGGTCACGCCGGCGCTCGCGATGCAGCGCAGCTCGTCGCACGAGCCGAGGGTGATGTCGCGCAGCCCACCAGCGGCCAGCCGGACCTGCGCCTGCTTGGCGGCGAGCACGAGCGCGCCGCGCGGCACGAGCAACACGTTCTTCACGAGGGGGAGCGGCAGCTCGACCTTCACCGACATCCCCGGACGCATGCGCGACGGATCGCTGTGCTCGAGCGCGAGCTTCACCGCGAAGCCGCGCCGCAGCGACGTGCGATTCTTGGTGCGCGCGACCGGCGCCAGGTCAGTGATCTTGCAGGGCAGGTGCTCGGTCGGGAAGGCGTCGAGCGTGCAGGCTCCGATCATGCCGAGGACGATGCGGCCGTCGTCGACGTCGGACAGATCGGCCGAGACCTCCATCGGCTGCGTCAGATCGGGCAGCGTCACGACGGTCATGTCGGGCTGGGTGGTGTCGCCGATCTGGAACGGCCGATCGAGCCACGGATGGATGCCGACCGCGATCACGCCGTCGCGCGGGGACTTCATGACGAGCTCGTCGATCGTCTTCTGCGCCGAGTCGACCGCGCGCCGCGCCTTCTCGAGCTCGATCAGCTTGACCTGGTTGTCGAGCCGCGCGGTCTCGTGCAGCGCGGCGAGCTCGCGCCGGGCGCGCTCGAGGGCCGAGTCGGCCTTGAGCTCGGCGAGCTTGCGCTCCTGGGCCGTGCGCTGATCGAGCAGGTCGGCCGGCACGCTCGCGAGCAGCTTCGCCTTGTCGAGCGCGATCTGGTGCTGGGCGACCTCGAACTCCTTCTCCGACAGCGTCATCGCGGCGACGTCCTCGGCGGTGTGCTGCGAGGTCGCCGCCTCGCGCGCGGCGAGCTTCTTGGCCTCGAGCGTCGAGACGAAGCTCGAGTTGTCGAACTCGAGCACGCGGTCACCCTGCTTGACGACGGTGCCGTCGTCCGCCATCCACCGGATCGTCAGCTGCCACTGCTCGGTCTTGGGCGACGACAGCTCGACCGAGATGCCGGCATGCAGCTCGCCGGTCAGGACGACGCGCTCGCCGAGATCTCCGCGGGTGACGTGCTCGGTGCGCGCCGGCGCGGTCGAGCCCGACGAGGTCGCCGGCGTCGCGGTCGCTCCACCACCCCCGCACGCCGCCAGCACCGCGAGCGCGAGTCGCTTCACGCCACCACCACCGCGGGTCTCGGCTCGAGGTCCATGTATGCCACCTCGGAACCTTTGCCGTCGGCCTGGATCTTCCCGTCGGCGATTCGGATCGCCCGCGGACAGCGCGCCGCGATCTTGGGCTCGTGTGTCACGATCACGAGCGTGTTGCCCTCGCCGTGCAGGCGGTGAAACAGCGCCATGATCTCCTCCGACGTCGACGAGTCGAGGTTGCCGGTCGGCTCGTCGCACAACAGCAGCGACGGATCGGTCACGAGGGCGCGCGCGATCGCGGTGCGCTGCCGCTGCCCGCCCGACAGCTGATACGGCTTGTGCGTCAGGCGCTGGCCGAGGCCGACCTTGGTCAGCGCCGCCGCGGCCCGCGTGTTGCGCTCGCGCGCCGGCACGCCGGAGTAGACCAGCGGCAGCGCGACGTTCTTCTGCGCGGTCGCGCGGTGCAGTAGCTGGAAGCTCTGGAACACGAAGCCGATCTTGCGGTTGCGCGCGCGTGCGCGATCGTCGTCGGACAGGTCCTGGACGTCCTTGCCGTCGAGCCGGTAGGCGCCCGAGCTTGGCGTATCGAGGCAGCCGAGGATATTGAGCAGGGTCGACTTGCCCGAACCCGATGACCCGACGATCGCGACCATCTCGCCCGCGGTGATCGTGAAGCTCACGCCGTCGAGCGCCGCGATGCGCTCGTCGCCCATCTGGTAGTAGCGAGCGACCTCGACGAGCTCGATGACCGGCGAGGACATGGGGAGAGCCCGCAGCGTAGCAGTAGACACGCGCGGCGCCTCCGGGGTTGCGCCGGGCCTGTGGATTGGGGACGCTTTTCCGAG
>JBBQEX010000115.1:0-15501 GCA_038321315.1 Haliangiales bacterium | reverse complement strand
TCCTTCGGGACCCGTTGCTCTGGGCTCACGAGGGAGAAAAGGGAGGCCTGCTTCGTGTCATCGCCGCGCATCGACGAAGACGCTATCCGGATGCTCGATCGCCGTCGATCGTTCGACAGGCCTTTTTCCACAGCCTGCTAGCGCCGGGGATCATCGTGCTCGTAACAACCATCGTGCTGCCGGCTCGGACGAGTCGGGCAAAGTGGTGCATCGACCCCGGGCGCGCCCTCGGGTTTTGAGTTGAAGCGAACGCGCCGTCGATTCCGGATCGACACGCCGATCGAGGTTTGATCTAGTGGTTCGGTGAAGACCTATCGGCCGTACACGCCTGACCAGTCGTTTCTGCTGCCGCCGTCGCCGTCGGAGTGGCTTCCAGAGAACCACCTCGTCTACTTCGTCGCTGACCTCATCGAGGACCTGGACCTCGGGGAGATCGAGCGACCGATTCAGGCGAAGGAGGGTCGCGGCGAGCGGCCGTACTCGCCGCGGATGATGACGGCGTTGTTGCTGTATGGCTACGCGGTCGGGGTGTTCTCGTCGAGGAAGATCGAGCGGGCAACCCACGAGGATGAGGCCTTTCGCGTGCTCGCCGCGGGCTCGCATCCACACTTCACGACGATCAATCAGTTTCGCGCGCAGCATCGCGTGGCGTTTGCTGGGCTGTTTCAGCAGGTACTCGACGAGTGCATGTCAGCGGGGCTTGTCAAACTCGGGCACGTGGCAATCGACGGAACGAAAATGAAGGCGAACGCGAGCAAGCACAAGGCGATGAGCCACGACCGGATGAACACCGAGGATGCGCGTTTGTCGTCGGAGATCGAGGCGATGCTCAAGCACGCCGAAGAGGTCGATGCTGCCGAGGACAAGCTCTACGGCGTGGGGCAGCAGCCGAACGACCTGCCAGCAGAGCTCCAGCGCCGTGAGGGTCGACGCGCGAAGATCCGCGAGGTCCGCGCAGCGCTCAAGGCCGAGACCGCCAAGGCCCGATCCGCCGAGCTCGAGGCGTTGGCCAACGGTCTGCGTGCGCAGGCCGACGAATTTCCACCGAGGCAGGCTGCCGAATTCAAGACTCGTGCGGATCAGCATGACCAGCACGCCGCAGATCTCGACGACGACGACGACGCTTCGCCGCCACCCGCGGTCGACGACGATCTGCCGCGCAATACGCCACCGAAGAAACCCGATGGGAGTCCGAAGTCTAAGGCTCAGCGCAACTTCACCGATCCGGACAGCCGCATCATGATGCGCGATGGCGGCTTTATGCAGGCGTACAACGGGCAGATCGCCGTCGACGACGCGCACCAGATCATCGTCGCAGCCGCACTGAGCAACCAGGGCCCGGACGCCCAGTACTTCGAGCCAGTTCTGCGTCGTGTCGTCGAGAACTGTGATCGGGCGCCCGATCGCGTCACCGCCGATGCGGGCTATTTCTCCACAGACAACGTGCGCGCGGCCGAATCGCTTGGAAGTGAACCCTTCATCGCGGTCGGCGGGCATCAGCGCAACGGATTCCCTGTCGACGACACCTCTGCTCGCTTCAAGTCAGCCGAACGAAGCGCCATGCGGACGCTGCTCTCGACCGATGCAGGACGAGCCACCTACGCTCGTCGAAAAGCGACGGTCGAGCCGGTCTTTGGGCAGATCAAATCCGCTCGAGGCTTCAGACAGCTCTCGTTCCGCGGACTCTTCAAGAGCCGATGCGAATGGCTCTTCGTGTGCGCGACGCACAACCTGCTGAAGCTGTGGCGGGCGACAACGGCCAGGCGCTTGGAGCTCGCCACCGCCTGAGCTCCACGTCCCACGTGGGACCGAACCACCGTCAGCGACGACGTGGACGCAACGCGCTACACGCTCCTAGACCAGCGACTTGAGCTCGGCGAGGAGCTGGAGGGCCTCGAGCGGTGTCGTGCGATCGATGTCGAGCGCGGCGAGCCGCGCGACGACCGGCGACGGCGCCGCGGTCGGCAGCAGCGAGAGCTGAGGCGTCGAGCCGAGCGACGCGCCTCCCTCGAGCTGCGCCATGATCTGGCGCGCGCGCGACACCACCTTGGTCGGCAGCCCGGCCAGCCGCGCGACGTCGATGCCGTACGACTTGTTCGCGCCGCCGGCGACGACGCGCCGGAGGAACACGATCTCGCCCTTGTGCTCGCGCACCGCGACCGACAGGTTGCGCACGCGCGGGCGGCTGTCGGCGAGCGCGACGAGCTCGTGGTAGTGCGTCGCGAACAGCGTGCGACACGCGATCGCGTCGTGCAGGTGCTCGGCGACCGCCCACGCGATCGACACGCCGTCGAACGTCGACGTGCCGCGACCGACCTCGTCGAGGATCACGAGCGAGCGCCGCGTCGCCTTCGCGAGGATCGAGGAGGTCTCGCGCATCTCGACCATGAACGTCGAGTCGCCGCGCGACAGGTTGTCGGCGGCGCCGACGCGGGTGAACACGCGGTCGCACACGCCGACCGTCGCCGACCTCGCCGGCACGAAGCCGCCGATCTGCGCGAGCAGCGCGATCTGCGCGACCTGGCGCATGTAGGTCGACTTGCCGGCCATGTTCGGACCAGTCACGAGCACGAGTTGTTCGGCGGCCGGATCGAGGTGGCAGTCGTTCGGCACGAACGTGCCGGGCGGCAGCATCGCCTCGATCACCGGGTGGCGACCGTCGACGATATCGAGCACGTAGCCGGAGTCGACGATCGGCCGGCAGTAGTTGCGGCGTGCAGCGATCGACGCGAGCGAACCACAGGCGTCGAGCCCGGCGAGCGCGGCACCGGCGGCGGCGATCTGCGGCGCGGCGTCGGCGCACGCGACGACCTCGGCCTTCACCAGCTCGGCCTCGCGGGTCGCGAGCGTCTCCTCGGCCGCGACCACGCGGGCCTCGAGCTTGGCGAGCGCGGCGGTCACGTAGCGCTCGCCGTTCGCGATCGTCTGCTTGCGGATGAAGTGCGCCGGCACCTTCGCGAGGTGCGTCTTCGTGACCTCGATGTAGTAGCCGAACACGCGGTTGTAGCGAACCTTCAGGCTCGCGATGCCGGTGGCCTCCTGCTCGTGCGCCTCGATCGCGAGGATCTCGTCCTTGCCGCCGTCGGCAAGCCGGCGGCACTCGTCGACGACCGGGTCGCGGCCGGTGCGGATCACGCCGCCGTCCTTGAGCAGCGCCGGCACCTCGTCGACCAGCGCGGCGGCGAGGCGCGCCGCGAGCGCGGGGAGCGCGGCGACCAGGCAGGCCTTCAGATCGAGCGGCTCCGGCAGCCCGGTGAGCGAGTTCTGGCCCGAGCGGACGAGCGCGACCAGGGCGGGCAGCTCGACGAGCGCGTCGCGCAGGCGGCCGAGATCGCGCGGCGTGGCGATGCCGAGCGTGCACTTGCCGGCGAGCCGCTCGAGGTCGGCGGTCTTCGCGAGCACGCGGCGGATCGACTCGGCGAGCTCGCCGCGCTCGACGAGCCACGCGACCGCGTCCTGGCGGCGGCGGATCTGCGGGACGTCGACCAGCGGATACAGCAGCCAGCGCCGCAACCTGCGCGCGCCGGGCGCGGTGACCGTGTCGTCGATGACGTCGAGCAGCGAGCCCTCGGCGTGCTTGCCGATCAGCGTCTCGGTCAGCTCGAGGTTCGCGATCGCGGCCTCGTCGAGCACGACGGCGTCGGCCGGCTCGTACAGCCGCAGCGTCGAGATCGGCAGCGCGCCGGTCGGCTGGGTCGCGCGCGCGTACGCCAGCGCCATCGCCGCGGCGCGCACCGCGAGCGGGCCGGCCTCGGCAGGTCGCGCGTAGCTCGCGGTCAGCGCGAGGCCGCGGAGCTCGGCGCGACCGTCCGCGATCTCGGGCGCGATATTCCACGGCGCGCGCACCGCGGTCGCGAGCCGCGCGCGGAGCTGGGCGAGCGGCGCCTTGGTCGGATCCTCGGCGAGGATCTCGCGCGGCGCGACGCGCACGAGCTCGTCGTGGACCGCCGCGAGCGGCAGCTCGGTCGCGCACAGCTCGCCGGTCGTCGCGTCGAGGTACGCGAGACCGACCTTGTCCTTGGTGACCTTGTCGACCACGATCGCGGCGACGTAGCGCGGCCGCTTCGGATCGAGGACCTCGTCGTCGAGCACGATGCCCGGCGTGACGATGCGGACGACCTCGCGCTTGACCAGGCCTTTGGCGAGCTTGGGATCCTCGACCTGCTCGCACATCACGACGGTGTGGCCGAGCTCGGTCAGCTTCGCGACGTAGCCGCGCGACGCGTGGTGCGGCACGCCACACATCGGGACCGCGTCGTCCTTGCCCTTGTCGCGGGTGGTCAGCGTGAGGTCGAGCAGGCGCGAGGCGACGACCGCGTCCTCGAAGAACATCTCGTAGAAGTCGCCGAGCCGGAAGAAGATGATCGCCGTCGGATGGCGATCCTTGACGTCCAGGTACTGGCGCATCAGCGGCGTCTCGGCGGGTCGGCTCACGGATCCCCTGGTTACCAGGGGGGTCTGACCGCAGACGGCGGTTTGCGGTCTGCGGTCCCGGTTCCCCTGGCAACCCCGGTATCCGGGGTCTATCTAGTTGAGATCGCTGGCGCTGCTCCTGTCCGGTGGTTGGCCGGGCCCGTGCACAACCCGCGCACATGAAGATCGCTGCTCTCGCCGCCGTGCTCGCCGCCGCCGCGTGTACCTCGTCGACCCCGGACGTCGCGCCGACGCTCGTGATCACGAGCCCGGAGCGCGGCGCGACCAGCGATGCCGGCATGGTCACCGTGACCGGCACGGTGACCGGCGCGACCCACGTGACGGTCAATGGCAGCGACGCGACGGTCGCCAAGGACGGCACGTTCTCGACGCAGGTCGCGGTCGGCACCGGCATCACGATCCTCGAGACCCACGCGCTCGCCGGCACCAACGACATCCGCGACGTCCGCGCGGTGCTCGCCGGCGAGCTCGTCGCGAGCGATGGCAAGACGACCGCCCCGATCGCGGCCCGGGCCGGCAAGCCCGCGCTCGCCGCGATCGGCAACGCGATGGCGACCCAGGCCGAGGCGCTCGACTTCAACACGCTCGTGAAGGCGATGAACCCGGTCTACAACAACACCGGCTGTCTCGGTGCCAAGGTCGACGTCACCAGCGTCGCGCTGTCGACGATCGACATCGGCCTCGCGCCCGGCACCGGCGCGCTGGTCGCCGACGTCGCGATCAACGACGTCGTCGTCCACGCGCACGCCGACTTCAAGGCGGCCTGCATCGGCGGCAGCACGAACATCACGGTCACCGTCTCGAAGGCGCGCATCCACGGCGATCTCGCGGTCGCGGTCGTCGGCGCCAAGCTGACGACCACGCTGCCCGACGCGACGGTCGCGCTCGACGGCTTCACGATCGACGTCGGCGGCGTGCCGAGCGCGGTCGAGAGCCTGCTGAAGAACAAGGTCCGCGACGCGGTCGCCAACGCGCTCACCAACGTGATCAAGGACAAGGCGCCCGCGATGGCGAACTCGGCGCTCTCGGGCCTGCTCGCGAAGCCGCTCGCGACCACGATCCTCGGCAAGAAGACGACGATCGCGATCGCCCCGGGCGAGCTCGACATCACGCCCGACGCCGGCCTCTACGTCGCGCTCGACACGTCGATGACGGTCGAGGGTGGCGAGGGTGGCGTGTACGCGACGACCCACGCGACGGCGTCGCCCGACGTGCTCGCGAACATGCAGGGTCTCGGCGTCGCGGTCGCCAACGACGCGGTCAACCAGCTGTTCTCCGGCATGTGGGCCGCGGGCGCGATGGATCGCACGCTCGACATCGGCTCGGTCGGCCCGCTCGCCGCGCTGCTCGATCCGACGATCGCGACGCTCGACGTCCACCTCGCCCTGCCGCCGACCGTGTCGACCGCCGGCGACAGCCTGCAGCTCGCGATCGGCGACCTGATCGTGACCGGCAAGGACGCCTCGGGCGCCGAGATCCAGAAGATCGCGCTGTCGTTCTCGACGACGTTGACCGCGGGCCCGACCCAGTCGGGCAAGCTCGCGCTCGTGGTCGGCACGCCGACGGTCAAGGCGCAGGTCGTCGCGCAGGCCGACACCGTGTCGAGCCCGCTGACCGACAAGTCGATCGAGGGCATCGTGACCGGCGCGTGGGGCCTGGTCGGCGATCTGGTCGACAGCGCGCTCGCGAAGGTGCCGATGCCGTCGATCGCCGGCGTCCAGCTCGGCGCCCCGGCGATGTCGGGCAAGGCCGGCTTCCTGGTCGCGGACATCGGCGTGCAGTAGCTTCTCCGGCATGAAATACAAGACGCTGGGTCGCACCGGCCTTCAGGTCTCCGAGCTCTGCCTCGGCACGATGACGTACGGCGGCAAGGGCTTCTGGGAGGTGATCGGCAAGCTCGGCATCGATGCCGTCGTCGGTCAGCTGCGGATCGCGCTCGACGCCGGCGTCAACTTCATCGACACCGCGAACGTCTATCACGAGGGCGAGAGCGAGCGCGTGCTCGGCGAGGCGCTCGGCAAGCTCGGCGTGCCGCGCGACGAGATCGTGCTCGCGACCAAGGTGCACGGTCGCACCGGCCCCAAGCCCAACGCGGCCGGCCTGTCGCGCAAGAACATCCTCGATCAGATCGACGGCTCGCTCGCGCGCCTCGGCGTCGACCACGTCGACCTCTACCAGATCCACGGTTACGATCCGGTGACGCCGCTCGAGGAGACCATCGACGCGCTCGACGCCGTCGTGCGCGCCGGCAAGGCGCGCTACGTCGGGTTCTGCAACCTGCCGGCGTGGGCCGCGATGAAGGCGCTCGCGATCGCCGATCGCAACCACCAGGCGCGGTTCGTCTCGGCGCAGATGTTCTACACGGTCGCGTCGCGCGACATCGAGCGCGAGATCGTGCCGCTCGCCGCCGATCAGGGGCTCGCGATCCTGCCGTGGTCGCCGCTCGCCGGTGGCCTCCTGTCGGGCAAGTACGCCGCCGATGGCACCGCGCCGGCCGACGCGCGCCGCGCGAGCTTCGACTTCCCGATCGTCGACAAGCCGCGCGCGATGGCGTGCGTCGAGGCGATGCGGCCGATCGCGAAGGCGCACGACACCACGGTCGCCGCGATCGCGCTCGCCTACCTGCTCGCGAAGCCGGCGGTGACGTCGGTGATCATCGGCGCGAAGACCGACGCGCAGCTCCACGACAACCTCGCGGCGACCAAGGTCGCGCTCGCCGCCGACGAGCTCGCCGCCCTCGACAAGGTCAGCGCGCTGCCGCCGGAGTATCCGGGCTGGATGGTGGAATTCCAGGCTCGGAATCGCTTCGTCGAGGGAATGCAGCGCTGACGTCGCCGACGTCGAACCGGTGGCTGCCGCCCTCGCGCCACTGGCGGAGCTCGGCGCGCGGCGGATCGGAGCGCACGAGCACGTGGGTAAACGATCGGCGCAGCCCGGGGCGCGTGGCCGGCAGCCACGTCCCGCTGTTGATGTAGACGCCGCCGTCGGCGAGCGGCTGCCACCGCGGATCGTGCGTGTGGCCGAACACGACGAACGGCGCGTCGACATGGCGCCGGATCCGCTCGGGGATCGCGCGCATCGGCAGCTGCGACGTCACGTAGTGCGCGCCGAGCCAGCGCGAGATCGCGATCGCGCCGCCGATCGCGAGCGCGATGCCGACGAGCTTGCCCCAACCCGGCGCGAACGCGAGGCACGCGATCGCGACGAGCGCGGTGCCGAGGCCGAGCCCGAAGCGGTCGAGCATCAGCATGCGCGCGACGCGGCGGAAGCTGTACGTCATCGGCGCGCGCGCGAGCCGATCGATCGCGCGGGCGGCGTCGAGCGGCAGGCCGCCGTCGGCCGCGACGCGCGCGAGCCGATCGCGGTGCTCGCGCCGCCGGCGATCGCGGCGGCGATGCGAGCGATGCAGCCCGCGCGCGGCGAACAGCGCGAGCACGAAGCGGCCGTACGCGAGCCACACGTGGCCGAGCGAGCGCCAGCCCGCGCTCCACGCGTAGCGCATGAAGCCCCAGAAGCCCCACTCCTCGACGCCATGCGGGTCGAGCTCGGGCACCGCGCTGCCGAGGTAGCGCACCGCCGCGTAGTCGGCGTTGAACACGAGCGTGCCATCCTCGGGATCGGTCGGCGCGAGGTTGAACTCGAACGAGCAGCCCTCGTCGTAGACGTGGCCGTGCTCGATCCACGCGACACCCGGCACGTGGACGAACCACGGCACGACCTTGATCCGCGCGAGCACCGCCGGCTCGGCACCGACCGCGGCCAGCTGGCGCGCGAGCTCGGCCGCGACCGGTGCGGCGAGCAGCTCGATGTCGTGGTTGCCGACGACCAGGTCGACCGCGTGGCCGGCGGCCGCGAACTTCACGAGGTCGGCGAGCAGCTCGCGGTGCGCGATCGCGATCCGCGCGAGTCGATCGACGCCGAACGCGGTCGTGCGCGGCTCGCCGAGCTCGCGGCGATCGCGCGACAGTCGCTCGCCGGGGTTCGCGCGCGCCGGGATCATCACCGACATGAAGTCGAACAGGTCGCCGGCGATCACGAGACGCCACGGCTTGCCGTCGAGCCGGCGTGCGGCGTGATGGCGCAGGAACTCGCGAAACGCGGTCGACGCGAGCGCGACCGCGGCGCGGCGCTCGACGGTGGCGCCGGGGAGGAGCTCCTCGCCGAAGTGAAGGTCGCTTACGACCAGGAGATTCGCGGTGCTCATGACAACTTGACGCGCTGCATGGTATCCCGTCGCTTGTCGTGAGCCAGATCCTGTTCATCTTGTTGCTGGCGGCCTCCGGTGCGTTCTTCGCGCGGACCGTCTGGATCTTCGGGCGTGCGGTCGGGCAAGGGCGGGCGGAACCGAGGCCTCGTCTCGACGACCTCCCCGGTCGGCTGATGGACGTCGGCATCTACTTCTTCGGACAGAAGAAGGTCGCCGAGGAGGGTCCGTCGCACCGGACGAGCAAGCATCACCTGTTCATCTTCTGGGGCTTCCTCATCATCACGATCGCGACGGCCGACGTGATCGTGTCGGGGGTGATCCCCGGCGTGTCGCTGAAGCTCCTGCCCGACCTGCTGTACCAGCCGCTCTACGCGCTGATCGACGGCATGAACGCGGTCGTCCTCCTCATGATCTGCTGGGCGATCATCCGCCGCACGATCGTGAAGCCGTCGCTCATCCCGTGGAACCTCGACGCCGGGCTCATCCTCGGCGCGATCGCGTCCCTGATGATCACGCACTTCCTCTATCACGGCTACGAGATCGCGGCCGAGCTGTCGGCCGGCGGCGCGACGCCCTGGTACCTGCCGGTGTCGAGCCTCGTCGGCAAGGCGCTGGCGGGTCTGTCACCCGAGGCGGCGGCGCGCGGCCACGTGCTCGGCTACTGGGCGCACGTGTTGATCGTGCTGACCTTCCTCAACTACCTGCCCTACTCCAAGCACATCCACCTGCTCGGCGCGCTGCCGAACATCTTCGCGCGCAACCGCTCCGAGCGCACGATGGACCTGCCGAAGCTCGATCTCGAGGACGAGACCCAGTGGGGCGTGAAGAACTTCGAGCAGTTCTCGTGGAAGAGCCTGCTCGACACCTACGCGTGCACCGAGTGCGCGCGCTGCTCGAACTATTGCCCGGCCTACACGACGGGCAAGAACCTGTCGCCGATGCAGCTCGTGCACGACATCCGCTACGAGATGCTCGATCGCGTCCAGCTGCGCGACAAGATCGGCAAGCTCGAGAGCGACGCCGCGCAGCTCGCCGAGTTCTCGACCAGCCACGGCTTCACCGCCGAGCATCCGCACCCCGATCTGGTGTTCGCGAACGAGCAGATCGCCGCGACCAAGGCCGAGCTCGAGGCGATGCCGGTGATGACCGGCGGCCGGATCGCGGAAGACACCCTGTGGGCGTGCACGACGTGCGGCGCCTGCCAGGAGGTCTGCCCGGTGTTCATCGAGCACCCGCTGAAGATCCTGCAGATGCGCCAGAACCTGGTGCTCGAGCAGGAGAAGACGCCGCCCGAGCTCCAGCGCACGTTCCGCAACATGGAGCGCCAGTCGAACCCGTGGGGCATCGGCAACGATCAGCGGATGGACTGGGCGCAAGGCCTCGACGTCCCGCTGATCGAGGAGAACCCGGACCCCGAGTACATCCTGTGGGTCGGCTGCGCCGGTGCGTTCGACGCCCGTATCATCAAGCAGACCAAGGCGATGGTGAAGATCCTCAACACCGCCGGCGTCGACTACGCCGTGCTCGGCCACCAGGAGGCGTGCACCGGCGATCCGGCGCGCCGTGCCGGCAACGAGATGCTGTTCCAGCAGTTCGCCGAGGCCAACGTCGAGATGCTGAAGAGTCACAACGCCAAGAAGGTCGTGACCAGCTGCCCGCACTGCCTGCACACGCTCAAGCACGACTACCCGCAGTTCGGCGGCAACTTCGAGGTCGTCCACCACACGCAGCTGATCGATCACCTGTTCAAGGAGGGCAAGCTCGTCGCCGAGAAGGCCCCGGTCGACACGCTGACCTATCACGACAGCTGCTACCTCGGCCGGTGGAACAAGGAGTTCGACGCGCCGCGCGACGTGATCAGCGCGGTGATGAAGACCGGCAACGCCGAGGGCTACCGCGAGATGACGCGCAACAAGCGCCACGGCTTCTGCTGCGGCGCCGGCGGCGGTCGCATGTTCATGGAAGAGCACGACGGTCAGCGCGTCAACGAGAACCGCACCGACGAGGTCATCGCGAGCGGGGCCCAGGCCGTCGCGGTCGCCTGCCCGTTCTGCAACATCATGCTGACCGATGGCATGAAGTCCAAGAACGTCGAGGAGACCATCCAGGTCCTCGACATCGCCGAGCTCGTCGCGGCCTCGCTGCCGGCGAACGTCGTGCCGCGCGATCGGCTCGTCCGCAAGAAGCTGCCGACCACGTCGGCCTAGTAGAGCGTCGAGAGCTCGAGCAGCTCGAGCGTCACGCCCGCCGACGCGCCGATCGTGGCCTCGACGGTCGAGCCCGTCCGGTAGCCGTCTTCGAGCACGGCGGCCTCGAGCCCGACCGCGAGCACGCTGCGCGATGCCTCGCTGCCCCACTTCTCGCCCGACGACGACGACTCGCGATCGCGCAGCACGTACAGCACCGCGGCGCGGAGCCCGGCCGACAGCGCGAGGTCGCCGTACGCGATCGGGATCCCGCCGAACCCGATGCGACCGGCCAGCTTGCCGTCGGAGGATTCGCCGAGCCGGACGTAGTCGAGCCCGACCGCGAGTCCGACCGGCGGCGTCCCGGCCGCGACGCCGATCGTCTCGACAACCGCCGAGTGCTTCGTGGTCGCGATCCCGATCCCGAGATCGACGCCGGCCTGGAACCCGGTCTGGCGCTGGTCGACAAGCACGCCGGTGTGGGCGCGGACCGACGCCGCGATGCAGCCATCGCAGAGCAGCGTGAGGACGACGAGGGTCTTCTGCATCCGCGGTTGAACGAACGCCGGGGCCAAACGCTGCATGCGCGCCGCGTGATTGCCGCGCGCTGCCTCGTGTCAGATCGTCACCGCACGGCGAGCAACGCGCGCTTCGGCGGCGCCATCCCGGCGGCCATCTCGGTCACCCAGGTGCGTTCGAAGTGCCCGATGCGACCCTCGAGCGTCGCGCAGTGGACCACGGCCGGCAGCCCCTCGGCGTGGAGCCCGGCCTGGGTGCGCAGCACGACGGCGATGTCCTGCTTGGTCGTGTGCTCGAACGTGAGCTTCCGGATCTCCTTCAGCTCGGCGAACTCCGGCAGGTGATAGCTGCGGACGACCAGTCGGAGCCGATCGTGGGCGACCGGATCGACGCGGATGTACGTCAGGTCCGACGGCGACAGCACGGGGATGAGGTTCGGGAAGATGCAGCCGAACCGGATCTTCGCGAGCGCCGGATCGAAGCCGGGTGGGACGTAGCTCGGGTTGACGTCCGCGATCGTGTACGCGCCGTGTGGCTCGAACGTCGTGTCGCCGGTGTTGGCGACCAGGATATCCGTGAGGATGTCGTGCACGACGGGGATGTGATAGCCCTCGTTGGCGTTCTCGACGAACAGCTTCCAGTTCGCCGCGATGTCGTACTCGAGCTCCCAGCCGAGCTCGAGCTCCGCGGGCAACCGGCCGAGCGCGATCGGCAGCTCGCCGACCCAGTCCGCGAGCGACGGCGCGGTCGGATCGACGCACGCGAAGATCAGCGGTCCGACGGCGCCGACCCGGATCGGCACGAGGTTCAGGTCGTCGAGGTTCGCGTGCGCGAGCTCCTCGCGGAACGGGACGCCGATCAACGAGCCGTCGAGCCCGTAGCTCCACGCGTGGTACGGGCACGTGATCTGGCGCGCGCACGTGCCGGCGCCCTCGAGCAGCTGGGCACCGCGGTGGCGGCAGGCGTTCAGAAAGCCGCGCAGCGTGCCGCCGCGATCGCGCAAGACGACGATCGGCGTGCGGCCGATCTTCGCGGCGATGTACGAACCGTGCGCCGGCACGTCGCGCAGGTCGGCGACGTGGATCCAGCTGCGCGCGAAGATCGCGCGCTGCTCGTGCGCGAAGATCGCGGGCGACGTGAACGCGCGGGGCGCGAGGTTCGTGCCCGGTGGCGGTGGCACGAGGACGACACCATCGAGGACGGGATCAGACTCGGATTGCATGGGCGAGCTCCTTGTACGCGGCCAACAGCGGATCGCGCGCCAGCTCGCGGATGCGAGCCTCGCACTCGACGAGGAACGGACCGCGTGCGACCCCGACGAGGAGGTGGCAGCAGCCCGAGAACGCGCAGGCGCGGAACGTCGCGAGATCGAGCTCGCCGAGGCCCCACGCGAGGAAACACGACATGTAGAGCGCGAACATGTGGCGCGCGACGATCGCCGGCTCGGCCCAGTCGGCGAGCTGGCCCGCGGCCTTCGCGGCGGACAGGTTGCCGGCCATCACCGCGAGGTGGGCATCCTCGATGCGCTTGCGCATCGGCGTGGTCTCGGGCGACGTGAGGAACATCTGCATGACCGCGCGGTAGAACTCGGGGGCGTCCTCGACCAGCTTCATGCTGGCCTCGAACGCCGCGGTGCCGCGCGTGAAGAACGACTCGCCGATGCCCGGCAAGCCGACCGCGACGCGCGCCGCGCCGTTCGCGACCTCGGCGCACAGGATCTGATCCTTGCCGCCGAACAGGTTGTAGAGCGTCGGCACCGAGACCTTGGCCGCGCGCGCGAGGTCTCGCATCGTGACGCCGGCGTAGCCGCGCTCGCTGACGAGCCTCCGCGCGGCGGTCAGGATCCGCGTGCGTCGCTCCGCCTTGTGGTCATCGAACAACGACATGTTTGAACGAGTTATACTATTTGCACGCGTTAAAATAATCGGCAAGGTGAATCTGTTTGCCATCTAGTTACCGTGGCTTACGCGTATGCGATGATCGGTTCACATGAGGTCCTTGCTGTTGATCTGTGTGCTGGCGGCATGCGGCGCGGGTGACGACACGACCGATGGAACCCGCAGCCTGTGCTCGCGCGGCGGCGTGCTCGAGAGCTGCCCCCCCATCGCGCACACCTCCGAGGCTGCGTGCACCAAGCTGGTGCAGTGCGGCGCGATCCCCGAGCAATCGGCCGACACCAATCGGTTCGACTGGGATCGCTGCGTCGACTACATCAATCGCCAGGAGACCACGAGCGAGAACCTCGTGATCGAGTGCGTCGCGGCGAGCACGTGTGACCTGCTGCGCGGCAACGACCCGAACAACCCGGACGCGAGCAAGATGCCGTGCCTGAAGCTGGGTGGGCGATGAGGTCGCTCGCGATCGCGGCGATCGTCGTGTGCGTCGCCGGCGTGGCGCACGCGCAGCCCGCCGACATCCCGGCGCTCATCAAGTTCGTCGAGACCCAGCCACCCGACATGGATCGCTCGGCGTGGAAAGAGAAGCGGCGCGACTCGGTGCGCAGGCTCGGGCAGAGCAAGGACAAGCGCGCGGTGCCGGTGCTGATGCGCCTCGCCGAGAGCGAGAGCTTCGACATCGTCGGCGAGATCGCGATCGAGGGGCTCGGCAACCTCGGCGATCAGCAGGCGGTGCCGGTGCTCCAGAAGATCGCGAACGACGTCGCGCGCGACAAGGGCCAGCAGGAGCTCGCGAAGAAGGCGCTGAAGAAGCTCGGCGCGTCGGCGGATCTGCCGAAGGCCACGCCGACCCCGGTCGCGCCGACGCCGACTCCGACTCCGACTCCGCCGGATCCGACGCCGACCGATCCGACGCCGACCCCGACGCCGATCACACCCGCACCGACGCCGGCCGGCCATGCACTGCTCGGCGACAAGCCGACGACCGAGGTCCCCCAAGGGCCCGAGCTGTCCGACGACACGCTCGCGGCGTCCGAGCGGCTCACGTTCGTCGGTGGCGGCGCGAACCTCGGCTACGACTCGCTCCGCAAGCGGACCGACTTCGATGCCAGCGCCGAGGGTCACTATGCCAAGCGCGTCGAGCGCACCAGCATGGCGTGGGGCGTCAACATCGACGCGAACCTCGTCGCCGGCTACATCAACCCGCAGGGCCGCGCGCAGACCCGCGGCGCGGACGGCTCGGCCAAGGGGGTCGGCGAGGTGCGGTTCTATACTGGCTCCCTGTACGGCGTCGGCAAGGCCGGGCTCGGGCTCGGCTTCGCGTACATCAGCGACAAGGACGACACCGATCCGAACGCCGACTACAAGGACGCGCGATTCGACGCCGACATCCAGGTCGCGCTCGGCGTCGGCTACGGTCGCCTGCTCGACGTCGGCGCCGCGATCCGCGTCCGCCGGCTGTCGCGCACGCTCGATGCCGCGCGCGCGCTCGGCAAGCCGATCGACGGCGCGACCGCCAAGAAGCTCGAGCTCGCGTGGTGGGCGCTGCGCGGCGAGCGCTCGACCTATCGCGCGCTGGTCACCACCGTCGCGATCCTCCGCGAGGCCGGCATCGTGCTCGCCGAACCCGACGCCGGGCTCGCGTTCGAGATCCTGAACGTCCTGCGCGACACCCAGCTCTACGTACGCCCGAGCGGCTACGACGCGCAGCTCGCGTTCGGCGAGTCGTACCTCGTGCGCGACAACACGATGGACGAGGACGGCCGTGTCGAGCAGATCCTGTTCCAGGCCGGCTACGGCATGCAGCTCGCCGACGACACGCTCGAGGTGTCGGCGAACGCGTACGCGCGCCTCCGCATCCTCGGCGATGCCGGGCAGCCCGCGCCGTTCGCCACCGGCGTGCACGGCGCCGTTCGCAAGTTCACCTACGGCGAGCACGGCGATCCGTACGGCATGATCGACGTCTCGCTCGATCTGTCCGCCGGCAACGATGACCGCGGCGTCGGCAACAACATGACCAGCGATCTCGGCACGCGCATCGAGGGCCAGGTCGGCTGGACGTGGTGGCTGAACCAGGCGTCCGGCCTGCGCCTCGCCGGCGACATCACCGAGGACACCGGCCACGTGTTCTTCGGCGCCAAGCTCGCCATCACCTACGGCTTCCTCGACGGCGCCTTCGCCGGCCTGTGAATTGGGGACGCTTTTCCGAGTTGCTCGCGTTGGGCGCCCAACGCGTGGCACGCGGCTATGCGTGCCCACT
>JBBQEX010000114.1:0-16527 GCA_038321315.1 Haliangiales bacterium | reverse complement strand
CATCTGGCGCGACCGTACCTACCTCGACATGTCCCTGCTCGACACCACTTGCGCCGCTGCGGCCTGACCGATCACCGACGACGAATCCCGATGTTCCCCCTTCAGGCAATCACACAAAAAAAGGGACTTGACCGTCCCGATCGTGTTCGTCACTGCTCAGCGAGCCATCGACACCTTCGATCGCACCGTGCGGGCCGGGGGTGACGACTTCATGATGAAGCCGTTCGGGCGGAGCGAGCTCCTTGGACGTGTCCACGCCGCGCTCGAGTTGCGCCGACTCAGCGCCGAGCGCAACCGGCTCTACGCGCAGGTCAAGCAGCAGCGGGATGACCACCAGCGGCTGCAGCTTCAGAAGGAGCAAGTCGTCGCGTTCCTCGTGCACGATCTGAAGAACCACGTCCACACGATCGACCTGTACGCGCAGCTCGTGGTCCGGGATCTCGATGCGACCGAGCGCATCCTGTACAACACCAACAAGATTCGCGCCGAGGGCCGTTCCCTGGCTCGCATGATCTCGACGCTCCTCGACATCGCGAGCGCGGACGAAGGGCGGCTCGCACCGGCGCGGCGAACCATCGAGTTGTCCGCCCTCGTCGCGAGCGCGGTCTCGGACCTCGAAACGATGGCCGAAGTCGCGGCGATCGGCCTGGTGTCGGCGATCGATGTCGGCGTCGTGTTCGCCGACCCGGACTTGCTGAGGCGAGTCCTCGACAACCTGATCGAGAACGCCATCCGCCACGCACCCGAAGGCTCGAACGTTCGCGTCACCGCGCAGCACCTCGACGGCGGCGTCGTGATTCGCGTGCACGATGCCGGCCCCGGCGTTCCCATCGAACAGCGCGAGCACGTGTTCGAGCGCTTCGTGAAAGGTGGCGACAGCTCGCGAGGCAACCGCGGCCTCGGCCTTGCCTTCTGCAAGGTCGCGATGGACGCGCATGGCGGGCGGATCTGGGTCGAGGACGGCGAGCCGGGCGCCGTGTTCTGCGTCTGGTTGGCCGCCGCGACGTGACCTACTGCGCGGTGTAACCGCCGTCGATGACCAACTCGGAGCCGGTCATGAACTTCGACTCGTCTGACGCGAGGAACACGACACCCCAGCCGATATCGTCTGGCTCGCCGATATGGCCGATCGGATGAAGCTTGTCGAGCGCACTCCGGCCCGCCGCGACATCGCCTCGTGCCCGCATCACGTCTTCGACCATCGGCGTCCAGATGTATCCGGGATGGATCGAGTTCACGCGGATCCCATAGCCGGATGCTCCGCAGTGGAGTGCCGCCGACTTGGTCAACAACCGCACTCCACCCTTGCTCGCGTTGTAGGCAGCAAGCGTCGGATCCCCGACCAACCCCTCGATCGAGGACATGTTGATGATCGATCCGCATCGCCGATCCTTCATGGCCATGATCGCGTGCTTCGTTCCTAGAAAGACACCGTCGAGGTTGACGCGCATGAGCTTTCGCCAGTCTTCGAGGGTCGTGCTCTCGATCGTACCGGTCATGCCGATACCCGCATTGTTCACGACAACGTCGAGCCGATCGTACGTTCGCTTCGTGTGCTCGATCACGCGCACCCAATCCTGCTCCGACCCGACATCGTGCTTGATGAACTCGGCGCGACCGCCGGCCGCCTTGATCTGCGAGACGACCTCGCTGCCTTCCTTCTCGCGGAGATCCGTCACGACCACCGTGGCGCCTTCGCGTGCCAGGAGGAGCGAGTCGGATCGTCCGAGGCCGAGAGCGCCACCGGTGACGATCGCTACCTTGTCTTTTACGCGGTTCATGTCGTGAACTAACAAGCAACATCAGGTCCACACGCCCGCCGCCGCAGACGGGCGTCACGGCGTACCGACGCGACAAATGCGGTTGCGCGCGACGCAGTTCCTGCACCGTGACTGCCGGAACCGACGGAAGCGGCCATCCCAGATTTCAGCGGACTCGATGGAACGCAGGCCGAATTCGTCCGCACTGCCGATACCGTGACCGCGACGCTGATCTTCTCGACGACCGATGCCCTCGCGACCGAGGATGCCTTCATCGGGCGCGGACAGTTGTCTGTAGCGTGACCGGGACCTTGAGCGCGTTCGAGATGATGCAGTGCTGCTCGGCTTTGGCGAGGAGACGGCGCCCGCGTTCCTCGTCGGCGGCCGCAACCACGAGCTCGACGGAAAGCGTGATCGACGTGAACACTGGAACGGGTGAGCCCTTTTCGAGCACGGCGACTCCGGTCCCGGACCATCCGCTGACCTCGAGCGCCTCGTGACGCGAGTAAGCGTCGAACGTCGTCCAGAGGCATTCGAGGACCGCGCCGACGAGGAGCTCCTCCGGGCTCCACCGGAGATTGGTCCCGCCGAACTGGGGCGGAGGCCCGAGCGCGATCGGGTCGCGCGGAGGCGCGACGAGGAGCCCGTCCGCAAGACTCACGACGTAGCGATGAGGGAATGGTGCTGGCTTGCCCATGTCAGGCTCCGCGGGGTTGCGGGTTGGCTGACGTCGACTTCACACGACACGTGTCGATCCCGAGCAGCCGGTACAGCGGGCAGAAGCCCACCAAACCCGTGGCGAGCGGCACGATCCCGATCCAGCCCAACGCTGTCTTCGGGCCGACGAAGACAAAGGTCAGCAGCACGACACCGACGATGAGCCTCAACGCCCGATCGATCCCGGATTCATTCTTCCACATACGGACCTCCTGTTTGAACGAGAGCCGATGGAGCGACAACTGTTCGAAGCTTCCAAGCCCGGCAGCACATCTCGCGCGGCTCGGCGACAAAAGGAGCATCGGGCGTGCCGGTGATTCGCACAGCGATTCGCGCAAGACTTGCGCGGCATCACGTCGCACAGGTGGTCGCCTGATCGCTGATCTCGAGCGGCCTCCGCTCGCCAGGAAGGAGTGGTCACCTCGCGATCACGGACAAGCGGGCTTTCGAGCGCTACGCCACCTCGAACACCCGCGCGCGAGGACTGCGTTTGGACCGGCGGGGTTCCTGCATCGACCGCAACGAAGGAACCTGCCATGGAACATCTTCATCATCCGGACCGGACGCCCCTGGCGATTCCCAAGGTCGTGGACCCCGTCTGCGGGATGACTGTGACGCCCGGTCTCGCGAAGGGTGGAAGCGTCACCTTCGCGGGGGACGACTACTGGTTCTGCAACCCGAAGTGCCACGACAAGTTCGTCGCCGAGCCGGCGAAGTATCTCGATCCGACGCCGACGATCGCACACGTGGTGGATGGCGCCACGTTCACATGCCCGATGCACCCGGACGTTCGCCAGGATCATCCAGGGGACTGCCCGAAATGCGGCATGGCACTCGAGTCCGTCGTGCCGACAGTCGCCATCGAGCAGGCCGACTACGTCTGCCCGATGCATCCGCAGATCGTCCGGTCGGCGCCGGGTCCCTGTCCGATCTGCGGCATGGCGCTCGAACCGCGCACCGCGACCGTCGCCGAGGCGCCCGATCCAGAACTCCGGTCGATGACCCGGCGGTTCATCGTGAGCGCCCTTCTCACCGTGCCGTTACTCGCGCACACGATGTCGGAGATGTTCGGCGCATCGCTCGGCGGATTCGTCTCGAACCGAACGTTGACCTGGCTGCAGCTCGCCGTGGCGACCCCCGTCGTGCTCTGGGGCGGCTGGCCGTTCTTCGTGCGCGGCGTGCGGTCGGTCCGCAATCGCTCGCTGAACATGTTCACGTTGATCGCGCTCGGCATCGCCGCCTCGTACGGCTTCAGCCTGGTCGCGACGCTCGCGCCCGGGCTCCTGCCGAGTGCCTTCGCGATGCATGGCACTCCGCCGCTCTACTTCGAGCCCGCGGCGGTGATCACGACGCTTGTCCTGCTCGGCCAGGTGCTGGAGCTGCGCGCACGCAGCGCGACGGGGGCGGCGATCAAGGCCCTGCTCCGACTCGCTCCGAAGACCGCGCGCCGTCTCGACGACGCTGGCGGCGAACGCGAGGTGTTGCTCGCGGACATCGTGCGCGGCGATCGCTTGCGCGTGCGTCCCGGCGAGAAGGTGCCGGTCGACGGCGTCACGATCGACGGGCCGAGCTCGATCGACGAGTCGATGGTGACGGGTGAGTCGATCCCCGTCGAGAAGACCGCCGGCGCGCGCGTCACCGGCGGGACCGTCAACGGCACCGGCAGCTTCGTCATGCGCGCCGAGCGGGTCGGCAGCGACACTGTACTCGCGCAGATCGTCCGCATGGTCAGCGAGGCGCAGCGCAGCCGCGCACCGATCCAGCGACTCGCCGACGTGGTGGCGTCGTACTTCGTTCCGGCCGTGGTCGTCGCCGCGATCGCGACCTTCATCGTGTGGGCCGTCGCGGGGCCGGCCGAAGCGCGGCTCGCGTACGCGCTTGTCAACAGCGTGGCCGTGCTGGTGATCGCGTGCCCCTGCGCGCTCGGCCTGGCGACGCCCATGTCGATCATGGTCGGCACGGGACGCGGCGCGGCGGCCGGCGTCCTGATCAAGAACGCGCAGGCGCTGGAGCTCCTCGAGAAGGTCGATACGCTGGTGGTCGACAAGACCGGCACCTTGACCGAGGGCAGTCCTCGCCTCGAGTCCGTGACACCCACGTCGGGCTCGGCCGATCAGCTGCTCCACTACGCGGCGAGCCTCGAGCGTGCGAGCGAGCATCCGCTCGCGGCGGCGATCGTCGGCGGCGCGACCGCGCGCGGCCTGACGCTCGCGGAGGCATCGGCGTTTGCATCCATCACCGGCAAGGGCGTGACCGGCACGATCGACGGTAAGAACGTCGCGCTCGGCAACGCGGCGCTGATGGCTCATCTCGGCATCGAGCTCGGCGCCGCGAGCGCTGCGGTCGAGACGCTCCGCGAGCAGGGTCAGACCGTGATGTTCGTCTCGATCGACGGTGTTCTCGCCGGATCGATCGGAGTGATCGATCCGATCAAGGCTTCGACCAAGAACGCGATCCGCGACCTCCACGCGCAGGGTCTCCGCATCGTCATGCTCACCGGCGACAGTCGCACCACGGCCGATGCGATCGGCAAGCAGCTCGGGCTCGACGAGGTGATCGCCGAAGCGTTGCCCGAGCGAAAGGGCGCCGAGGTCGCGAGGCTCCGGGCCAGCGGCAAGGTCGTGGCAATGGCCGGCGATGGCGTGAACGACGCCCCTGCGCTCGCGAGCGCCGACGTCGGGATCGCGATGGGAACCGGCGCGGACGTTGCCATCGAGAGCGCCGGCATCACGCTGTTGCGCGGCGATCTGCGCGGCATCGTCCACGCGCGGCGACTCTCGCGCGCCACCATGCGCAACATCCGTCAGAACCTGTTCTTCGCGTTCATCTACAACGTCCTCGGGATCCCGCTCGCCGCCGGGGTGCTCTATCCGGTGTTCGGGATCTTGCTTAGCCCGATGATCGCGAGCGCAGCGATGAGCTTCAGCTCGGTGTCGGTGATCGGCAACGCGCTCCGGCTGCGAAGCCTCCGGCTGGCCGACGACGAGGCATAGCTCCGATCACCGGCACGACAACGTCATCGAGCTTGGTGACAGGTCAACGACACGATGCCCGTACCGCCCCGTTGATCTCCACGCATCGTAGTCGCACGCAAATCGGTGCGCGCGGTTAGCGGTGCACGCAGCTATTGCGCGCGCCCAACTGCGAGTGCTGGTGGACCCGAACGTGACTGTCGTCGATGGCTGACAAACGATGAGGCCTACGCTCCAGGAAGGCGAGGAGCCTCGGCTCGAGGTCGCTGTTGATCGCGTCGTCCGCGCTACGGGGTGGACTCCGACCGCCGCCGTCGCCTTCGGCGCCGCGAGGGGCTCGTGCACGATCGACAGATAAAAGATTGCCCTCGATCGATCACCTCGCAGTCACGCGAGCTCCGGTATGCCGGATGCAGGCAGATCATAGCGAGGACATGATATGCAGCGCTTCAGCATTGGCTCGAGCTTCGTCGTGGGAATGTGCATCCTGCTGATCGGTGTGACGATCGCGGTCGATCTTGTTCTCGATGGCGATCACCCGCTGATGCGCATGGCCTTTGCGGTTCTGTTCGTGGCAGTGGGCGCGCACACGGTCGTTCGCGCTCGCGCCCGGGCCTCGGCTGTCGCTCGGTAGCTGCAGGTGTTGTTCCTCCGAGCCGTGCTTTGGGTGGAACACGGAGCTCGCAGTCGCAGGCGACCGTCCGCGCGATCGCTCAGTCCGTCTTAGAGATTCTCGAGGACGCGCACCAGTCGACTCCGGACCTGCACGGCGATCGAGGCGAGCGCACCATCCTGGGCCGCCATCGTCTGCATGGGATCAACAACGATCACCGTGGCGCCGCCGCCGTCGCGCTCGTAGACGACCACGTTACACGGCAGCATCACACCGATCTCGAGCATCGCGCCGAGCGCCTCGTGGGCGAGCGTCGGATTGCACGCGCCGAGGATCTTGTAGCGCCGAAACTCGACCCCTAGCTTCGCCTTGAGCGTCGCGGCGACGTCGATCTCGGTCAACACGCCGAAGCCCTCGGTCTTCAGTGCCTCGGGGATGCGCGCGACCGCGTCGTCGTAGCTGATCGAGAGGTCTTTGCGGATTCCTGGCGTCATCTCTATGAGAGTCCCACCGGCGCGAAACGGTTCAGACGATCTGGCCCAGCCGCGTGCGCCGGCGCTGCTCCCGTCGCTTCATGAGGAAATACACGACGGGGACGGTCATGCGCGATAGGAGCAGCGATGCGATCTCACCCGCCATCAGCGAGATCGCCAGACCCTCGAAGATGGGGTCGAACAGGATGATGAAAGCTCCGACCACTACCGCGGCCGCCGTCAGCATCATCGGCCGGAATCGGATCGCGCCGGCATCGATCACGGCCTGCTCGAGCGGGATGCCCTCGCCGAGCCGTTGCTCGATGAAGTCGACCAGGATGATCGAGTTGCGGACCACGATACCCGCACCCGCGATGAACCCGATCATCGACGTCGCGGTAAAAAACGCGTGCAGCGCTGCGTGTGCCGGCAGGATGCCGATCAACGAGAACGGGATCGCGGACATGATCACGAGCGGGGTCTTGAACGACTGGAACCACGCGACGTTCAGGATATAGATCAGGACGAGCACGGCCGCGAACGCGATGCCGAGATCGCGGAACACCTCGTAGGTGATGTGCCACTCGCCGTCCCACTTCATCTCGTAGCGATCGCCACGGAACGGTTGCGCCGCGGTGTGCTGCTCGAGCGCGTAACCCTCGCGAAGCGTCATCGCCGAGATCTGCGGCGACAGCGCGAGGATCGCGTACACCGGACTCTCGATCGCGCCAGCGACGTCGGCGGTGACGTAAACGACCGGCATCAGGTTCTTGTGGTAGATGGAGCGGTCCGCGGTGACGAGCTCGGGCCGCACGAGCTCGCCGATCGCGACGAGCGCGCCTCCTCGCCCGGCGATCTGGAGCGCGAGCAGGCGAGCGATGTCGGAGCGGGTGGCGCGATCGAGACGCAGGACGACCGGGACGTCCTCTGCCTCGCGCGGATCGTGTAGCAGGCCCTGCGGCTCACCCTCCGTCGCGAGCGCGAGGGCGCGGACGAGCTCGGCCTCGCTGACTCCGTCGAGCGCCGCCTTCTCCTGATCGACCACGAACCGGTACTTCGGCTGGTCATCCTCGACGTACCAGTCCACGTCGACCACCCCGTCGGTGCGCTCCAGCAGGCTGCGCACGTCCCGCGCGACCTCGATCTGGCGCTCGTAGCTCGGGCCGTAGATCTCTGCGACCAGCGTCTCCAGCACCGGCGGACCGGGTGGCACCTCAGCGACCTTGATGCGCGCGCCATACCGTGTGGCGATCGGCGCGATCGCCGTTCGGATCCGAGTCGCGATCGCGTGGCTCTGCGCCGAGCGCACGCCCTGCTCGACGAGGTTGACCTGGATGTCGGCGACGTTCGCGCCACGCCGGGAGAAGTAGTGGCGGACCAGGCCGTTGAAGTTGTACGGGCCGGACGTGCCGACATAGGTCTGGTAGTTCGTGACCTCGGGCTGCATGCGAATCGCGTCGGCGAGCGCCTGCGTGGCACGGTCGGTCTGCTCAAGCGTCGTTCCCTCGGGCATGTCGACGATGATCTGGAGCTCGCTCTTGTTGTCGAACGGCAGCATCTTCACGCGCACCCACTTGGTCGCGACCAGGCTCATCGCGCCGAGCAGGAGCACCACCACACCCCCGAGGAACAGTGTGCGAAGCCGGGCGACTCGCAGCAGCGCGCCCATCACCCGGCGATAGCCTCGCGTGAGCATGCCCTCGCGCTCCTCGTACACGACGCCGCGTGCGCGCAGCAGCCGCACCGTCGCCCACGGGGTCACGATGAACGCGACGAGTAGCGAGAACACCATCGCCGCCGTCGCGCCGATCGGAATCGGTCGCATGTACGGCCCCATGAGGCCGCCGACGAACGCCATTGGCAAGATCGCGGCGATCGTCGTCATCGTGGCGAGGATCGTCGGGTTGCCAACCTCGTCCACCGCGCGCACCGCTACATCGGCGAGGTCCTTCCCGCGGTTCTCCGGCATGCGCGCGTGACGTGCGATGTTCTCGACCACCACGATCGCGTCATCGACCAAGATGCCGATCGAGAAGATCAGCGCGAAGAGCGTGATCCGGTTGAGCGTGTAGCCGTAGAAGTAGAACACCGCGAGCGTCAGCGCGAGCGTCGCGGGGATCGCGAGCAGGACGATGAACGCTTCGCGCCGGCCGAGCGCGAACCAGATCAGGAGCGATACGCTGATCACGGCGATCGCCATGTGGAGGAGCAGCTCGTTGCTCTTGTCGCTGGCAGTGGCGCCGTAGTCGCGCGTGATCGCCAGCTCGACATCTCCGGGGATCAGCGTTCCTCGCGCTGCATCGAGCTTGCGCATCACGTCGGCGACCACGCTCACAGCGTTTTCGCCTTTGTGCTTGGCGACCGAGAGCGTGACCGCTGGCACCGTACTGGGGCCCAGGGTCGCGGCGGCACCGCTCGCGGCGACGCCGGCGCCGAACCGTACGTAGGTCGAGGGCTCCTCGGGGGCATCTACGATCTCGGCGACGTCGCGCAGGAGAACCGCGTGAGTGTCGGTCGAGCCGACAACGACATCACCGACGTCGCGCGGTGTCACGAGCACGGTTCCCAACTCGAGCTGGATTTCGCGATTGCCGGTCGCGATCTCCCCGGCGGGCCGGCGCTCGTTCGCCGCCTGCACCGCTGCCGCGATCTGCGCCGGCGCGAGGTGGCGCGCGGCGAGCCGCGCGGGATCGAGCAATACGCGCACCACGCGGCGTTCGCCGCCGGTCACGGTCACCTCGCCGACGCCGCCGACCTCCTCGACGCGCGTGCGGAGCTCGCTCGCGAGTCTGCGAAGCTCGAAGCCGCTGTAGTGCGGGCTCCAAAGGGTCACCGCGAGCACTGGCACGTCGTCGATGGAGCGGGTCTTGACCAGCGGCGCCGACGCGCCCGCCGGGATCACGTCCATATGCGCGGCGAGCTTTTCCTGGAGGCGGACCGCCGCACGCTCCTCGTCTTCGCCGACCTTGAATCGCACGATCACGGTCGCGAGGCCCGGGCTCGACGTCGAGTACAAGTACTCGACGCCGGGGATCTCCCACAAGATACGTTCAAGCGGCGTCGTGATTCGTTGCTCGATCTCCTTGGCGGACACGCCGGGCATGCGCACCGCGACGTCGCTCATCGGAACGATGATCTGCGGTTCCTCCTCGCGCGGCAGCTTCAGCACCGCGAACGCACCGAGCAGGATCGACGCGAGCAGCAACAGCGGGGTGAGCTTGGAGTGGATGAATGCTCGCGCGAGGCGTCCCGCGAGACCGAGCTTCGCTGGCGCGCTCATCGTCGCGCCTCGACAACCGGGGTCGCATCCCGAAGATCCCGCGGCGGATCGGTGACGACTTGCTCCGCGGCGGAGAGGCCCGACAGCACCTCGGTCCAGGCGCCCTGACGCTCACCCGCCGTGATCATCCGCAACCGGGCGACGCCATGATCGATCACGAACACCCGATCGAGTGAGCCGGCCACCGTGATCGCCGCGGTCGGCACGACCAGCCGCGGCCGGTCACCGATGCGAAACCCGACGCGGGCGAACGTCCCGGGCCGCAGATCGGGCTTACCGTCGAGATCGATCTTCACGATGAAGCCGCGCGACGCGACGTCGACGCTCGGCGACAGCTCGCCGATCGTTCCGGTCAGCGTGGCGTCTCCGATGGTCACCGAGACGACGTCGCCGAAGTGGAGCGCAGCGCCCCTCGATTCCTCGACTGAGGCTTCGACCTGGAGGCTTGCTTCGTCGTCGAGCACCAACAACGCGGTCCCGGGCGATGCCAGCGCGCCCGGATCGATGCGGCGCTCTACGACGCGCCCGGTGAACGGTGCCATGACGCGTGCGTAGTCGAGCGTGGCCTGGGTCTCGGCGAGACCGGCGCGGGCGACCTCGATCCCCGAGGTCGCGGCGCGCAGCCTCGCCTCGGCCATCGCGAGCTGCGCGGAAGCGCCGTGCCACTTGCTGTCGGCCTCATCGTACTCCTGGCGCGTGATGGCGCCACCGGTGAACAGCTTGTCGACCCGATCGCGCGTGGTCTTGGCGAGGTCGGCTGTGATTCGCACGGCCTCGACGGCGCTCGCGGCTTCGGCGCGCGATTCGGTCGCGTGATCGAGTTCGGCGCGCCCGCGGGAGATGCCGGCGTGGACGTCGTTGGCCTCGAGATCGACGAGTACCTGTCCCGCGGTAACGCGATCGCCGGCGCGGACGGAAACGGCGCGGACGTACCCGGACGTCTTGCTCGTCAGCGTGATCGTCGTGCGCCCTCGCACGGTCCCGCTTGCGAGGTACAGCTCGGCCAGCGGCTCGTCGTGTGCGGTGGCGACCGCGACCGGGACTGGGGGCCCCGCCGGAGGCACAAGGTGTGCCTCCTCGCGCCGGCATGCGCCGATCGCCGCTACGGCGATCAGCGTGATCGCGATCCCGGTGCCAACATCTCGACCCATATTCCGGGTGAGAGCCACGCCCGGGGAAAAGGATTCGCCCGGTCAGCGCCGGATTGCCACGACCTGTACGGTGGCGCTTGGCCCGGCGTGAAACGGACCCTCGTGAATCTCGCGGTCTACGTCGAGCGCGATCACAAGGTCGAGCCCGGCGAGCTCGGTGCGCAACGCGGCGAGGGTCGGCATCATCGCCGCATCTTTCGGGCCGCCGGTGCCCAGGGCGATCTGCCCGGGCCGGTACGCCTCCAGCACGAACGCCCCACCTGCGTGGAGCGCACGCGGAACGGCCGCATGGACACGCTGCCGCACGAGGCCCGGCGTGTGCGCGAAGATCGAGACGATGCCGCTCCAGCAATCGGTGCCAAGCTCGAACGTCGCCAGATCGGCCTCGATCAGCGTGAGCTGAACACCCCGGCTCATCGCGAGCCGCTCCGCCTTGCGCAGGCCCGCGGTCGAGAAGTCGACCGCGGTGACCTGGTATCCCACGCTCGCAAGGAACACGGCGTTCCGACCTTCGCCCTCGGCGAGGCACAGCACGCGTCCCTTCGGGATTCGACCGACTTCGGCTCGCAGGAAGTCGTTCGGTTCGACGCCGTAGGCGTAGTTGTCGCCACGATAGCGTTCGTCCCAGAATGGATTCGACATCACGATGTGTGCACGATCGATTGCGGGTGAGCGTGCCGGCGCACCTCCGCCATGTCCAGCGCCTTGACGTGATCGATCAGGATGTCGAGGCCCTCGGCGCCGACCATGCCGGCACGCCGAAACACCTGGACGCCATCGCGGAACACCATGAGCGTCGGGATCGCCGAGATCTGGAACCGGCCCGCAAGCTGCTGCTCCGCGTCGGTGTCAACCTTGCCGAAAACGATCTCCGGATGCCGCTGACTCGCGGCCTCGAAGACCGGCGCGAACGCACGACACGGGCCACACCACGTCGCCCACCAGTCGATCACCACGATCCCACTCGCGATGGTCGGATCGAAGATTTGTCGGGTCAGCGCCAATGACATCTTCGCCTCCTACCAAGGTGAGAGCGCACCGCGACCGAAAGGGTTCGGGCAGGTTGACAGACCGTACGATCTCGCAAAGGTTGTGAGGACATGGCCGACCAACTCGACGCCGACCTGATCGCTGCTGCCCGTGCGGGCGATCGCGAGGCCCTCGAGCGCCTGCTCGAGCGGTACGAGCCACGGATCTATCGGTTCGGCCTCCGGATGTGCGGCGATGAGGAGTCGGCGCGCGAGGTGCTCCAGGAGACGCTCCTCGCCGCGTTCCGCCACCTGCCCGGATTCCGCGGCGATGCGGCGCTGTCGACCTGGCTCTATCAGATCGCGCGCAGCTTCTGCATCAAGGAACGGCGCGGCCATCGGCCGACCACGTCGATCGACGATGCGTCGGCGGCTGAGCTCGTCGATCCCGCGCCCGGGACCGACCTCCGCGCACATGCACGCGAGATCGGCGTCGCCCTGTCGCGGGCGATCAACGCGTTGCCCACCGAACAGCGCGAGGCCCTCGTGCTGCGCGACGTCGAAGGCCTTTCCGCCGAGGAAGCGGCGCAGGTCGCCGGCGTGGATGTGGGCGCGCTCAAGAGCCGGTTGCACCGCGCGCGGTTGGCGGTCCGCAGCGAGCTCGCAGCGTGGCTCGATGGCGACACCACCGAGCCGTGCCCGGAGCTCGCAGTGGAGCTCACCGCATACGTCGGCGCCGAGATCGATCAGGCAGCCTGCGCGAAAATCGAGGAGCACCTCGCGACATGCCCGCGTTGCGCCGGCGCGTGCGACGCACTCAAGCGGACCGTCAGCCTGTGCAAGCGCATCCCCGGCGATGTCGTGCCCGTCTCGGTGCGCGCCGCCGTCCGTGCTGCGATTGCCGAAGCGATCGCCACCAACTGAGCGTCGAAACGCCTCGTCCACACCTCCGGCGGAGTTCACGTCGTCGCGCAATTTGGGATTGATCCACTCCCGTGAAACACCACGAGCGCCGGGATACGGTAGCTAAGACCAACGAAAGAGCCGCGCTGAAGCGGCAGTACATGGACGAGTTCAGGGCAGGTGCCGTGCGTCCGATCTCTCCGCGTCGCTCGAGTAACCCGACCCGGTCATGGAATGCGCGCCTTTCCGGCCCCGCGAACGGCGCGGGGCTTGCTTGTCGAGAACGAGAGAAGCCATGACAATCAACACCTCGGCGCGAACGATCATCACGACGCTCATCATCCTCGCCACGATCGCATGTGGCGGCTCGAAGGGCGCGCCGTCGACACCCTCAGGTCCAACCGAGGTGACGCCGCACAATGGATCGGGCGCGATGGCCGACATGTGCCCGATGGAGGTGTTGGGGACGCAGGTATCCGTCACGGATACCCAGGAAGGTGTCGCGATCGCCTTCATGACGAGCGGCGATGTCGTGCAGCTACGGCAACGCGTCCATGGCATGGCCGCGATGCACGATACGATGATGTCGGGTGGCGGCATGATGGGATCGGGTGGGATGGGATCCGGCGGCATCATGGGATCGGGTCACATGAAGAAGATGGTGGATTCGACCGCACATTCGGAGGACATCGACGCTGGCGCGCGGATCGTCCTCACCCCGAAGAATCCAGCGCAGCTGGCGGAGCTGCGCGATCACGCCGGACGTATGGCGAGTGGTCACTGCCAGATGATGGATGCGAACGAACAACACGCACCCCGGGCCGAGTAGTGCGCTGTACTGGTCCGCGCCAGCGCAAATCAATGTGATTGGTGGGCTGCCACAGCTGTCCATGGCCGCATGTAGACGCCTCTACTGGGAGACGGTGCGCGTCGACGTCGTCGCGAGCGACACGATCTGAGGCGCCTTGAGCGCGCCGGCCTGCTGATGCGCGAGCTTTCCGCCCCGAAACACGGCGAAGTTCGGGATGCCGGACACCTGGTAGCGCTGAGCGAGCGCGGGGACCTTGTCGGTGTCGATCTTCACGATAACGGCGCGACCGGCGAGGTCGGCGGCGGCATGCTTGACTTCGGGCGCTGTCATGCGGCACGGGCCGCACCAGGGCGCCCAGAAGTCGACGACGACTGGCACCGGCGAACCGGCGACGATGGCGTCGAACGTGGCGACGTCGCCGACGTCGATGGGCGCGGCGCTCGCCGGGAGCGCTGCACCGCATTTCCCGCACTTGCCGACTGCCGCCAGCTTGGTGGGTGGAATGCGGTTGTGCGCGCCACATGCGGGACAGGTTCGAAGCATGTTCGCACCGTGTGCACGCGCCGGGCCGGAGTCAACCTGCCTTCCATCATTGGGCCGTGACCGCACGCCATGCGTCCGGCGTGCTCGCGAACGAGATCGAGGCTCTTCTTCGACGGCCTGCTCGACTGCTGCATTCGCGAAGGCGATCGAGAGCGACGAAGACGAAGAGATGCGATGTCGATTCACTAACAGGTTAAATTTAGCTGCCAAGGTTGTAGGCGATGCTCTCGAGCTCCATCTCGATATACGTGAACTCGCCGCTCGCGGCGATCCAGTGCGCCTCACCAGAGCCACTCATACGCCGTGCGCCGAAACGCTTGCAGGCACGCACCGGCGTGCGCCACCGCTGCACGGTGAAGGTCTTCCCATCCGCGGATGCCGCGGCCCGATCGTCGGAGATGAAGTCGATCAACTCCCCGAAGGCGTCGAACACGAGCTCGGCGGAGATCTCCTCCGAGCCCCGCCGATAGCGAGCACGGACATGTGTTTCATCGATCTCGTCCCACGTGATCGACGGATCGATCAGCCGCCCGGGTGCGAGGAGGCAGAGGTCGTTGAACAACGTCACCGTTTCGCCGCGGTTCATCTCTGGCCCAGCGGCGTCGACCATGGTGAACGCCGACAGGACCCGTACCCGAAACGTAGCTGCGTCACCGACGAACCGATGGAAGACGTCGACGGGGAGGTGCTTCATCATGGCGTCCATGAAAAACAGCCGCACCGGCATGTCGCTGAAGAGGTTGTACTGCTCAGCGCGGAAGGTCATCCAAGGCTCCGTCGCGCTGGCGCGGATCCGGCCGTTCCAGATCGCCTTGAAGTTGTTGATCTGCGGCTGACCGATCGCGCCGGTTGTCCGCAGGTAGCCTTGCACCTGGAGCGGTAGGGCGCGCAGATCCGCTTCGTTGACAACCCGCGGCTCTACGTGAGCCTCGAGGCTCGAGCGCACGGCCGCGTTGTATTCGGCCCGAAGGCTTCCAGGACCGTACGCGACGAATCCGAGCGCGACGCCAACAAGAAGCACGACGTTGACCGCCGTGCCGAACTTGGCATCTCCCCACGCCGTGAGGATGAGCAACTGGGACAGCACGAGCGCCACACCACCCACGGCCCAGAACCAGTGCGGTGTCGTGTAGCGCGTCGTCGCTGCCGCGAGCAGAAGCATCGTCGTCGTCAGCCACAGGAGGCCCATCGCGTGCGAGATCGGCGCGGACAGCTGCCGGACCTCTGCGAGCCCGAAAGCTTTGACGAAGCCGACCAGGTGAATCAACCCATGGATGACGAGCAAAGCCACGAACAGAAGCTTCACCTTGGCCATTCACACGGTCGGGTGCATGAACAAGCCCAGTCGCTGTGAACGGACGCCGTCGTCTCGCGCGACGATGCTATCGACTCAAGACCCCAGAGACCGAATGCGCGGCAGTCATTCACGCTCCACGGGCGATCGCTGGCTCGGTTGCGCGCCCACAGCTTCGATCGCGTCTCGAACGTGCGCGAAAATACAGCGCGAGCATCAGGAGCGAGCCAGGGGCGGTAACAAGCCAGGGCATCCGCAGCCAAGCCCGAGGAGAGCGAGGCGGTCGAGCATCACGCAACGCTCGTAGGCTTCTACGCGGCGAGCGTTGCCTTCCTCGCGGCCATCGGCTTCAGCGTCGTACAAGTGCTGCAATTGCTCGGCGTCTTCTCGTTCCCACTGGACGCGAGGCTCATTTATGGCTTCTCACTTGGCATCGCGACGCCATTCACCCTTGCTTTGCTCGCACTTCACTACGCGATACCCGGGCGCAAGAAGCTCTGGAGCCACGCAGCGGTGCTGTTCGCGGTCATCTACGCAGTCTACGTCACACTCAACTATGTGGTTCAGCTCGCCACCGTCATCCCGGCGCAGCTCCAAGGCGCCGCAGACCAGATCCGCGTTCTCGATCAGACGCCGCACTCGTTGTTCTGGGATGTCGATGCGCTCGGCTACATCTTCATGGGGCTAGCGACGACCTGTGTGTCGTTCGTGTTCACACGGACGCGACCCGAGCGATGGGTGAAGTGGTTCATGCTCGCGAATGGATTGCTCACGCCGGTCATCGGCCTCGTGTACTTCTATCCACAGTTCTCGATGGGCCTGCTGATCGTGGCCACGCCGTCGTTTGCCGGGATTGACGACAGCACGCCGTCAGAACATGCGTTCGGCGTGCCGAGTGCGCTCGGGTGTGGATCTCATCCTGAGCAGCGCGAGGAGATCCGGAACGCCGCGTGACTCGACCGCGCGCGGTTGAAAGGTGGGGCAGAGCCATGCCATCGAGGGTGTGTCTAAGACTCCCAACAGAGGATGCCCCGTGGCTCGC
>JBBQEX010000113.1:0-17150 GCA_038321315.1 Haliangiales bacterium | reverse complement strand
GAGGCCGCGGTCGTCCTGACCGCCGCGCCGAGCGCCGCCGAGGTCACCGCCGGTGAGGTCTTCGTCGTCATCCACCCGCTCCGCGCGTTGCTCACCTGACCCGCGGCGCGATGGTCGGCGCATGCTCGATGCGTATCCTGGCCCACCCCGAACGGCTTCAAGCTGCTGATCCTCCTCGAGGAGCTCGGCCTGCCCTTACCTCGCCGACAAGACCAACCCGATGGCGATCGAGCGGTTCACCAAGGAGGCGCACCGCCTGTTCAACGTGCTCGAGGGCCGGCTCGCCGCCTCGCCGTACCTCGCGGGCGCCGAGCTCACGATCGCCGACATCATCAACTTCACGTGGCCGAATGCGGCCCGCACGTTGGACCTGTCGGCGTACGCGAACCTGACGCGCTGGCTCGACGAGCTCGCGGCGCGGCCGGCGTTCGCCAGGGCGCTCGCGATGAAGCAGGCCTAGCGCCGACGACGGCGGCGCACCGCGACGAGCCCGGCGAGCGCGATGACCGTCAGGCCGCCCGCGCCCTGGCCACCGGCGCTGCACGCCATGCCATAGCGGACGTCGTCGCGGCCGAGCGGTGCGCTGTCGGGCGTGCAGGTCGCGGCGTCGAGGCCGGCCGTGGCGCCGACCGCGTCGAGGTTCGCGACGTAGGAGTCGACCAGCGCGAGGTCGGCGGTGAGATCGGGATCCACGTGCGCCGTGTTCCACGCCATCGCGTTGGTGCGCAGCGCGACCAGCGTGGCGCGCGCGCAGCTCGGGTCCTGCCGGGTCGCCGCGGCGAGCCCGCGGTACATGTTGTACATCGCGTAGCGCTCGGACATCTCGGGGTGCGAGAGGTACGGCTGGGCCGGCGTCTCCGTCGAGTCGCCGCCGTACACGAGGTCGAGCGCCTGATCGACGCGCATGCCGGTCATCGCGTCGTCGTAGTGCATCGCGAACGACGCGACCTCGCCGTTGCCGTTGTTGTTCGGCAGGAGGTCGACGAACACCGCGCTGCCCCCACCGCGCCGGCCGGGCTCGCCCGATTGCGACGTCCGGCTGGCGAGGAACGCGGCCGGCACCGCCATCGTGTCGCCGTCGCTCGACTCGGTCCACAGCGGCGAGCCGACGCTGACCCCGAGCTCGAAGCCCGCGCCGGGGTGCGCGGTGAGCGACAGGTCGAGCGCGATCGGCGTGACGAAGAACGCGAGCTCCTGGGCGAACACCTCGTCGGCCGCGGCCCCGTTCTCGAGGAAGTAGAAGTTGCCGGCGCCGTGCTCGGCGAGGCCGCGCATCAATTCGACGTCGAAGTCGAGGCCGACGCCGATGGTGGTGAGGCCGATGCCGGTGCGCACGTGCTGGTCAGACATCTGCAGGATGTCGAACGTCGCGGTGTCGCCGACGGTCGCGATCCCGTCGGACAGCAGGATCACGCGGCGCTGGTGATCCGACGACTGCGCGTCGAACTGGGCGTATCCGGCGGCGAGGCCGTCGAAGATGTCGGTGCCGCCGCCTGGCGTCAGCCGATCGACGACGCGGTGAAGCGCGGTGCGATCGAGCGGGCGCAGCGGCGCGGTCGTCGTGACCGTGTCGTCGAACGACACGATCGCGAGCCGGTCGCCGTCGTCGAGGTTGTCGATCATCGTGTCGAGGCCGCCCTTGACCTTGTCGAGGCGGCCGTCCTGGGCCATCGAGCCCGAGTGGTCCACCACGACGACGAGGTCGAGCGGCTTGCGCGTGAAGGTCGTCGGGTCGAGCGGCGACGCGAGCGCGACGACGAGCGTCGCTTGCTTCTGGCCGGTCACCCAGTCAAAGCCGCCGATCATGCCGGGCACCAGGCACATCGCCTGGCCGCACGTCGCGGGCGGCGTGGCGTTGAAGTGCTCGTTGAAGAAGCCGTTGGCGTCGAGCGTGTCGGGGCCGGGGATCCCGCCGCTCTGGAGGATGCCGCGGAACTGACCGATGTCCTGGGCGCCACCGAAGCTGACGTTGCCTCCCGGAGAGGCCGAGTCGGACGACGAGCCACACGCGACGAGGGGGGCGAGGCAGAGGAGCTGGAGGCGGCGCATGACCACCTGCTTCAGCAACCCGAGTGCCAGTGTAACTGGCTACAACCGCTCGGGTTTATGTTCGTGCGTTGGAGACCTCACGCCGGGGCGCGACATTTCCGTCCGGATCGTCAGAACCCGATCGAGAGCCCGAGCGACAGGTCCGCGGTCACGCCGCTGTTGAGCAGCGAGGTGCCGAGGTGGTCGACCACCGCGATGCCCGCGAGCGCCGAGAAGTCGGCGACAAAGGCGACCGAGCCGCCGAGCTTCTTGGTGTAGCCGACGCCGGCACCGACCAGGAGCGGCCCCTGCGCGACGATGTCGGTGTCGCCCATGCCCGCGTTGTTGTCGAGCTTGAGCGTGTTGCGCATGATGCCGCCGCCGACCTGCCCCATCACGCGAACGCCCTCGCCGCTCTCCGACAGCGCGTAGCGCACGCGCACGAGGCCGGCCGGGCCCATCGTCGCGTGGCCCATGACGTTGGCCCCGATCGGGAGGCCGATGCGCGCCGCGATGCCGATCGCCAGCCGCGGGCTCGCCTTGAACGCGATCTCCGGCGTGATGACGACCAGGCTGGTCGCGATGCCCGGGTTCTTGACCGTGTTGCCGCCCTCGGTGTTGCCGCTGACGTAGCCAAAGCCCGTGCCACCGGTGACGCTGATCATCACCTTGGCCGGCTTGCCGCCGGCGATCACGCCGCCGGAGATGTCGCCGCCACCGGTGTCGCCGCCGCCGCCGCCCCCGGTCTTCTTGCCGTTGATCGGATCCTCGCCGTCGCCGCCGCCGCCCTTGACCGCCACGCCGGCCGTCAGCTCCATGATGTTCGGCGAGCCCGACGAGCCCTTCGACGCCAGCGAGTGGTTGTTGTTGTCGTACGCGGCGACGAAGTAGTGGATCAGCGAGCCTTTCATCGCGCTCGCCGGGATGTTGCCGGTGTACTTGCAGCCGCCCGACTTCGTCATCTTCACTTCGGTGAAGTCGGTCGCGCCCTCGACGCGATACATGATCGAGACCTTCACGGCGGCGACGTCGCTGCCGAGGTAGGCCTCGATCGGCTGCGGCGCGTTGGTCTTGCCGGAGTCGAGGATCGCGTGCTGCAGGCCCTTCACGGTCGCGCAGTCGACCGCGTCGCCGCCGCCGGTGTCGACCGGGCCGGGCCCGGTGGGCGTGCCACCACCGGCCTCGCCGCGCGCCTCGTCGAGCAACTTGGTGAGCTCGGGCGACTTGTATGCCGGGTCGATCTGGATCTTCGGATCGATCTGGACTGCCGACAGGAACGCGACCTTGGCGCCGTCGATGTCGGAGTTCGCGAACGCCGCGATGCCCATCGACATGTAGATCTTCGCGGTGACCGGATCCTTGTCGAGCTTGTTCTTCTTCGCGATCGCGAGCGCCTGATCGAGGTTCTTCTTCGCGGCCCCATAGTCCATGAGGTCGTAGCTCTCCATCGCTTCCTTGGTCTTCTTTGCGATGTCGCCCTTCGGATCGGCGTGGACCGATCCGGTGATGGCGAGCAATAGACCAAGTGACGCGGCGAGGCCGGCGCGGGTTCCCATCCCGCTGATATACCAAGTCTCTACTTGGAAGTGATGACGAATTCGACCCGACGATTGTCGGCGCGACCGGCCGTGGTCCGGTTGTCGGCGATCGGCTGGTCCTCGCCGTAACCCTTGGGGACCATGCGGTTCGACGCGACGCCGGCCTTGATCAGGAAGGCCATCACGCTCTCGGCGCGCTTCTGACTGAGCTTCTTGTTGAACGCGTCGTCGCCCTGGCTGTCGGTGTGGCCCTGGACCTCCACCTCGATCTTCGGGTTGTCCTTGAGCGCCTGGGCGACCTCGTTGAGCAGGCTGAACGAGACGGGCTTGATCGTCGCCTTGTTGGTGTCGAAGTAGACCGTCTGCTTGATCTCGATCTTCGTCGCGGTGACCACGACGTTGACGTACTTCTTCGGGCAGCCGTCGGGCGGCACGCCGTACTCGTTCGGGCACTTGTCGTCCTTGTCGAGGATGCCGTCCTTGTCGTTGTCCGGATCGGGGCAGCCGTCGTCGTCCTCGAAGCCGTCCTTGTCCTCGGGATCGTTCGGGCAGGCGTCGACCCGATCGGCGAGGCCGTCGCCGTCGTTGTCAGGTTCGGGGCAGCCGTCCTCGTCCTGGAAGTTGTCGCGGTCCTCGGGATCGTTCGGGCACTTGTCGAGCGCGTCGGGGATCCCGTCGGCGTCGTTGTCATCGTCGGGGCAACCGTCCTCGTCCTGGTAGCCGTCCTTGTCCTCGGCGACCAGCGGGCATTGATCGACGTCGTCCTTGATGCCGTCGCCGTCCTTGTCGCCGACCTTGGCGACCTTGGGCGCGACCTTGTCGACGCACTTCTCGCGCGGCGACTTGTCGATCGCGAGCTGCGCGTTCTTGGCGGCGATCTCCGACGCCTCCTTCGCGTTGTAGTAGTTGCCCTCGTCGAGCTCCTGGGTCGCGACGTCGTTGTGCGACTCGGCCATCGCGAGCTCGATCGGCGCGCAGCGCTGGGCGCCGTTGTCGCGCGCGGTCGCGATCAGCCCGGCGTTCATCGTCGTCGTCGTGCGGATCTCGGAGCCCGGGCAGCCGGCGAGGAACACCAGGATCAGGACCGTGCGAATCATCGACCCCTCGCTCATTCGTCGTCCTTCACCGGCGCGAGCTTCGTCTTCTCGGACCTCTCGGGCTTCTCGCCATCTTTCGCCGGAGCCAGGCTCGGCGGCGCCTTGTGCTCTTTCCTGGCGACCTCGGCCTCGTTCGACGCGAGCTCGGCGGCCTCGCGGGCGAGCCGGCCGAACCGGTTCGCGCCCTGGAAGTCCGCGCGCGCGACGTCCTCGCGCGACGCGTTCAGGTACTGCACCGCGCGGGTCCAGTAGTACGGCGAGTACTTGTCGGCCTCGTTGGTGCGCGCCTGATCGACGGCGTTCTGCGCGCCCCGGGTGACCTCGCTGACGTACGTGATCGGACCGCAGGCGGCGACGGCACACAGCACGACGACAAGACGCATCGCGAGGGACTATATCACCGGCTCCGGACGCGGCGGCCGTCGCGGCCGAGCTCGATCGCGACATAGATCGCAGATCCGAACAGCGCCATCAGCGACACCACGAACGCCCAGCCGAGCTGGACCGCGAACAGCGAGACGCCCTGCCCGCTCTGCCACCCGAGGTAGTCGGTCGCGGTCGACAGCCGGTCGAGCTTCCCGACGAGCAGGATCAGGAGAACCAGCGCGACGGCCCCGGTCACGTAGAGCAGCGCGCCCTGGTAGCCGCGCCGCAGCAGCACCGACGCGAAGTACCAGCCGCCGATCACGAGGCCGGCGTGCCCGACCATCAGCGGCAGGACGAACACCGCGGCGAGGCGATTCGGGTCGACCCAGTACATCCAGGCCCAGGCCGGGTGGACGGCGTAGAAGTAGAGCGCGACCGGCGCGACGACCCCGGCGGCGTGCAGCGCGACGAGCTGGAACGCCGGCGACACGAACGGACCCTCGGCGCGGATCCGGTCGCGCGCGATCAGCGCGAACCCGATGCCGAACAGGAGGTTGATCAGCGCGACGACCGGCAAACTGGTTCGACGCTATCACGAGCGTCGCAGCGACACGCATTGCCCGACGAGCGGCAAGCAGGCCGCGATCGATTCGACCTGCACGACCTGCTGGTTGCAGTCGCCACAGGCCCGGATGCTCGGCGAGCTCGTCGGCGCGAGCTGGCTCCACTGCTTGTGGCACGGCGGGCCGAACAGGTCGTGCGCACCCCGCGCCTGGGCCGCGGCCGGCCACCACGCCGCGATCCGATCGGAGATCACCGCGTCGACCTCGTCGGCGTCGGGCGTCACCGCGCGCAGCGCGGCTCCGAGCGCGGCCGGGTCGGCGAACCGCTGGGCCGGCTCCTTGGCGAACGCGCGGGCGAGCACGCTGGCCAGGCCGGCCGACGCGCCGGGCACCGTCGGGGCGGGGCCCTGCAGGATCGTCATCAGCACCTGCATCATGTTCTCGTTCGCGAACGGCGACGCGCCGGTCAACACCTGCGTCAGGTTGGTCGCGAGCGCGAACACGTCGGTCGCCGGCGTCGTCGGTCGGCCCTGGGCCTGCTCGGGCGCCATGTACTCCGGCGTGCCGACGATCCTGCCGGAGCCGACCCGGTTCGCCGGCTCGGGACGGACGCCGAGCGTCGCGACCGGCGCGCGCAGGCGGGCGTGGCCCGACGGATCGACGAAGATGCGATGCGGCGCGATCGCCCGATGGACGAACGCCGGATCGTGCGCGCGCATCGCCGCAAGCCCGTCGCAGATCGCGATGAGCTGCGACACCGCCCAGCGCTCGCGCTCCTCGGCCGGCAGCGCCGCGGCCGCGTCGACCAGCGTCGGCCCGCGATCGTCCTCGATCACGAACATCACCCGCGGCTCGGCCGGCTCGACGCGCAGGATGCGCGACACCCGTGGGTGCGCGAAGCCGACCCAGCGCTGCGTGCCCTTCACCATGTCCCGGATCCACTCGGAGCTCGGATCGCCGAACAGCCACGCCACGCGCAGCGCGTCGGCCTCGCGCACCAGCCAGCGCTCCTCGTCGACCGCGAACGGATCGATCGCCGGCAGCTTCTCGAGGAAGTCCACTACCGCCGCTCGAGCGGCGGCGTGCGACTACCGGTGTCCGGATCGACATCGGGCTGCCCGAGCATGGCGCCGGCGGCGCTGAACTCGACGGCCGGCAGCTCCTCGGACCGCTCGGGCGGTGGGGTCGGCACGTCGATCTCGCCGGCGACGAACGAGCCCTCGCTCGCCATCGCGACCGGTGGCGCGATGGTGCTGCCCTCGACGGGCGTGCCGTCATCGGGCGGCAGGTTGATCTCGCCGGTGGCCTCGTTGGGCGTCGGCATCCGCCGCGGCGCCGGCTTCGAGGGCACCTTCGGAAGCTTGGCGACGTTGGTGACGACCCAGTCATCCTTCTGCTGGACGACCGGGATCTCGGTCGTCGCGGCCGAGGTCCCTGCCCGCGCCACCGCGGGCGACGGCGCGATCGCGACGGTCCACGCGCCGGATCGGTCGTTGGGTCCGGGCGCGACCGGCGAGCGCTCCATCGTCTCGTCGGGCTCGTGCGGTGCGGGCGGCGCGGCCATGACCTCCGAGGACGAGTCGTGATCGCTCGGGTTGATCTCGATCTGCACGCTGACCGAGGTGTCGATCTCGGGGTTGAGCGTGGCGCCGAAGGGCGCGGATGCGCGCACGAGCTTGCCGTGGTTCGGCGGCGCCGGCGCCTCCTCGAACACGGTGGCCTCGAAGTCATCGTCGGACAGCATCTCCATCTTCGGCGACTCGTCGGCGTTGTCATCGGCGTCGAACTGACCGGCGAACCGCTCGGCGAGCACGTCGTACGCCTTCCTGAGCGCGCGGCGGGCGGCCGATGCGGTGAGCTCGCGGCGCACGCGCTCGTACGCGTTGGCCGCGAGCCGATCGCGGATCATCGGCTCGCCGAGCACGCGCAACACCTTGCGCGCGAGATCGATCGGATCACCCGGCTCGAACAGCAGCGCCTCGTGGTTGTTCTCGACGACCTGGCTCACGGTCTCGCGCCTGGGCGCGACGATCGCGCGCCGGCACGCCATGTACTCGAGCAGCTTGGTCGGATAGACCACGGTGGGGTTCGGCGACAGATCGGCGGCCGCGGGCAGGACGCACACCGTCGCGGTCGCGTAGAGCGCCGGCAGCTGGTCGTGATCGACCGGGCCCATGATCTCGACCTTGTCGGCGATCCCGAGCTCGCGGATCGTCTCGCGCAAGCCGGGCTCGAACTTCGGCGCCATCGGGCCGGCGAGCACGAGGCGCGCGTCGCGCTCGCGGACGATCGCCGCCATCGCGCGGACCAGCACGCGCACCCCGCGGCTCGGATCCATCGTGCCGACGTAGAGGATCCGCGGCGGCTCGTCGCCATCGGGCATGTCCTCCCAGTCGAACCGGTCGACGTCGACGCCGGGCGGCGACAGCATCACGCGCCCGGGCTTGCCGCGGCTCTCGATCGCCTTGACCGCGGCCGGCGTCGGCGCGAGCACCATGTCGGCCGCGAGCAGGCAGGCCTCCTCGTCGCGCGCGTACTGGGCGTCGAGCTCGGCATCGCCGGTGGTCTCGCCGAGCGGCGAGCGCGCGAGATCGTAGACCACGGCGAACCCGAAGCGCGCGCGGGCCTCGAGCACCGGGATGCAACTCCAGCTGTCGCGGCAGTGGATGACGTCGTAGTCGGCGCCGTCGAGCTGGCGGCGCAGCGCGCGCTGGAACGCCTGGATCTGCGCCTTCTGATCGGCCTCGTGAGTCGGGACGCGCAGCACGCGGACCGAGCCCTGGCGTTCGACGTAGCCCTGCTCGCCCTCGCGCACGACCAGCAGGTCGACCGAGTGCATGGGCGTCAGCGCACGGATCACGTGGCGCAGCTGTACCCCCGCCCGCCGAGGTCCCGGCACGGCGCAGAAGCCGGTCAACAGCACCCGCGGCATCGCGCCTCGATCCTCCGGCGTTTCGTGGTGTCGCGCAAGCGCGATCGCGCGAAGCGGGGCCCGGCGATATTGATCAACCAGCGACGGTGCTGTATGCCCCTTTCCGTGAACCGGCTGATCGAATACTTGCGCCAACATCTGATGATCGACTTCCAGGGTGATCTGACGGTGGCGAAGGTGAGAGAGCTCCTGGCGGGCGACGACAGTCGCGATGCCAAGACCCTGTTGACCAAGCTCGTCGCCGAGAAGAAGGTCGAGGACATGATGATCGTCCTGGCCGATTGCCTGCTCGAGCCGGTCCAGCGCGCGCTCACCGACGACGTGATGCGCGAACAGATCCGCACCTATACCGAGAGCTGAATCGAGCAAGTCGTCGCGCGCATGCTAGCGTTGCGGCATGGCGACAGGCGTACCGGATAGCAAGATGCCCGTGATCGTGGCGGGCGCGTTCATCGCGCTCGGCCTCATCATCGCGATGAGTCAGGGGCTCCTGGTCGGCTCGATCGCCGGCGGGTTGATCTCGGCGATGGGTGCGATCCCGGCGTGCTTCGGCATGTGGAGAGGCATCCAGCAGGATACCCAGAGCACGCTCGCGCTCAGCGTCACCGCGGTGCTGGTCTCGCTCGGCATCGGCGGCATCCTGATCATCCTGCGCATCGTTCACTGGGTCCTGTGATCCTCCGGGCGCTCGCGATCCTCGCGATCGCATCGGGCGTCGCGATCGCGGACGCTCCCAAGGAGAAGAGCCCGGACCACAAGCTGGTCTACACCGGCAAGGCGATGGGCACGCTCGTCCAGGTCTGGTTCTGGACTGACGACGACACCAAGGCCGCGGCCGGCGCCAACGCCGTGTTCGCCGAGATGAAGCGGCTCGACATCGAGATGTCGACCTGGGTCCCCGAGTCCGACATCTCGAAGATCAACGCCGCCGCCGGCGACAAGCCGATCAAGGTGTCGGACGAGTCGTTCGCGGTGATCGAGCGCGCCTACGACGTCTCGAAGCGCTCGGGCGGCGTGTTCGACATCACGATCGGCGCCCTGCTCGGGCTGTGGAAGTTCGACTGGCAGAACAAGGACGAGACGATCCCCGATTCCAGAGCGCTCGCCGAGCGGCTGAAGCTCGTCGGCTATCGAGATCTGGTGCTCGACCGCGCGCACAAGACGGTGTTCTTGAAGCGCAAGGGCATGGCGATCACGCTCGGCGGGATCGCGAAGGGCTACGCGGTCGACAAGTGCGTGAAGCTGTTGTTCGACGCCGGCTTCGTCGACTTCATGGTGCAGGCCGGCGGGGACATGTTCGTGTCGGGCAAGAAGGGCGCGGACCCGTGGGTGGTCGGCATCCGCGATCCGCGCGGGCCGTACGACTCGATGTTCGCGGTGATGCCGATCGAGAACCACTCGTTCTCGACCAGCGGCGACTACGAGCGCACGTTCATCAAGGACGGCGTCCGCTACCACCACATCCTCGATCCGCGGAACGGCCAGCCGGCGCACGCGTCGCGCTCGGTGACGATCCGCGCCAAGGACGCGTTCACCGCCGACGCGTGGAGCAAGGTGATGTTCATCCTCGGCCCGGTCGAGGCGCAGAAGCTGATCGCGCGCGAGAAGCTCACCGACTTCGAGGTCGTGTGGGTCGACGATCAGAACGCGATCAAGATGACGCCGGGCATCGAGAAGACGCTCGTCATCCTCAAGCAGCCGACTCCGGGCCCGTAGCACCGGCGACGGTGAACACCTCGACGAACGGGTCGGCGAGGCAGCGCGACGCGGCGGCGTGGAGCGACTCGACCGTGACGGCCTGGTAGCGCGCGAGCTCGGCGGCGAACCCGTCGGGCTCGCCGGTGTACAGCACGTAGCGCTGGATGGCGTGCGCGCGGTTCGAGACCCGCGCGAGCGCCCAGATCGCGCTGGCCTCGCGGCGGGTCACGACGCGCGCGATCTGGCCGGCGAGCGCGTCGCGATCGGGTGGGCCGATCGTGCGGGCGAGCTCGTCGTCGACGATCGCGCGCACGGTGTCCGGATCGACGCCGGTGCGCAGATCGATCGCGAGGTGGAGCTCGCCGCCGAGGCGGTTCGACGCGACCCATGCCGACACGCGCTGCGCGAGCGGCGCGTCGTAGACCAGGCGGCGCCACAGCGCGCCGGTGCCGACCGCGGTCCAGCCCGACGCGAGGATCTCGAGCTCGGGCTCCTCGCCGGTGTACGCGATCGGCGCGCGCCACACGCGGTGCAGCCGCGACAGCGCGGCGAACTTGTCGACGATCTGCTCGCGCAGCGCCACGAGCGGCGGCGCGACGGGCTGCGCGCGCGGCGGCGGCCGCGACGCCGGAAAGTCGAAGTAGCGATCGACCAGCGCGTCGCACTCGGCGTCGTCGACCGCGCCGGCGATCACGAGCGTCGCGTTGGCCGGCACGTACCACGTGCGATAGAACGCGGTGACGTCGTCGATCGTCGCCGCCGCGATGTCGGCGTGGCGCCCGATCGTCAGGTGGCGCAGCGGGTGGGCCTCGGGATACAGCGCGAGGCCGATCGCGAACCGCTCGGCGCCGTACGGCACGTCCTCGTAGCGCTGGCGGCGCTCGGCGCGCACGACGGCCTGCTGGGTCGCGAGGCGCGGCGCGTCGAAGTCGGGCAGGAAGTAGCCCATGCGGTTCGACTCGATCCAGAGGCCAAGCGCGAGGCGGTTCGCCGGCAAGGTCTCGTGATAACCGGTGCGATCGGGCGAGGTCGACGCGTTGGCCTCGCTCGAGCCCGCGCGCTTCAAGACGTCGTAGTGATGCCCGCCGAGCCGCTCGGGAGACGACTTGAACAGGTGCTCGAACAGGTGCGCGAACCCGGTGCGATCGGGGCGCTCGTCGGTGCTGCCGACCTTGTACTCGATCGACGTCGTGACCAGCGGCGTCGTGTCGTCGCGGTGGACGATGACATCGAGCCCGCACGGCAGCTGCCGCCGGCGCAGGTCGACGATCATGGCTGCTCTCGCTGCAGCGACAGCGCGAGCTGGTAGAGCTGGCGGCGCGGCTTGCCGGTCACGACGACGAGGCGCGCGGCCGCGTCCTTGGGGCCGAGGCCCTCGGCGAGCAGCCGCCGCAGCTCGGCCTCGATGTCGACGACCGGCACGACCGCGGTCCCGGCGCCGACCACGAGCGTGCACTCGCCGCGCGGCGAGACCTCGGCGTAGCGCGCGGCGAGCTCGCCGAGCGTGCCGCGGACGTGCTCCTCGTGGATCTTGGTGAGCTCGCGCGCCAGGCTCGCCGGCCGGTCGGCGCCGAGGGCGGCGGCGAGATCGGCGAGCGTGTCGCCGACGCGATCGGGCGCCTCGTAGAACACCAGGGCGCCGAGCTCGTTGCGCAGCGTGCCGAACAGCTCGCGTCGCGCCCCACCCTCGCGCGGCGGGAACCCGAGGAACGTGAACCGATCGATCGGCAGCCCGGAGCCGACCAGCGCGGCGAGCGCGGCGTTGGGCCCCGGGATGACCTCGACGCGCGCGCCGGTCGCGACCGCCGCGGCGACCGCGCGGGCCCCCGGATCGCTGATCCCGGGCATGCCGGCCTCGCTGATCACCGCGACGCTCTGCCCCTGCGCGAGCGCCTCGACGAGCTCGGCCGAGCGCGCCGCCTCGTTGCCCTCGAACAGCGAGGTCAGCCGCGCCCGGGTCGCGCCGGCGTGCGCGAGCAGGACGCGCGCGCTGCGGGTGTCCTCGGCGGCGATCAGGTCGACCTCGCGCAGGATGCGCGCGGCACGGAGCGACAGATCCTCGAGGTTCCCGATCGGCGTGCCGACGATATAGAGGGTGCCTCTAGTCACGCGACATCGCATCGATGTCGACGGCCGATCCGAGCTCGGCCTCGAGATACTTCTTGAGCCGATCGAGCATGCGCTTCTCGAGCTGGCGGGCACGTTCACGGCTGACGTTGTAGCGATCGCCGATCTCCTGGAGCGTGAGCGGCTCGTCGGTCAGCCAGCGCTCGCGAAAGATCGTCTGCTCGCGCCCCTGCAGCGTCAGCGCGAACGTCTCGAGGTGACCGCGCAGGATCTGGGCGAACTCGTTCTGCGCGACGGCGTGATCGGGCCGCTCGGTGTCGCTCGGGAGGTAGTCCATCCGCGTGCGCGTGCCGTCGTCATCGCCGCCGCCCATCGGGGCATCGAGCGAGGCCTCGGGCGCGGCGAGCCGCCGCTCCATCTCGATGACGTCCTTCTCGCTGACGTCGAGCTTCTCGGCGAGCAGCGCGGTGGTCGGCTGGAACCCGAGCTGCTCGAGCTTCTCGCGCTCCTTCCTCAGGTTGAAGAACAGCTTGCGCTGCGCCTGCGTGGTGCCGATCTTCACCAGGCGCCAGTTGTTGAGGATGAACTTCAGGATGTACGCGCGGATCCAGAACGCGGCGTAGCTCGACAGCTTGACGCCGCGGTACGGGTCGAACTTGCCGACCGCCTGGATGAGGCCGATGTTGCCCTCCTGGACGAGGTCGAGGAGGTTCTTGTGCGCGCGGCGGTACTCGTACGCGATCTTGACGACCAGGCGGAGGTTCGCCTCGATCATCTTGCGCGCTGCCGACGTGTCGCCGTGCTCGACGAGCCGAACCGCGAGCGCGTGCTCCTCGTCCGGGGTCAGGAGCGGGTAGCGCCGGGTCTCGCGCATGTACGCCGCCATCGGATCGCGGCGCGCGAGCGAGCCGGCCGAGCGTGCAACCTTTTCTTCGATCTCGGAGTCGTCGACCGCCTCGGCCGCGTCGGCCTCCTGGGCGATCACGGTCGCCGACGATGCCAGATCGGCATCGAGGCCTTCGGCCTCGCCGTCCTTCTCGGACTCCTCGTCGGCGTCCTCATCGGCGTCCTTCTTCTCGGTGTCCTCGTCGGGCGCGTCGCCGACGTCGATCACCTTCTTGGCCCTGGATTTCTTGCCGGCCATCGCCAGCGACCATACTACATGCGACTACTCGTTGCGGCGAGCGTCGCAGCCGTCGCACGGTGATCGTTGGTGATCGTCAGTGGCGGGTTCGTGCCGCGCCCCTATAATTCTTGGATGCGCCGAAGTTGGCTGAACCTCGCGTTGGTGGGCGTCGCGGGGAGCATGGCACTCGTCCTCACCGTGGTCCGGAAGTCACCCGAGGGCACGATGTCCCTCGAGCTCGACGCCAAGGCGGTCCACGCCGCGCCGGGCGAGACCGGGGCACCACACCACGACCTGTCGGCGCTCGTCCTGTTCAACAAGACGCTCCTGAAGGTCAAGGATCGCTACGTCGACCCGTCGCGGATCGATCCGAAGAAGATGCTGTACTCGGCGCTCGACTCGGTCCAGTTCAACATCCCCGAGGTGCTGGTCGAGCCCGACGTCGCGCACAACAAGGTCACCGTCGCGGTGAACGACAAGCGCGAGGTGTTCGAGACCGATGACGTCGATTCGCTGTGGCGGATGACCGCGAAGCTGAAGCGCGTGTTCCGGTTCGTCGAGACCAACATGAACGCCGGCGCCGATCTCGCGAAGGTCGAGTACGCCGCGATCAACGGCATGCTCAACACGCTCGATCCGCACTCGACGCTGATGGATCCCGAGTCGGCGCGCGACATGGACGTGTCGACCAGCGGCAAGTTCGGCGGCCTCGGCATCGTGATCAAGATGACCGACCGCAAGCTGATGGTCATCAAGCCGATGAAGGACACGCCGGCGAGCCACAAGGGGATCAAGGCCGGCGATCACATCGTGCGGATCAACAGCGACGAGACCGAGAACCTCACGAGCAACGAGGCGGTCGATCGCATGCGCGGCGAGCCGCGGTCCGGCGTGACGCTGTGGATCGAGCGCAAGGGCGAGCCGAACCTCCTGCGCTTCGATCTCGTGCGCGAGCTGATCCGGGTCTCGGTCGTCCAGCACAAGCTGCTCGACAAGGGCGTCGGCTACATCCAGGTGAAGCAGTTCTCGAAGAACATCGCGGCCGATGTCTCCGACGCGATGAAGGAGATGATCGCCAAGGGCGCGACGTCGTGGATCCTCGACCTGCGCTACAACCCGGGCGGCCTGCTCGAGGAGGCCGTGCAGCTCGCCGATCTGTTCGTCGACAGCGGCACGATCGTGTCGACCGTGTCGGGACGCGAGCGCGACGCGCGGCGCGCCGAGCGCGGCTTTGGCGACAGCAACAACTCGCTCGCCGTGCTGGTCAACGGCGGCTCGGCGTCGGCGTCCGAGATCGTCGCCGGCGCGCTCAAGAACCTCGACCGCGCCGCGATCATCGGCACGCGCACGTTCGGCAAGGGCTCGGTCCAGGAGCTCTACGACAACGAGGACAAGTCCAAGCTGAAGCTGACGATCGCGCAGTACCTGACGCCCGGCGATCGCTCGATCCAGAACCTCGGCATCGTCCCCGACATCCAGCTCCAGCGGATGTACATCCCCGAGAAGAACGACGCGCCATCGGACTTCGTCCGCATGCTGTCGCCGACGCGCACCTACGGCGAGAAGGATCTCGACGCCCACCTGATCTCGACGTACGCCAAGGACATCGACAAGCCGTCGTACGAGCTGCCGTTCCTCGTCGAGAAGAAGCAGCCGGCGACCGGCACCCCGGCGGTCACCCAGCCGCCCGACGACGAGGACGGCCCGGATGAAGACGAGGTCGTCGAGGACTTCGAGATCAAGTTCGCGCGCGACCTGGTGTCGAGTGTGAGCTCGCCGAACCGCCAGAAGCTCGTGGCCGGCGCGACCAAGCTGGTCGCCAAGGTCCGCGCCGACGAAGAGAAGAAGTTGATCGCCGCGCTCGCGACGGTCGGGGTCGACTGGTCGGCGCCCGCCGCCGGCGAGCAGGCAAACCTCGACATCGCGCTCACCACGTCGCCCGCCGGCACGGTGAAGGCGGGTGCCACGGTCAGCGTGACCGCGACGGTCAAGAACACCGGGACCGGCGCGGCGTATCGCGTGCTGCCGCGCGTGCACGCCGACGACGGCTCGTTCGAGGACACCGAACTGCCGATCGGCAAGGTCGGTCCCGGCGAGACCAAGACGTACACGACGCAGATCGCGGTCCCCAAGGAAGCCAGCGATCGGTTCGATCGGCTGTCGCTCGAGGTCCGCGCGCCGAACGCGCAGTTCCACGTCACGCCCGCCGAGATCCACGTCGAGGCCACGCCACGTCCGGTGTTCGCCTACAGCTATCAGCTGGTCGACGACTCCAACGGCGACGGCCTGATCCAGCGGGGCGAGAAGTTCCGGCTCGCTGTCCAGGTCCGTAACATCGGTCCCGGCAAGTCGGACAAGGCGACGGTTTACTTGCGCAACGCGACCGGCGACGGCGTGACGCTCGGCAAGTCGCGCTTCGAGGAACCCGACCTCCTGCCCGAGCAGGTGCGCGAGCTCGAGTTCCCGTTGACGACCGACAGCGCCCTGCACGGCGACGAGGTGATCGTCGAGCTCATGGTCTACGACGAGGCGCTCGACGTGCAGACCTCGCAGAAGCTCAAGTTCAAGATCGCCCCGAGCGTGATCGGCGCGATCTCGCACGCCGCGGTCACCACGAAGACCACGATCGCGGTCCACACCGGCGCGTCGGACGACTCGACGATCCTCGGCACCGCACCCAAGGGCACGAGCTACCAGGCGATCGGCAACTACGGCCCGTACACCAAGGTCGTGTTCCCGAACAAGAAGCTCGGGTTCATCCCCAGCCAGGCGCTGACCCAGAGTGGCAACGGGGGCGGCACCTACATCCCGATGTGGAATTCTTCACCGCCGCTGATCAACTGGCAGGTGGCCAAGCTCGAGACCAGCGACGACCACTACCGGCTCCAGGGCGTGGTCAGCGACGAGCAGCATGTCGAGGACGTCTACATCTACGTGTCGAACCGCAGCTCGAAGATCGACAGCCACAAGGTGTTCTACCGGTCCAACCGCGGCGGCAAGAACGCCAAGGCGCTCGACTTCGCGGCCGACCTGCCGCTGTGGGCGGGCTCGAACCTGGTGACGGTCGTGGCCCGCGAGAACGCCGAAACCAGGTCGATCCGGACGTTATTCATCTACCGCGAGCCGCCACGGACCGCCCAGGCGCCGTAAAATCACCTGAATCCCGACGCCCGGACAGGCGTCTGAGTAGTGAGATGCGCACCATCCTGATGTCGGCGTTCACGCTGCTGGCGCTCGCGGCTCCCGCGATGGCGGAGCCGGTCGCCGGTGTCTACGAGGTCAAGTACGAGCTGTCGTCGAACAACTGCAGCTCCGAGCTTCTGAAGTTCCAGCGCGGCGACCTCAAGATCGACATCAAGTCGAACACCATGTCGGTCGACATCGAGCGCATCCCGCTGATGAACGGCGCGCCGACCAAGACCGGCAAGATCACCGCGAAGAGCAAGCCCAAGGGCGGCCACACGCCGGTCTCCGGCATGGACGGCGTGTTCTCGGTCGCCGGTCGCGTCCAGAACGGCCTGTTGTCGCTCGTGTTCGTCGGCGAGTACTTCACCGAGGTCGGTCACAAGGCGCTGTGCACGCAGTCGTGGAACATCAGCGGCACGCGCAAGGACGACGCGCCCGCCCCGAAGAAGTGAGGGCGAAGCCCGAACGCCGCGAGCAGCTCGCGGCATGAACAGTGAGGGCGAAGCCCGAACGCCGCGAGCAGCTCGCGGCATGAACAGTGAGGGCGAA
>JBBQEX010000112.1:0-17231 GCA_038321315.1 Haliangiales bacterium | reverse complement strand
GAGAATCACCCGGCTGGTCGCTTCGGCCGCGTAGGACGACCACGCCAGCGGCGGAGATCCCACGCCTTCGAACTCACTTTGCAACTTCACGCCCGACGGAGAGACGTGCGCAAACCGCGATTTTTCCACAGCCTGCTAGCGAGTCGAGGCAAAGTCGGTGCACGACCCCGTGGCAGCCCTCGGGTTGTTCGCGCTCTTGAGCCACTCGCTCAGGGCCGGCTCGGTCCGACGGCGCGAGACCGGCTGACCCCGCGCGTCGATCAAGACCCAGGCGGCGGCGCAACGCGCTACGCGCTCCTAGCGGCGCGGCCGCAGCTTCTTGCGGACCGCGAGGTAGCGCTGCATCGACGCGAGCGCGACGAGGTGCACCGCGCCGTTCGCGAGCGCGATCGCGCGATCGACGCGGCCGCACGCGAGCAGGCCGGCGCGATCGGCGGCGCGCAGGCAGCCGCCGACGTACGCCGCCGGATCGAGCGGCTTGCCGTCGAGCGCGGCGAGCCGATCGGAGACGCGCTTGCGGAGCGCGATCGGCAGCGCACCGCGCAAGCGCTCGGCCTCGCGCACGATGCCGGCATCGACGCGCGCGGCGCGCTGCGGCCCGAACGCGGCCTCGAGCACCGCGATCTGGCGGGCGAACGCGTCGGCGCCCTGCATGGCAAAGATCCGGCGCGGCCGGGTCAGCTCGACGGCGCGGCCGAGCCAGAATCGCAGGTCGGCGTCGCGATCGCCCTCGCCATCGGCGACCGTGCGCGCGCGCGACGCGGCGAGCTCGGCGGCGAGCACGACGACCGGCGGCGACGCGAACATCACGGTGACATCGGTCGCCGGATCGTGCGCGAGCCCGGTCGGCGCGCCGACGTGCAGCAGCACCGGTGGGCCGCCGAACGCCTTGGCGATCTGCGGGTAGATCGCCGCCGCCGCGGCATCGCTGGTCGCGGCGAGCCGCTTGGCGGTCGAGCGATCGGCCTCGAACAGCGCGGACTGCGGGCTCGGGCAGATCTGCGGCGCGACCTCCCACAGCATCTCGAGCAGCTCGGCGAGCGGTGCGTCGGCGTCGTCGTCGATCAGCGCGCGTCGATCGGCGTCGTCGAGCGGGGCCCCGTAGGCCTGATCGGACGCCATCGCGCGCATCGGGTGCGCCGCGAGGAACGCGAGGTCGTCGGGCTCGAGCGTGACGCCGAGCCCGCGCGACAATTCGTACGCCGCGCGCGCGTCGTCGACGCTGTCGCCACCCGGACGCGCGGCGAGCCCGCGGGCCCACGCGATCGCGTCGGCCGGCTCGTGCTCGGCCTCGACGAGCGCGGCGAGCGACGTCGCGACCGACGCGCCGGAGCGCCCGGCGAGCTCGACGAGGCCGCGGCGCGCCGCGATCGCACCGGGCGAGTCGGGCGCGATCGGCACCGCGCGCCGGTAGGCCGTGAGCGCGGCCGGCTCGTTGCCGCGCGCGTGCTCGGCGTCACCGAGTCGCCGCCACAGGTCGGCGTGGAGCGCCTTCGTCGGTGTGGTCTGCGATCGCGGCGCGTCCCACGCGGTGAGGGCGGGGCGCAGCCAGCGCTTCGCGCGCTCCAGGTCGCCGAGCGCCAGGGCGATCGCGCTCGCGCAGTCGACCGCGCGCGGATCGTGCGGCTGCGCCGCGATCAGCTGCTCGGCGACCTCGCGGGCGGCGAGCAGATCGCCGGCCGCCGCGTGGGCCTCGGCGCCCTCGGCGAGCAGCGCGAGCCGGCGCGTCTCGTCCCCGCAGCATGCCGCGAGCGCGACCGCGGTCTCGCCGCGGTGCTCGCTGCGGGTCTCGCGTTGCGCGGCGAGCAGCTTGTCGAGCACCGGCACGCGCGCGATGCCGAGCGGCAGCCCGATCACGCGGCGCCAGCAGCGCTCGGCGCGCGCCGGATCGCCGAGCAGGTCGCGCGCGAGATCGCCGAGCGCGTCCCACAGCCGCAGCTGCTTGTCCGGATCGGTCGTCGCGGCGGCCTCGGCCTCGAGCAGATCGGCGGCGCGCGACGTGTCGCCGACCTCGAGCGCGAGCTCGCCGAGCGCGTGGAGCGCCGGGGCGCACGCCGGATCGAGCCGGATCGCGGCGTCGAGGTGCTTCTTGGCGTTCTGCGGTCGTAGCCCGCGGACCTCGGCCTGCGCGGCCCTCGCGAGCCCGGCCGCGACCGCGAGCGCGTGGCGGGGAGCGTCGGGGTGATCGGCGAGCGAGCCGAGGTGGATCGCGGCCTCGCGCCACAGCTTGCGCGCGTAGCAGCTCTCGCCGAGCGCGAGCGTGATCGGCAGATCGCGGCGCGCCAGGTGGTGCGCCTCGTGGAGCAGCTGGTGCGCCTCGTCGGGATCGCCGAGCGCGGCGGCGACCTGCGCGTGGCGCAACACGAGCTGCGCGACCTTGTCGGACGGCGCGTCGTCGGGCGCGTGCTCGAGACTGTCGCGCAGGTGTTCGGCGGCGTCGTCGAGCCGCTGGTCGGCGACCAGGAGCTCGGCGAGCGCGACCGCCGCGTCGAGGTTCGTGCGATCGGTGGCGAGCAGGGCGCGCAATCGGCGCTCGGCGCTCGCGCGATCGCCGCTCGTCGCGTCGGCCTTGGCGAGCTCGACCGCGAGCACCGACTTCGCGGCCGCCTGCTCGGCCGACACGTCGGGCTCGGCGCCGAGCTCGATCACCATGTCGAACGCGCGCACGCACGACTTGTGATCGCCGGCATCGCGGAACCGGCGCGCGGCCTCGAGCAGCGTCGCGCGCCGATCGGCGACGACCGCCATCGCCGACGCGTGCTTGACGAGGGCGACCGCGTGGACCCGCGGATCGGGATCGTGCGACGCCTGCCACACGAGCCGCTCGAGCGCGGGCGCGAACGTCGGCGCGTCGCGCAGCAGCTCGGCGAGCACGCGGGCGCTCGCCGGGCGATCGCCGCACGCGTCCTCGAGGATCGCGGCGAGCCGCGAGCGCAGCGCCGCGATCGCCTCGCCGTCGTCGCCGCGCGAGACCGCCTCGGCGACGCGCGCCACGAGCAGATCGGCGGCCTCGCGACCCCGGCCGTTGCGCGCGAGCACCGAGACGTAGTCGACGAGGCCCGACATCTCGTCCGGCGCGTGGGTCGCGGCCTCGGCGACCAGCGCGGCGGCCCTGGCCGGGTCGCCGGCCTCCGACAGCGCGCGGGCCTGGGCGCGCATCAGCGCCGCCTTGTCGACCGAGTTCTCGGTGCGGCCCGCGAGCTCGGCGCGCACGAGCGCGAGATCGGTCCACATCTGGAGCTCGCCGTAGAGCTCGTCGAGCGCGCGCCAGGCATCGAGCTCGTGCGGGCGCCGGCGAACGATCTCCTTGTAGGTGTCGGCGGCCGCCTCGGCTCGGCCGTGGTCGCGATACAGCCGGGCCGCTGCACGCAGCGCCTTGTACGAGACCTCGTCGTTGCCGAGCTCGGCGACGCGCAGGTAGGCCTTGGCCGCCTTCTGCCACGCGTTCGCGCGGCGATACAGCCAGGCGAGCCGCTCGTGGTGACCGATCGTGTCGGGATCGAGCGCGATGATCGACTCCATCGCCGCGATCGTCTCGATCGGTTGATCGAGGTTCTCGTGACAATCGGCGAGCTCCTCGTAGAACGCGATCGCGACGGCGGGCTTGCCGGTCGCGGCGCGTGCCTCGTCGGCGAGCAACATCGCGAGCTGGTCCCACGCACCCTGCTCGGCGGCGGCGGCGCGCAGCCGGCGGCGCGGCTCGAAGTTGCGCGGCGCGTTTCGCACCTCCTGGATCGCGGTCCGCAGCACCTGGATCGGATCGTCGATCGCTGTGGTCGGACGGACGATCTTTCCCCACCGACGCGTACGTTGGTCATCCATGTCGGGCGCACGAGTCTGCCTACAGGAGCTTGTGGGTCGCAACCCCCAACGACCGCGAGGCTCGGGTCGACCGCCCCCTCCGCTCGACGCTCGGGCCCCATAAATTTCGCGCGGTTGGGAGTGGCCCGGGGCTTGTACTAGAAGCTGCTCGAGGGAAATCCATGAAGCTCGACATGAAGACCATCGCTCTCGGCATCAGCCTGCTGACGACCGGTGCATCGCTCGGATGCAACGGCAGCGACGACTCCTCCGGGCCGCTCGGAAATGTCGATTCGCTCGTCATCCTCCAGCGCCCGCGCCGGAACGATACCGGCGACATCTTCCAGTACACCTCCTACGTCCCGGGCGCGCGCATCGTCAAGCTGACGCCGCCGACCGCCGACGGCAAGCAGGAGACCCTGTGTTGCACCAACGTGCCGGGCTTCGAGAAGGCTGACATCTCGAGCTACGACATCTCGTTCGACGCCAAGCAGATCGTGTTCAGCGCGAAGCTGGCCGACAACCAGGCGTACGGCCTCCACATCCTCACGCTCGCCGACGGTCACGTCGACACCATCCCGACCGACCCGATGCGCGACTACGTGTCGCCGATCTGGCTGCCCGGCGATCGCATCATGTTCACGACCAACGCGATCGTCGAGGCCGGCGCGCCGCAGCACCAGGACGAGTACGAGCGCGGCACCACGATCCAGCTCGGCCGGATCAACACCGACGGCTCGCACGAGGAGCTCGGCCCGCGCAACCTGTCGCACCGCACGGCCCCGAGCCTGGCGTCCGACGGCCGCGTGATCTTCACCCAATGGGATCACCTCGGTGGCGAGAACAGCGGTCACCTCATGTTCGTCAACCAGGACATGGAAGAGCTCCGCGAGGCCTTCGGCAAGGAAGGCAAGGGCGCGTCGAACTCCACGCTGAAGGCGCAGGAGATCGCGCCGGGCCGCTACATCGGCATCGCGACCGCGCGCAACCGGACCATCAACGCCGGCGCGCTTGTCGATATCCGCCTCGGCCTCCCGTACACCACCGACAACGGCCTGCTCGCCGATCACCAGATGTCCGAGGCGAACTCGAGCTACGTGCTCCTGACGCCGGACGTCCCGACCGACAACTCGGCGTCGTCCGACTCGGTCGGTCGCTACTACGATGCATACGCGCTCAACGCCAAGGACAAGCCGGACCTCGTCGTGTCGTGGGCCGATGGTGTCGTCGAGTCGAGCTTCCTCGCTGCTGCAAACAGCTCGGCCGACTTCGGCGTCTACCTCTACGACTCGGCGACCCAGCAGCGCCGCCCGATCCTCGACGACCACACCATGTGGGACATCTTCCCGCGCCCGCTACAGACGCGCACCGCGCCGCCGGTCGTGTCGTCCGCGGATGACCCGAACCTCGGTGGCCAGCTCTTGGTCGGCGCGATGAACGTCTACCAGTCGAGCCTCCACACGTTCAACCAGGGCGAGATCTACGGCGTCCGCATCCAGGAGGGTTTCTCGTCGGAGGAAGGCTTCCCGCGGATGTTCGGCACCACGATGTTCGAGGGTCAGGCGTCGCTCGGCATCGCGAAGGTCGCGACCGACGGCTCGTGGCTCGCGACGGTGCCGGCGAACGTTCCGCTGCACCTCCAGACCATCGACAACTACGGCATGTCGCTGTTCAACGAGCCCGTGTGGTTCTCGGGTCGCGCTGGTGAGTCCCGCGTGTGCGGTGGCTGCCACGAGTCGCGCACCGACACCACGGTCATCAACCCCGGCATCACGCAGGCCTTCGCGATCGGCCCGACCGACGCGCGCGGCAAGGTCGCTCGCACCGACCGCATGATGGCGGTCGCCGACCTCGCGAACGACAGCATCATCACGAACGACGCGCAGAACCACACGATCGGCACCGACCGCATCGTCGGGATGGGCTGGGACAAGGCCGTCCAGCCGGTGTTCGACGCCAAGTGCGTCGCCTGCCACAACGGCGTCGCCGGCCCGGGTAACCCGAGCTACACGATCAGCGACCCGAAGACCGGCGCGTCGGTCACCTGGGTGTTCAACCTCTCGGGCAACAAGATCCCGCTCACCATCGGTGGCGTGACGCTCAACAGCTTCACCGCCTCGTACTTCTCGATGGCCGGCCCGGACATGGAGCAAATCGAGAAGGGTGGCCTGATGATCAGCGGCAACTTCAAGGTCTACATGAACCCGCAGGACGCGCGCGGCTCGATCGCGATGAAGACCCTCAACCCGTCGCAGCTGTTCCCGACCGTCGACAGCTCGAAGCACGCGTTCGCCGGCACCACGCACGCGGCCGCCAAGGGCTTCGCCGAGCTGACGCCGACCGAGATCTACAAGCTCATCCTCGCGGCCGACATGGGCCTCAACTTCTACGCTCGCGAAAACAACCCGCACGATTCGTCGTACTAACCAACCGCCGAGCAATAGGAGCAAATCTATATGAAGAACATCAACAAGCTCTTTACGGCGGTCGTCCTCTGCATCGCAGCGTCGGCATCGCCGGCCCTCGCGGGCAAGGGCGGTAGCGCCTCGCTGATCTCGCAGGCGGTGAGCTCCGGTTCGACCGACGCCATCATCGCCGAGGTCGAGAAGACCGAAGCGCTGATGTGCGAGGACTGCATCCAGATCGTCACGAACCTCACCGAGGACTCGCGCTACGAAGTGCGCGAGGTCGCCGGCTGGTGGTTCGCGAAGCGGCCCCAGCTCGCCGAGTTGCTCGTCGAGCAGTTCGAAGGCGAGCTCGCCAACGGCACGTCGACGGCGGTTCGCAACGGCGCGGACTTCCTCGGCGCGACCCGCACGCTCACGGCGCTACCGAACCTGCGGGCGGCGATCGACCGCGGCGGGCTCACCGCCGAGGCGCGGCTCGCCATCGTGCGCGCGGCCGGCGTGCTCGCGCACAAGGACGGCAACTACGTGCTGTCGCGCGGCATGCAGGACTCTGACGCGACCGTTCGCATGACCGCGGTCAAGGCGTGGCGCGATGTCCTCAAGCAGACCGACGCGACGCCCGTCGTCACACTGCTCGCGGATCCGGACAGCACGGTTCGCCAGGCGGCGAGCGCGGTGGTCGGTGGGATGCACCAGCAGTCGGCGCGCGTCGCCCTCGAGACGCTCGTCGTCTCGGACGTCGATGCGAACGTTCGTCGCAACGCGGCGTGGGCGCTCGGCCAGCTCGGTCAGAGCGCGTCGCACGCGGCGCTCGTCAAGGCCTCGGGTGATGCGTCGGGGCTCGTGCGGATGACCGCGAAGGTGGCGCTCGGCCAGCTGCGCTGATCTGACTCACAACAGGATCACGAGTCGTCGACGACAATCGACGGCTCGTTTGCGTTTTCGGAGTAAGATGCAACTCATGGAGCGAAGGGCCGTTCTCCTCGTCGGATTCCTCTGTGCTGCCGCGCTCGCGGCGGGTCTCGGGGCGTGTAGTGACTCCCCACCCGGACGCACGTACTTCCAGCGCAACATCGAACCGATCCTGCTGCAGAAGTGCGCCGGCAACACGAGTGGATGTCACTCGACGAACGCTGGCGACAACTTCAAGTTCGCCGCCGGCAACTTCGATGTCACGTCGTTCGAGAACGTACAGAAGCGTCGCGATCTGCTCGCGCCGTTCGGCGCGTATCCGTACGCGCCGCTCCTGATCAAGGCGGTCGGGCCCAAGCAGCTCAAGTTCCAGTACAACGGCAAGTTCCTCACGATCGACGTGCAGCACTCGGGCGGCGCGATCCTCGAGCCCGGTGCGGACGCGTTCTACACGCTGCAGACCTGGATCGATAACGGCGCGACCGAGAACGGCCTCAAGCCGGCGACGCCGGCGCAGGTCGGCGCGGGCACGTGCTCGACGGCAGTACCGTCGGGCTTCGACCCGTCGGCGTTCATGGCGAACGCGAACTTCGCGGCGTTCAGGACCAACATCCAGCCGATCCTCACCAGCCACAGCTGCAACGCGGGCAACTGTCACGGCGCGCCGCAGTCGGACTTCTACATCACGTGCGGGATGGACGACACGCAGCTCGCGTTCAACTTCTCGCAGGCGTGGGCGTTCGTGAACAACCCGGTGCCCGACTCGCAGATCCTGCGCGTCCCGCTCGCGGTCGCCGCCGGCGGGCGCGGCCACACCGGCGGCGATCAGTTCGTCTCGGTCGACGACGATTCGTACAAGGCGATCCAGACCTGGGCGACGGCGGTCGGCAAGCTCGACTTCGCGGCCGGCGATACGGTGAAGCAGTTCTTCGCCGACAACGTCGAGCCGATCTTGCTGTCGCGCGGCTGCTCGTTCCAGGCCTGCCACAGCCCCGCCGCGGCGAACGACTTCAAGCTGCGCTCCGGCACGCAGGGCTTCTTCTCGGCGGTCGCGCTCGAGAAGAACTACGACCTCCTGCGCAACGACTTCATGGCGCTCGAGTACGCCGATGCGCGCCGCAGCCGCGCGGTCGCCAAGACACTCCTGCCCGACGATCCACGCGTGACCACGGTCGCCGGCATCGCCCACCGCGGCGGGCCGGTCCTCGAGACCCAGGGCGTCGTCTCCGATCCGGCGACGTGTCCCGCGTTCGATCCGGCGACCGCGACGCCGTTCTGCACCGTGCAGGAGTGGTTGCGCCTCGAGCGCGCCGCGCTGGCGGTCTCGAGCCAGGATCCCGGCCAGACGATGAACCTGGTCTACGTCGACCGACCGACCGGGCAGGGCGCCGGGCGCCTCGAGTTCGACACGTTCCAGGGCGGCGCCGATCTGCGCGTCATCGCGCTGACGTTCGGCGCCAATCGCCAGCTCCAGTCCGCCGATGTCGGCGGCTCGACGTCGCTGCTCGGCGGCTGTCCCGGCATCACGGCGGGCACCGCCGACGTCCAGGCGCCCGACGTCGCGAACGACGGCACGCGCGTCGCGTTCGCCGCTCGCAACAGCGCGGGCGAGCCGCTCGGCATCTTCACCGTCAACATCGACGGCAGCGCGTGCACGCGCGTCACGCCGGCGGTCGCCGACTCGAACGGACTCCACGTCCACAACTTCGATCCGGCGTGGTCGCCCGACGGCATGTCCCTGGTGTTCGCGTCGACCCGCGGCGCCGGTGGCGCGACGCGCTCGCGCAAGCGGTTCCTGCCGCAGTCCGATCTGTGGCGCGTCGACGCCAACGGTGGCAACGCCGAGCAGATGACGTTCCTGTCGAACTCCGAGATCTCGCCGCAGTTCATGCGCGAGGGCCGGGTCACGATGACGACCGAGAAGGCGAGCGACGGCTTCTATCAACTCTCCGGCCGCCGGATCAACTGGGACCGCACCGACTACCACCCGCTGCTCGCGCAGCGCGCGCAGTCGCTCTACGCGTTCGACGGCAGCGGCGTCGAGGACATGTCCGCGGTCAAGCCGTCGATCGACTACGCCTCGGCGACCGACATCCGCGAGGGTGCGAACGGCGACTTCCTGTTGATCCTGTCCGACATCAACGGCGATGGCACGCCCGCGATCGCCGGCGGTGGTGGCGCGCTCGCGATCTTCAACCGCAGCATCGGGCCGTTCGAGGCCAAGCGCGCCGACCCGGGCTATTTGCAGTCGGTCCGCATCCTCGATGCCGGCGCGGCGACCGGCCGCACCGGGGCGGGCTCCGGCTATCGCGCGCCGTCGACGATGCCGGACGGCACGATCCTCGTGGCGTACGCCTCGAGCATGGCGCAGCTCAACTGGGAGATCGTGTCGATCTCGCCGCGCGATCAGACCCGGCGCGCGCTCCTGACCGGCGGCGGTGGCCGGGCTCACGTCGACGCGATCCTCGCCGTGAAGTACCCGGCGCGCACGCTCTACCTCAACCGCCGCCAGCTCGTGTTCGGCGGCTCGGGCAACGACAGTGACGCCGGCCACGGCGTGCTCCACATGCCCGACGCACCGATGGTGTTCACGATGCTGACCGGCAACCTGCGTCGCGGCCGCCCGGTCGATCAGTTCCGCAAGGCGTCGCAGCTCGTCGTCTACACCGAGGGCGAGTGTCCGGCGGGCCCGTGCGCCGCGAACACCAACGGCATCTTCCAGTCGCGTGCGGAGATCGGGCGCGCGAACCTGGCGAGCGATGGCTCGGTCAAGGTGCGGCTGCCGTCCGGCAAGGGCCTCGTGTTCGAGCTCCAGGACAGCGGTGGGCACGCGATCGTCACGATGGGCGAAGAGCACCAGATCGGCCCGGGCGAGCGGATCTCGATGGGCGTGTCCGAGAAGTTGTTCGACGCGGTGTGCGGTGGCTGCCACGGCTCGGTGTCGGGTGACGAGCTCGACGTCGCGGTGACCCCGGACGCGCTGACCGGCGCCTCGGCGTCGCTGTCGGCCGGCTCGGATCCCACCTCCGTCGGCCCTTGAATCTATCCCCATGCTTGCACGTCTCAAGGACCGCGATACTCTCCGCGTGCCGCTGGAGGCCCTCATGCGCATGATCAAGCGAATCCTCGTTCTCACCGCGCTCGCGAGCGCACCCGCGATCGCCACGGCCGACGCCAAGAAGCCGGTCCCCGCGAAGACGCCGCCGAAGACCGCCGGCAAGACCGCGCCCAAGCCCGCACCGCCGAAGAAGCAGGTCGTCGTCTCGGCCGAGCACAAGAAGTCGCTCGCCGAGCTCTACGCGGGCTTCAAGTTCGGCATGTCGAAGGACGACGTGATCGCCGTCCTGTCGAAGAGCCTCGACGCCAAGTTCGATCCGCAGATCAACGCGACCACCGACGTCGCGCAGCAGGACAAGCTCCGCAAGCTCAAGCGCGACGAGGTCGCGGTCCTGAAGAACAGCTACATCGACTTCAACGGCAAGAAGACCGGCTGGGACGTCTCGATCGTCGAGGAAGAGTTCGCGCACAACACGAGCGAGTCGATGGTCGAGCGGTGGGAGAAGGAGGGCAACCTCAACAACCGCCGCTTCTTCTTCTTCTACGAGGGCAAGCTCTGGAAGATGTTCGTGTCGCTCGACGTCTCGATCCTCCCGGCCGAGGCCAAGACGTTCGATAGCTTCAAGGCGCGCATGGAGACCAAGTACGGTCCCGGCGACGTCGAGGCGACGAAGATCAGCTGGCACACCGACGAGTTCGACGTCCACGCGCTCGACAAGCTGAAGGCGTACGACGCGCTCGGCATGGTGATCGAGGACAACAAGGTCAAGAAGGACCTCTACGCCCTCCGCGAACAGAAGGCGCCGCCGAAGCACGAGACCGCTTCGATCATCAAGTCGGTCGTCGACACCGACAACAAGGACCACCCGGACACCAAGGCGAACAGCAACGCCGTCGACGCCGTGATCAACGCCCAGGGCGGCGCCCCGAAGAAGAAGTAGCCGTCGTCGTCGCTCCGCCCTCTGGTCGCGTAGCGACTAGAGGAAGAACGAGAACCGGTTGCTCTTGTTCGCTTCCGCCGACAGCTTGCCTTCGAGCTTGTTGGCGTCCTCGAGGAGCTTCTTCGTGCGCTTCTGCAGCTCCTGCAGGCGCTTCACGTAGAAGATCTCCGACGCGCTCGCCTCGGTGCCCTTGATCATCGCCTCGCGCATGCCGTTGCCGAGCAGGAGGACGAGCTTCTTGGTCGGCACCGCGTCGGTGCCCTGGCTGACGAGATCGGCCTTCGTGAAGATGCCGCCTGGCTCGCCACGCGCGCCGAACCCGCTGACGCTCTCGCCGTCGGGGCACTTGCCGGTCTTGCTCTCGGTCGTGCCGCAGAACACCGGACCGAGCTCGACGAGCTTGGCGCCGAACTCCGCATTGGCATCCTTGTCCTTCGGATCCGAGCTCGGCGCCGAGATCATGATGCCGTAGCGCGGGATGCCCGCGAGCGGTCCGTTCTCGGTGTCCTTGAGCGCGGCGTCTTCGGCCTTCTTCTTTCCGGCCGACAGCAGCTGATCGTCGCCCTTGGCGTTCTTCTCGTGGACGTCGAGCATGCCCTTGATCTCGGCGACGCCCGCGTAGAACGTCAGGATCTGCGCGGCGAGCTCGTCGTTGAGCGCGTTCTCCTTCGCGCGGAAGATCACGTTCGAGTTGACCTCGAGCTTGGCGGCGAGCTCGGTGAGCTGCTTGTCCGCGGCGGCATCGGGCCGCAGCTTGCTCTTGGTCGCCATGCCGTCGAGGATCTGATCGAGATCCGCGACCAGCTTCTTGGTCGCGATCACGGTCGACGGACCCGGCGCCTTGGGATCGCCGAGCAACGTGCGCGCGTCCTTCAGGCCCTCGTTGTAGAAGCTCGCGTCCTTCGAGACGCGGCCGATCCCGAGGCCGACTGCGAGCGCGGCGATCGCCGGGAGCACGATGCGGACGAGCTTGCTGCCGGTCGTGCTCGAGCCGACGTTCTCGACCGGCTTGCCGTCGTTGACGATCACGATCTCCGGAGCGCGCTGCCGCGTCTGGACCGCGGCCATCGCGTTCATCGCGTTCATCGCGCCAAACGGATCGTCGGCGGCGTTGGGGATGACAGGCTGCGGCGGTGCGGCCGGCGTCACACCGGGTGGAGGTGGCAAGTTCATGCCCGGCGGTGGCACGACGCCACCGTTGGACCGTGCCTGAGACGTGGCTGGAGCCCCTGCGCCTTTCTTCAGGCCCAGGCGTGCTTTCAGCTCGCTGATGTCTCGGCTGCCCTTCTTGTCGCTCAAGGAACTCCTCCGGTTGGTGGGAGACTGTACGGATCCCGTGTCGTAACTGTCAAGGAAGCCCCGTGGTTGGACGGGGGTGTGCTCGAATCACCACACTTCGGCCGCTCGTGAATGCGTGTCCACAGTTTCACGCCGAGGGGCGATCTCGGACGGCATGTAAGCTGATGCAATCACCGGCGTTTCATCGGTGATCGTCAACATTGCGATCTGGCCCATCGGGTGCACACTAAACCGGCAGGCCCGCTCGAGCGTCTAGAAAGCGTGCCATCGAAAGGTCTTACCGTGAGCAGCTTCCGCCCTCTTACTATCGCCATCGGTGCTCTCGTCGCATCCACCACGCTCGTCGGCTCCGCCGAGGCGGGTCGATTCCACGGTGGTGGCGGCTTTCACGCGAGCGGTCACGCCAGCGTCCGCTGGGGTGGTGGTGGCGGGATCTCCGTCCACTCCGGGATCAGCTACAGCCGCCCGAGCTACGCGCCGCGCCGCTGGGGCGTGAGCGGTCACATCTACGTCGGCCCGACGTACTCGTATCGGCCATACTACTACGGCTACTACGACTACGGGTACGTCCCGAGCTACTACGGCTCGTCGTACTATCCGGTCCAGGCGGCGCCTGTCGAGGCTGGTCCGTCGGCGACGGTGGTGATGCCGGTCGAGGCACGTCCCGAGCTGCCGCGCTTCGGCATCGGCCTGTTCGCCGGCGGCGCGAGCAACAACAACGACAGCGGCGTCGACAACGCGCAGTCGAGCGACGTCGGCATCCTCGGTCGGTTCCGGCTCACCGAGGGCCTGATCGTCGAGGGCGAGCTCGGCAAGACGTCGTACCAGCAGAACCTCCGCGTCGACAAGCGCCTCGGCGCGTCGCTGGTCTACGAGTTCGGTGCCTACAACCGCCTCGCGCCGTTCGTCCTCGGCGGGCTCGGCGTCCAGGAGTCCGACACCAACGGCGGCAGCTACAACGCCAAGCAGAACTTCGCCGAGGTCGGTGGCGGTCTGCGCTACGCGATCACGCCGCACTTCCACATCACCGCGGACCTCCGGATCGGCGAGCGCGACACCACCTCGAGCGACATGGCGACCTCGGGCACGATCGCGCGGACCGTCGCGCCACCCACCGCCGACGCGCCGAGCACGACCGAGAACTACACGCGCGGTCGCCTCGCGGCCATCCTGTACTTCTGATCACGCCGATCTCCAAGTGACCTTCTGATCGCACGGGCCGCCAACAGGCGGCCTGCTTCGTTTTCGGCTACGATCTCCCGCGAGCATGGTTCCGGGGATCGAGCAGCGTCACCTCGTGATGCGCGATGGAACCCGGATCGGCTACCAGGTCCGCGGCGATGCGAAGCGACCGTGCGTGGTGCTCGCGAACGGGCTCGGCGGGCAGTACATCGCGTTTCGCGACCTCTACGCCGCGCTCACCGACTACTTCGTCGTGTGCTGGGACTACCGCGGGCTGTACTCGTCGGGCGCGTCCGTCGATCGCACCGCGAACACGGTCGCGCACCAGGTCGACGACCTGATCGAGATCCTCGATCGCGAGGCCGTCACCGACTTCGTGATCGCCGGCTGGTCGATGGGCGTGCAGGTCGCGTTCGAGACGATCCGGCGGCACCGCGCGCGCGTGCGCGGCGTGTTCGCGGTCAACGGCACCTACGGCCACGCGTTCAAGACCGTGATGGGGAGCCGCCTGATCGGCCAGATCATCCCGACGCTGCTGCGGCTCGTGAAGGCGCAGGCCGGGCTGGTCGGTCGCGCGACCAAGGTGGTCGCTGGCTCCGACGCCCTGATCAACGCGATGAAGCGGTTCGGCCTGGTCAGCCCGACGATCGACGTGCCGATCTTTCGCGCCGTCGCCGCCGGCTTCCAGGGCATCGACTGGGTGATCTACAGCGATCTGCTCGCGCGCCTCGACGAGCACGACGCCGAGGCGGTGCTCGAGACGATCGACGTCCCGGTCGCGATCGTCACCGGCGATCACGATCTGATGACGCCGCCGTCGACCGCCGAGCACATCCACCGCAAGATCGCGGGCTCGCGCATGGTCGTGATCGAGGGCGGCACGCACTACACGCCGGTCGAGTTTCCGGCGATCCTCATCGACGAGCTCCACCGGCTGCTCGCGCGTGTCGAAGGATGGGCGCCGCGATGATCCAGTGTCCCGGATGCGGTGCCGACGCGCTCGAGATCGACGTCAAGTGCAGCAAGTGCGGCTACGCGCTCGGCGCGACCGGCGCGCACCGCATGATCGGCAACGTGATGCTCGGCGTGTACGAGCTGGTCGACGTGCTCGGGCAGGGCGGCATGAGCGTCGTGTTCAAGGGCCGCCACAAGCTCACGGATCAGGAGGTCGCGCTCAAGATCCTGCCGCCCGAGCTCGCCGCGCACAGCCAGGTCAAGTCGCGGTTCCTCGAGGAGGCCAAGGCGCTCGCCGCCCTCGATCACCCGAACATCGTCCACCTCTACAACTTCGGGCAGGAGAACGGGTTCTTCGTGCTCGCGATGCAGTACGTCCAGGGCCAGACCTGGGAGCGCATGATCATCGAGAACAAGCGCCTCGACTGGATCCAGTCGGCGCGGATCGCGATCGACGTGCTGCGCGCGCTCGAGTACGCGCACGGGCGCGGCATCGTGCACCGCGACATGAAGCCGTCGAACGTGCTCGTGCGCGCCCACGACAGCGCCGCGACGGTGATGGACTTCGGCATCGCGAAGATGACGACGTCGACCCGGCTCACCGCCGAGGGCCAGACGATGGGCACCGTGCGCTACATGTCGCCCGAGCAGGTGCGCGGTCACGAGGTCTCGCTCCACACCGACATCTATTCGCTCGGCGCGACGCTCTACGAGTCGCTGGTCGGCGACACCCCGTTCGACGGTCAGACGCACTTCGAGATCATGACGAAGCACCTGTCCGAGCCGCCGAAACGACCGAGCGCGCTCGGGGTCGAGGTCCCGGGTGACGTCGAGGACGCGCTGATGCGCTCGCTCGCCAAGAAGGCGGAGGATCGCTGGGAGAGCGCGCGCGACATGCGCAAGGTGCTCGAGTCTGCGCTGCGCCGCGCCGACGCTGGGCTGGTCGAGACCCAGCGGCTGTCGACGAACGACGTCGCCGCGGCGCGCCGCACGCCGCTGCCGGGGGCGAGCGCCGGCCTGCCGGCACCGACCCAGCTGTCCGACGTGCTCGAGCCGAGCGAGTCGAGCGCGCGCGCCGCGATCGGCAAGCGCCCGAAGCGCTCGCTCGCGCCATGGATCGCGCTCGGCGTCGTGGTCGCCGGCGGTGGGACCGCGGCCGCGCTCATGTTGATGAAGGGGAAGCCGGCGGCGACCAAGACCGCGGCGACCGTCGCGATCGACGGCGTGACGATCACCGAGGCCAAGCGGTTCGGCGCGCTCGACGTCGAGACGTCGGGCAAGCTCACGGCCGACGAGCTCGATGCCGGCTATCGCGCCGCGCTGGTCACGGTGCAGAAGGCCGCGGCCAAGGTCTCGCTCGACAAGAAGGCGCCAAGGCCGCCACTCGAGGTCCACGCGCCGGCGATCGACGTGCTGGTCGCGGTGCCCCAGATCGCGCTGTGCTCGTCGTCGGCGTACCCGATGGGGGTGCCGCCGCTCGACTGCCGGAGCACGCTCGCCACCGTCGCGGTCGACGCGCACGGCGGCGGTCGCCTGATGATCAGCGACGACCGCGCCGGCATGGCGCGCGCGCTCGCGACCGGCGTCGCCAAGGCGGTCTGCGATTTCCCCGCGGAGGCCGACAAGCCACGCGCGACCGAGATCTGCGAGATCCAGAAGCAGTTCGGCGAAGACAAGTGAACAACTACGTGAGGGCGCAGCCCTCACGACGCGAACAGTTCGCGTCATGAAGAACGCGCGCGCAGTTCATTGACTTCATAGCGATAACCGCTGAATCATCGTCGACGGAGGGAGCATGTCCCGCACGGTTATCGCTGCCGTTGTTGCTGTCGTCATCGTCGCACTCACGGCGATTGCATTCTTAGTCACGTCTTCCAGCTTTGATCAGAAACAGCGCAACGACGCCAAGGCGCAGCTCGTGCGATCGTTCCAGGTCGTCGGGCAGCTCCAGCAGCTCGAGGGCATCGACGTCCAGAACAAGGCCGAGCGGCTCGCCGCGCTGCCCGAGATCCTGGCCGCCGTTCGCACCACGAACAACAGCGAGCGCGGGATGCAGGCGACCAAGGGCTTCCTGTCGTTCAATGGTGACGACAAGCAGCAGCAGAGCGGGTCGCGCCCCGATCTGATGGCCCTGCTCGACAAGCAGGGCCAGATCATCGCGATGAACGACTCGCCGAACATCGTCGCCAAGCAATGGCTGACCGATGCCGGCGCGAGCGTCATCCCGGCGGTCAACACGATCCTCGCGCTGCCCGAGTCGGACGCCGCGGCCAAGCGCCACCGCGTCATCATCAGCGACATCTGGGTCAACAAGGACCGGATCATGAAGGTCGGCGTCGCGCCGATCATCGATCCCGACGTGCCGGCCACGTCGCGCGACGGTGACGGCGTCACCATCGTCGGCGCGATCGTCGTCGCCTACGCGCAGACCGCGACGCTCGCCCAGCACGACAAGGTGCTGCTCGGCACCGACCTCGCGTACACCGAGGGCAAGAGCAACATCGTCGTCACCAGCTTCACGAAGGCGGGCACCGACGAGGACACCGAGCGCGCCAAGCACCTCGCCGCGATGCTCGGCACGATCTCGGGCACCGAGCCACAGACCGTCTCGCTCGACGGCACCGACTACTTCGTCGGCGCGGTCGCGATGCCGCGCAAGTCGACCAAGCAGCTCGAC
>JBBQEX010000111.1:0-17424 GCA_038321315.1 Haliangiales bacterium | reverse complement strand
AACTTCGGGTCGCGCTGCGAGACATCGACGAGCGTCTTCTCGAGGACGATCGAGTTGTACTGGTCGGCCGTTGCCTCGATCGTATTGGCGTTCAGAATCGCCTCCTGCCCCCAAGACCGCGCCCATGCGGCGACTCCGGGTAGCCGCGAGTGCTCCGGCGTCAGACACTCGGCCGCGATGACGTTTTCGCTGCTTGCCCAGATTCCCGTCGACGTATTGACGACGAGGGTTTGATTGCCATGCACGTGCCCGGGGGTCGCGACGAGCGCGAGCCCTGGCGCGATCAACACCGAGCCGTCGATCGCCAAGAAGCGACTCGGATCGAGATCGGCGTACGTCGCGGGCTGGTACCACGGTCGCTGGATTGGATGGAGGTCCGCCATCGCCAGCAGCTCGTCACGCTGCACGATCACGCGAGCGCGCGAGAATGCGGCGGTGACCGTGCCACCGAGATCCGCCTGCGGTCGAGTGGTGCCGAGCCAGCGCCGCAGATCCTGGGTGTGAAGGTGGTCGAATACGAGGTAGTCGACTTCGTCCGGCGAGATGCCGAGTCGATGCAGGTGAGAGAGGACGTCGCCGTGGGCGCGCACCGTGATCGATTTCAGGAACCCCGGCACCTTCTTCGCCAGCGCGGCGAAGTACGGCGTGTTCGATCCGAGGGAGTGATCGCTCGGCTCGAACAGCATCACTCGCTTGGCGCCGCCTGAATCCGTCCACCGGATGACAAGCATCCGGTTCGTGATCGCCAAGAACGGAGCGATCGCGCTGCTCGCGCGAGACAGTCCCATCTTCGTGGGATATGGAAGCGTGATGAGATCGCAGGTATCGATCTGGTCGGGTGTGCCGGTCGTCGCAAATTCGGACCGAAACACGCCGGCCCGGGCTCGCGTCCAGGTCAGCTTCGCACCGGGGCCGCCGGTCACGGACGACAGCCCGGCCAGGCTCTCGATCCGAGCTCCCACCGTCGGGAGATCGAGTAGATGTGTCGTGAGCCAGGTGCGCATCTCGAGTCCTTCTGCTAAACCTACGTCGTAGGTATAACACGCGCGCTGCACGCGACAACGATCTTCACGACGAGACGGAGCCAAAATCGATGACGCAGAGCATCAAGAAGCGCAGGGCTACGACTCGCCGCGGGCGACCGCCGGCTGGCAAGGCTCGCCTCTCGCGCGAGATCATCGTCGAAGCGGCGATCTCACTCGTCGAGAAGGATGGTCTCGAGGCCGCGACGATGCGCGGTGTTGCGCGGCAACTCCGCGTAGACGGCATGAGTATCTACAATCATGTCGCCAGCCACGACGAGCTGCTCGACGCGATCACCGAGCACGTGCTGACGCACATGACGCTGCCAACGATCACGGGTGCGCTGGGGGCTGATGTCCGCGCGATCGCAGGAGCGTTCCGCGATGCCGCTTTGAAGTACCCACGCTGCGCCTCGCTAGTCCTCACCCGCCAGTCCGGCGCCGACGCAGCTCTCGCTCCGACCGAAGTCACGCTCGCGATCTGCCGCACCGCTGGCTTTTCGTCCGAGCAATCCGTACACATCGTGCGATCCGTCCTCGCGTACGTGGTCGGGTCGTTGCTGCGAGAGGCATCGGCTGACGCCGCGTTCTCGGGAACGGATGCGAAGGGCGCCGCGGCTCGGCGAGACGTACTTTCTGCGTCAGGGCTTCCGCAGGTCGCCGAGGCGGCCGCGTACCTGTCGACGTGTCGTCACGACCAGGAGTTCAACTTTGGTCTCGATCTGATGATCACTGCACTGGAAGCGAAACGGTGATCCAAAGTCAGGCAGCTGCGGGGCCGTCACGGAGCCGCGAATCGCTCTGCCAGAGCTCTGGCCATTCGTGCCGTTCCTAGATCCGCGGCGACGCAAGGCGAGCGATGTCGATGGGTGTGTCGATGTCGAGGGCACCCAGAGGACAATCGATCGCGACGACCTCGGGACTGCGAAGCAGTGCGTTGGCGCCGTGGTCCCCTTCGAGGCCGGCGAGCGCCTCCCATCGACCTCGATCGAAGAGCGCGGGTGCTCCGACGACCTCGTCCCAGCGTGACGCGGCGATCGGCGCGCCGGCCAGCCATGCGTCACGCAAGGCGAGCAGATGGGTCGCGCCGATCCTCAGCTGATCGACCAGCACGATCACGAGCGCGTTCGCAGGCGTCGACTGCGCCCACCGCACGCCGGCGCGAATCGACGACGCCATCCCCGTTTTCCAGTCGTCGTTGAAGACGCGCGCGACCGGCAAATCGCCGACTGCCGCATCGACTGCGACGGAGCCCGCTCCGAGCACGACCGCGACTGGGCCGGCGCACGTCGCCAGACACGCCGCGACCGCACGTCGCACGAGCGTCTCGCCGTCGATCTCGACGAGCTGCTTCGGTTGACCGAGTCGCGTCGAGCCACCCGCTGCGAGCACCACGAACGCGACCTCGGCGTGCAGCGCACGCTCGCGTCCGCGCAACAGGCCGCCGCTGGCGCCACGTGCGATCGCGTGGAGCTCGCCGACAATCGCGAGCGCGATCTGCTCGGGGGTTTCCGCGCCGATATCGAGCCCGATCGGTGCGTGCAGCCGCGGATCATCATTGCTGCCGCCGACGTCGCGCACCAGCGAGCGCGTCCGCCGCGCCGGTCCGAGTACGCCGACGTAACGCGCGCCCGAGGCGAGCGCGACCGCGAGCGCGGCGCGATCGGCAGTCTCCTGGTGGTGCATGATGACGACGTACGCTTCGCGGGCCGCGGCGATCAGCTCGGCGAGCGTGTCGGCGTCGCCGTCAGTCGCAACGACTCGATCGGCGCCCAGCATGCGCGCCGGTTCGCGAATCGCCCGATCCGCGACGGTGACGCGAAACCCGACCGACTGCGCGAGCGTGACGATCGGCGCGACATCGTGGCCGCTGCCAAGCACGAAAAGCTGCGGCGACGGCGCGATCTCCTCGACGAGCGCCGTCACGCCGCCCACCTCGACGATGCCAGGAGGCCCACTCGCGGCGCGACCGAGCGCGGCGCGGACTTCCGGGTCCTCGACGGGCCGCGCGAGCGCGACGCTTGGTCCGCGTGCGACGCGAGCGCCGACCGACGCACCTGGTGTCGTCGAGCGAATGACGGTGACGAGCCGTCCCGATGTCTCCGAAGCGAAGCATGCGCGCGCGAACGCGAGCGCATCGTTCTCGGTGCCGATGGCGATCGGCTCGAGTAAGACGTCGACGATGCCATTGCAGCCGAGCCCCACCGTCCACGGCTCGCCATCCTCGCGCGTCGAGTCGTACGTGACGACGACCGGGCCAGACGCGCAGCGATGCGCACCGCGAAGCATCACGTCGCCTTCGAGGCAGCCGCCGCTGACGCAGCCCGAGATCCAGCGGGTTCCCGTCGCGAGCATGCGCGCGCCGGGGCGCCGGTACGATGACCCCTCGACGCGTACCACCGTCGCGAGCAGCGCCGGTTCGGCGAGCGACGACGCTTCGCGAATGATGCGCTCGAGCTCGTTCATCGCGATCGCCGATCTAGGGACACGCCGCACCGCTGTCGACCCAGGTCCTGAATGCTTTGACAAACTGCTCGTGGGTCAGCGGCGGCAGCGTGCGGTTGCCTCCGGGCGACCATCCCCACAGCACGAGCTTGTCGTGTGAGACGTGCTCGACGAGTGCTTCGAGGTCTTTGCCATTGGTCTGCTTGATGTCGTTCAGCTGCAAGCAGAGAGCGTTCGCCGTCTTGCCCTGAAAGACCATCGGGGTGTCGATGGGCGGTAAACCCCAGTTCGGTGCGCCGGGAGGGCCGCCCGCAATGCCGATCTCCTCGCTGTTCTTCGTCTGATGACACGTCGTGCACAACACACCCGCCGCGACGGTGCGACGCGAGATGTTCTGTGTATGGGCCTTGCCCGCGTCGCCTTGCATCGGCCGATCGCCGACGGGGTGACAGTTCACGCAGCGAGGAGACTGCAACACCCTGGCGACGTCGAGGAAGGCCTTCTTTCCCTCCGCGACCTTGTCGATTGGCACCTGCGCCCACGCGAACGCGCTCGCGACCACGATGGCAACACCGATGACAGTCATGAAGCGCTTCACGTGCCACCTCGCTCGTTGTACGCGCGCTGAAGCGGCATCCGGCGCAAGCGCGTTCCGGTGAGGTTGAAGATCGCATTCGCCACGGCCGCGGCGATCGGCGGAACGGCGGGCTCGCCGACGCCGCTCGGAGACTCGTCGCTCGGGATGATCTCGACGATGACCTCGGGCGCCTCGTGCATCCGGAGCGACGGGAACGTGTCGAAGTTGCGCTGCTGGACCACGCCGTCCTTCAGCGTGATCTCTTGGTCGAGTGCCGCGGACAGGCCGAAGATGATGCCGCCTTCCATCTGAGCGCGAACGATGTCGGGATTCACGGCGATGCCGCAATCGACGACGCAGAACACCCGCTTCACGCGAATCCGCCCGTCGACGATCTCGACCTCGGCAACCTCGCCGACCTCGGTCTCGAACGCCAGGTGGCGCGCGACCCCTCGGCCAATGCCCTTCGCGGGCGGCGTCGACCAACCCGAGAGCTTCTCGAGTGCATCGAGCACGCGCGTTTGCCTGGACGTCGGCCCGAGCATGCTGCGGCGGAGCGCGAACGGGTCGGCCTTCGCACTCACCGCGAGCTCGTCGACGAGGCTCTCCATCGCGAAGCCCGTGACCGAGTTGCCGACGGAGCGCCAGAACGAGACCGGCAGTTGGTTCTGCACGGGAGATGCCGTGACAGCGAACCCCGGGAACGCGTACGGCGTGTTCGCGATGCCCTCGGTCGCGAAGATGTCGCCTACCGAGTTCGTCGAGAACAGGGCGAGCAACCCGTCGAGGATCCTCGTGCGCAGGGCGTGCGGCAGTTGCGACAGCGCGCCTCCGAAGAACCCCTTTCCAGAGATCGCGATCGACTGCGAGATGCAGTGGATGCGCGCGCCGGTCACCTTGCCGTCCTTGACGGCGCCCTCGGAGTGCACAGCGTAGACCGGGCGGTACTGGGCCTGGGTCATGTCGCTCTCGCGCGTCCAGATCACCTTGACCGGGCGCTTCACGCGCTTGCTGAGGATCGCGGCCTCGACGATGACGTCGGGAATGATGCGGCGACCGAAGCCACCGCCCGCCAGAAAGACGTGCACCTTGACGTCCTCGAAGGCGATGCCGAGGGCGTCGGACACGTAGGCCTGCGTGATCGTCGGGCTCTGGGTCGGCGCCCACACCTCCGCGTGCGAGCCGGTGACCGAGACGATCGCGTTCTGCGGCTCGAGCGGTGCCTGCGCGAGGTACGGAGCCTCGTAGACGCCACCGACCTTGGCATCGGCGTGCCCGATCGCCTTGTCCGCATCGCCATGATCGGCGACGGCGACACCGTCGCTGGTGTACGTGCGCATCGCGTCCGCCATCTTCGTGGTGTCGAGACCAGCGACCTTACCTTTGGACCACGTGACCTTGACCTCGGCAGCGGCCGCGCGCGCTTGCCAGTACTTCTCGGCGACGATGGCAACACCGGTGGGAATCACGATCACGTCGATCACGCCACGGTGCTGTTTCGCGGCGACCGCATCGACCGTCTCGGGAGACGATCCGAAGACGGGACCGTGCACGATGTAGGCGTGCACCATGTTCGGGACCTTGCCGTCGATCCCGAACTCTGCGGTGCCCGTGATCTTCGCGCGTGCGTCGACCCGCGCGCCGCGCTTGCCGATCAGCGTGAAGTCCTTCACCGACTTGAGCGTCGGTGTTTTCGGCACATCGCGGCGCGCGGCGAGCTTGGTCAGTTCGCCGTACGCCAGACGCTGTCCGTCGTGAACGACGTGACCGTCGGAGACCGTGCAGTCCGCTGCCCGAACACTCCACTGCGCGGCCGCCGCACCGATCAGCATCTCGCGCGCCGCGGCGGCGGCATGGCGGACGAGCTTGTAGCCTTCCACGGTACTCGTCGAGCTCCCGGTCATCTGCATGTTGACGTTGGTCCGCAACTCGTCGTTCGAGCCCGCGAGCTGTGCGTCGATCCGATCGAGCGGCACGCCGAGCTCCTCGGCAGCAAGCGTCGCGTAGCCCGTGGTCACGCCTTGTCCGATCTCGGCCTTGTTGACGACGAGGACGATCCGGCCTGTCGGCAACACCGTGATCAGGAGGTTCGCGAGCAGCTCTCCGGTTTGATCGGCGTGCTCGATCCGCATCGCTCGGCCACTGCCGCCGCACGCGGCGAGCGTGAGGGCGCCACCCGCGACGAGCATGCCGTGGAGAAATCCTCGACGAGAAAGATCGATCATGGCGTGACCCCCACTTTGCCCGCCATCAGGGCAGCCGCACGGTGCACGGCCTTGCGAATGCGCGGATACGTGCCGCAGCGGCACAGATTCGCCGACATCCCGTCGTCGATCTCGGCGTCGGTCGGCATCGGCTTGGTGCGCAGCAGGATCACGGCCGTCATGATCTGCCCGGCCTGGCAGTAGCCACACTGCGGAACGTTCTCTTCGAGCCACGCTTGTTGGACCGGATGCAATTCCGGCTCGGTCGCGAGGCCTTCGATCGTCACGATCGGTAGCGAGGCGACATCGCCGACCGCGGTCACGCACGACCGCTTCGGGTGACCGTCGACGTGCACGGTGCACGCACCGCACAGCGCCTTGCCGCAGCCGAACTTCGTGCCGGTGAGTCCGACTTCCTCGCGCAGCACCCAGAGGAGCGGTGTCTGGGCGGGGACGTCGACCTCGACGGTTGTACCGTTGACCGAGAGCTTCATCAGGTGCCTCCGGATGTGAACAGCGGGAGTTTGAGAGTGATGCCGACCTGGATGACGTGCTCGTTGTCCGTCACATCCGTGAAGTACGCGTAGCGACCGAAGATGCCGACCATGCCAATGCCGACTGTCAGACGACCCGTGATGCCCACATCGGTCTCACCGTTCATGCGGCGCAGCGCGATGCCACCATCGAGGCCGACCAATTTGTGCCCGGCCTCGAAGCCCCCCGTCACGTACGTGCCGTGCGCGCCCCAATCGTAGTAGCTGTCCGCATACAGCCCCACGAAGTTGGCGTTCGACAACCGCGCGAGCGAGACCTCGCCGCCGACGAACGCGCCGCGATCGGCGAGCGCCACGGTACCGCCGGTCGTCACGCCACCGAGGAGGGCCCACGCGGGTTTCGCGCCGATCGTGAACGGTGGATCGTCGGCCGCAGCGACGCCAGATGTGCCGAGCACGACGGCGAGCGCTACGACCGTACGACGCACGGGCTTTCGTTCATTGCAGTATGATCGTATGCCCATTGAGTTGGGGTAGCAACCCGTCTTGATGTCTTCACGGGGAAGTCCAGGGCAGCAGCACGACCTTGCCGGTGCTCTTGCGATCCTCGATGAAGCGATGAGCGTCAGCGGCCTTGGCGAGCGGAAAGGCTCCCCCACTCTGCAGCTTGATCTTGCCTGCGCGGACGAAGCCAATGAGCTCGCCCAAAGCCTCCTGGATGATCGAAGGCGTCTCCGCAAAGCCGAAAATGCGAAAGCCCACGATCGACTGGTTGTGTTCCTCCAAGGCCCAAGGGGCGATGGCCGGCGCTTCGCCTGCCGCCTTGCCGATCACAACCAATCGCCCGAACGGCGCCAGCGCGTCGAGCGCCTGGGCGGTGGTCTCGCCGCCAACCAGATCGAGCACCACGTCGACGCCGCGCCCGCCAGTCAGTTCGCGCACGGCCTTGGCCCAACCTGGCGCGGTATAGTCTACCGACGCATCGGCACCCAGCGCTTCGGCGATCGCGCGCTTCTCGGGTGAGCTGGCCGCTGCGATAACCTTGCCGGCACCGTAGAGCTTGGCGAGCTGCACTGCGAACGAACCGACACCTCCAGCCGCCGCTTCGACCAGCACGCTTTCACCCGGTGCCAGGCGTCCGCTCTTGCGAAGCGCCAGTACGCCGGTCAGCCCCTGTGACATGAGTGACACCACTTCGACGGGACTGAACCCGTCGGGGATCCGGAAGGTCGTCGCAACGGGTGCGACGACGAACTGCGCGTAGCCGCCCGATGGCGGGGCTGAGACGACAGCCGTGCCGATCTCGAAGCCGGTCACATTCGGCCCGACGGCGACGACCGTCCCCGCCACTTCCGCACCGGGGATGAAGGGCAGCGGCGTCCCGACGTCATAATCGCCGCGCCGCCACATGATGTCCGAGAAGTTGACCCCCGCAGCTTCGACGCGGATCAGGATCTCGCCGGCACCGGGGGAGGGTTTTGGCACGTCGCGAAGCATCAGCACGTCGGCGCCACCGGTGGTGTCGATCTGGATTGCTTTCATATCGATGACTCCAAGCACTCGTGAGGGATCAGTTGCAGTCAGGCCCGGAGGAAGAGCTTCACTTCGGCTGTGAATTCTTCGAGGTGCTGGAACAGGAAGGCGTGTCCGGCGTCGCTGTACAGGACGAGCTTGGCGTTCGGCAGTTCCTGAACCGCAGCGTACGAGGCGAAGGCATCGATCATGACGTCGTGAGCGCCATTGGCGTACAGCACGGGCAGCGTCATCGTCTTCAAATTCGCTACGACCTGCTCCCATGGTGCCGAGAGCGACGCCGTGATGGCTGCAAGTTGGCCCATCGCGGCCGCCTGCGTGACGATCGGTGCGTTCTTCGGCATGCCCGCGGCGATCTTGCTGAAGTGCGCAACGCCTTTGGCGCGGGCAGCAGGAGTCTCCGGGTAGAACAGGTAGAGCGCATCTTCGGTGTCAGTTCCGGGCTTGAGCATGATCTTCGCAACCCGCTCGCCCATCGCGGGCATGCCGGGCGCGGAGCCGGAGCCGCTGCCCGCGACGATGAGCTTGCGGACAAGGTCGGGCCGCCGGAGCACGACGCCTTGGGCCACGACGCCGCCGAAGGACCAACCGAGGATGTCGACTCGCGACAGGCCGAGAGCCTCGATGAAAGCGACGGCCCCGGAGGCGTACGCCTCCATGGTGTCCATCGGTGCCCCCTCGGTGTAGCCAATGCCGACGTTGTCGAACAGGATCACGTCACGCTCTTCGGCGAGAGCCTCGATGAACGTCGGATCCCACCAGTCGATGGTGGCCCTGAAGCGGTGCAGCAGAACCAAGGGAACACCTTGCTGGGTGCCGATCCTGCGGTACGCGTAGCGGGTTGTGCCGGCATCGACGTATTGCGTCTTCGCGGTGGTCGGCGAGTAGCTGCTGGTGGTGGTCATGGTGTCCCTCGTATTGATCGGTTGCGTCGCTCGAGGTCAGGAGGACGCCTGCCGGTTGGCGATGCCGATGAACTCGCCCATGTTGAGCTCGAACCGGACAAACTCCTCGGCGCTCATTTTCTTGGTGTCTGCTGCCCGGGCGGTGAAGCCCGGCAGGGTGAGTGACTTGACGAAATCTTGGAACGCCGCGACCAGGTCCGCTTCCGGAGGAAGCGTTGCTCGGTTGATCATGGCTTTGGCCGTAGCCAGCGAGGCCTTGTCGAAGCTCGCCAGGCGCGCGGCCAGGACGTCAACGAAGCCGTCCAGCTCGGCGTCGGGCATGGCCCGGGTGACCCAGCCCCAGCGCTCGGCCAGCTCGGCGTTGTAGTCGCTGCTGCTGAGGATGGCCTCGAGGGCCCGGTCGCGGCCGATCGCACGAGGGAGTCGCTCGGTCCCTCCACCACCCGGCACGAGTCCGGCTCCCACTTCGGGCTGGCCGAACATCGCCTTCTCGAGGCTCGCGTATCGCAGGTCGCAGGCCAGGGCCAGCTCGTTACCGGCGCCACGCGTACGCCCACGGATCGACGCGATCGAGATGAACGGGGCCCTGGTGAGGCGGACCACGAGGTCGGTCCAGAACGGCAACGCGCCATTCTGCGGCACAGGGAGGTCACCGACCGCGGCCAGATCGAAGTGGTTCAGGAAGAAGTCGGGCACGGCGCTCTTGAAGACGACGACCTGAATGTCGGAGTCGTGCTCGAGCTCGCCGAGGATCCCGGCCAGTCGAACCACGGTCTCGCCCACGGTCACGTTCGCCGGGGGGTTCGAGAAGGTGATCGTGGCGAGACGGGGGCTGTTGCGCTCGAGGATGACGGTGCTCGGCTTGCTCATTCGACTGCTCCATTTGGGGTGATGGTCAAAGGTGACTAAGACAAGTGGCGGCGTTGTCAGAGGAGAAATCGAGAAGAGCTTCGGCACCCGCCCTCGCGGACTACCGGTCCAGAACCAGGGTCTCTTATGCCGTCCGCGCATCCAGCCGGAGGTTCTTGCGAAGGCCACCGTCGAGTACGCCGGCCGGCGCAAATCGGCGGAGGAATCGCAGACGGCTCGCCCCGGCGCCGGCTGGATATCGGAGTTTGGGGCGCTGCGCGGTCGCGGCCTTCAACACGGCGTCGGCGATGACGCTCGGCTGGTCTCCCTCGGTGTTCATCTCCGTCATCCGCTTCGCGACGGCCGACCGAGCCTCGCGATAGTCGTCGAGCATCGAGTCGGCCGGAACCAGGTTTGCGTCGAACGGCGTGCTGGTGTTCGCGGGTTCGACGAGCGAGACCCGGATACCCAAGGTGCGGAGCTCGTGGTCGAGCGATTCGGAATAGCCTTCGATCGCGTGCTTGGTTGCCGCATAAAGCGCCATGTACGGCGCCGGTAGGAATCCAAAGATGGAGCTGATGTTGATGATGCGACCACTCCCCTGACGTCGCATGTGGGGCAGCACGGCGCGCGTCATCCGGAGAATCCCGAAGAAGTTCGTGTCGAAGATCGACTTCGCCTGCTCGATCGAGCTCTCTTCCGCTCCGGCGGGCGCGATGCTGAAGCCGGCATTGTTGACGAGCAGGTCGATGCGACCGTCGCGCTGGATCACTTCTCCAACCGCAGCTGCGACCGACTCGTCGCTAGTCACGTCGAGCGGCAGTATCTCGAACGAACGCTGTCCCGCTGGGGACACTCGCCTGCTGGTGCCGTAGACCTTGTAACCAGCCTTGACGAGCCGCTCCGCCGTAGCTTGGCCGATTCCCGACGAGGCGCCTGTAACGAGAGCGATCTTGTTCATGATGTCCTGCCTGCCTTCCACGCGACCTCGGTCGCGCTTGCTGACCGATTGCATTATGGTTATCATGCAATCGTGAACGCGCAAGAGGCGCCGATAAATTTTCGGGGGAGTTGCGCTCGTGCCCGATTGCAGTATGACTATACGTCCATCCGGAAGGCCCCAAGAGGCGTACACGACCACCAGGAGAAGTAGCGATGCGATATGCCGCTGACCACAACGAAGCGACCCGCGAACGGATCCTCGACGCGGCCTCGCGCTTGTTTCGGGAGCACGGCATCGCCGCCGTGGGCCTCGCGAAGATCATGGCCGAAGCCGACTTGACCGTCGGGACGTTCTACACGCACTTCAAGTCCAAAGAGGCGCTGCTCCGCGAAACCCTGCTTCGAGCGCTCCAAGGTCGGCACGAGCAACTCGAGCCGATGCACCGCAAAGGGGATCTTGCGCTAGCCGTCAGCGCCTACCTCAGCACCGACCATCGCGATGCACCGGCAGCCGGATGCCCGACTGCGGCCCTGGTGTCCGAGGTGGCACGGCATCCGCGCGCGACACGACAGACGTTCGCTTCCAGCCTCGAGCCGAGCATCGACGTGCTCGCGAGGCTGCTGTCGACCGAGCGAGGCGAGCCGGTGGACCGGGCCGACGCGGCGGCCTTCTTCGGGCTCCTCGTTGGTTCGCTGCAGCTCGCGCGCGCGACTCCGGACCGTGCTCAGTCCGATGCCGTCCTCGAAGCGGGCGTTCGTGCGGCGCTCCTGCTCGCGAATGGTGGCAAGGCGCCCGCGCGAGCCCGCGCGCGCTGACTGCCGTATTCCCATGCGGTTCCTCGTGCCAGAGCCCGCGCTTGCGTCGCAACACGGTCAGCACGTTGTTGATCGGGAGGTCGTCGCCATCTTCACGTTCAAGTAGTGCTTGTCGTTGAAGTCCTCGACGATCGCGTACGACCCGCGGAGCCCTCGCGGCTCCATACCGCACCCCCGGTAGGTCCGGACGCTGCCGAGGAAGTCGAACACGCAGGGCTCCTTGAAACACCTGTGCACCGTGCGTGTTCGCGCGCTGGCCGTAGCGTCCTCGCGGGCTGGCTCGGCGAGGCACCGCCGAGTACCATCACGACCGAGGTAGCAGCGTGACCAACGATCTCGGTAGCGACGCGACCGGAGGACTCGACGCCACGTTGATCACCACGAGCGGCTACTCCACGAGCGGTGGCGCCGTCGCACCCGCACCGAGCCTGCTCGCCGATCGCTACGAGGTGCTCGCGCTCCTCGGCGTCGGCGGCATGGGTCGCGTGTACCGCGTGCGCGACCGCGCGCTCGACGAGGTCGTCGCGCTCAAGTTGCTCCGCAAGGAGCTCGTCGGCGCCCCGGAAATGGTCGAGCGCTTTCGCCGCGAGGTGAAGCTCGCGCGCCTGGTGACGAGCCCCCACGTCGTCCGCACGTACGATCTCGGCCAGCACGGCGACGAATACTTCCTGACGATGGAGTACGTCGAGGGTCGCTCGCTCGCGAACCTGCTCGAGGTCGGGCCGCTCGCGATCGACGAGGCCGTCCGGATCGCGCACGCGGCGTGTGCCGGGATGGCCGCCGCGCACGCCGCCGGCGTGCTGCACCGCGATCTCAAGCCCGACAACATCCTCGTCGCGACCGGCGGCCGGATCGCGATCACCGACTTCGGCATCGCGCGCGCGTCGGCGACCGCCGCCGCCGACACCGTCGATCGCTTCGTCGGCACGCCGGCGTACATGGCGCCCGAGCAGGTCGACGGCGTCGCGGCGGTCGGGCCCGCGACCGACGTCTACGCGTTCGGCGCGATCCTCTACGAGATGCTCGCCGGTTGCCGCCCGTTCGTCGGCGACGATCCGATCCGCGTCGCGCTCGCCCGCCTCACCGCGCCACCACCCGATCCGCGCGCGCATCGGTCGATCCCCGATCCGCTCGCGAACCTCGTCTTGCGCTGCCTCGCGCTCGCGCCGACCGACCGTTACGCCGATGGTGCGACGCTCAGCGCGGCTCTCGACGCGCTCGGTGCGATCGCTGCGATGGCGGCCGGCGCGACGCTGCCCCAGCCCCTGATCCCGATCGTCCCCGAGAAGAGCTCGCGCAGCGTCGCCGTGCTGCCGCTGCGCGTGAGCACGCCCGATCTCTCCGATCTCGCCGACGGCCTCGCCGAGGAGATCGTCGATGCGCTCGCCCGGACCCGCGCGTTGCGCGTGCGCCCGTTCGCGGCCGTACGCGCGGTCGTCGCGGCCGACGGAGATCCGCTCGCGGCCGGCCGCCAGCTCGAGGTCGACGTGGTCGTGGCGGGATCGCTGCGGCGGCTCGGCGTCGGAGGAGAGTCGATCATCCGGATCAGCGCTCAGACGATCGGCGTCGCCGATGGTTTCCAGCTCTCGGCCGAACGGCTCGACGTGCGCCCCGAGGAGATCCTCAAAGCGACCGATACGATCGCCCAGGCCGTCGCCCGCGCGCTCACCGTCGAGCTGAGTGTCCCTGCACGCCACACCATCACCGATCCGCGCGCTACCGAGCTCTACCTCGAGGGCAGGTCGCGTTGCAGCGCCGCCTGGATGCTCGGACCGATGCGCCCGGCGATCGACATGCTCGAACAGGCGAGCGCGCTCGCCCCCGACGACGCCGAGATCCTCGCCATCCTCGCGATCGCGACGTCGCGCGAGGGCTTCTTCGGCAGCAAGCCGGACCTCGCGCGCGCGTGTATCCTCGCCGATCGCGCCGTCTTGATCGCGCCGTCCCACGGCGGCCCGTGGCTCGCGCTCGGCCTCGCGAGTCTCTACAACGGCGACTTCGCGACGGCGGGCTCCGCGTTGTATCGCGCCGTCACGCGTGCACCGGGGCTGGCGATGGCACAGGCTGCCCTCGGTGCGGTGTTGCTCGAGGTCGGTGCGATCCAGGAGGGCATCACTCATCTCGAGGCCGCGATCGCGCTCGATCCGAGCGCGTCTTTGGCACGCTCGGACCTCGCGCGTGGTCACGTCTACGAGAACCGCTTCGACGTGGCGGTTGGGGTGTTGCGTGCACACAGCGGCGTGACGGCCTACGCCGATATCACGCTCGGCCGGTTTCACATGTGGCGCGGCGAGCGCTTCGAACCGCGCGGGACCTGGCCAGACGTCGGCTCGTCCCGGATCGATCTGTTCGACTACGGCGAGCCCGCGTTCGAGATCTATCGTCATGGCACGATCGATGCGGAATCGCTCCAGCAACTCCTGGAGACGACGAACGTGCCGAGCGGCCGCCTGCGGGCGACCCGCGCCCAGTTCTGCGTCGAGTTCCTCGTCGCGCTCGGCGATCGCGAACGCGCGCTCGAGTATCTCGCGATGAGCGTCGACGCCGGCCTTCACGACATCGTGTGGATCGAGCGTTGTCCGTTGCTCGCCACCCTGCGCACCGAGCCACGGTTCATCGCGCTCGCGGCGACGATCGCGTCGCGTGCGTCGAACGTCCTCACCGCGATCCAAGGGAGCCGATGAATGATGCGGCTCGCATGAGCATGCGCAGCCGCGCATGTGGTGACCCGTGCGTCTCATGGACTCGGACTGCGATGGCAGCACGATCTGTGACGACGAGCTCGCAACGGGATCGACAGCGCGCGTTGCCGCTCCGCTCGACTGCGGACGCGCGCTGAAACTGTTCCTGTGCGCGGGTCTCGAGCGCGCGCAAGTGGGTGCGCTTGGCCAGGTGCTTGAGACTGGCATGTGCTCGTGGAGGGAGTGGCCCTGCCCTTGAACCATTCTGTGAACGGCGGCACGAGTGCTTCCGCGCGTGCACGCGAGACCGCGAAGGCACGCCGACCCGGCCTCAGATCCTCATCGACCGTTGTCGAGAGCGGGCTCGAATACTAGTTTGTCGTCGTCATAGCTCGACCTTTCTGCCGTCAGAGCCGGGCTTCTCGTAGACGACCGCTCCGGTCTTGCGGATGCGGCTCAGGATGGTGCCGTTCGCGCCGATGGTCGTGGTGAAAGCGCCTCGGTCAGGCGACCGAAGAACACCGCGAGCCGCTGCCCATAAGCTCGGGGTTATTCCAACTCCAGAGTTATGACCGGCAAGCAGCGAAGATCGCGCTGCCCAACCGATGCGAACCGGCGTCGTGAAGGTCGTACTCCTCTCGTTGCTCGCGAGCCCTGGAATCCCGATGGCAGCGTCACGTTCGCCGGCTCGACGAAGGGCCTCGACAAGAGCGACGCCGCGAACGCGCTCGGCCGTCACGACATCGGGCTGGACTAAGAACCGAACCGGCTGGACGAAGGCTCGCAAGCCGGGTGAGCGAGCTGACAAGTTTCGACCGACGAGCGAACGGCACAGCGTTTTCGTCGGCACCGTGGCCGCGGTGGCGAGGCATGAAAATTCAGCTGCCGAAGTCGAGCTCGTAGACGGCGAGCCGTGAGATCTCGCTGTTCAAGGTCTGTTCGAGTCGGCGGATGAAAGGCTTCACGGCACCGGTGGCTCGACATCGATCAGTGGCGCGACTGCGAGTGGTCGACCACGGAGCTCGCGCGCGGGTGGAAAGTCGTCGGGCCTCAGCCGCTCCAGCTCGCGCTCGCAGCGCGCGGAGGCTTCGCTGAACCACCCGAGCTCGGTCGACTTCACGAGGCAGATCTCGAATCCCCGGATCGCGCGCGACTCGAGCGGCGCGGCAACGTCACAGGCCTTCACCTTCGTGGTGACGAGTGCACTCGCGACGCTCTGTATCGTGACCGCGAGGCGCTCGGCTGCGTCGATCGAGCTCGCGGCGTCCTTCGCCGCGAAGACACCTTCATACCCCTGCACCGCGCGTTGCCTGGCCTCCACCCACGGCTCGATCCCACGCGCGCTCGTCGGCGGCACGATCGCGAGCGCCGACTCGAGCTCACCATCGGCCATCGCGAGCCGCGCCTGAGCGTAGTAGTAGCGCGCCGCAGGATCGTCGATGCGCTGGCGCTCGAACTCGGCCCGTGCCGACGCAAACGCCACACCCGCCTCGCGGGCCTTGCGCGGGTCGCGCGCGATCGCGACCTGCGTTCGCGCCGTGCCCACGCCGCACGTGCGCACGGCGTGCTCGTTGGCCTTCACGCATAGGCCATCGACCAGCGGAGCCGGACAGCTCTGCTTCCACAGTGCCTGGCCGATCTTCGCGTACGCGATCACCACCCGCTCGGTGCCGCCTTTCCCACCAAACACCCGCACGTAGTCGCGCAAGTGCGCGATCGCGCGGTCGGGTTCGGCTTCGTACAAGGTTGTCAGCGACCACATCGCATCCGCGGCCCCGCGCGGCTGCTTCGCGCCGAACGTCTTGACGACGTAGGCCGTATCCTCGGTCGCCTTCGCGCGATCGCCCAGCGCCCTGCGGAAGTATGCGGCGTCGCTCATCGCGTCGTACGCGTCTTTCTCACCGGCGTACTTCTTCCCGTACTCCTCGAGCTTTTCGGCGGCCTTGTCGAAGAAGGCGATGTCGGCGTACAGCCTGCCTGCCCGTGCGAGCGCGCGCGGGGTGAGCTTGCTGGTCGGATAGTGCTTCTGGACCTGCGCGTACATCTCGAGTGCGAGCGCGATCGAGTGATCCGTCTCGTACGAGACGGCCGCGTTGTAGAGCAGCGCGTCGCCGTCGCGGCTCTCGGGTGCCGCGTTGTAGAGCTCGCGATACGCTGCACCCGCGGCATCGCCCTTCAGCTCGTCGGCCCGCTTGCGCGCTGCCTGGTACTGGATCTGGTGCACGACCGTCGCGAGGTCGGCGTGATCGCGCAACAGCTTCGCGTCCTTCGCGATCGCGTCGGCCAGCTCGGCAGCCTTGTCGTACTCCTGCGCCCGGTTGTATGCGTCGAGCTGCTTGTTCGCGGCGTCGACCGCGTTGCTCCACGCCAGCGTGGCGGCGCGCGCGGCCTCGCGCTTGACGTTCGCATCGCCGTCGACTGCGGTGAATGCAATCGCCGCGGCCTCCCACAGCGCGAGCTGCTTCTCCAGATCTGGCTCCGCCTCCGCCGTGGTCCAGGCCTGCTCGGCGATCCGAACTGGTTCGGACAGTGCGGGATCGAGCCGAGTCGTCCGGGTCTGCCGCGGCGCAGCCATCGCCGAGGTCGCCAACACGCAAACGAGAATCGCGGTCTTCACTTCGGCTCGACGATGTCACGTTTCCAGTGCCGATGCCGATCGCTAGACTCGGCGGCGCCTATCGCTGCGGCGGCGCGCTGCCCAAACTCTGCCCGAGCGCGCGAGGGAGACCGACACCGTATCGACCGATCGCGACGTTCGTACAGGGGCGGTGAGCTGGCGTGCCGCGCGCATTCCGAAGTGGCCGCGCGACGTGTTGGGTGTGACTCCCATCCTGATCACGCCGCCACCCGGACCGACTTTCGGAGCGGCCGTAGCGTGAGAGACATCGCCTGATCCCAGCGATCGCTGACGGCGAGCGCTCGAAGTTGGAGGACGTGACGCCCAGTGCGACTGTTC
>JBBQEX010000110.1:0-17538 GCA_038321315.1 Haliangiales bacterium | reverse complement strand
ATGAAGTCGGCGACGAACACCTGCGAGTAGCGCGGATACGGATAGTCGACCCCGAACCTGGTCGAGAACAGCTCGAGCATCTCGGGCGTACGCGCGAGCGTGCGCTGGGCGGCGGCCTCGCGACCGCGCTCGACGTAGTACACGACCGGCGTGTCGCGCCACGTCGTCTCGATCGCGGCGAAGTCGCCGATCGCGAGCGTGACGAGGTAGCAGCTGTGCGGCACGTCGAGGCGCCAGTGCAGCGTGCGGCGGTCGCCGACCGTGCGGTCGGACACCAGCGTGCCGTTCGACAGCGCGAACAGGTGTGCCGGCACGGTGACCGTCAGCTCGCTGGTCGCCTTCTCGTGCGGCGCGTCGAAGCACGGGAACCAGTAGCGCGAGTCCTCGTCCTGGCCCTGGGTCCACGCCTGGATCGGCTTGTCGGGATAACCGTCGTCGGGCGCGATGAAGTACAGGCCGCGTCGGGGCGCGCCGTGATACGCGATCGCGATCTCGAGCTGCGCGCCGGTCGCGTGGGCGGCCCCGAGCTCGACGTGGAGCTTCTTGCCGTCGTGGCGGAACGTCGCCGCAACCTCGCCGACGTCGACGGTCTCGATCTCGAGCTCGACCGCGTCGAGCACGATCGTGCGCGTGGCGGGCGCGATCACCGTGATGTGGAGCGTGACCGTGCCGGAGACCCGGCGTTCGATCGGATCGACCTCGAGCACCAGCGCGAGGTGCTCGATGTCGACCACGCGATCGGGTGCGAACTTCGGACGCGTACCGGGGAGCGCGAACTCGCGATGGGTCACGCTGCGAGCCTACCCCGGCAGGAATTTGCGCGCCCACGCGTCGAGCTTGGCGCGGTCGAGCCCGGCGCTCGCGCGCAGCACGTAGGCGACCGTGGTGGCCGGGACGTGCTTCTTGATCGCACCGGGTGCGACGCCATTCCACTGCCACTTCGCGTTGCGTCGGCCCTCGAACCCACCGCCGCGCGCCGAGTCGATCCGCAGCGCGTAGGTGACCGCGCCGGCGGCGTCCTTGAACGTCACCGTGATCTTCACGTGGGCGGGTGCGCGCATCCCGAGCTTCTCGACGAACGCGCGCGCCGGCGACGCCGACGCACGCTCGGTCTTGGCCTCGACCAGTCCAGCGACGATCGCGCGCACGTGCGGCGTGTCGGGGAACAGCGGCAGGAGATCCTTCTGGATCCAGTCGAAGTCGCCGTCGGCGCGCGCGGCCTCGATGATCGGCAGCAGCAGATCGAGCGAGCCGGGCGACGCGTCCGCCGCGAGGATCGGCACGTAGCGCGACGACTCGGGCAGCCCGATGCCCTCGAGCGCGACCGCGACCTGCGCGGCCTCTAGGATCTCGGGGCGCGCCGCGAGCGCGGCAGAGTGCGTGCGATTCGCTCGCCCGGCTCGGGGTAGAAAATGCGCGAGGTACAGCAGCTCCTCGAGGAGCGCGTGGCGGTCGCCGCGACCGAGCTCGAGCGCGCGCAGGATGAACGCCGCGTCGACGCCACCCCTCGCCTCGACGTGCGCGACGATCCAATCGTCGAGGTGCGCGGGCAGATCGTGGAGGTCGATCAGCGAGCTGCGGACGAAGTACGCGGCGAACAACGCGTCGATGAGCGACGGCGGGAGCCCGGCCGGCAGCGTCGCGAGTAGCTTCTGGAACCGTACCGACTTCGGGCGTTCCCAGCGCCACGCGCCGGTCTCGCTGTATGGCGGGTCGGCGAGGAACTTGCGGAGCTCGGCCTCCGCGTCGGCGAGCGCGCTCAATGGAGCGACGCGAGCGCCTTGGCGAGCCGGCCGACGCCGTCCTTGATGTTCGCCATCGACGTCGCGTACGACAGCCGGACGTGGCCGGGCGCGCCGAAGCCCGAGCCGGGCACGACGGCGACCTTGCCGACCTCGACGAGCCAGTCGCACAGCTGGACGTCGTCGTCGAGGATCGAGCCCTCCGCCGACTTCTTGCCGACGTACGCCGACAGATCGGGGAACGCGTAGAACGCGCCCTTGGGCTCGCGGCAGGTGACGTTCGGGATCGCGCGGAGCAACTTGACCATCTCGACGCGGCGCTCGTCGAACGCCTTCCGCATCTCGCCGACGCAATCCTGCGGACCGGTCAACGCGGCGAGCGCGGCGCTCTGCGCGAGGTTCGTCGGGTTCGAGGTCGACTGGCCCTGGATCTTCGCCATCGCCTTGATCAGCGGGATCGGGCCGGCGGTGTAGCCGATGCGCCAGCCGGTCATCGCGTAGGTCTTGCTCACGCCGTCGACCACGATCGTGTGGGCCGCGAGCTCGGGCGACAGCGAGGCCATCGAGACGTACTCGGCGTCGCCGTAGACCAGCTGGCGGTAGATGTCGTCGGAGATGACCAGGATGTCCTTCTCGATCACGACCTTGCCGAGCGCCTCGATCTGCGCGCGCGTGTAGACCGCGCCGGTCGGGTTGCTCGGGTTGCACAGGACGATCGCGCGGGTCTTGCCGCTGCACGCCGCGCGCACCTGATCGGCGGTGACCGCGAAGTCATCGCTGGCCTTGGTCTCGACGATGATCGGCTTGCCACCGGCCAGCATCACCATGTCGGGATAGCTGACCCAGTACGGCGCCGGGATGATCACCTCGTCGCCCGGGTCGAGCAGCGCCATGAACAGGTTGTAGAGCGAGTGCTTCGCGCCCGACGACACGATCACCTGATCCGGCGCGAACGTTGTCTTGTGGACGCCCGACAGCTCACGGGCGACCGCGGTGCGGAGCGCGAGCGTGCCACCTGCCTCGGTGTACTTGCCGGACACCTTGCCGTCGAGCGCGGCGCGCGCGGCGACCTTGATGTGCTCGGGGGTGTCGAAGTCGGGCTCGCCGGCCCCGAAGCTGACGATATCGATCCCGTCGGCTTTGAGCTTGGCGGCCTTGGCGGTCACGGCGAGCGTGATCGACGGCTTGATCGGGTCGAGGCGGGACGAGACCTTGATCTGCGGCATGGCGTTTCTCCTCTACTACTTTCCGTACTTGGCCTTCAACGCGGCTTCGACCTGAGTCGGCACGAGGCCGGCCACATCGCCGCCGAGACTCGCGACCTCCTTGACCAACGAGCTCGAGACGTAGTGGTTGCGCTCGTCGGTCATGAAGAACACCGTGTCGATGCCGGGCGCGAGCCGGCGGTTCATGTGCGCGAACTGGAACTCGTATTCGAAGTCGGCGAGGGCGCGCAGGCCGCGGACGATCGTCGTCGCGCCGCGGCTCTTGCAGAACTCGACGAGCAGGCCGTCGGACGTCGCGTACTCGATGCGCGGGCCGTAGCCGGGGAGGGCGCCGCGGATGAACTCGATGCGCTCCTCGGCGGTGAACAGCGGCTGCTTGCGCTGGTTCGTGCCGATCGTGCAGATCACCTGGTCGAACATCACGAGCGCGCGCTGCAGGATGTCGACGTGACCGTTCGTGATCGGGTCGAACGTGCCGGGGTAGACCGCGACTGTCTTCGGGCTCATGGGACCTCGTAGAAGCTCAAGAACGTGTCGCCGTAGCGCCGCTCGTCCGTTCGTAGCAGAGATCCCACGGCGTCGGGTGGCGCGTTGCGGCGATCGTGCTCGATGACGATCACGGCGCGCTCGGCGAGGTGCACGACCGGCAGCGCGGCGACCGCGCGGACCGCGAGGTCGGTGCGGTACGGCGGATCGACGAACACGATTCGCCAGGGTGAAGCTGGGACATGGCGCGCCGCCAGCGCGACCGCGTCGCCGGCGACCAGGGTCGCGCGGTCGGCGACGCCGAGCGTGGCGAGGTTCTCGCGGAGGACATTCAGGGCCGGGCGGGCGAGGTCGATGAACGTCGCCGACGCCGCGCCGCGCGACAGCGCCTCGAACCCCAGGGCGCCGGTCCCGGCGAACAGGTCGAGGACGTGGTCCCCGGTGACGTCGTCGAGGATGTTGAACAGCGCCTGGCGCACCTTCTCCGACGTCGGGCGCGTCGCCGCCCCCGCGGGTGCCCTGAGGACCCGTCCGCCGAGGCTGCCGCCGACGATCCGCACGCAGAAACCATGCCCGATACCGCCCGGCTTCGCGTGATCACGTCGTTGTTTTTTGTCGTGGCGCCGAGACTCCCTTACACTGGGCGCACCGATGGGAAACCTGGCGGACTGGCTCATCGCCGGACCAAACGACGCGGCGGCGACTCGTATCGCGCTGCGCGAGGGCGAGCGCGCGTGGACCTACGCGGCGCTCGGCGACCAGGTCGCGCGGCTGTCGAGCGCGCTCCGGCAGCTGAAGCTCCAGCGCGGCGAGCGCGTGTTGATCCTCATGCGCGACACGCTCGAGGCCGCGACCGCGATCCTCGGCGTGATCCACGCCGGCGCGATCGCGGTGCCGGTCTCCGAGCTCGCGACCCCCGACGACGTCTCGGACTACGTGCGCCACGCCGGCGCCGGGATCGCGATCGTCGACGGCCAGCACGAGCAGGTCGTCGATGCGGTGCGCAGCGAGACGCCCGATCTGCGCGACGTGATCTGCGTCGGCGCGACGCTGCCCGCCAGCCACGACTTCGCCAAGCTGATCGCCGCGGCGACCCCGATGCCGCCGATCCCGATGGATCCGAACGACGTCGCGTTCCTGCTCTATTCGGCGGGCTCGGGTCCCGGCGAGCTGCGCGCCGTGCCGCACAGCCAGGTGACGATCGAGGCCGCACGCGACTCGTTCGCCCGCGGGTTCCTCACGCTGACCGACGCCGATCGGGTCCTGTCGGTCGCGCGGCTGTCGACCGCGTACGGCCTCGGCGCCGGCCTCATGCTGCCGCTCTCGGTGCGCGCCGAGTCGCTGCTGTTCCCCGGCCAGCCCCAGTCCGAGCCGCTGTTCGCCGCGCTCACCAGCTTCGCGCCGACCGTGTTGTTCGCGACGCCGTCGGTCTACGCGCAGCTCGCCCACGACGCCGAGGCCCGGAAGATGGAGCGCCCGCTCGCCGCGCTCCGCCACGCGGTCGCCGGCGCCGAGGGCATGCCCGAGCGGCTGATCCCGCGGATCCGCAGCGTGCTCGGCACCGAGGTCACGGTCGGCTACGGGCTCACCGAGATCTTCCAGTTCGCGCTCGCCGGGCGCAGCGACGATCCGGGCGCGCGCCCGGGCGTGTGCGGCAAGCCGCTGACCGGCGTGCAGGTCCGCCTGGTCGACGACGACAACGATCCGGTCGAGGCCGACGAGATCGGCACGCTGCAGCTCCAGTGCGGCTCGCTGTTCCGCGGCTACTGGGGTGGGCACGGCACCGGCGAGGTCGACCTTCGCGCCGATGGCTGGTTCACGACGCGCGACCGCTTCCTCGTCGACAAGGAAGGCTTCTATCACCACTGCGGCCGGGTCGACGATCTGTTCAAGGTCGGTGGCAAGTGGGTCTCGCCGTCCGAGGTCGAGAACGCGCTGGTCGCCCACGAGGCCGTGTGGGAGGCCGCCGTGATCGGCGCGCCCGACGAGGAAGGCCTGACCAAGCCGCTCGCGTTCGTCGTCACCAACGTCGGCCACGAGAGCAGCGACAAGCTGCGCGCCGAGCTGAAGGCGTTCGTCAAGCAGTCGCTCGCGCCGTACAAGTATCCGCGCTGGATCGAGTTCGTCGACGCGCTGCCGCGCGGTCCCGGCGGCAAGCTCCTCCGGTTCAAGCTGCGCCCGAAGAAGATCGCGCGCCCGCCCGAGACCGGACATTAGATCGTCAGATCGATCATCTCGTCGGTCACGACCTCCCAGTGCGCCACCGCGTGGGCGCGCTCGATCACGTTCACCGGACAGTTATGGAGCCCGATCGTCCGCAGCCGCGGCAGCGCGGCCAGTCGATCGATCGCCGCCGGCGTGATCTCGGCGCTGGCCAGGCAGAGCGTGGTCAGCTGCTCGAGCTGGACGATCACGTCGACCGCGGCATCGCGCAGGGCCGAGGTCACGTAGCCGAGGGCGAGCTCGCTCAGATCCGGGAAGCCGAGCAGCACGTCGAGCTCCTCGGCGGCGAGGACCGCGAAGCCGAGATCGAGCGACCGCAGCGCGAGCCCGTGCAGCCGGCGCAGCCCGACGGCGGTGATCTCGGTCGACCGCAACGACAGGAACCGGAGCGCGGTCAGGCGCGCGATCGGGACGCAGGCCGCGTCGGTCAGCGCCTCGCAGAACCCGAGATCGAGCGCGTGCAGGCCGCCGAGCCGCGCGACCTCGTCGAGCGCGCGATCGTCGAGCGTGTCGCTCATCAGCACGAGCCGGCGCAGCTGGGCGATCGAGCCGAGCATCGCGGCGCCGTCGGCGTCGAGCTCGCAGCCGACCAGCGCGAGTAGCTCGAGCCGCGGCAGGTCGCGGAGCCCGGCGAGGCCGCGCGCCGTGACGTGCCGGCACGACCGCAGCTGGACGTCGGTCAGCGCGGTCATCTCGCGCAGCGCGAGCACGCGATCGTCGTCGAGCGCGTCGCCGACCGAGAGCGAGAGCACGCCGAGTGTGCGATGCAGCGCCGCGATCGCGCCGAGCGTGTCACCGGGCTCGAGCCCGACGCGCAGCGATAGCTCGCGCAAGAACCGCGCGGACGTCAGCCGCAGGAGTGGCTCGACGCGAGCGAACGGCGGCGGCTCGCTCTCGGTGTCGCCGGTGAGGAGGAGCGCCCGCCAGAACCCGAGGAACCATTCGATGCTCGGCGGTGGATCGAGAGCTTCCCCGAGGAAGACCTCGCGATGCGCCGCTATCAGCTCGGCCTCGGTCACCGCGAGCGGCGCGCCGGCGGCCTGGAGCGCGATCAGGCTGCCGCGCGGATCGCCGCGCGCCTGCAACCAGTCGCCGTAGACCAGGTACGCCGCCGGATCGTCGAGGTTCGCGAAGATCTGGCGCTCGAGCTCGTCGCGCGGATCGGTCACCGTTGTGGGGACGCTACCAGATCCCCTACAGTCGACGCGTGATCGGCAGCGCGCTGGCGGCGGCGGCGAACGGGCTCGCGCCCGAGGTTCGCGACCGGATCTTCGCGCGGATCGTCGGGCCGCTCGGGGCCGAGGCGCGGGCGACGTCGCGCGAGCTCGCGCGCAAGCCGTCGGCGGCCACGCGTGCCGACCGCGCGGCGATCGTGGCCGCGGTGCGGGCGCCGACGCCGCCGGGCCTGCGCGGCGTGCACGGCTCGTGGATCGAGCACGCGATCCGCGACCTGCCATTTGCCGCGCGCGCGGCGGTGGCCGGCGCGACCGAGCCGCGGCCGCCCGTGATGGTGTGGCTCGCGCGCTGGGCGTGCGCCGAGATCCCGCCCATGCCGCCGCTCGGCGACGAGGTCCGACCGTTCACCTCGATCGACGCCGTGCTCGGCTGGTCCGAGGCCGCGGTCGCGCGCTGGCTGCACGAGGTCGGCGCCGATCAGCTCGCGTACTCGACGTCGGCGGCCGGCGAGGCGATGGCGCTCGCGGTGGCCCGGCGGTATCCGGCGGTCCGCGCCGCGATCGCGCGGATCGCGACCGCGCCTCGGGTCGGGCAGCTCGGGCCGGCGCGCGGCGCGGTCGAGCGCTGCACGGCGCCGCTCGACGACACGTTCCTGCTCCGCATCGGGGCGCGCGCCGTCGCACCGCACGTCGCGCGGTCGAGCGATCCGTTCGCCGCGACGATCCTCGCGCGGCGGCTGCCTCGCCCGCACGGTCTGGTCGTCGAGGCCGAGCTTCGCGCCCGCGCGCGCGATCCGATCGATCGCGGCCCGGCGCTCGTCGCGATCTCGGCGTGATAGGCTGCGCGCGATGAAACCCGGGCGGGTCATCGGTGCCGAGGAGGTCGACGCGCGCGCGCGTGCCGACCAGATCCTCGACGACGCCCGGGTCCAGGCCGCGGCCTCGATCGCCGAGGCCAAGCTCGAGGCCGAACGCCTGCGCGCCCAGATCCTCGCGCAGGACGCGCATACCCACGACGATCTCGCGCCGTCGCTCGCGCTCGGCGAGCCGTCGGGCCACGTCACCGAGGTCGTCGGCCTCGTGATGCGCGCGACGATCGGCAACGTCGCGCTCGGCGAGGTCGTGCACGTCGATCGCCGCGGGCTCGCGCCGCTGGCCGCCGAGGTCGTCGGGTTTCGCGGCGAGGAGTCGATCCTCCTGCCGCTCGCCGATCTCGCCGGCGTCGCCCCCGCGAGCGCGGTGTGGCGCACCGGCGAGCCGCTGACGATCCGCTGCGGCGACGATCTGCTCGGCCGCGTCGTCGATGGCCTCGGCCACCCGATCGACGGGGGCCCCGCGCTGCGCGGTGAGGCCTGGCCGGTCGAGCGCCCGGCACCGGCACCGCTCGCGCGCCCGCCGATCACCGCGCCGCTGCCGACCGGCGTGCGCGTGATCGACACGATGCTGACGCTGGGTCGCGGCCAGCGCGTCGGCCTGTTCGCCGGCGCCGGCATCGGCAAGTCGACGCTGTTCGGCCAGATCGCGCGCGGCGCGAGCGCCGACGTCATCGTGCTCTGCCTGGTCGGCGAGCGCGGTCGCGAGCTCGCGGAGATCCTCGGCGACGAGCTCGCGCCGGCGCGCGCCCGGACGATCGCGGTGTGCGCGACCGCCGACGCGCCGCCGCTCGTCCGGCTGCGCGCCGCGTTCGTCGCGACCGCGATCGCCGAGTGGTTCCGCGATCGCAAGGGCGCCTCGGTCCTGCTCCTGTGCGACTCGTTGACCCGCGTCGCGCGCGCGCAGCGCGAGGTCGGGTTGTCGGCCGGCGAGCCTCCTGCGCGCCACGGCTATCCGCCGAGCGTGTTCGCCCTGTTGCCCCGCCTCGTCGAGCGCACCGGTGCGACCGCGCACGGCGTGATCACCGCGATCTACACCGTGCTGGTCGCCGGCAACGATCTCGACGAGCCGATCGCCGACGAGGTCCGCGGGCTGGTCGATGGCCACGTCGTGCTCGATCGCCGGCTCGCGCAGCGCGGTCACTATCCACCGGTCGACGTGGTCGGCTCGACCTCGCGCCTCGCCGGCCGGGTCACCGCGCCCGCGCATCGCGCCGCGTCCGCGCGGCTCCGCGAGCTCCTCGCGGTCTACGAGGAGCACCGCGATCTGATCACGCTCGGGGCCTACCAGGCGGGTCGCGACAAGCAGGTCGACGCCGCGGTCGCGAGCTATCCCGCGATCGAGGCGATGCTCCGCCAGTCGCGTGACGAGCATTGTGCGTGGGACGCCGCCGTGGCGAGCCTCGCTCAGATCGCTGGGCGGTGAGCGTGGGGAGCCACGCCCCAGCACCGATGTGCGAACCTCGCGATCCGCGGGTGAAGTGGGGCGGTCTCGACGTAGCGAGTGCGAGCTGGCGTACAATCGTCGACGGATCACGGGTGGCGCAACGCTTGCTGAACCATGCCGTGATCCCATGCTGCGACGCCGCGCTCAGAAGGTCACGAATCCCATGACTCCCATCGGCCCGGTGCCGTTCGTCGGCCGCACGACCGAGCTCGCAGCCTTGCGCGAGCACCTCGCCCTGGTCTCGCTGGTCTCGCTGCATGGCCCCCTCGGCGCCGGCAAGACCCGCCTGGTGTCCGAGCTCGCGCCGAACCTCGGCGTGCCGTGCTCGATCATCGAGTGTCATCCCGGCGATCGCGCGTCGGCCCTGCGCGCCCGCGCCGAGCGCGCGTTGCGCTGCGTGCCGGGCTCGCTCGCGCAGACGCTCGCCGCCACCGCGCGCGTCCTCGTGATCGACGACATCCAGCACCTGCGCACCGACGAGGCGACCTCGCTGCTCGCGCCGCTGCTGCTCGGCCCGACCGCGCTCGGGCGCGTCGTCGTCGTCGGGCGCGATCCGCTCGCCGCCGCGGTCGGCGCCGCGATCGCCGAGATCGAGCTCGGCGGGCTCGACCACGCCGCCGCGACGCTCCTGTGGGAGTCGCTCGAAGATGCATTTGGTGAGGTGCGGGGCGCCGAAGGGCGCGACAACGCTCCGCAGTTCGACGCCGCGTTCACCCGCACGCGCGGCCTGCCGCTCGGGTTGCGCCGCGAGTACGCACGCGCCCGGTTCGGCGCCAACGCGTGGGACATCCCGACCCTCGAGACGCCGGCGCGCGCCGCGCTCGAGGCGCTCGCGATCCTGCGTGCCCCGGTCGCGCCCGCCGCGGTCTCCGCGCTCGCACCGGGTGTCGACATCGAGGCCGCGCTGACCAGCCTGGTCGCGCGCCAGCTCGTCGATCCGGTCGGCGACGGTCGCGTCGTGCTCCACGAGGTCGTGCGGGTCGACGTGCTCGCGCAGATCGATCCCGACGATCGCACCCGGCTGTCGGCGGCGGCGGCCGAGCTGGTCGCGAGCACCGCCGCGCTCGCCAAGGGGCCGCGGCTCGCCTGGCAGGCCGGCGACGACGGCGCGTTCGGCGCGATGGATCAGATCACCCGCGTCCGCGAGGTCGTGTGGCACTGGATCGCCGCCGGCGATCGCGAGAAGGCCGCGGACTGCCTGATCGCCGAGCGCGATCTGGCCGCGCGCAGCGGCGGGGCCGGCGAGTTCGAGGCTTTGCTCGACGCGCTCGGCGATCGCCCGCGGCGGCGCCCGGGGAGCAACGTCGAGCCACTCGCGTCGGAGTCGCTGCTCGATCCGCAGCGCACGCGCCGGCTCGCCGCGCTGCGCATCGAGATCGCGGTTCGCGGCGGTCGCTACACCGAGGCGTTCGAGCGCGCGAGCGCGACGGTGAACGCGGTGTCCCCGCTGCTCCACGCCGAGCTCACGCTCGCCTCGGGCGACGTCACCGCCGCGCGTCGCGCGCTGACCGTCCTGGTCGGCTCGCAGAACGCCAGCGAGCACGCGCGCGCGGTCGCGATGCTCGCCGAGCTCGAGCTGCTCGCCGGCGATCCGGCAGCGGCCAACAACCTGATCGGCAACGTCGGCGATCTGTCGAACGCCGATCCGCTGGCGCGCGCGCGCGTCCACCTCGCGACCGCGCGGCTCGACGAGTATCAGGGGCGCGTCGCGGCGATGCGGACCGCGCTGTCGCGGGCCCACGGCGCGTGCAAGAGCGTGCCGGCGTGCCTCGAGGCCACCGAGCTGTCCGCGATCATCGACGCCCGTCGCGCCCTCGGACTCGCCCGCGAAGGCCGGCTCGTCGAGGCGCAGACGGCGCTCGACACCGCCGACGCCGCGGCCCGCGATCTCGACGCGGTCGCGGTCGCCGACGAGGTCGCGGCCGCCCGCGCGATCGTCGCGCGCAGGCGCGGTGACAGCACGCTGTCGGCCTCGCTGCTCCACGACGTCGTGCGCGCCCGCCGCGAGCGCGGCGACGAGCTCGGCGCCCTGCGTGCCGAGCTCGACCTCGCCGAGCTCGAGATCGTCCGCGGTCAGCCGGCGCTCGCCAGCGAGCTCGCGAGCGCGGCGCTGGCCTCGAGCACGCGCCGCGAGCTCGGTCACCTCGCCGCGCGCGGCATCGTGATCATGGCCGCGATCGATCTGCTCGAGCTCCGCACCGAGGCCGCGCTGCCGCGGCTCGAGGAGATCCACGACAAGCCGCAGCTCGACGCCGCGAGCGCCGCGACCGCCACCGTGTTGCTCGCGACCGCCCGCGCGCTGTCGGGGCAACGCGCCGGTGCCGTCGAGCTCGCGCAGAGTGCCGGCGCCGAGTCGCGCGACGAGCTCGACCGCAAGCTCGCCGGGGCCGAGGTCGCGCTCGCGGCCGGCGACGTCGGCGGCGCGCTCGAGCTCGCCCGCGACACCGCGGTGCTCGCCGAGCGCGCGCACCGCACGATCGAGCTGGCGTGCGCGCTCGTCATCGTCGCGCGCCTCGAGCTCGCGCGTGGCGATCGCGGCAACGCGCGCGCCGCCGCGACCCGCGCGGCCCGCGAGGCCGCCGCCGCCGGCCTGGTTCGCGCCCGCGTCCACGCGTTGCTGGCGCTGTCGGCGCTCGCCCGCGACGACGACGACGCGGCGTCCGCGATGTCCTACGCGCGCGATGCCGCCGAGCTCGCGATGGCCGCGGGCCTGCCGGTCGAGCGGCTCGTCGCCCACGCCGCGCTCGACGCGATCAGCGGCCACGAGGCGATCGCCGATCCGACCGCGCCGAGCGCCGCGACGCTCGCGCCGACCGCGATCGAGGGCGCCGCGCGGCTGCTCACCGATCTCGGCCTGACGGCGCAGCGCCCGTTCCGGGTGATCGACGCCGAGGGCGTGCAGTCCGACGTCGCCGACGCCAACCCCGAGGTCCTCCGGCTGACGAACCGCGCGCTCGCGGTCGACGGCGTGCGCGAGGTGATCTGGCGCCACGGCGCCGAGCTCGCCGATCTCCGTCGGCGCAGCCTCCTGAAGCGCCTCCTGTTCCTGTTCGCGGCAGCCCCGGGCAAGGTGTTCAGCAAGGAGGCGATCGTCCAGGCGGTGTGGAACGTCGAGTACCACCCGCTCCGTCACGACGCCGCTTTGTTCACGAACATCATGCGAATCCGCCGGCTCCTGGGTGAAGATGGATCGGAGATCATTCGCGTGACCGAGGACGGCTACCGCTTTGTCCCGCCCCGCGACTTCCTGTTCGTCATCCCGCGATGAAGAAGAAGCCGAAGCAACGAGCCGTACCCACGAAGTCGAAGGCCAAGCCCAAGCCCAAGGCGCGGGCGAAACCCAAGGCCAAACCCGCGGCGAAACCAAAGCCGAAGCCGAAGCAGGCCGCCGCCACGAAGCCGAAGCCGAAGCCGAAGAGCTGGCCGGCGTTCGTCAAGCAGCACGGCGTCGTGCTCGCCTCGGCGCGCGGTCCGGTGCCGAGCATCGCCGAGGCGGTCGCCGGCGAGCCGATCGTCGGCAGCTGGTGGGCGCACGGCAAGAGTCAGGCGATCTTCGACGCCCTGTCCGCGATCGACGACGCGCTCGACATCCGCTGCTTCAAGCTGATCGACGGCAAGGTCACGTTCGTCCATCGCCGGCTGTGGGCCGCGCTGGTCCGGCTCGCGCGCGACGGCGTGCTCGCCGCCGATCGCGTCGCCGCGGTCCAGCAGGAGCACACCGAGACCGGCGAGCACCACAACATCGTCACCGAGTTCCCCGAGTGGGTGCCCGACGAGGTCGCCGCCGCGGCCGACGCGCTGTCCGTCGCGGCCGCGCGCGCCGCGCTCGGGACCTGGGCTTAGTTCAAGAGGCCGGGATCGAGCGGGTCGGGCAGGCCGAGGCCACGGCGGAGCTCCTCCTCGGCGAGCGCCTTGCGGATCCGCTCGTCGAGCTCGCGCTGGCGCTCCTCGGCATCCCACCGCGCGATGCGCGCGCGGTTCTGCTTCCGCCGCTTCTTCCAGGCGAGCGCGAGCAGGAGCGCGACGCCGATCCACGCGGCGAGCCCGAGCAGGCCGATCGGGGCGAGCAGGTAGCGCGACGACAGGTTGCTGCGCCACTCCTCGAACAGGAGGTGCATGTTCTTGCCGAACTGCTTGTTGGCCGCGGCGTCGAGCGACTTGCCCTTCGAGATGTCGGCGAGGAACCTGCGAAACGGCCAGCGATCGCCGTCGTCGTTGGTGTCTTCCCAGCGGCCGCGCCGCGCCAGGTAGCCGACGAAGTCGTAGCTCTGGGCGTACGCGCGGTTCGCGGGTGATTCCTCGGCCGGGAACGTCCGGTCGAGCTCGTCGAGCGACACGATGCCGCCGAGCCACGCCATGCCGGCGAGCGTCTCGGTGCGATCCATCGACCACTCCTCGGAGTGCTGGTACGCGAAGCCTTCATGGAGCCAGTGCGGCGCGCGATCGCCGAGCGCGGCGCCGAGCGCGACGTGTGCGAGCTCGTGGCGCAGCGTGCCCATCGCATCGACCCGGATGCCACCGCGGCGCAGCGCGATGCCGATGATCGCGAGATCTGGATACGCGACGCCGATCGCCCACTTCGGTGCGCCGCGACCGGCGGGCGCGACGCGCGGCAGCTCGCTCGACTCGCGCACCAGCCGCACCTCGATGTGGCGCGGGCGCGGCACGTCGTCGATCAGATCGGCCGAGATCTCGGTGAGCGCGGCCTCGGCCCCGCTCGCGAGCTCCCGGGCCTGATCCTCGAGCCCGGGCTCGGCGATCACCGTGACGCGACCCGCGCGCGCGGTCGAGCCGATCAGCTCGGCCGGCATCGGCGTGACGAGCGGGGCGCGCGGCGTGTCCGCGCCGGCCTCGCGCATCGTCGGCTCGGTCGACTCGCCGGCGATGGCGGTGGTGCGCCATCCGAACAGGAGGGCGAGCACGATGAAGAGGCGCGCGATCACGGGTAGTGCAGCTCGATGTGCTGGGTGTCCTTGGCGCTGTCGTGCGCGTACACCGCGATGCCGCCGGCGGCGATCGCGCCGAGGATCGTCGCGTAGACCCACCACTTCGTCGGCTCGTCGGCCCGGCTGGCGTCGCGCGGGCCGGCGTCGACGAGCAGCGGCTGATCCGGATCGGGGGCGTGATCGTTCCACGCCTGCACGCGATCGACGATCAGGCCCGCGAGCCGCGGCGCGTCGCCGAGGGTGCCGACGCCGTCCTCGGCGCCCATCCGGTGCGGCAGCTCGGACTTGCCGACCTGGCCCCAGACCTCGATCGTCTGGCCGTACCGCACGATCGCGACACGCGCCGCGACGCGCGTCAGCACCCACGCGAGCTCCTGGGGCGCGGGCACCTTGCCGTGCCAGCTCGCGACGCGCCGGGCGACCGCGCTCCACGTCGCGGTGGTCTCCTCGGTCGCGATCGTGATCGTCGAGGTGCCGCGGCCGACGTCGACGACCTGCGCGGCACGCTTGGTCGCGCGCGCGACCGCGATGACATGCGCCCCTGCCGGCAACACGACGTGCAGTGGCGCGATGCCGGCGCGCTGGTGATCGATCCACACCGCGGCGCCGACGTCGGACGCGATGTCGAGATCGATCAGCTCGTGCCCGCCCATCACGTCGACATCGGGATAGCGCGCGAGGATGTCGGCCGGGACGTCGGGCGAGCCGCCCGCCGCGCGCAGCCGCGACGCCGCGAGCATCGCGCGATCGACGAGCCCGGCGCGATCGGCACACAAGAGCACGTAGGCCCACGCTCTCGGGAGCTCGGGCACCGCGAGGCCGCCGGCCTGTCGCGCGGCCGCGATCCGCGCCGCGGTCTGGGCCGCCGCGGTCGCCGCGGTGCAGTCGAGCTCGCCAAAGGCGTGCTTGGCCTCGGTCATCGCGTCGGCGAGCAACAGCGTGTCGCGCTCGGCACCCTGACCGGCGAGCGCATCCTCGATGCCGTCGCCCGCCAGGTTGACCAGCTTGGCGGCGCTCACCGCCTTGGCGATCTGCGCGCGTGCCGCGCCGGCGTCGCTCGGGCCGAGATCGAGGATCGCGACCTTCTCACCGCCGAACGCGGCGGGTGTCGCGAGGACGATTACAGCGGCGGCAGCTGCTTGAAGTACTCGTTCAAGGCCCATACGTCACGCGCCCGGAGGCCGTCGAACTGGAGCCCCACGCCCTTGGCGTCCGACCACCGCACCGTCGAGCCGATCTCGATCGGCTCGTCGAGGGTCGGCACCTTGAACGAGACCTGCGCGCGCGATCCCATGACGTACTTCATTCCCGCCTCGACCAGCGCACCTCCGAGCGAGAGGTTCACCAGCGTGCAGGCACGCGCCGCGCCGCCGTCCGTGGTGACCGTGCACGGCAACGCGACCGTGTGACGAGTCGAAGAGCGTCGATTGTCCGCTTTGTCGGCCACTAACATTCCCCCAAGTAGCATCCATTGTATGCGTACCCGAGTGGAACATCATCGTAGCGTGGATCCGAAATCGGCGAGACGCACCTCCCCGAGCAGCGGGGAGATGTCGCTACATCAAGTCAGCTTGATATCGATGTAAGCCTTCTTGCGAAGGTCTTCGAGCCAGGTCTGCGTCTGCTTGTCGAGCTCGCGCCGCTTGAGCTCGCGCTGCAGCTGCTCCTTCATCTCGGCGTAGGCCTTGATCTCGGACTTCTTGACCTCGGTGACCTGGAAGACCTCGAGCCCCTGCGGGCCCGTCACCGGGCCGCGCACGTCGCCCTTGTCCATCGAGAACACGACCGGCTCCCACTCGGCGTTGAGGCTGCCGCGCTGGAACCAGCCGAGCTCGCCGCCGGTAGCCTTGGTGCCGGTATCGTCGGACATGTCGTCCGCGACCTTGGCGAAGTCCTCGCCAGCCTTGACGCGTGCGATCGCCTGCGCCGCGCGATCCTTGGCCTGCGAGACCTGCTGCTCGGTCGGATTGGTCGGCAGCTTGACCAGGATGTGCGACAGCTTGACCGACGCGACCGAGTCGCTGCGGCGCTGCATCTGGTCGTAGCGCGCCCGGATGTCCTCGTCGGTGATCGTGACCTTGGGGGCGACCAGCTGGTTGACCGCGCGGAGCCGGAGCAGCTGGCGGCGCAGGTCCGACCGGTAGTTCGCCATCGTGAAGCCCTGGGCGGCGAGGACCTTCGCGAGGCCGGCGTCGTCGAGCTTGTTCTGGCTCTTGATCTCGTCGAGCGCGGCCTGGACCTCGGTCGCGTCGATGTCGATCTTCGCGGCCTCGGCGGCCTGGACGATCAGCTCCTCGTTGACCATGTCGTCGAGGGCCTGACTCTGGATCTTCGCGAGCCGGCGCTCGCGCTCCTTGAGATCCGCGATCTCCTCGGCCTCGGCCATCATCGGGATCATCCGGGCGTGCAGCTCGCTGTCGAGGATGATCGCGTTGTTGACGACCGCGACGACGCGCTCGACGATCATCTTCTTGCCGCCGGACTTCTTCTCGGCCTTCTCGACCTTCACCTTGCCCTTGTCGGCGAACGCGACGTGACCGACGCCAACCCCGAGCCCGAGGACCGCCACTAACATCAGACGACGCATCACGACTTATGACCTCGCGCTCACGGGTTGGGTTGCTCGCCAGAGCCGGCAGCTCCGGAGCCGATCGGGGGTGCGACAGGTGGCACGATCGGGTCGCTCGGCGCGACCGGTGGGGCGAGATCGCGACCGCGGCCGTCGTCGCCGTTCTGGGACGTGTCGATCCGGACCTTGGCGAGGTTCGCGTCGTTGATCTCGATCTTCGCCTTGGCGCGCAGGCCGTCGAGGAAGTCCTTCTGCGCGGCCAGCCGCTTCTCGCGAAACAGCTTGTTGCGGATCGTCAGCTTGGCGTCCTCGAACGTCTTCACCATCGCCTTGCGGCGGCCGGTCTGCTTGAGGATGTAGAACGTGCCGTTGCCAGCGTCGACGACGCCCGAGACGTCCCCGGTGTTGACCAGCGCGAACACCGCCTTTTGCACCGGCGCGGGCGCGTCCTTGGTGCCGATCTGGAGGTAGCGCAGATCGCCGCCGCGCAGCTTGGTCTCCTCGTCAGCCGAGTACTTGTTGACCAGGTCGCGGAAGCCCTTGTTGGTCTTGCCGGGCTCGCCCTTGGCCTCGATCAACACGCGGTCGGCCTGCGCCTTGTTCTTGACGATGATCGCCGAGGCGCGGACCTCCTCGGGCTTGACGTACTCGGCGACGTTGGCGTCGTAGTACTTCTTCATCTCCGCGTCCGGGATCGTGTCGGCGCTGACGTTGGCGTCGAACTCGTCGCGCTGGAGCTTCTGGATCATCACCTGCTTCATCGTGCGGATGACCTCGGGATCCTTGTCGAGGCCGCGGCGGTAGGCCTCCTTCGCGAGCACCTCGAAGCGCACGAGCGATTCGAGGAATTCT
>JBBQEX010000109.1:0-17675 GCA_038321315.1 Haliangiales bacterium | reverse complement strand
CCGCGCGGCGCCCGGGTGCTCGGGGTCCCCTGATTATGTGGGTAGGGTTTCTGCACGGGCCCCTTTGGGCGTACGCAAAATGGGGCCAGAGCTGAAACCGTCCCCCCGTCAGGCCGACGAACACCGGCGCCACCCGCGGTGAACCCGATCGCCTCGCCCCCGCCGAGCGAGGCGAGGGTGTGGCCATTCCAGCGATCGCCCGGCGCGGCGTGGGCCGCGATGCTCGCGAGGACGACCGCTGCGATCGCCGCCGATCGACCCGGCGTTGTTGCTCGCCCCGGCGGAGCCGGAGCTCGCGAGCTCACGGACAGGTGTCGCTACACAGGCCGCTGGGCATCGACGTACAACCGCCACCCGGCACATCGCATGCGATCTGTCCGCACGTGATGTCCTGGGCGCAGGTCTCCGGGCTCTGGTTCGTGCACTGGATGTCGCACTTGCACGACGTGCCGCACTGCACGAAGCGGCTGCACGATGCCTGGCCGGTACACTCGACCTTACACGGTCCCGCGCCGCACGCGACGTTGCGGCACGACCCGGCGCCCGAGCAGATCACGTGGCAGGCATCGGAGTTCGTGCAGTTGACGCCGCTCCGGCAGTTGTTCTGGTTCTTGCAGTCGATCTCGCAGCTCCATCCCGCCGGGCAGGTGATCGGCGCGCCGCAGTTCGCGGCGCCGGTCGTGCCGCATTCGATCGTGCAGCTCTTCGTGGTCGGGTCACACGCCGAGCATCCGAGCGGACACCCGTTGCCGCTCGGTGCATCGATGTGGCCGACCGGGGCATCGGCGTGCCCGGCCGGGGCGTCGACGCTGCCACCGTTCGGCAGGACGCAGAAGTTCTGCGAGCACACGCGATCGCCGGTGCAGTCGGCGGACGTGTTGCACGAGTACTCACCAGAGCGATGGTTGATCGAACAGCTGGCGATGATGACGGCAGCGAGCCAGAGGGCGACGAGTTTCATGGCGTGGCTCCGAAGGTGAAGGCGATCCCCGCGCCGTGGTCGAACAGCGTCGGTCCGATCATCGCGTGCTGCTGTGCCGCGCGATGCCGACGATCCTTGACGAAGTAGTAGGTCGAGATGCCGCCGATCACGGCGCCGGCGAGGAACATCAGGTTGCCGCCGCTCGCGAGCTTGTCGCCGCGGGTCTCGAGGGACTTGATGTGATCGAAGTCGGCGACGGACTTGTTGGGCGCGGCGTTGATCTGCGACTGGACATCGCTCGCCGAGCTCCACAGCCCGAACCCGATCATCACGAACACGCCGCCACCGATCATGCCGGCGACGTAGAGGCCACGGCGCGAGTGCGCGTCGTCGACCGGGCCGGGCTCCAACGTCGGTGCGGGGGTCGGCGCCGGCGTGGTGGACGGCACGACCGCGGTCGGCTCGGACGGCGGCGTGACCGGGTCGACCGGTGGCGTGGTCTCGATCGGCTTGTCGGGCTGATTGGTCAGGTTCGTCGTCGGCACTACCGGTGGCGGGGCCGGGACCGGCGGGGGCGGCGCGACGCCGAACAGCACGCCGACCGAGTCGAGCTGGATGTCGGTCGCGTCGGCCGGGACCTTGGCGGTCGCGTCGCGCGAGGTCGCGCTCTTCGGCGTCCGGCGCACCGAGACCTCGATGATGCCGGGCTTGCGCGCGACGCTCGTGATCACCAGCTCGTCGGCACCGAACGTCGCCATCACCTCGCCGGGGCAGGTCGGCGCCTCGGGCTTGCACCCGGCCGCGAGCGCGGCGTCGACATACGACAGATCGCCGGCGGTGACCTGACCATCGGTGGTGCCCTTCGCGAGCTTCAGCACCACCGCGTCGATCTTGCCGCGCAGCTTGGCATCGGCGTTGCCGTCGGACTTGAGGACGAGGATGGCGTGCTTGGGCTGCGCCGCGGCAAGACCGGGTGCGAGGGCGAGCGCGAACGCGAGGGCGAGGGTCGTCTTCACAGCTTCTCCATGCGCTCGCGGATGTTCTCCGCGTCGCTCGCACTCGGCGCGAGCGCGAGATAGCGCTTGAACGCGGCGCGCGCCATCGAGTGGTTGCCGAGCTTCTCGTAGACGAGGCCGAGGCCACGGTAGGTCGGGGCGTAGCCGCTGTTCGCGGCCATCGACGCCTTGAACGTCGCGAGCGCGCCGTTGGTGTCGCCGCGCATGTACTGCTGGAGGCCGGTGCGATACGCCTCGGCCGGATCGACCTTCTTCGGCTGCTCGCCGTACGGATCGACCGGGCCGGTCGCGACCTTCTTGGGCGCCTTCTTGATCTCGGGGGCCTTCTTGACCTCGGGCGCCTTCTTGATCTCGGCCTTCTTGACCTCGGGCGGATGCGGTGGCGGCTCGGCCTTCTTGATCTCGGGCGGCTTGGGCGTCGGGATCGGCGGCGGCGGTGGCGCGATTGCGACCATCGCGTCGACCGGCGGCGCGACAGCCTTGACCTCGGGCGTCGGCGGAGGCGTCGGGGTTGGAGGCACCGGATCGACGACCGTGGCCTTGACCTCGGGCGTCGGCGTCGGCGTCGGCGTCGGCTCGGTGCCGGCGCTGACGGTCGGCTTGAACTCGGCCGGCTTGTCGGCGACGACCTCCTCCTTCTTCGAGCCACCCGACGCGACCGCGATGATGATGATGAGGAGCGCGACGCCGAGGGCGCCACCGATCGCGTAGAGCAGCGTCTTGCGATTCGGCGCGGTGTCTTCGGGCTCGTCGTGGATCGCCTCCATCGAGTCGGTCTGCCACGCCCAGCGCGACAGCATGTCCTGCTGGCTCGGGCGTCCGAGCGCCACGACGTCGGCGGGGTTCTTCGCTGCATCATCGTCGAGCTCGTCGGTCGGCGGCTCGTCCGCCAACGCGGGCGCGGGCGCCGCAGCCGCGACCTCGACTGCCGGTGCAGCGATCGGTGCAGCGACCGGAGTCGGTGGCGCGATCACCGGGGCGATCGGGACGATCGGCGGCTTCGGTGCCTCGGCCGCGAGCCCGGGCATCGCGCCGAGCCCGGCGATCAGGCCGATTGCAGGCGGCGGGGTCTCCTCGCGCACGAACGGCGTCGTCTTGACGAGCTCGTCGAGGCCCGGTGGGGCTGGCGTGCCGATGATCGTCGAGCGCAGGTTCTGGCCGCTGCCCGAGGGCAGGATCGGCGGTGCCGGGACGCTCGGCGCGACCGGTGGCTCGGCCACCACCGCGATCGGCAACACCGGGGCGATCGGGGCGACCGGCGCGGGCTCGGGCGCGACCGGCAACACCGGGGCGATCGGGGCGACCGGGGCGACCGAGACCGGCGGGATCGTGGCGGGGCGCACCGGCGGCATGCCGGGCAGCGTCGAGGCTGCGGTGATCGGCGGTGGGCTGGTGCCGTTCGGCCGCGCGAGGATCGACGGCAGCGCGACGTTCTGCGGGGGCGTCGTCGGGATCTTCGGGGCGACCTTGGGCGCAGGGAGCTTGGGCTTCTGCGCCAGCGCCTTCTGGACGAACGCGGCGAGCCGCGAGTTGTCGTCGGGATACTCGGCGTCGTCGAGCACGGCCTCGAGCTCGGCCGCCATCACCTTGACGCTCTGGTAGCGCTCGGCGGGATCGCGCGCGAGCGCCTTCTTGCAGATCGTGTCGAGCTCGGCCGGGACGTTCGCGTTGAGCTGCGACGGCGCCATGATCTCGTCGCTGGTGACCGCCTTGCCGATCGCGTCGTCGCTGCCGCCCTCGAACAGGCGGACGTGCGTCAGCGCCTCCCACAGGACGACGCCGAGCGAGAACACGTCGCTGCGGCGATCGGTCGCGAGGTTCTTGATCTTCTCGGGCGACGCGTACGCCAGCACGAGCTTGCCGAGCTCCACGTGGATCGATCCGTCGCTCTTGATCGCGATCGCTTCGGGCGACAGCTCGGTCGCTCCGCCCTTGGCCGCGTGGACCGAGGTCGCGACCTGACAGACCACGCGCGCCGCGCTGAGCTCGTCGAGCCGCGGATTGGCATCGATGATCGCGCGTAGATCGAGCTCTGACTTGTCGTCGGGCTTCGGGGTGGAATTCCCTTGTGGCATGACCCCGGTGCTGGACACGGGCTCATCCTAGCGTAGGTCCCGGGAAAGTGGTCGCACGATGGTGTTTCGCGCCCCACACGCCATGACGGCTGCGACGTCCACGTTGCGATCTGCAACACGCACCGACGGTGGGGCACATTAACTGGTTGATCCGCGCCGACTGTCTGGGGCACGAATCGTGCTCGTCATGACCTACATGCGCGCTGTGGTTGTCGTCACCCTCGCCCTCCTGACCGCGTGCGGGGGTGCGTCGGACTTCGCCCATCCGACCGACGAGCCGCACCAGGCCAACACCGGGATCGACTGGCGCGATCAGGTGATCTACCAGATCATGATCGACCGGTTCGCCAACGGCGATCCGAACAACGACTTCAACGTCGCGCCGACCGTGCCGGGCAAGTACCACGGCGGTGACTGGCAGGGCGTGATCGACCACCTCGACTACCTGCAGTCGCTCGGCGTCACCGCGTTGTGGATCTCCCCGGTCGTCAAGAACACCGAGGAGGACGCCGGGTTCGCGAGCTACCACGGCTACTGGACCCAGGACTTCCTCCGCCCGAACGCGCACTTCGGCGACCTCGTGAAGCTGCGCGAGCTGGTCGACAAGGCCCACGCCCGCGGCATGCTCGTGATCCTCGATGTGGTCACCAACCACATGGGGCAGCTGTTCTATTACGACATCAACGGCAACGGTCAGCCTGACGACACGCTCGCCGGCGGCGGCTACTCGCACAGCTGCCTGCAGATCTGCATGCAGCACCCGGAGCAGTGCACGACCGACGAGCTGACCTACTGCAACGAGGGCAAGAACTTCCTCGAGCGCATCATCGAGTGGGACCCGGACTACGACCCGCGGGGCGTCCAGGGTTGGACGTCGCTCGGGTTCTCGGGCTCCGCGGACATCCGGTTCACCAACTGGCCCGAGCAGAACCGCACGCCGCCGCCGCGGCCGCCCGACTGGTTCGGCTGGCCCGCCGACAAGGCGTGGTTCGACGACAAGTCCTGGTACAACCGGCGCGGTCGCGTCTACGTCTGGTGGCACGAGGGCGACTACTCGAGCGAGTTCGTCCGCGAGCAGGAGACCAAGGGGGACTTCCCGGGTGGCCTGAAGGACCTCGACACCGACAACCCGGACGTCCAGCAGGCGCTGATCCAGGTGTTCCAGTACTGGATCTCGGCCGCCGACTTCGACGGCTTCCGGATCGACACCGTGAAGCACATCGATCGGCCCGAGATCGCGCGCGACACGCGCGGCTTCTGGGGCGCGTTCACCGATGCGATGCGCCAGAAGGCGAAGGAGCTCGGCAAGGAGAACTTCTTCATCTTCGGCGAGGGCTTCGACGGCAACGACTCGTTGATCGGCGCGTACACCTGGGGCGGCAAGGACGCCGCCGGCACGTTCGGTCGGTTCGACTCGATGTTCTACTTCTCGCAGAAGTACCGCGGCATCGACGCGGTGATCGCGCAGGGCCAGCCGACCAAGAACCTCGAGTGCCTCTACAACAGCCGCATGGGCAGAAACGCGAGCGACGCGTGGTGCGCGGCGCAGGGCTACCCGGTCGGCCCGACCTACCAGAACGTGCCGCACGCGGCGTCGGCCGACGGTGGCATCGGCCTGGCGCCCGATCAGGTGATGGTGAACTTCCTCGACAACCACGACCTGCCACGGTTCATGTTCGAGAAGAGCGATCCCGCGGTGCTGCGCTCGGCGCTGCAGTACCTGATGACGTGGGACGGCATCCCGTGCGTCTACTACGGCACCGAGCAGGGCTTCGCCGGTGGCGTCGATCCGAAGAACCGCGAGGACATGTTCGGCGGCAACCCGACGCTGGGCTACGCGCCGTTCGCCACCGATCACGCCACGTTCAAGATGACCGCGGATCTGATCGCGATGCGCAAGGCGCACCACGCGCTGACCCGCGGCACCGTGTCGCCGGCGTGGTCGACCACCGCGATCGGCGCTCGCCGCGATGCTGGCATCTTCGCGTTCGAGCGCGTCGCGACCGACGAGACCGCGGTCGTCGTGCTCAACACCGGCGATACCGCGAGCGAGTCGTGTGCCCCGGCCGCCGACGGCGGCGCGTGCATGAAGACCACGTTCCCGGCCGGCACCACGCTCAAGGACGTGATGCCCGGCAGCGATGGCCAGACGTTCGTGGTCGCCGGCGATGGCACGGTCGACGTCAAGGTCGGACCGCGCACCGGCCGCGTGCTCGTCAAGTAGCCTGTGGATTGGGGACGCTTTTACGAGTTGCTCGAGTTGGCGGGCCAACTCGAGCAACACGTAAAAGCGTCCCCAAACCACAGGGCGTTGCCAATTGCATCGCCGGCCGCTGGCCGGACGTCCAAGCAGCCGGATCCGTGTAGGTGCGAGTGGCACGCGACGTGTACCAAGGGGTGGACATGGCTCGTCTGGTTGCCGGTCTCCTCCTGTTCGCCGCGTGTGCCGTCTCGGGCACCGACTCCGATCTGTCCACGGACAACGCGCCGCTGGTCGGCGTCGATGGCTCGCTCGACCAGGCGGATCGCAACTGCAACGTCGTCCTGCGCGAGCTGACGCGCACCGGCGCCTCGCAGACGACCGACAGCTACGTGTGGAACGGCAGCGTCGAGATCTCGAGCGCCGCGGCAGCTGAGGGCCTGGTGCCGTCGGTGCTCTACCAGTACGGCTCGAACCCGGCGTGGCTCGAGGGCACGGTGACCCCGACGGTTTCCCCGACGCCGGGATTCGCGAAGTTCGCGGTCCAGCTCGACCACGATCTGCTCGGCCCCGGGATGAGCGCGACCGCGTTCACCAACGCGCGCATCCAGGTCGTGCCGTACATGAAGCTCGTGGGCGGCGGCCGGCTGTTCGATCACAACCGCAACCCGCGCGACCTCGACAACTACGTGATGACGTCGCCGGACCTCGCGATCTGGCGCGCCGACAGCGTGTGCGCGGCGCCGTCGTCGAGCCAGCACGCAAACCTGGTCTTCGCGCACGACTTCACGCAGCACCGCGACGGCGTGATCAGCGCCGGTGGCACGATCTCGGTGAGCTATGACAGCTCGCGCCTCGCGACGTGCAACCAGACGCAGGGCGGCCGGCCGCAGTACGACGTCACCGCGCACGTCAAGTGGCTGCCCGAGAACCTCGAGCAGACCGCGTCAGTTCGCGACGGCGCGCCGACGTTCACCGTGCCGACCGACGGTGCCAAGCAGGTGCAGGTGTGGTTCGAGGCGACCAGCATCTCGGGGTGTCACCAGTACGACTCGAACTACGGCGCGAACTACGCATTCGACGTCGCGGTCGCGCCGCAGTGGATCGGCAACGCGAAGAACTTGATCACGCGCGACGCCGACGATCCGTGCGACGGCGGCGGCGCGGCGACCAGCGGCTTCGCGTTCGACACCTGGGCGCGCCAGCGCGCGGTGATGACGAACCTGTGCTTCGAGGTCTACCAGCCGGGCCAGACCGATCGCGACGATCCGCAGCTGTGGCAGAAGCTCGACGCCTCGATCCGCTGGCGCATCGTCGGCGAGCCGAGCTGGCACCTGCAGCCCGCCGGACTCCACGATCGCCGCGGCAACAACGCGCGCTATGTGACGAGCTGGCGGCCGATCGATCCGTTCCGCCCGTACCAGTGCCCAAACATCACGCCGACGCCGAGCACGAACGGCATGTACCGCGAGCTGCGGGTCGAGTACGTGATCGTGGTCAACGGCAGCGAGCTGCGTCCCGAGCCGGGCGCCGCGTTCGTCGGCACGTTCTCGGATTATCCTTCGACGCAGTGCCCCTGATCATCCGGCCTCCGCGCGACGCCGACTTCGCCGCGATCGCGGCGATCACCAACGTCTACATCGCGACCACGACGATCCACTTCGGCTACGATCCGATCACCGCCGTCGACATCCGCGCGATGTACGACCGCGAGCATCCGTGGCTGGTCGGCGAAGTGGACGGCGTGGTGATCGCGTACGCCAAGGCCGGCACTTGGCGCGCGCGCGCCGCGTATCGCTGGACCGCCGAGACCGGCGTGTACGTCGCGGAGCACGCGCACCGGCGCGGACACGGCCGGGCGATCTATGTCGCGCTGCTCGGCGAGCTCGCCGCCCGCGGGTTCCACTCGGCGATCGCCGGCATCACGCTGCCGAACGAACCGAGCATCGCGATGCACGAAGCGCTTGGCTTTCTGCCGGTCGGCATCGTGCGCGAGGCAGGCCGCAAGTTCGACGCGTGGCACGATGTCGGGTTCTGGCAGAAACGGTTGGTCAGCACACCGTAAGTACTGATTGACCCTCGATTCAGATGTAGTAAAAGTGCCCACCTATGAAGTACGCCGCGTTGGTCGCCTCGGTCCTGTCGTTCGGTGGCTGCGCGACGACTGGCGGCGATGATTCGGTCGGCAGCGAGCAGGACGTCACGTCGACCAGCTACGTCGACCTCATGGACTTCCCGAAGGTCGATCAGGGGCAGTGGTACGACCTGATCCGCAAGCTGAACACCTCGTTCACCCACGCGTGCGGCGACACCTACTGCGAGGGCGACTATTCGAACCTCACGCCGCTCACGTTCGCGTGCTCGGCGACGTCGAAGGCCGGCAACGTGCACGAGTGCGTGTGGACGTTCGGCGCCGCCGACGTCGAGGTCGACACCCGCACCGCCGGCGTGCTCGTCAACTCACCGACGTTCCAGTGCAAGATCGCGATGAAGACCACGGCGACCAAGCTGGTCGCGATCCTCGCCGCCACCGACAACCCGCTCGACGCGACGATCCCCGGCGCGCCCGGCACGATCGGCGCGCAGCTCACCGATTGCTTCGATCACCCGATCGGCGCCACGCCGATCACGTTCGCGACCACCGGCACGCCGAGCTACGTCGCCGCCAGCACCTACTACGCGACGACCGCGGGCAAGAACCGCTGGACCGCGGCGAACAAGGTACTGCTCGACGGGTTCAACAACGTCTGCGGCGACACGTTCTGCAGCAGCGACTTCAGCGACATGCAGTCGATGAAGTTCGAGTGCGCGATCACGAAGTCGACCGGCAACGTGAAGTCGTGCGCGTGGGTGTTCGTCGGTAGCTCGCACTGGGTCGTCGCGACCGAGGGCGGCAAGGTCGAGGAGAACAGCCAGGCGTGGCGCTGCAACGTCCCGGTCAAGGGCACGCTCTCGCAGCTGCTCGACAACCTGAACGCGCCGGTCGTCCCCGGCCAGCCGCAGCCGATCGATCGCCCGCTCCCCGGCGTGACGACCTCGGCATACGACGCGCTGTCCAACGGCTGTCTGCCCTGAGCGCCTTGTCCGTCGTTCCGAGGCTGGTCGGCGCGCGCGCCGCCAACACGTTCGGCCGCGCCGTGATGTCGGCGACCGTCTTGTGGGAGCTCTACGCTCGCACCAACGACGAGCGCGTGATCGGGCTCGTCGGGCTCGTCCAGGTCATCCCGGTCGTCCTCCTGTTCGTGCCGATGGGGGCGCTCGTCGATCGCTCGGATCGCCGGCGCCTGACGACGCTCGCCGCGACCTCGACCGGCCTGGTCGGCATCGGGCTGGCGATCATGTCGGCGCTCGACGCGCCGGTCGCCGGCTACCTCGCGCTGCTCGTGGTGCAGGGCTGCTTGAACGCGGTGCACGCGCCGTCGAGCTCGTCGCTCATCCCGCTGATCGTCGACCGCGCCGATCTGCCGCGCGTCAACCGCGCCAGCGCGAGCGTCCAGGAGCTCGCCGCGATCACCGGGCCGGCGCTCGCGGGTCTCGCGCTCGCAGTCGTCGCACCACACTGGGTGTACGCGTTCATCGCGGTCACCGGCGTGACCTCGGGGATCCTGTATCGCTCGCTGCCGAAGCCGCGCGAGGTCCCGAGCGATCCGGCGGCGGTGGTCGCGCGGCGCGACTGGCGCGTCGGGATGCGCTTCATCTACAACTCGCCGTTGCTCCTGCCGGCGCTCACGCTCGACATGTTCGCGGTGCTGTTCGCCGGCGTGACCGCGCTCCTGCCGGCGGTCGCCAAGGACATCCTCCACGTCGGCCCCGTCGGTTACGGCATGCTGCGCGCCGGCCAGTCCGCCGGTGCGGTCGCGATGTCGGTGCTCGGCGGGCGCATCCGGCCGTGGCAACGCCCCGGGCGCGTGCTGCTGATCGTCGTCGCGCTGTTCGGGCTCGCGACCGTCGCGTTCGGGCTGTCGACCTCGTTCCCGCTGTCGCTCGCGCTGCTGATCATCTGTGGCGCGCTCGACAACATCTCGGTCGTCATCAGGCTCACGCTCGAGCAGCTCGTCGTGCCCGACGCGATCCGCGGTCGGGTCAGCGCGGTGCACTACGTGTTCATCGGGATGTCGAACGAGCTCGGCGCGGCCGAGAGCGGGTTCGCCGCTGGCGTGGTCGGCACGATCCCGGCGATCGTCGCGGGCGGGGCCGTCGCGGTGGCAGTCGTGGGCATCGTCGCGATGAAGTGGCGGGCGCTCGCGACCATGCCGCCGCTTGCCGAGCTACAGCCATCCACCTGATGGAGTGAGAGTATTTCTGATCGCGGTGGTCCCGCGCCCGGCTCAGTGAATCCGTGCGGCGATCGGATGTGTCTCGAGGATCTGCGTCTCGAGCGCCGCGAGCTCGCCGGCCCGCGCGCGCCAGCCCGCGGGTGACACGTCGCGCGCGAGCGACAGGAACGTGTTGCGATGGCGGACCTCGGCGTCGGCGAGGCTCGCGTACAGCGCGCGCGCCTTGGCGTCATCGAGCGCGCCGGCGAGCAGCGCGAGACGCTCGGCCGAGCGGCCCTCGATCACCGCGAACACGAGCAGCCGATCGAGCAGGCGATCGGGCTCCTGCTTGCGGATGTGATCGCGCAGCGCCTTGGCGTAGTCGTCGCCGTGATCATAGCTCGCGGCCTGGCCGCGGCGCGACATCAGCTGCGCGACCTGGACGACGTGGCGGGTCTCGTCGTGCGCGAGGCGCGCCATCGCGGCGACCAGGTCGGTGCGCTCGGGATAGCTGCGGATCAGGCTGAGCGCCGACTGCGCGGCCTTGCGCTCGCAGTGCAGGTGATCGGCGTGGACCGCCTCGACGTCGTCCAGCGCGATCGCGATCCACCGCGGATCGGTCGGCACGAGCGGCAGCGCGTCACCCAGATCGGGGATGACGACGTCGTCGGGATCGAAGTCCATCGCGGAACGATGCTACAGTCGATCCCCGTGATGCAGAACACTTCCGGAAGGGAGAAGTTCACCACGGCGTGCCTCGAAGGATTGCGGCGCGCCGAGCAGCTGCGCAGCGAGATCGTCGACGGCAAGACCGCGCGAACGATCGCCGACACGCTGGTGCCGTACAACCAGCTGCTGGTCTCGGCGAGCGCGAGCAACGCGCTGGCGGGCCTCCTCTCCGAGGTCCACCCGGACGAGGAGATCCGCGACGCGGCGCGCGACTGCGAGCAGCAGGTCAGCAAGTTCTACTCGGCGCTCTGGCTCGATCACGAGATCTACGCGGCGCTCGCCGCGATCGACACCACCGGCGCCGACGCGGGCACCCAGCGCTTCGTGTTCCACGCGCTGCGCGACTACCGGCGCGCCGGCGTCGATCGGCCACCCGAGGTACGCGCGCGGCTGACCGCGATCGACGACGAGCTCACCAAGCTCGGCCAGCAGTACGGCAAGACGATCAGCGAGGACGTCCGCTCGATCGAGCTCCGCGATCCCGCGCGGCTCGCCGGGCTCCCGCCCGACTTCGTCAGCGCGCATGCACCCGACGCGACCGGCGCGATCCGGATCTCGACGGACTACCCCGACTACAACCCGTTCATGACCTACGCGATCGATGACGCCGCCAAGCGCGATCTCTACGTCGCGTTCCGGAGTCGCGGCGAGGGCATCAACGAGGAGACGCTGCGCGCGATCCTCGCGTTGCGCGCCGAGAAGGCCGGGCTGCTCGGCTTCGCGAACTGGGCCGACTACATCACCGCCGACAAGATGATCAAGAGCGGCGAGCGCGTCGCCGAGTTCATCGCCAAGGTGTGGAAGCTCGCGGCACCGCGCGCCGACGCCGACTACGCCGCGCTGCTCGCCCAGCTCCAGCAGGTCGAGCCCACCGCGACCGACGTCAAGGACTGGCAGAAGACCTGGCTCGAGAACCAGGTCAAGAAGCAGCAGTACGAGGTCGACGCCAGCGAGGTGCGCGAGTACTTCCCGTTCGCGCGCTGTCTCGACGGGTTGCTCGCGATCACGTCGTCGATCTTCGATCTCGCGTACGCGCGCGTGACCGACGTCGAGGTGTGGCACCCGTCGGTGCAGGTCTACGACGTCGTGCGAGGCGAGCAGAGGCTCGGCCGGATCTACCTCGACATGCATCCGCGCGAGGGCAAGTACAAGCACGCCGCGCAGTTCCCGCTGAAGGACGGCGTGCGCGACGTCCAGCTGCCCGAAGGTGTCCTGGTCTGCAACTTCCCCGAGCCGACCGCGACCTCGCTCGGTCTCATGGAGCACGACGACGTCGTCACGATGTTCCACGAGTTCGGCCACCTGATGCACCACGTGCTCGGCGGCCACCAGCCGTGGGTGACCCAGAGTGGCGTCGCGACCGAGTGGGATTTCGTCGAGGCGCCATCGCAGATGTTCGAGGAGTGGGCGTGGAGTCACGACACGCTCGCGCGGTTCGCGCGGCACCACGTCACGAACGAGGTCATTCCGAAGTCGCTGGTCGACAAGATGCGCCGCGCCGACAAGTTCGGGCTCGGCACCGCGACGGTGCAGCAGATCTTCTACGCCGCGATCTCGCTCGGCTTCCATCGCGCCGATCCGGCGACGCTCGACCAGCTCGCGCTCGTCCAGGCGCTACAGAAGCAGTACACGCCGTTCGCGTACGTGCCGGGCACGCGGTTCCACGCGAGTTTCGGGCACCTCGTCGGCTACTCGGCGATGTACTACACGTACCAGTGGTCGCTCGTGATCGCGAAGGACCTGCTGACGCCGTTCGAGGCCACCGGCCTCATGAAGAAGACCGTGACCTACGCCTACCGTGACAAGGTCCTCGCCCCCGGTGGCAGCCGCGATGCCGCCGACCTGGTCCGCGACTTCCTCGGGCGCGACTACGATTTTGGCGCTTACGAGCGGTTCCTGGTTGAATGAGATACATTCCGGAGAAGCCGATGATGAAGATGATCGCACCGCTGCTCGCGCTGTCCCTGCTCGGATGTGGTGGCAAGAAAGCGACGGGGGATGACTGTACGTCGGCCTTCGAGAACGCGGCCGCGCTGTCCAAGCCGGACATCGCCAAGCTCGGCGTCGACGACGCGACGCAGGCGAAGATGAAGGGCGTCTCGATCAAGCACTGCACCGACGACAAATGGGATGCCAAGGTCGTCACGTGTCTCGTCAAGGCGAAGACCTACGACGACGTCAAGACGTGCACCGACGCGCTGCCGCCGGAGCAGTCGAACAAGTGGACGAACGACATCAGCAACCTGTTGCCGAAGACCGATCCGGTGCCGCCGACACCGCCCGCGACGGGCTCGGGCTCGGGCTCGGGCTCCGGCTCGGGCTCCGCCGGGAGCGGCTCGGGCTCGGCGCACGCGGCCTGCGACGAGCTCGGCAAGACGATTGGCGCGCTCGCGACGTGCGCGAAGCTGCCCAAGCCAGCCCACGAGGCCTACCAGCAAGCGTACGCGGTGATCGCCACCGCGGACTGTCAGGCGACGTCGGCCGCGATCCACGAGTCTACCGCCTCGATCTGTCCGTGATGCGCGTCGCGATCGCGGTCGCGCTCGTCGCCTGTGCGGCCGGGTGCAAGAAGGACAGCAGCGCGGCAGCGACCGGATCCGCCGCGGCCGCAGGCTCGTGCACCATCGCGATCAACACCGCGATCGACGGCATGATCGCCAAGAAGAAGGCGACCGATCAGCTGACGCCCGAGCGCGCCGAGCGGTTCGAGAAGATGCGCGGCGCCCTCGGCGCGCGCTGCGAGGCCGACAAGTGGCCCGCCGCAATGCTGTCCTGCGTCGCCGCGGTGGCCGGGCAGCCCGAGCTCCAGAAGTGCATGCACGACAACCTCGACACCGTGACCGCGGGGCGGCTATCGGCCGATCTCGCGCAGGTCATGTTCGGCATGCGCCACAACAACGGATCCGGCGGCGGGTCCGGCGGCGGGGTGCACTTCGACGCGGTGACCGCGTTCGAGAAGCGGCTCGCCGCGGTGACCGTCGAGATCGAGGACGCCAACAAGCTGCTCGCGACGACGAGTGACGCCGATCGCCCGGCTGCCAAGGCGGCGCTCGACATGAAGGTCGCGGAGAAGGCGCGGCTCGAGAAGAGCCTCGCCGACATGAAGGCGACGCACGGTGCCGATCTGAAGGACACCACGCCGTCGACCGTCGTCCCCGCCGGATCGGCGAAGAAGTAGCTCAGCGCTTCGTCAGGTCGCGCGTGATGTTCTTCTGGTGCGCCTCGAGCGTGCCGCCGCCGATCTCGATCAGCTTGGTGTCGCGCAGGAACTGCTCGACGCGATACTCGGTGCAGTAACCGTAGCCGCCGAGCACCTGGACCGCGGCGTCGGCGACCTCCTTGGCGGCGGTCGCGGCGAACAGCTTCGCGGCGTCGGTGCCGAGCCGGTTGCGCTGGTTCGGCCCGACGGTGGCCGCGACGTTGTAGGTCAGCGCGCGCATCGCCTCGACCTTGGCGTAGCTCTCGCCGATGTGGCGCTGGATCTGGCCGTGGTCGGCGAGCGGCTTGCCGAACGTGCGGCGGTCGGTCGCGTAGGTCACCATCGTGTCGAGGCAGCGGCGCGCCATGCCGAGGCTCATCGCGGCGAGCCCGAGCCGCTCGATCTCGAGGTTGCGCATCATGTTCGTGATGCCGCCGCCTTCGTGGCCGAGCAGGTTCTCGATCGGCACCTGGCAATCCTCGAAGATCAGCTCGCACATCGTCGACGCGCGCATGCCCATCTTGCCGATCTTGCCGCTCGTCGTGAATCCCGCGAAGCCGCGCTCGACGACGAACGTGGTGATCCGATCCTCGAGCTTGGCGTAGACCAGGAACACGCCGGCCTCGGGACCGTTCGTGATGAAGGTCTTGCGGCCGTTCAGGACGTAGTGATCTCCGACGCGGCGCGCGGTGGTCTGCAGGCCGAGCACGTCGGTGCCGACCGCGGGCTCGCTCATGCCCATCGCGCCGATCACCTTGCCGCTCAGGGTGCCGGGCAGATATCGCGCGCGCTGCGCGGCGCTCGCCGCGTTGTAGAAGTTGTTGACGAACAGGAGCGCGTGCGCGAGATACGCGAGCGTGAACCCGGGATCGCTGTAGGCGAGCTCGTCGTGCACGATGCACGAGGCGGTCGCGTCCATGCCGGCTCCACCGTCGTCGTCGGGGATCGTGACGCCGATCAGCCCGAGCTCGCCGAGCTCGGCGAGCAAGCCGGTGTTGAGCGTGCCCGACTCGTCGTGCGCCATCGCCTGCGGCTCGACGCGCGTCTTGACGAACTGGCGGATGGTCTGGCGCAGGAGCTCGCGTTCGTCGTCGTGGATCACCGGTGAACCATAGCGAACCAAACCCGGATCGTCGTGGATCCCGTGCGCGACCGACCGCCCGGTAGGTCTGACAGGCTACGGGTTACAGGCTATGGGCTTCAGCCGAACGGCGTCGTCGGCGCCGGGGTTCCGGCCGAGGCCCGAAGCCTGAAGCCCGGGGCCTGTTAGACTGCCTTCGTGCCCGGGATCGATCGCTGGACTGGCAACCAACCAGTCGTGCTGTGCGCGAATCCGACCGCTCAGAGCGGCAAGGCGGCCGACTGGATCCGCCACGCGCGCGCGCTCCTCGATCAGTCCAAGGTCGCGCACCGGTTCATCGCGACCGAGCCCGATGGCAAGACGATCGACCTGGTGCGGCGCGCGGTCGATGAGGACCACACGCGCACGATCGTCTACATGGGTGGTGATGGCACGTTCGCCGAGGTCGCCAAGGGGATCTTGTTGTCGCAGGCCGCCGCCGAATGCACGATGGGCATGCTGCCGACCGGCACGGCGAACGACCAGGGCCGATCGTTCGGGCTCGAAGCCGGGCCAGGCGCGCTGGAGCGCAACGTCGACGTGATCGCGGCCGGCGTCACGGTCGGCTGCGATGTCGGGATGCTCGCGATCGAGCGCGGCGGTCGCGAGGTCCATCGCGACCTGTTCTTCGACAGCTTCTCGGTCGGCCTCGCCGCCGCGAGCCTCGAGACGCGCAATCGCGATCGCGAGCGGGTCGGCCGGATTCCCGGGCTCGGCGCGATCTACCGCGACCAGCTGGTCTACGCCGGCGCGGTGTTGAAGCGGTTCGCCGAGAGCTACGTCGTCGACATCAAGTTCGATCTCGACGTCATCGTCGACGGTCGCCACCTGCAGTACGACTCGATCCTCGATGTCATCTTGAAGAACACGCGGATCTTCGGTGGGGAGTGGATCTTCGATGCCGACGCCGAGTCCGACGACGGCAAGTTCGAGCTCGTCCCGGTCGCGGGGCGCCGCGACTTCGGCGCCAAGATGCTCGGCGCGTTCGCGCGCAGCCCGGTCGGACTCGACGACCTCGCGCAGGTCGGCGTCGAGCACTCGCCGGCGGTGGCGGGCTCGCACTTCCAGCTCGACGTCCGGAGTGATGGCAAGCTGCCAGCCGCGCAGATCGATGGCGAGGAGATTCCGGCCGGCGACCACTACCGGGTCGACGTCTTGACCCGCGCGCTGCGCCTGATCGTGCCGCGCGATCACGTCGATCCGTCGGGCACCGATCGCTCGATGAAGTTCGCGGCGGCGAAGCCCGAGTGATGCGGATTGCAGTGAACAGGTTGCAGGCGGGGGATCGATCCCCGGTCGCACCCGGCGCGCTCGATTCGCGCACGCGGAGTTACGCGAAGTGCACGCGCGGTCCGGGTCTTGCTCGGCATTGGTCCGCCGCGACCACCGCACGGCCTCGGATCCCTCATCATCACCGGGGTCGTGTGAGTGGTCGCGGCTTTCTCGCGTTCATCGTCGCGCTCGCCGGCTGCTGGAGCTCGTCGTCGCCGACGGCACCGCCATCACCGTCGCCGCCACCCGAGCACGTCAAGCTCGTGCCGACCTGCAGCGAGGCCGGGATCGGGATGGAGCGCGGTACGCAGGATCTCCGCGCGCCCGATCACGAGATCGCCAGGTCGATGACCGCGCAGTGTCTCGCGGGGCCGTGGTCGAACGAGGCGACCGCGTGCTTCGCGAAGATGAAGACCGACGAGCTCGGCAACTGTGTCGCCCTGCTGTCAGAGGCCCAGCGCGGCGAGGTGTTCGACGAGCTGAAGGGCACCGATCGCGCGTCGGTCGCGATCGCGCTCCTCAAGCTCGATCGCCTCACGCTCGGCGTCCCCGAGTGCGATCGGTTCGTCGCCACCGTGATCCGCGTGCTCGGCTGCGAGGCGATGCCGGTCGACACCCGGGTCAACCTCGGCGTCGAGGCCTCCGATTTGCTGCCGCTGCCCGCCAAGGCGCCGGCGAGCGCGCGTCAGCGGATGGGCACCGTGTGCCAGGCGTCGCTCGACACGCTCAAGCGCGAAGCGGCCACCATCGGCTGCCTGTGAATTGGGGACGCTTTTCCGAGTTGCGCGAGTTGGCGCGCCAACACGCGCCACTCGGAAAAGCGTCCCCAATCCCCAGGGCGCCGGCCGGACAACGACCGCGCGTCACCGCGCTAGCCCACCGCGCC
>JBBQEX010000108.1:0-18657 GCA_038321315.1 Haliangiales bacterium | reverse complement strand
GTGCTGCAGATCGCGCGCGGTCTGGAACCGATCGGTGCGATGGAACGCGAGCGCGCGCAGGATGATCCGCTCGAGCGACTCGGGCAGCTCGGGCGCGAAGTCGCGCGGCCGCGGGATGGCGCCGGCCTTCACCATCTCGAGCGCCTCCTTGCCCTGGCCGTGGAACAGCGGGCGCGCGCACACCAGCTCGAACAGCACGATGCCGGCGGCGAACACGTCGCTGCGGCAATCGACCGGCTCGCCGCGTGCTTGCTCGGGCGACATGTACGCGAACTTGCCCTTGATGACGCCCTGCTCCTCGTGGACGTCGCGGGCGCGGGCGATCCCGAAGTCGACGATCTTCACGCCGCCGTCCCACGACAGGAGGATGTTCTGCGGCGAGATATCGCGGTGGACGATGCCGAGCGGCTGGCCGAACTCGTCGCCCTTTCGGTGCGCGTAGTCGAGCCCCTTGGCGACCTGCTGCACGATGTACGCGGACAGCCCGTACGGCAGCCGGAGCCGCGCCTTGGCCGCCTCCTGGAGCAGCCGCAGGAGATCGAGCCCCTCGACGTACTCCATCGCGAGGAAGTAGGTGTCGCCGACCGCGCCGAAGTCGAACACCTGGATGATGTTCGGGTGGTTGAGGCCGAGCGCGATCTTCGCCTCGTCGACGAACATCGTGACGAACTGCCGGCTCCGCGCGTACGCGGTGTGGATCTTCTTGATGACGAGGGTCTTGTTCAGGTTCTGCGCGACAACCGTCCGCGCGAGGAACACCTCGGCCATACCGCCGGTGCCGATCTTCCGGATCAGCGAATATTTACCGAACTGCTCCATCGACGAGCCCGTGCATTCTAGCCGCTACAACGGCGTGATGACGACGTTGTCGAACCACGTATCGGTCTCCCAGTTGTTGATCGCGAAATATTCATGTCCCGGGCCATCGAGGGGCAGCGGATCGTCGTAGGCCAGGAACGGCTTGCCGTCGATCGACCACGCGAGCTTCTTGCCGGTCCGCTCGAGCGTCCAGTGGTAGTGCTGGTTCGGGACGACCTTGATGTCGGTGCGCGCCGCGAGATCGGTGCCGTGCTCGTCGAGCTTGGCGATCTCGGACTTGGTATTGTACCAGCCGCCGAAGATGACCTCGTAGCCGGTCGCGGTATAGCGGCCGCCATCCGGATCGAACGACCGCCCGTCGCCGAACACCTCGACCTTGAGATCGCCGCGCGGCTCGGTCGACCAGGTGTCGAGCTCGATGCGCACGTTGCGCGGCAGCTTGGCGCGCAGCCACAGCGGGTGATTGTGGGCCCCTTTCGCCGACAGGGCACCCCCACCGATCCGGTAGCCCTCGCCGGTGGCGTAGTAGTTCGGCCCGAGCTCGGTTCGCTCGAAGCCATCGCTGAACGGGGTCGTGATCGGCGGAGGATCTTTGACCTTGCAGCCCGCGAAACCGAGGGCCGCCACCAGGAGCGGGAAGCGCACGTGCGAAATGTAGCCGATCCCTCGGAACGCTAAGGTATTCGATCGCTTGCGATCTTTGCCGATCTCCAGCGGCCGTCCGGGGCACCTCGAGTGTCAGACGGGCTGGGTAAGGTCGGTGGGTGGAAGGAGCCCTGTCGCTAGCCGTCTTCGATTGCGAGACGACCGGGATCGATTTCACCAAGGATCAGGTCATCGAGTTGTGCGTCCAGCACGGTCTGGCCGATGACGCGCCGCGCACGGTGTGGCGGATCAAGCCAGCAATCGAAATCCATCCCGCGGCGCAGGCCGTTCACGGCATCTCGATGGAGGCGCTGGCGACCTGCCCGAGCTTCGCCGACGTCGCGGACGAGATCGCCCGGGTGTTCGCCAAGGTCGACGTGTTCGTCGGCTACAACCTCGCCTTTGACTTCGAGATGCTCCAGGCCGAGTACGCACGCATCGGGCACCCGCCGCTCGACCTGACCGACAAGAAGATCGTCGATGCGTTTCGGCTCTGGCAGCAGTTCGAGCCGCGCAGCCTCCAGCACGCCCACCGCCGGTTCGTCGGCGACTCGTTCGCCGAGGCGCATTCGGCGAGCGCGGACGTCGCGGCCACCGGGCGCGTGCTCGCGGGCATGTTGCGCGAGTTCAACCTCGCCGGCGAGGACTGGGACAAGATCGCCCGGGTCTGCGACAAGCGCGGCGCGCCCGGTCGCTCGAACACCTAGAACTCGATCGGGATCCGGACGACATGCGCGTCGAGCCCCGACCATCGCGTGCGGGTCAGCGCGGCGACCACGCAGGCGGTGTTTGCGGGCGACAGCGTCGACGCGAGCGCGGTCGCGCGGCTGACCGCGACGCCCGCGATCGCGAGCTCGATCGTGACCCGTGCGTGCGGCTCGGCGCACGCGGCGACCGCGGCGTGCGGGAATCGCTGCGCGATCAGCGTCGTTGGGGAGTCCGCGGCGTGCTCGACCGGCGCCGACCACGCGCACTTCCAGGCGGCCCCGAACTGGGTCGCGAACCCATCGGCGAGGCGCTGTGCGCGGGCCACGCGGTGCGGCGACGGATCCTGCGCTGCGAGCGCGACGAGCGCGCACGCCGGCTCGACCGCCGGAAATCGGGCGACCGCGAGGCCCAGCGCGCTCGCAGCGGCCGCGTGATACTGCGCGTCGGCCAGCGCGTAGCCGACCGGCGCCACGACATCGGGCAGGCACGGACACTCCTGCATGACGTCGTCGCACGCGGTCGCGAACGCAGCGGCGCTGTGGGTCGCGACGATCGCCTGGACGAGGTCGTCGTGGGCGTCGTCGAGCAACATCTGATCGAGCGGCCCGGTCACGCCGCACAGGCTCGCGACCGCCGCCGGATCGCCGGCGAGCCGCTGGGTGCGGCCGAACAGGTAGCGGGAGAACCCGCGCGTCTCGGGCGTCGCCGCGTGGCCGCCGAGCCAGCCGAACGCCTCGAGCGTGCCGGCGACATCCTCGGGCGTCGTGCCGTCGATCAACGCGTGGCCCGCGATCGCGTAGGCGGCCTCGGCGACCGCGGGCGTCGCGCGCGCGAGTGCCAGCATCGCGATCGCGGCCGCGTGGCGGATCGTGGCGTCGAGCTGCTGGGAATCGATGTACGCGCGGGCGAAGTCGACGATGCCGCGGGTGGAGGGACCGAGCGTGCCGCGCTGGGCCACGGCGATCGCCGCGAGTGGATCGCGGTAGTCGGCGACCGGCTCGGGCGCGTCGGGATCGACATCGAGGTGATGCTCGACCTCGTCGTCGTGGCGATCGCGCGCGCGCGCGGTGCGCAGGAGCACGTCGAGCACGATGCCATCGGGCGCGAGCTTGGCGACCGCGAGCCCGGCGATCAGGCGCTCGCGCGTGGCGTCGAGCGCCTTGGCGGCGGCACGGATCTGCGCGAACCGGGTCGCGCGCTGCTTGCTGGGGCCGCGGGCGACGGCCGCGCGGATGCGATCGAGCCGACCCGCCGCGGCGATGCGCTCGCGGAGCAGGACGTCGAGCGTGGCGACCTGGCGCGGATCGGTCGTCAGCGTCGCGCTGCGTGGCGGCTCGAGCAACCGGAGATCCGGCGTCTGGAACACGTAGATGCCGCCGCTGCGGTGCCGGCGCGGATCGTCGACCTCGATCGACGGGACCTCGATCGCGCCTGCTGGCGCGGCGCTCGGCGCCGGGGAGACGACCGCGGGTGCGACGACCGCGGGTGGCGCACCGCACGCGGCGAGCACCAGCAACACACGCCTCACGCGAACACGACCGGCGCGGTGCGCGACTTGCCGACGAGCCCGGGCGCGAGCTCGTCGATCAGGCGCTCGCGCCGCGCGGGCTCGAGGTCGACCGCGGAGCGCGCGACGAAGCTCGCGAGCGCGTTCGGCGGCAAGCGGCCGATCGCGCGGCCGAGCTCGCTGGCGTCGCGCTCGTCGTACTGCCGGCCGTGCCACGTGGCGACCAGCGTCGTGCCGGTGGTTGCGCGGCCGAGCGCGAGCTCCCACGCGGTGATCTGGCCGATCCCGAACGAAGGCGACAGCACGAGCGCGTCGAGGTCGCGGTCCTGGAACCAGTGGAACGCGTCGGCCAGATCGGCCTCGCCGCGATCGAGGATCAGCGTGCGCGCCCCGGTGTTCGTGGTGTCGAACCAGGCGAGCAGCGCGGCGAGCGGTCGCCGCACGCCCTCGTTGAACATCGGATCGCTGCCGGCGATCGACAGCGTGCGGACGCGCAGCGCCGCCGGCAGCGCGCCGCCCGGCGTGAGCAGGTGCAAGAGGTCGAGCGCGCGCGTCACGCCGGCGAGCTGGTCGGCCGTCACGTTGAGCACGCCGCGCAGCCCGGCGAGGTTCGGGTGCGCGAGGACGGTCGCGAGCTCGCCGCCACCGGTCGGCGGCATGACGAACCGAAGATGCTCGACGGTCGACCACGCGCGCAGCTCGAGGTTGCGCGGCGTGCCGGCGACCCCGACCTCGGCGACGAAGCCGCGCCGGAAGATCGGCGAGACGACCCGATCGCCGAGCCCGTCGAGCCAGGTCGCGCCGTGGGCGCGGATCAACGCGCGCGCGCGGGCGGCGGCCTTGCCACCCTTGCCGGCGAGCTGGAGCTGGATCAGCTCGCCGCGGGGATCTTCGTCGGCGAGCAGCGCGTCGGCCAGCACGCTGCGCGGCGCGTCGGACGCCGGATCGTCGTAGACCGCGGCGAACAGCGCGTCGCGCGACGTCGCCGAGGTGCGGGTGCCGATGGTCGCGGCGACCGCGGCCTCGACCGCCTCGAGCGCCTGCTCGAACGCCGGCGCGAGCAGCGGCTCCTGGCGCGTGCCGAGCCGGCGCTCGCCCCACAGCCCGAGCGTCTTCTGCGCGTTGCGCCAGAACGTGACGCCGGCGTTCGACTCGTAGCGCTTCGCGCGGAGGAGCCCGACCAGCGCCTCGGCGATCTGGGGATCCGGTGCAAACGCGAGCAGCGCCGCGAGCCGCACCTTGGCCGCGCGCGGATGCACCGGCCAGTCGACCCCGAGCAACGTGGGCAGCGCGGTCGGCTCGCGGGTCGCCGCGAGCGCTAGCCAGGCCGCCTCGCGATCGGCGACCTTGGTCGGCAGCTTCTGTGGGGTGATGCGCCTCGCGAGGATCGGGGTGAGCGCGGCGATCCGCGGTGACGGCACGGCGACCCACGCGATCGCGAGCTGGGCGAGCGCGGCCGCGGCATCACCGGCGACGATCGCGTCGCGCGCGGCCACGAGGACGTCGACCGGGCCGGTGCGCTTCGGCATCGCCTTCAACGATAGCTGAATACGGCGGACCCCTCGCACGTCCACGTCGGGCAGCGATAGGATACCGGACCATGCGGATCTCCCCACTGTTCCTCGTCGCGGCACTCGCGGGCACGGCCGTCGCCGGTCCGACCGAGCGGCGGGTCAACCCGAGCGGCTTCGCGGCGAGCTCGATGCTCCCGACCGCGTGGGACAAGTTCGTCGAGCTCGGTAACCCGGGCTACGCCGGTGATGACGATGCCGCGACCGCGTGGGTCGAGGGCGCGGCCACGAGCGGCGCCGGCGAGTGGATCCGGATCGCGATCCCGGCGCTCGACAAGACGACCAAGGTCAAGCTGAAGATCCGGAACGGCGCGCAGAAGTCCAAGGACACGTTCGCCGCCAGCCCGCGCGTCAAGGACGCGGTGATCCACCTGATGCCGAGCAACGTCGACAAGGCGGTCACGCTCGAGGACAAGCAGGGCTGGCTCGAGGTCGCGGTCGACCAGCCGAGCGGCCCGTTGACCGGCGTCGAGCTGCGCGTCAAGTCGGTGTACGAGGGCGCGAAGTCCAAGGACCTCGCGATCAGCGACGTCCAGGTGTTCGCGACCTCCGAGACGCCGGACAACGCGGCGTTCGAGCGCGATCGCGCCGCGGCGCAGCGGACCTGGCGCGCCAACCGCGCGCTCGCCGCGAAGAACTTCGGCAAGGCGGGACAGGCACCGGTCTACGGTGCCTACGACGTCACCAGCGCCGCCTGGAAGTCGACCGGCACCGGGCTCGACGCGATGATCGCCGCGGGGCTCGCCGATCGCGTGATCGGCATGAGCATGAAGTACGCGCTGGTCTACGCGAAGGCGGCGGTCGCCGACTTCGACAAGCTGCAGCGCGTGGCGCTGTCGCCGAAGCTGACCGACACGATGCCGAACGCCGACGGCGTGCAGGTCCCATCGCTGCAGGACGTCGCCGATGGCAACTACGACACCGGCGCGTTTCGCACGCCGATCGGAGGCAGCACCGCGCTCGTGCTCGGGCCGCTGATGAAGGCGACCGACGTGAAGGACAAGCTCTCGGTCACCGAGTGGGCCAAGCAGACCGGCCCGTGCAAGGCGGCCGAGACCGCGTGGATCGTGCGCGGTGAGGCACCCGAGATGACGCCGGGCGCGACGATCGTGAAGGTGCTCGTCGTCGGCCGCTGCGGCATGGTCCAGCAGGGCCGCACGGGCGCGCCTGCGCCGCACCGCGAGCGCGAGATCTACGTGTTCAACCCCGACAACGAGGTCGTGCTCGTGGTCGGCGAGAACCATGTCGAGGGCTACACCTGGGGCCTGATCCACGGCCACGGCATGATCCGTGCGGCACGCTCGCTGCTCGTCCCGCAGGGCAAGGCCGTCGACGCCCAGGAGCGCGACGCGGACTAAGCGATCTGCCGGATCGCGCGGTCGAGCGAGGCGCGGCCGCCGCCGGCAAACGCGAAGTACAGATAGACGAACGCGTAGACCACGGCGAGCTCGCCCTGGTTGACCGCGGGCAGGAACATCCCGTGGTCGAACTGCAGCTTCCAGTGGAACTGGATGTACGCGACCGCCATCTGGCCCGACAGGATGAACGCGGTGATGCGCGTGAACAGGCCGAGCGCGACCAGCGATCCGCCGACCAGCTCGACCGCTCCTCCGATCCACAGCTGCGAGAACACCGGCGGCATGTGGGACGGATCGGCGAACACGCCGGCGACCTTCTGGAGGCCGTGGAACGCCATCAGCACGCCGGCGACGATGCGGAGCGCGACGTACGCGAGCTCCTTGGCGTTGGCGAGCGCGTCGGTGCTCGCGGGCCGCGCGAGGTCGGTCACGCCTGGATCCCTTCCGCCGCGAGCGCGGCCGCGATGCTCGGGCGCTGCGCGAGCCGGTGGTAGTACTCGGCCAGCTCGGGCCAGCGCGCGAGATCCTGCTTCAGCGTGTGCTGCCACGCGCGCATCACGTAGAACGCGTAGCAGTCCGCGATCGTGAAGTGATCGCCGGCGATGAACTGGTGGCCGGCGAGCTGCTTTGCGAACGCCGACCAGCGCTGGCCGACGCGCTCCTTGATCGACGTCTTCAGGTCGTCGCTCGCGAGCGTGTTGTAGAGCGGGCTCGTGCCCTTGTGCAGCTCGGTCGCGATGAAGTGCAGCGTCTCGTTGAGCCGGTAGCGCTCGAACGTGCCGTACGCCGGCGCGAGGTGCGCGTCGGGGGCGTGGTCGGCGATGTACTGGATGATGATCGCGCCCTCGGTGAGCACGTGGCCGTCGGCGAGCTTCACCGCCGGGACGTAGCCCTTGGGGTTGATCGCGAGCCAGTCTCCGCCGTCGAACAGCTTCTTGTTGCGGAGGTCGACCTTGGCGAGCTCGAACGGCAGCCCCGATTCGCGCAGCGCGATGTGAGGCGACAGCGAGCACGCCCCTGGCGTGTAGTAGAGCGTGATGGGGGCCATGGCGCATAGCTACGGCGCGTCCATCGAGCTGGCAACAGGCGCCGGTGGAACAGAATAGTCCATCGAGTACGAGTACGAGTACGACACCGTTTGGCTATTCGATGCCGTACTTCTCGAGCTTGTAGTACAGCGCCGACGTCTTGATGCCGAGGATCCTGGCGGTCTCGGTCTTCACCCGCGACGCTTTGGCGTACGCCTTCAGGATCAGCTGGCGCTCGAGATCGTCGAGGATCTCGGGGAGCGACAGCTCGCGCGGGATGTCGAGGCGATCTTCCTCGGCGCCGCCCTGGAGGAACTGGGGCAGGGCGGCCGGCGTGATCTCTTCGCCCTCCGCGAACACCAGCGACTGCTCGATCGCGTTCTCGAGCTCGCGGACGTTGCCGGGCCAGTGGTACGCCATGATGCGGCCGAGCGCGGCGTCGCCGACCGTGCGGACGCGCGGGTTCGTCTTGGGACCGAGCTTGGCGACGAAGTGCGCGCACAGGAGCGGGATGTCCTCGCGGCGCTCGCGCAGCGGCGGCAGCTTGACCGGCAGCACGTGGAGCCGGAAGTAGAGGTCCGAGCGGATGCGCCCGGCGGCGACCTCGGCGTCGATGTCCTTGTTGGTCGCCGACACGACGCGGACGTCGACCTTGATCGGCGCCTCGCCGCCGACGCGCTCGAACTCCTGCTCCTGCAGCGCGCGCAGCAGCTTGACCTGCATCGCGGGTGGCACGTCGCCGACCTCGTCGAGGAACAGCGTGCCACCGTCGGCGAGCTCGAAGCGCCCGAGCTTCTGCTTGATCGCGCCGGTGAACGAGCCCTTCTCGTGGCCGAACAGCTCGCTCTCGAGCAGCGTCTCGGTGAGCGCGCCGCAGTTGACCTTGACGAACGGGCCGTTCGCCCGCCGCGACAGCCGGTGGATCGCGCGCGCGATCAGCTCCTTGCCGGTGCCGCTCTCGCCGTGGATGAACACCGTGGTCTCGCTCGCCGCGATCTTCTCCACCGTGCGGCGGACCTGGGCCATCTTGTCGCCCTGGCCGACGAGCTCGGCGAACTTGCCGTCGGCCTCGGCGCGCAGGTAGTCGTTCATCGCCTCGGACTTCTTGCGCCCGCGGCGGGCCGCGCACAGCTCGAGCGCGCGCTCGACCTTCAGGCGCACGACCTCGGTCTGGATCGGCTTGGTCAGGAAGTCGAACGCGCCGAGCTTCATCGCCTCGACCGCGGTCTCGACCGTGCCGAAACCCGTGATGATCATGATCGGGACGTCGGCGTCGAGCGCCGTGATCGCGCGCAGCACGTCGACGCCGGTCGTGCCCTCCATCTTGAGGTCGGTGATCACGAAGTCGGCGCGCCGCGCCTTGAACGCCTCGATGCCGGCCGCGCCGGACGCGACCGCGACGATGTCGTGGCCGAGCTTCTTGATCGTGTGCGCGAGGCCCTCTCGGATCGTGTCGTTGTCGTCGATGATCAGGACCGTCGCCATTAGGTCGACGGTATCACGAGGGTGAACGTGGTCTCGCCGTCGGCACTCGCGAGGTCGACGCGCCCGCCGTGGTCGGCCGCGATCTCGCGTACGAACGCGAGCCCGAGCCCGGTGCCCTTCTCCTTGGTCGTGAAGAACGGATCGAACAGCTTGCCCGACGTCTCCGGCGCGATCTCCTTGCCGCGGTTCCACACCGTGAACCGCAGCTCGTCGCCGACGGTCGCCGCCTCGAGCCGCACGCTGCCGGCGTGGTGGCCCGCCGCGGTCGCGGCCTGCACCGCGTTCTTCGCGAGGTTGAGCAGCGCGCGCCGCAGCTGGCCGCGATCGGCGCGCGCGGTGAGCCCGCTCGGCACGACCGCGATCGCGACGGTCTCGGTCGACGCGAGCTGCGCGACCTCCTCGAGCAGGTCGCCGACCTCGACCTCGGCGAGCTCGGGCTTGGGGCGTCGCGCGTACTCGAGGAAATCGTTGACCACGCGCTCGAGGTAGCCGAGCTCGCGCTGGATCTTGTCGACGTGGCCGCGGCGCTCGTCGTCCTCGGGGAGCTCGTCGCGCAGGATGCCGGCGAACAGCGTCATCCCGGCGAGCGGGTTGCGGACCTCGTGCGCGATGCCGGCGAGCATCTGCTGCGTGCGCAGGTCGCGCTGGGCGAGCTGTTCGCGCATGCGCTCCATCGCGTCGGCGAGCGTGCCGATCTCGTCGCGCGTCGCGATCTTGATCGGGTGACCGAGGTCGCCGGCGCCGATCCGCTCGGCGGCCGCCGCGAGCTTGCGGATGTTGCGCGTGATCAAGAGCGCGGCGATGCCGGCCGCGACGATCGACACCACGAGCAGGCCGGCGCCCCACAGCAGCAGGCGAACGCGGAGGTCGGCGAGCCGCGCGAAGTAGCTCGCCGGCGCCTGCGCGCCGATCGCGAGCACGATCTGCGGCTCGGTCTCCGACGCGCGCACCGGCGCATAGCCGACCTTGTACGTCACGCCATCCTCGCCGTCGAACGTGACCGACGCCGCCGGCTCCCCGCGGTCGAACACGCGCGACAGCTCGGCGCGATCGAGCTCGGCGCGATAGTCGTGCGTGCCGATCGCGACCTTGCCCGCGGTGTCGACGCGAAGATCGAACTGCTTGTCGATCACCGTGAGGCGCGCGCCGGTCACCTGCGCGACGGCCTCGAGCTTCTTGGCGACGTTCTGGTACGCGCGGGCGGCCTCGTCGCCCTCCTCGGTGTCGACCAGGTACTTGCCGCGCACCTGGGTCGAGGCGCTCGCCGCGATCGCCTCGAGCCGGCGGCCGAGCTCGTCGTCGAGATCGTTGCGGCTGACCTCGTACGCGACGACGGCGAACAGCGCGAACAGCGCGACCGTCGGGATCACGAGCGCGACGAGCAGCTTGGCGAGGAGCCGCAATTCGCGTCGAGCTTACTCGGTCTGTTACCGAAAACGCGAAGAGCCCGCCGGTCCGGCGAGCCCTGTCGTGGTCGGAAGTGAGGGCGAGGCCCTCACGACGCGAACAGTTCGCGTCATGAAGAAGTCGCGGTTAGCGCTTCGAGAACTGGAAGCGAGCGCGCGCGGCCTTCTGGCCGTACTTCTTGCGCTCCTTCTTGCGGGGGTCACGGGTGACGTAACCGGCCGCCTTGAGCTTCGGGCGAAGATCGCCGTCGATCTTCATCAGCGCGCGCGTGATGCCGTGGCGGATCGCGCCGGCCTGCGACGAGATGCCGCCGCCGCGAACCGTGATCACCGCGTTGTAGCTGGCGAGGAGCGCGACCTCTTCGAGCGCCTGGCGGATCACCATGCGCGCGGTCGGGCGCGAGAAGTAGTCCTCGTCGCCACGCTCGTTGATCGTGATCTTGCCGTCACCGGCGAACAGCCACACGCGAGCGATGGCGGTCTTGCGGCGACCCGTTGCGTACGTCTTCTGAAGGGACATTGGTCTTTCGCCTCGGCCTTAGTTCTTGATCTCGAGGACGCGCGGCTTCTGCGCGGCATGCTCGTGCTCGCCACCCTTGTAGGTCTTGAGCTTCTTGAAGATGCGGCGACCCAGCGGGCCCTTCGGCATCATGCCCCACACGGCCTCGCGAATCGCGCGCTCGGGGTCCTGCTTGAGGACATCCTTCGCGGCCTTCGCCTTGATTCCTCCGGGGAACAGCGTGTGGTGGATGTAGATCTTCTTGTCGGGCTTGTTGCCCGTCAGTCGGACCGCGCCCGCGTTGAGCACGATCACGAAATCGCCCATATCGCAGTTGGGCGTGAACGTGGCCTTGTGCTTGCCGCGCAGCACCGTCGCGATGCGCGAGGCGAGGCGACCGAGGATCTGGTCCGTGGCGTCGACCACGTACCACTCGCGCTGGTCCTCACCGGCCTCTTTGGTCAGCCAGGAGCTCTTCTGCGTCGTCTGGGTCATCATGATGTGCAAATCCTGCGAACGAAGGGGGATCCTTTATAACTGCCAACCCGCTATGTCAATGCAAAGCCGGGAGATTGGCTCGAGATAGCTGGGCGCACGTTCAGTGTCAGCCGGGTGTGATACCACCTAGGGCGTGTCCAAGGTCGGATTCATCCTCAAACCAGACAAGACCGAGGCCGGTGCGCTGCTCGAGGAGCTCGCGCCCTGGCTCCGCGAGCACGGTCACGTCCCCATCGTCACGACCGAGGACCAGATCGCCCTTCGGGGGGTCGAGATCGTCCCCGAGGCCGAGCTCGGCACCACCTGCGACTTCGCGGTCGTGCTCGGCGGCGACGGCACGATCCTGCGGGCCGCGCGCCTGGTCTCGGAGCAGGGTCGGCCGGTCCTGGGCATCAACCTCGGGCAGCTCGGCTTCCTGACCGGGTTCGCCGCGGGAGACGCCAAGCAGGCGATCTCCGCCGCGATCCGCGACGAGCTGCCCCGCGAGCACCGGATGCGGATCGAGGTCCGGTTCACCCGCGAGGGTGCCGCGCCGATCGTCCGCCACGCGCTCAACGACGCCGTCGTCCATCAGGGCGCGATGGCCAAGCTGGTCGAGATCGAGGCGTGGGTCGACGGTCAGTTCGTCGCGCCGTACCGTGCCGACGGGTTGATCATCGCGACCCCGACCGGATCGACCGCGTACTCGATGGCCGCGGGAGGCCCGATCGTGGTGCCGATGATGGACGCGATGACGCTGACGCCGATCTGCGCCCACGCGCTGACCCATCGGCCGCTCGTGATCGGCGGCAACGCGACGATCAAGCTCGCGCTCGGCGCTGATGTGCGCGGCGTCAACCTCACCGTCGATGCCCAGTGGGGCCACTCGTTCTTGCCGGGAGACGTCGTCGAGATCACCGCGGCCAAGCGGCCGCTCGTGATCTTCTCGGCGGGCAAGAGCTTCTTCGATGTCATGCGAGACAAGCTGCACTGGGGAGTGCGCGGGTCTCGTTAGCCAACGGGAACAGTCACATGCTGCGTCATCTTCGCGTCACCAACTTTGCGATCCTCTCGGACGTCACCCTCGAGCTCGGGCCGGGCATGAACGTGCTCACCGGCGAGACCGGAGCGGGCAAGTCGCTCATCGTCGAGGCGGTGAACCTGCTGCGCGGTGGACGCGCGTCGGCCGACATCCCGCGCGCCGGCGCCGACGAGGCCGTCGTCGAGGCGATCTTCGAGGTCCCCGATGATCTGCGCGGGCGGATCTACGGCGTGCTCGAGGGCGCCGGCCTACCGCGCGCCGAGGTCGAGGACGAGATCTGCATCCGCCGCGTGATCCAGCGCGGCGGGCGCAGCCGGACCTACGTCAACGGCGCGCTGACCACCGCGGCGCGGCTCGCCGAGCTCGGCAGCTTGCTCGTCGATCTGTCGGGTCAGCACCAGCATCAGGGCCTGGTCGACGCCAGCCGCCACCTCGAGCTGCTCGACGCATTCGGGATCGCGGGCGGCGCCGACGCCAACGCGGCGGTCGCGATGGCCGCGGCCTGGCAGTCGCTGCGCGCCTGCGCGGCCGAGCTCGAGACGCTCGGCGGCGACGAGCGCGCCCGCGAGGCGCGGCTCGACTACCTGAAGTTCCAGCTCGAGGAGCTCGACGGCGCCTCGCTGCAGCCCGACGAGGACGTCAAGGTCGAGATCGAGCGGGCGCGGCTCGCCTCGGTCGATCTGCTACAGAGCGCGGCGCGCGCGGCCGAGGAGGCGCTCTACGGCGGCGACGACAGCGCGCGCGATCGCGTCGCGGTCGCGGCGCGCGCGATCGAGCGCGGCCTGCGCACCGATCCCAGCCTCGAGCCGATCGCGCGCCAGCTGACCGAGGTCGAGACCCTGATCGACGATGTCGCCGATCAGCTGCGCGCGTATGCCGACAAGCTCGAGGGCGATCCCGAGAAGCTGGCGACGCTCGACGAGCGCCTCGCGCTGATCCGCCGGCTCGTGCGCAAGCATGGTGGCACGCTCGGCCAGGTGATCGGCAAGGCCGCCGAGCTGCGTGGCGAGCTCGACAACCTGGTCGGCCGCGACGCCCGGCTCGCCGAGTTGACGGCGCTGCGCGAGCGCGCCGAGGCCGCCGCTCGCGCCGCGGCGAGCGTGATGAGCAAGCTGCGCGCGAAGGCCGCCAAGCGGCTCGAGAAGGAGGTCGGCGCCGCGCTCGGCGAGCTCGGCATGGGCTCGGCGCGGCTGTCGGTCGCGATCGATGCCGTCGCGCTCGGGCCGAGCGGCGGCGATCGCGTCGAGCTGATGCTGGCGTCGAACAAGGGCGAGGACACCCGGCCGCTCACCAAGGTCGCGTCGGGCGGCGAGCTGTCGCGCATCATGCTCGCGCTGAAGCTCGCGCTGCGCCGCGCCGACGAGGTCGCAGCCTACGTGTTCGACGAGGTCGACACCGGGATCGGCGGCGCCACCGCGCAGGTCGTCGGCTCGCAGATCCGGCGCGTCGCCGACGAGCGCCAGGTCCTGTGCGTCACCCACCTTCCGCAGCTCGCGGCGTTCGCCGACCACCACTTCCACGTCGAGAAGTACGAGGTCGCCGGCCGCACCGAGACCCGGGTGACCAGGCTGTCGGCGACCGCCCGCAAGGACGAGCTCGCCCGCATGCTCGGCGGCCAGGCGACCTCGAAGGCCAAGGCACACGCGGCCGAGATGCTCGCGGACGCCCGCCGCGTGTCACGCGCCTGACGCGCGCCGGGGCGGCTCGCCGACGATCAGCGGGATCGCGTGGCGGTCCTCGAACACGGCCTTCAGGCGACGCTTCTCGTTGAACCGACGCCACACGGTCCCTTCGACGACGAGCGCGGCATGGCTGAACACACGCGGCGGGAGGCGCTCGAGCATCGTGGTGAGGCTGACCAGATTGTGGTGGTCCGAGCCGTGTCGGATCTCGAGCCGCGCGAGCGCCCCGCGAACATCGCGCTCGAGCACGAACGTAGGTGAGCGGCACGCGCACGCGGAGCTCCTCGAGTCCGGGCAGCTGCCACGCAAACGCGAGCAGCGCCGGCGTCATGCCTCCCGGGTTGTCGGATCGCCAGTTGCCCCACCACGAGGTCTCGCCGAACAGGACGAGCGAGCGCACCGCGGGCAGGGTGGCGATCGCGGCGAACCGATCGACCGTGGCCTGGACCTCCGGCGAAAACCGCGTCGCGTCGTAGGCGAGCTCGGGGCCACGCCACGACAGGTGCGTGACCGGCAGGCTCGTCGTGCGATCGGCGAGCCGCGCGACGTCGCGAGCGGTGATCTCGACGAGCCGATCGAGCAGCGGCAGCTCGACCGACGGCGGTGGCGCGCCGCCGCGCAACTCGCGCAGGGTCGACCACGCCGGGTTCGCGTCGACCTCGCCGATCACGCGCGCGGCGGACACGAAGCCGCGATCGAACCCGAGATCGGTCGTCGCGAGCTCGTCGGTCAGCGCATCGAGCCAGCGCGCGCCATACAGCGCGACGAGCTCGCGAATGCGCGGTGCGTGCGCCGGATCGGCGGCGAGTTGCAGCGCGATCAGCTCGCCGCGCGGATCGTCTCGGTGTTGCAGCCAGTCGCCGTAGACCAGGCGCGGCGCATCGCTCACCGGGTCCGCGTGGACCGCCGCGCGCAGCTCCGCCTCCATCGCTCGCAAGTCTACGCTCACCGAGCGTGATCGCTCGTCAGGCTCGGGTCTTGGTGTCCTCGGCCGACGCGGGGTCGAGCTCCCAGCGCCGGATGTCGCGTCGATCGATCTGCGCGATGCCGTGAAACGGGCGACCTTCGTGGTCGACGAGCCCGGCGGCCTCACCCATCGCGTCGATCTCGCCATGCGCGGTGCCGATCGTGTCATCGGTGACGGTATGACCCTGCGCGGCGTCGTCGAGCAGCTCGTCGCGATCCAGCGGTTGGACGTCGGGATTCGTGATGGACATGTCAGGTGTAGGTGCACGTGGCGGGCCCGGATTGGTGTATCTTGGACACCTTATGGCCACGCTCGAGCTACGACGATGTCTGATCGGCCTGTCGGTCGGCGACGCGTTCGGCGAGACGATGTTCGGCGAGCCGTCCGCGAGCGCCCACCGGATCGCGAATCGGTTGATCGTGCCACGCCGGCCGTGGCGCTGGACCGACGACACCGCGATGGCGGTGTCGATCGTCGAGCTGCTCGAGCGCGACGGCGCGATCGATCCCGACGCGCTCGCCGAGCGGTTCGCGCAGCGCTACCTCGCGGATCCGCATCGCGGCTACGGCCAGGGCGCGGCGCTGCTCCTGACCCGCGTCGCGCACGGCGCGTCGTGGCGGGTCGAGGCGCCGCGGCTGTTCGACAACCGCGGGTCCTACGGCAACGGCGCGGCGATGCGCGCGGCCCCGATCGGCGCCTACTTCGCGGGTGACCTCGAGCGCGTGGGCCGCGAGGCGCTGAATTCGGCAGCGCCGACGCACGCGCATCCCGATGGCGCGGCCGGCGCGGTCGCCATCGCGGTCGCGGCGGCGCTGATCGCGAACCGCTGCGATCGCGACGCGCTGATCGGCGAGGTCGCGCGCCACACACCACCCGGACAAGTCCGGACGCGGCTCGAGCGCGCCGCGCAGATCGGGTTCGCGACCGATCCGGGCGCGGTCGGCGCGGAGCTCGGCACCGGTCTCGACGTCGCGGCGCACGACACGGTGCCGTTCTGCGTCTGGGTCGCGGCGCGCCACCTCGACAGCTACGAGGAGGCGCTGTGGGTCGCGGCCGGCCAGCACGGCGATCGCGACACCAACGCGGCGATCGTCGGCTCGCTCGTCGTGCTCGCGACCGGCGAGGCCGCGATCCCGGTCCTGTGGCGCGCCGCGGTCGAGCCGCTACCGTAGCTACTCGGTTGGCTCGATCGCGACGAGCTTGCCGCCGATCTCCGCGCCGGCCTCGAGGCAGATCATGCGCACCCGCCCGGTCGCGCACAGCGCGCCGTCGTCGCCGCGGATCTCGACGTTCCAGACCTGCGTCCGGCGGCCGCGGTGGAGCGCCGTGGCGACGCCGAACAGCGTGCCGCCGCGCGCGGCCCTCACGAACGACGTCGTGTTCTCGAGGCCAACCGTGGTCTGGCCGCGCGGCATCGCGTCGAGCGCGGCGGCGACGCTTGCGAGCGTCTCGACGATCGAGGCGTAGACCCCGCCGTGCACGAGGCCGTACGGCTGCGTCAGGTGCGGGCCGACCGGCACCTCGCACGCGACGTCGCCGGGCGCGGCGCGGGTGAACACGAGGCCGATCGTGTGCTCGAAGCCGCCGCGTCGTCCGTTGAGCTCGGCCACCAGATCCGTCATCGCGATTCTCCCAGCACGAGCACGGCATCGTCCGGCGCCGCGGCAAACAGCCGCGCGACGTCGACCGCGCGGCGCTCGAGCACGCGGCGCTGGTTGGTGTAGCCCTTGTCGGTCGTCTCGCCATCATCGAGCGACAGCGGTTCGGGCATCACGAGCGCGCGCGCGATCTGCTCGCTCGCGCCCGGGTGCGCATTGTTGTAGCCGCGGAGTCGCGCTGCGAGGTCGGCGGCGGACGCGCCCGGTGCGAGGAACACGAGCGCGCCGAGCGCGTCGCGATCGTGCCCGGCGACCACGATGTCGACGATCGCGGGCGCGCACGCCTCGACGACGCCGAGCCGGACCTGGGCGACCGAGACCCACGTGCCGGTCGCGAGCTTGAAGTTCTCGCCGAGCCGTCCGCCAAACACCACGCCGGCCTCGGGGTGCGCTGGATCGACCAGCGCGCCGGCATCGCCGGTCGGCAGGAAGCCGTGCGCGTCGAGCTCGATCGGCGCGATCGTGCCGCCGGGCTCCCACGTGCCGGGCGTGACGTTCGGGCCTCGCACGCGAAGCTCGAGGCGATCGTCGACCGGCACGAGCGCGAGCTCGACGCCGGGGACCGGGATGCCGAGGATGCCGGTCGTGCGCGTCGCGAAGTGCGCCGAGGTCGCGAGCGGCGAGGTCTCGGTCGAGCCCCACGCCGAGGTGAAGAACACGTCGTGGCGGCCGGCCGCGGCGGCGACGCGCTCGAGCCGCGCGCGCGTCGAGGCGCCGAGCGCGGCCGCGGCGTAGAACACGAGATCGAGGCGCGCGAACACGCGAGCGGCGCGCGCCGGATCGGCCTCGAGCAGCGCGACCGCCTGATCGAAGCCGCGCGGGACGTTGAACCACAGCGTCGGCTGGACGTCGGCGAGGTTCGCGATCGTGGCCTCGATCGCCCCCGGGACCGGGCGCCCTTCATCGAGGTAGAGCGCGCCGCGGTTGCGCAGCACGAGGTTGAAGTTGTGGTTGCTGCCGAACGTGTGGCTCCACGGCAACCAGTCGACGACGAGCGGCGGGCGCGCGCGCAGGAACGGCCAGCACGCCGCGAGGCTCTCCTGGTTCGCGGTCAGCATCGCGTGCGTGTTGACCACGCCGCGCGGCGCACCGGTCGAGCCCGACGTGAACAGGATCTTCGCGATCGTGGTCGGCGCGATCGCCGCGAAGGCCGCGCGCGCGGCCGGCGAGCCCGGTGTGTTCGCCATCGCATCGATCTCGGCGTCGTCGAGCACGCTCGGCAGGCCACCACACGCCCGGGCGATCGCGGCGAGCGCCGGGGCGAACCGCGTGCGGTCGCCGACGAACACGAAGCCCGGCGCGAGCTGGCGCGCGACCTCCTCGAGCCGGCCGAACGTCGTCGAACGCAACGCGTACGCCGACGACACCGGCGCCACCGGGATCCCGGCGTGCATCGCGCCGAGCGACACCAGCGCACCGCGCACGCTGTTGTCGCACACGACCATCACCGGCCGTGCCGGCGTTCCGCTGCGCGCGAGCAACGCGCTCGCGAGGCCCTCGACCGCCACGCGCGCCTGCGCGTAGGTCGTGATCGCCCACGCTCCGCCACGGCGCTCGGCCAGGAACGTCGCGTCCGGGCTCGCGTCCGCCGCGGCGATCAGCCAGTCGCCCACGCAGCGCGCCGGCGCGCCAAGCGGCTGCTTCGCGGCCAGCACGATGCGCCCGTCGAGCTCGCGGGTGACCCGCAGGTCCGGCTCCAGGAGCTCCAGCACGCGCCGAGCCTAACAAGGGAGGTCGCTGTCCGCCCGGCGCCCTGTGAATTGGGGACGCTTTTCCGAGTTGCTCGAGTTGGCGCGCCAACTCGA
>JBBQEX010000107.1:0-19280 GCA_038321315.1 Haliangiales bacterium | reverse complement strand
CCTGCGCGTCAACCACGAGCACCAGGAGGTCGAGGTCGCGCTCTACGATCCGGCGGGCGCGTGCTCGCGGCTTGGCACGACGCGCGCGAACCTGCGCGCCGAGGATCTCGAGGGTCTCGACGGCCTGCACTTCCACACGCTGTGTCAGAAGAACAGCGACGCGCTCGGGCGCGCGATCGAGGCATTCGAGGACAAGTTCGGCGAGTTCATCCCGCAGATGAAGTGGGTGAACTTCGGCGGTGGCCACCACATCACGCGACCCGACTACGACGTCGAGCTGCTCGTGACGCTGCTGCGCGCGTTTCGCGCGAAGTGGAACGTGCCGGTCTATCTCGAGCCCGGCGAGGCGGTCGCGCTCGGGACCGGCGTGCTGGTCGCGTCGGTGATGGACACGTTCGTGAACGGCATGAACATCGCGATCCTCGACACCTCGGCGACCGCGCACATGCCCGACGTGCTCGAGATGCCGTATCGCCCGATGATCGTCGGCGCCGGCGAGCCCGACGAGAAGCCGCACACCTACAAGCTCGGCGGCATGACGTGCCTCGCCGGCGACGTGATCGGCGACTACAGCTTCGATCGCCCGCTCGCGATCGGCGACAAGCTGGTGTTCCTCGACATGGCGCACTACACGATGGTCAAGACGACGACGTTCAACGGGGTGCGGCTGCCGTCGATCGCGACCCACGATCCGATCGCGAAGCGGATCACGGTGCACAAACGCTTCGGGTATCGCGACTACCGCGACCGCCTCGGCTAGTCGTCATCGTCGTCATCGTCGTCGTCATCGTCGTCGTCGTCATCGGCACTATCGTCGCCGTCATCGTCGTCGTCGTCATCGTCGTCCGGTTCGACGGGCGGTGGAGCCGCGACGACGGGCGCGACCGGGACGGCAGTCGCGACGAGCAAGCCGGGCAACGGGATGTACGGCTCGGGCAGATCGGCCATGCCGCGACTATACGATCAACGCAGCAGCACGAGCTCCTCGGCGGTCGTCGGATGCATCGCGAACGTGCGATCGAGGTCGGCCTTGGTCGCGCCCATCGTGATCGCGATCGCCGCGGCCTGGACGATCTCCGGCGCGTCCGGACCGACGACGTGCAGCCCGACGACGCGGTCGTCGCTCGCGCGCACGATCAGCTTGATGAGGACGTGCTCGTCGCGGCCCGAGATCGCGTAGCGCATCGGCCGGAACCGCGCTTTCCACACGCGCACGTCGCCGCGCTCGCGCGCGACCGCCTCGGTGAGACCGACCGACGCCGCCGGCGGCTGCGCGAACACCGCGGTCGGGATCAGATCGTGGATGATCGGCGTCGGCCGGTTGCCGAACAACGTGTCGGCGAGCGCGTGGCCCTCGCGGATCGCGACCGGCGTGAGCGCGACGCGACCGCTGACATCGCCGATCGCGTAGATGTGTGGCACGTTGGTGCGCGACCACTCGTCGACCCGGATGAAGCCCTCGGCATCGGTCGCGACGCCGGCCGACTCGAGGCCGAGCCCCTCGGTCGCGGGGCTGCGACCGATCGCGGCCATCGCGACGTCGCACACGATCGTGCGCTGATCGAGCGACTGGCGATCGCGCACGATCACGCCGGTCGAGGAGCGGCCGACGAGCTCGATGTCGGAGACCACGGTGATGCCGTGCGCGCGCAGCCCGCGGTCGACCTCCTCGCACACGTCGGCGTCGAACCCGCGCAGCGCGCGCTTGCCGCGATGCATGATCGTGGTCGCGACGCCGAACCCGGCGAAGATGTGCGCGAACTCGACGGCGATGTAGCCACCACCGAGGATCGCGATCCGCTCGGGCAACTGCGGCAACACGAACGCATCGTCCGACGTGATCCAGTCGGGTCCTGGGTGGCGGGGCACGCCACCGGTCGCGACCACGATGTTCGCTGCGGTGACACGACGTCCCGAAGCCAGCTCCAAGGTATGTGGATCGACTACACGCGCCCGCTCGTGAATCACGTCCACGCCGGCCTTCGCGAGCCGACCCGCGTAGGCACCCGAGAGCCGCGAGATCTCCTTGTCCTTCGCCGCGACAAGCGTTGGCCAGTCGAACGGGGTCTCACCGATCGACCAGCCCTGACCGCGCGCGTCGGCGATGGCACGGCTCGCTTCGCTCGCGTAGACGAACAGCTTTTTGGGGACACAGCCTCGGACCACGCACGTGCCACCCCAGCGGTCGGCCTCCGCGATCGCGACCCGCGCGCCGTGCTCGGCGGCGACCCGCCCCGCGCGCACACCACCCGAGCCACCACCGATCACGAACAGATCGACCTCGAATGCAGACACGGGCGCAGCGTACCGGTACCTCGAGAGCCCGGCAGCGATCCGCTCGTGGAACTTCGAAGTACCGGTGAACGAAGGCCGTGGCGCAGACATCGCGATCCGAGGCTGGCCCACCGGTTGCTGCCAACAGACCTTTGTTCAATAGCGTTGGACAACCCGAGCCACCTTGATAGGCTCGCGGCACCTTTGGGGGTTTTGATGATCAGCTCGCGTATCCTTAGTTTCGCGTTCGCAGCCACCACCATGCTCGCGTGTGGCGGCTCTTCCGGATCCGGCCCGATGATCGGTGACGAACCCGATGCCGCGTTGAACCCGCCGACCAACGGCTTCCAGCTGGTCAGCCCGGACATCACGATCCCGAAGGGTGAAGAGCACACGTACTGCTGGTACTTCAAGACGCCGAACACGGAAGAGGTCGACGTCACGAAGTGGTCGTCGTTCATGCAGGCTGGTAGCCACCACCTGATCATGTACCTGACCAGCGGCCCGACCTCGGGACACGACGTCGGCACGTTCTCGGAGGCCGGCTGCGGCGGTGGGTTCTCGGATGTCTGGACGTACTCCTCGCAGGAAGCCGACAAGGTCATCGAGCTCCAGCTGCCGACCGATGATGGTGCCGGCAAGCCGCTCGCCCAGAAGATCCCGGCCGGCCAGTACGGCTACATCCAGCTGCACTACAACAACAAGGGCGACAGCGCTATCACCGCGCACGCCACGGTCAACGCGGATGGCCTCGCGACGGGCACCGCATACACCTCGACCGCCGCGTTCGTGACCTACGTCCAGGGCTTCAAGATCCCAACGACGGCGGACGCCGCGCACCCGTACACGGTGACCAACATCTGCCCGGTGCCGGCGAATCGCCAGTTCTGGCTGATGTCGTCGCACACGCACAAGCAGGGCGTCGAGACCAAGGTCGTCGACAACACGTCGAGCCAGATGGTGTTCGACAGCGTTGACTGGGAGCACCCGATGACGAAGGTGTGGAACACCGGCTTCCAGACCTATCCGACCGGCTTCACCGGCACGTGCAACTACGTGAACACGACCGGCCACGAGATCGTCGAAGGTCAGAGCGCCTCCACGAACGAGATGTGCATGACGCCCGGCTACATGTTCCCGGCGACCAAGCCGGCGCTCTGCGTCGCGTTCGGCGATGCCGGCGGCCAGGGTCAGCTGCTCTCGCAGTAACGGATCAGTCGTCGATCTCGATCGTGATGTCGTCGCCGAATAGCGACTCGTCAGCGGTCGGGGTCAGAGGCTTGGCAGGCGCGTCGACCGTGGAAGCGGTCGGCGCGCTCGGCTTTTCGGAGGCCGGCTTGTCCTCGACGACCGCGTCGTCATCGCCGGTCGCGCTCGCGACCGCGTGATTCTGGTGCGGCGACAGGCTCTCGCCGCCGTCGGCGGTGCGGTCGGCGCGTTTGGGCCACGCCGGACCGCGGTCGGACGCGTGACACCCGGCGAGCAACGCGACCGCGAGCATCCAGCGCATCGCTGCTAGCGTAGCGCGGGATTACTCGACCAGGTAGCCGAGCTTGTCGATCGACGGCTTCACCATGCCGCGCGCGTCGACGCCCTTGACGGTGGCGACCGCGACCTTCGCGCTCGCGACGTCGATCTTGACGCCGAGCACGCCTTCGACCGACGCGAGCTGCTTCTCGATCCGGCGCGCACAGCCACCGCAGTGCATGCCGGTGACCTTCAGCTCGGTCCACGTCGCGTCGGACGGGACCGCCGCCCAGGTCGGCATCTCCGCGACGCCGCCCGTGCAACCGCCGCCCTCGGCCATCCCGCCGCCACCGCACGAGCCGCCGCCGCCGCATCCCGCCGCGCCGCCACAGCTGTGCTTCTCGGCGGTGCTCGGCCCGAGGGCTGCCAGCGCCGCGGCCGGGGCGATCGTCGCGACCGCCGGTGCCGTCTTCGTCGCGGCGACGACCGCCGCCGAGTGCTCGGCCGAGTCGACACGCTGGCAAGCGACCAGGCCGACAGCGAGAAGGAACGTGATGGCGCGCATCGCCGAGGCGTATCACGAACCGGCGTAGTACAAATTGTTTATGATCGAAGTCGGCAAGAAAGCCCCCGCGTTCGAGCTCGAGTCCTCCGACGGTGGCAAGGTCAAGCTCTCGGACTTCGCGGGCAAGCCGGTCATCGTGTACTTCTATCCGCGCGACAACACACCGGGCTGCACCGTCGAGGCGCAGGACTTCACGAAGGCCCACGCCGCGATCAAGAAGGCCGGCGGGGTCGTGCTCGGCGTCAGCAAGGACTCGATCGCGTCGCACGAGAAGTTCCGCGACAAGTTCGACCTGTCGTTCCCGCTGCTCACCGATCCCGACGCGAAGATGATGGCGGCCTACGACGCGTGGGGCGAGAAGTCGATGTACGGCAAGAAGATGGTCGGCATCATCCGCTCGACCGTGCTGATCGGTGCCGACGGCAAGGTCAAGCAGCACTGGCCCAAGGTGAAGGTCGCCGGCCACGTCGACGCCGTGGTCGCCGCGCTCAAGGCGCTGCCGAAAGCCTGAAGCCGACGCCGCGCACGGTCTCGATCATCTCGGGGCGCGGCAGCTTGCGACGCAGGCGCAGGATCACGTTGTCGACCGCGCGCTCCGACACCTCGAGCTCGCCCTCGCCCCACGCGGTGTCGAGCAGATCGGTGCGCGACAGCGGCCGGCCGCGCGCCTTCACGAGCTCGCGGATCACGGCGAGCTCGATCGAGGTCAGCGACACGACGCGACCGTCGACCCAGAGCGCGTGGCTGTACAGGTCGAGCGTGTACGCGCCATAGCGCAGGCGACCCTGGGTCGCGGTCTTCCAGTGCACGCGGCGATGGACGGCACGCACGCGCGCCGCGAGCTCGCGACCGGAGAATGGCACCGCGACCACGTCGTCGAAGCCGGCGGCGAGCAACACCTCGCGCTCGCGGTTGTTGCCCTCGACGAGGCCGATCACGCCGGGCCGCTGATCGCCGCGCTGCGCCCACGCGACCACCTGGTCGGCGAGCAACGGCACGAGCGCGGCATCGAACCCGATCAGGTAGACCGGCTCGTCGGGGTCGCGTTCGAGCACCTCGGCGCCACCGCTCGCGACGACCAGCTCGCCGAGCGCCCCCGCGACCGTACCCATCGTGGGCGAGGAGACCAGCATCACCAGCGCGACGCGAACACGATCGGGTTCGGCAGACTCGGCCAAGGCGTGCACGACTCAGCCTAGGGAGCTGGGGTGACCGCGCAGCCGCAACCATGTGACGACCGCGTCACACTATCGCGCGTCGCGATCCCGTTTCACGCGGTGCGTCGTCTCGTGACCCACGGCGTCCATCGTCGCGATCCCATGAACACCGTGATTCGTTACGCCGGAACGTATCGCTTCGAAGACCGAGCCATCCTCGATCGCGCGCTCGCAGCCGCGCGCGCCCAGCTCGACGACGACGACGAGCTCGCCGCGCTCGAGGGCGGCTGGTTGCGATGCTTCATCATGCGCGGCACGACACTGATGGTGAACATCGCGCTCCCCGCCCTGCCCGAGCACCGCTTCGCGGCCGCCGAGGTGTTCGCGACGCTGTCGCGCGACGCGATCGAGGGCAGCGTGAAGGCCACGATCGACGACGTGCGCGTCGACGAGTTCACCTCCGGCGACGACGACTAGTCGACCCGACCATCGTCGGCGAGCTTGCCGAGCTCGCGATACTCGAGCAGCACGGCGCGCTCGAGGTGCTGCTGGGTCAGCGGCGAGCCGTCCTGCGCGGCGAGGAACGCGGCTCGCAGCGCGCTGTTGCGGATGTAGCCGCCGGACAGCGGGAACCGGCGCGCGAGCGCGGCGAAGTCGAGCACGCCGCGCGTCGGGATGCGCGACGTCACGTGGGCCGCCCACAGCTGCGCGCGCTGTTCCTCGTCGGGGAACGGGAACAAGAGGCGCATCGACAGCCGGCGCTTGAACGCCGGATCGATCGAGCCGTCGAGGTTCGTCGTGAGGACCGCGACGCCCTCGAACGCATCGAGGCGCTGGAGCAGGTAGTTGACCTCGAGGTTCGCGTAGCGATCGTTGCTCGACTTGACCTCGCTGCGCTTGGCGAACAGCGAGTCCGCCTCGTCGAACAGCAGCATGATCCGGCCGTCCTCGGCGGCATCGAACAGCTCGCCGAGATGCTTCTCGGTCTCGCCGATCCACTTGCTCATCACCTTCGCGAGATCGACGCGATAGAGCTCGAGCCCGAGCTCGCGCGCGATCAGGCCGGCGACCATGGTCTTGCCGGTTCCCGGTGGGCCGTAGAACAGCGCGGTCAAGCCGCGCGCGGTCGCGATCTTGTCGTCGTAGCCCCAGTCGTCGAACACGGTGCGCGCGTGGCGGGCGCGACCGATCAGCTCGCGCAGTGAATCGAGCATCTCGTCGGGCAGCGACACCTGATCCCAGTCGGCGAGCCGGGTCACGCGCTGCGCCGTCGCGCCGATCCGCGACGCGAGGTGCTGGCGCGCACACTCGTCGACGAGCGCATCGTGCTCGCGCGGGTCGGCGGCGGTGCGCGTGATCCTGTGGTGGGCCTCGTCGACGATCTGGTGGATCGTGCCCGGCCCGACGCGATAGCGGCGCGCCAGCGCGAAGCCGTCGGCATCGATCGCCGCGGCGGCAAGCGCGGCGCGGAACACGTCGCCGCGCGCGGACTCCGACAGCGTCGGCAGGACGAGCTCGACGAAGCCGGGGTCGAGCGGGACCGAGCCATCGACGCCGGTGCGGATCGCGAGCGGGCCCGGATGATCGCGCAGGATCTGGTGGACGAGCTGTTGCGTCTCGCGGCCGTCGCCTTCGCGCAGCTCGATGTTCGACACCACCGGCACCGCGCGCGCGAGGGAGGCACGCACGAGCTCGCGGGCGAGCTGGCCGATCGGGAACTGCGACGCGTCGATGCACGCGATCGGGCGCTCGAGCCGCGCCGCGAGCGCCGCGATCAGCGCGTGGCGTCCGCTGCCGCGCCGGCCGCGCACGACGACGCGCACCGGGGCGTGCTCGGCGCGTGGCTCGGCGAGCTCGAGGACCGCCTCGCGCACGACGGCGCGATCGATGACGAGCTCCTCGAGCGCCGTGCTGGCCTCGCGCAACACGGCGCGCGACATCACGATCTGGCCGCGCAGCCGCGCGACGAGGATCGGATCGACGTCGAGCCCGCCTCGGCCGTCGCGGAGCACGAGCCCGTGGCGGACGAGCGGCGCGTGCTCGGCGAGCTCGTCGATGATGCGATCGCGGGGCTCGCCGTCGCGGCCACCGACGAGCAGCGCGACGAGCGTGTCGTCGCACGTCGGGCGCTGCGTCTCGTTCCCGAGGATGCGGTACATCCGCGCGATCTCGCCACGGGCGTGTGGCGCGATCACCGAGATCAGGACCTGGAGTGCGGTCGGCGACAGCCGGTACTCGCGGCCGAGCTCGATGAACGGGAGCGTGAGGCCGACCGCGAGCGTCGCGTGCACGCGCTCGGCGACCCCGGCGGCACGCTCGACGAGCAGGCGGTGCGAATCGGCGAGCTGCTCGGGTGCGTGGCTACCGTTCGCGCCGGCGAGCGCGCGGACCTCGCGCTCGAACGGGTGATGGCCGCTGGCATCGGCGCTGATCCGCCCGCTGTGCCAGCCCTCCGCGATCGCGACGCCCGCGCGCGCGGCAACGAGGTCGAGCAGCGCGGCGAGGTGCACGTTGGGATCGGTGTACGGCGTGCCGTCGACTGGCTTGCGCTCCGTGGTGCGCTGGCGCGGCGTGCCGAGCGCGAGCGGGAGCAGCTCGGGGATCGCGATCGCGACGGCGGGCTCGTCGGACGGCGCGTGCCACGCGGGTGGCGGCGCGACCGTCGTCGAGGTCACCGCGGCGGGTGGCTCTTGCTCGACTTCGAGCTCGACGTCGACCTCGGCGATCTTGCCGAGCGCGTCGAGCCGCATCACGCTCGCGCGCGCATCCGGGCCGTGGAGCGCGATCGTCCGGCCGTCCTCGTCGATCGCGAGCGCGGTGACGTCGTGGGGCGCGAGTCCCTGCGCCGCGATCCGTCCCATGCGCAGATCGATCGTGACGACGACCGCGTCGCCGCTGCCGATCAACAGGAGGCCACGCTCGGGTGCGAACGCGCGCCAGCGCGGCGTGCCGAGTCGCAGCCGATGGATCACCGCGTTGTGCTGGATCACGACCACCGATTCGACGCCGGCTTGCTCGACGATCACGGCGATCGATCGCCCACCGAACAGCGGCACCGCCTCGCGCACCGCGCCCTCGACCGTCGCCAGCGCGGAGTTGCGACCCGACGTCGCGATCGCGAGCCGATCGCGATCGGCCACGAGCACCGCGCGCCCGTGGAGCGGGAACCCACGCAGTTCGCCGGTCGCGACCAGCTTGGGCTCGAGGGTGACGAGGGTCTCGTCGATCATCACCGCGGTCGCCATGCGACCCCAGAACGGCGAGACGCGCGCGCCCGCGATCGCGAGCGTGGCCCCGGCCCGCGTGCCCTCGAGGGGCTCGGTCCGGATGCCACCGACGTCCACGATCACGAGCGTGGTGCCCGCGATCGCGAAGTCGACGCCGCCGGCGAACAGCCGCCGTGGCGCGGTGCCCTGCACGTCGATGACCGCGATCTGCGTGCCCTCGCGCAGCGCCACGAACCGCCCCGAAGCCGACATCGCCAGCGTGCGTCCCATGCATCACGGACGCAGCGCCGGGGTCGATCTTCCCTACGGAGCTTCGCCGCCGCTGGTCGTGGGCGCTTGGCCGCCGACCGGCGCGTGCTCGCGATCGCGGTCCATCAGACCGCCGAAGCCTCCGCCTGCCATGAGCGAGCCCGGGACCGCTGACGCGATCCGGTCGCCCGCGCTCGCCTGCGCGAACGTGTTGATCGCGTGCTCCATCGCGATCTCGGAGTCGTGCATCGCGCGGCGATCGACGACGCGATCCCAGATGCTCCGGCCTTCAGCGTCGCCCACCGCCGCCAGGCCACCGACGATCGCCAGCGACAGGACGAGCGTGACCGGCGTCGAGGCCGCGAGCGCCGTGAGTGTCGTGATCTCCGCGGCGACGACGAACGCGCCGAGAAACGACACGATCGCGGTGCCGACCATCGCGCCGACCGTGCCACCCGTGAACCCGGAGACCTCCTCGCCGGCCGTGTAGCTGTGCTCGCCCTCGTCGGCCGTGAGCACCCGGTATCCGCCGATCGCGACCTGGGTCCCGACCATCACCGGCGCCGCCACGCGCGTGAACCGTGCCGCCCCGGTCACCCCCGGGTTGGTCCGCCCCGCTCCGCCGATCACCGCGCGCATGACGTCCTCCGATCCGCGCATCGCCTGCAAGGCGCGCATGGTCGCGGTGTCGGTGGCCTCGAGGGTGGTGATGCCGTACCGCGCGCGAAGCGCCGGATCGTTCCTGAGGGCACGGAGCGCGTAGCGGTCGCAAAGCTGGCCCCACGTGGCGCTGTCCGGCTCGATCATCATCGACTGCGCGCGCGCCGAGGGCGAGACCATGCCGCGCGTGAATTCACGCAGCCGCGCGCGCTCGAACGACGCGGCCACAGCTCCCTCCTCGGGACTCAGCCGGCCCGAGTTGACGTCCTCGAGCACGCGCTCGGAGAACCGACGGGTCGGATTGACGTACTCGTCGATCCGGATGCGGGAATCCGCGGCGGATGCGAGCGGGCCGGCGCCGTGCCCCGCGAGCGGCGCGAGCGACGGAGCGACGCCGGTCGTGGGAAGCGACGGCGCGTGCGGCGGCGCGGTGGTGCCGCCGGTCGGTGCCGGCGCCGCGGCGGGTGGCGTCGGATGCCGCTGGGCCGCGCGCACCTCGTCCTGCAGGGTGAGGACATCGTCGCGCTGGAGCGTGAACTGGTAGTGATCGCCGCCGGCGCGGAACTCGAGTGGGACGGTCGCGGTCGTCGCGTGCGCGAGGCTGTCGAGCGTTCGCGACAGGGTCTGGAGCTGATCGGGTGCCGCCTGGCTCAGCGCGCCTTGCGCGACCGTCAGCGCCGCCACCGGATTTCGCTCGGCGACCTCGCGGCGCTGGATCGGGGACTGCTGGACGCCTCCGGCCGACGCCGCGGAGGACGGCGCCATCGTGTCGAGCAGCGACTCCGCGCTCTTGCCCTGGACGACGAGATCGGCGACCGCATCGGCGTGATTTTCGTACGCGTCGCCGACCTCGCCGACGCCGCCCTTGAGCTGCACGCCGGCGCGCTGCTGGACGACGTGCGCGGCCTCGTGCGCGGCGAGATGGACGTCGGGCGACGACGCGAACGCGACGGAGTTGCCGGCGGCGAAGCCCTGCGCGCCCATCTGCTTCGCGCCTTCGGCGGCGGGACCTCCAACGTGCGCTTGGACGTTGCCGACATCGTGGCGCCCGAACGACTGCTGGATCGCGCCGAGGTGCGGCAGCGATCCGCTCGCACCCGACAGGCCATGCGCGGCGGCCTGCTGGACCGAGTGCGTGCCACCCGTACCGGCGCTCACCGCGTCGGCGAACTGGATCGCCGGCGACGGTGCGCTCGCGACGAGCGAGCCACCGAGCGCCATCCCACCCGGTGCCATGCGACGCTGCAGGCGCTCGGGCATCGTCCCGTGCGACGCCTCCGTCGAGGGAGGGGCAACCTGACGATCGCGATCGAGCTCGGCCATTACCGAGACGACGCAGCCCGTGTCGCGATCTTCCTACGGCACGCAGGCCGAGGCGTTCTGCATCGCCACCGGCTCGTTGATCTGCGCGAGGACGTTCATCGGGTACCAGGCGAGCCCATCCTGGATCGGCTTGGTGCCACCCGGGATCGGGCCCGGCGGGCCACCCGGAACGATGATACGACCGCGCAGCGACTGGTAGTACATGAACAGCGGGACCTGCTGCACCGTCATCGAGAACGCGTCGGTCACCTTGTTCGCGCTGAGGTCGACGAGCGTCGCGATGAAGCCGCCGTGGATCCAGTCCTGGAACACGACGTAGCCCTGCGTGTAGACGTTCGACGCGATCGGAAGGTACGTGGAGCCCGGGATGAACTTCTGGATCGGCGGCATCACCGCCGAGCAGATGTTGTTGCTCGCGGCCTGCTCGACCGAGCCGGTCGGCTCCGGCGCCGCGCTCGGATCGGCGACCTGACAGCCGACCACGGTCCCCGCCACGATCGCACTCGCCAGACTCCATCGCATCATTGAAACCATCATTCGCGCGCTCCTTGGTTTATCGTCCATCGGGGGACGCGGGCTGAACCGCGATCTTCCATCGGGATGCCCGAAGACCCTCTTGTACGGGAAGATGCTGCTCCGCATTCCGTCCTGTCGATGGAAGATGCGAGGCACCGTCGCGAGGTCGAGCGGCTCACCGCCAGTCATGGCGCGTACTTGCGCGGTTTGGCACGCAAGTTGTGCCGGGTGCAGGTCGATCCGGATGACCTGGTCCAGGACCTGCTCGAGAAGCTGATGCGCACCCAACCCCTTCCCGAGGTCCTCAACGAGCACGCCTGGCTCGGCCGGGTGATGCACAACCTGTTCATCGACAAGCTGCGCCGCCAGACCGCGCGGCGGGAGGATCCGCTCGAGCGCCCGATCGAAGCGCCATCCGAGGATCGCGCGTGGTGGGAGGCCCTCACCGAGGACACCGTGCGCGTCGCGCTGACGCAGCTGCCCACCGAGCAGCGCACGACGTTCGAGCTGTTCGCGTTCGATGGCAAGTCGTACGAGCAGATCGCCGCGCAGCTCGCCATGACATCGTTCCGCGCTATCGCGAACCCGAGATGCGCAAACCGAGCGCGGCGATTCACCGGCCGACGCAGGAATTGCGCGGCGATCCGCGCCTCAGCCCATCTTGCGACGGACGCGCTCGTCGAGCCCGAGTCGTCGCGCGGAGAGTCCGATCAGCGCGGCGATGCCGGCGATCGCGATCCGGGCGCCGACCCCGAGGAGCTCGTCGTGCAGGAGCGCGAGGGTCGCGTGCGAAAACAGCTCGAGCCCGCCGAGCGTGGTCACGCCGGCGACCAGGCCGCGCGCGTACGGCAGGATGTGACTCGACACCGATGGCGTGCTGCTCCAGCGCGGCTTCAGCGTCCGGACGTGCAGCGCGGTCACCCCGACGGTCGCCGCGATGCCGATCATCGCGAGCAACGCGCGCTCGCCACCGGACGCCGAGCCTGCGACGAGCCCGAGCAGCACCGCGGTCCACGCGCCGGCCGCGAGGCTCGACGCGATCGCGATCGCGATCGCGATCGGGCGCGCCAGGTTCGCCTTCAGCGTGATGTCGGTCGCGGTCGTCGTCACGCCGGGCTGGGTCTGGGCGCGCGGCATCCGCTTGGTCGTGCGCGGCGCGACCGTCGGCTGCGGCGGCGGCACCACGACCGGCGCGGTGTTGTCGGTGCCCTTGGCCGGCTCGACCGGCACCGCGGACTCGATCGGTGGCGGCACGATCGGCGCCGCGACCTGATCGAACACGGCGAGCTCGGCCTCGAGCGCGAGTGGGCTCGTCGTTCGCAACGTGCGGTCGCGCGCCATCGCGTGCTGGATCACGGCCTCGACGCCGGCGGGGATCGTCGATTCGATCGTGCGAGGTCGCGCCGGCTCCTCGTGGAGCACGAGCGCGAACCGCGACAGCGCGGGCACCTGGCCGTACGGTGGGACGCCCGCGAGCATGTGGTAGAGCACCGCGCCGATCGAGTAGACGTCGGCGAGCGGCCCGGCATCGTTCGCGCTGCGCGCTTGCTCGGGTGCCATGTACGCGGCCGTGCCCATGACGGCGTCGGTGCGCGTCATGCGCTCGTCGCCGTCGAGCTTGGCGACGCCGAAGTCGAACACCTTGACGTGCGGGACGCCGTCGAGGCTCGGGCACAGGAACACGTTCGACGGCTTGAGATCGCGGTGCACGACGCCGACGGCGTGCGCGTCGGCGACCGCGCGACACAGCTGGCGCGCGATCGGGATCGCGTCGGCGACGCTCAGCTTGCCGGCGCGATCGAGCCGGACCTGGAGATCCTCGCCGTCGAGCAGCTCGGTGACCAGGCACGGGCGGTTGTCGCTCGTGCGCAGCACGTCGACCAGCGTGACGACGTGATCCGAGTGGATCCGACCGGCGGCGCGCGCCTCGCGCTCGAAGCGGGCGAGCATGTCGGGTTCGCGCGCGAGGTCGTCGTGGATCACCTTGACCGCGTAGCGCGCGTCGATCCGGAGGTGCTCGGCCTCGTAGAGCCGCGCCATGCCACCCTGACCGAGGACGCGCGCGATCTTGTAGGTGCGCCCGAGGATCTCGCCGATCATCGGATCGCCGCCGTGTGCGTGCTCGGTGCGCGGCGTCGCGTCGATCGGGCAGACCGTGAAGTCCGAGGCGCAGACGCGCCCGCACGTCGGGCAGGTCCACTCGCTAGTGGCCGGCTGCGAAGTCGACATCGGCTTTCTTGCCCGCTTCGCCGCTGCGCACGATCGCGAGGCGGAGGATGACCGGTGAGATCAGCTGGTTGACACCGACGATCGACATCAGCATCGCGGCCGCGGCCGCGCCGAATCCGGGAAAGTTCTTCTGGATCACGACGACGAGCGCGAGCGACAGGCCGGCCTGTGGCATGAGGCCCGTCCACGCGAACCGGGTGACCGCCGGGTCGGGCTTCGTGCGCGCGCACGCGACGCGACAGCCGATGTAGAACCAGGTGCCGCGCGCGGTCGCCAGGATCATGACCGGGAGGATCAGCTCCCAGAGCTGCCCGAGGTTGAGGCGCGAGCCGGCGAGCGCGAACCACACGAGGAACACCGGGAGCTGCGCGCTCTCGAAGCCGTGGACGAGCTCGCTCGCATCGGCCTTCGAGAAGTTCTCGAGATAGATGCCGGCGGTCAGCATGACGATCAGCCCATCGAGGTGGATCCGCACGCCGATCTCCGCGACGACGACGCACAGCATGAGCGCGAACATCGGCGCGCCGGTCTTCACCGACCGGAGGAACATGCTGATGAGGATGCCGATCGCGACCCCGAACAAGAGCGACCCGGCGAGCTCCCATACGACCTCGAGGCTGGTGCCGAGCACGTCGATCTCGCCGCCGACCACCGCACCTACGACGGCGGCGACGACCGAGTAGATCACCACGACGACGAGATCGGCAACGACCACCGACGCGAGCGCGGCCTGGCTGAACGGTCCGTCGGCCTTGGTCTCCGACAGCATCGCCATCACGACCGCGGGCGACTGCGGGATCACCGCGACGCCGACCAGCACGCACACCGCGATCGTCTGCGCCTGTCCCATCCCGTCGAGGAACGGGATCAGCGGCTTCATCAAGAAGATCGTGCCCGACAGGACGACCATGCCGCCGAGCACGGCGTAGAGCATCATCGCGGTCAGCGTCCCCTTCAGCGGACGCACGCGCTTCAAGTTGAGCTCGGCGCCGGCGGTCAACCCGAGGATGCAGGTGGCCACGCCGTTGACCACCTTCAGGGAGTCGCCCATGTCCTTCGAGATCAGGCCGAGCACGAACGGGCCGCTGACCGCGCCGGCGATCAGGTAGCCGCTCAGGCGCGGCAGGCCGAACCGCGACACCACCCGCCCGGTGAAGTACGCGACCAGCAGCAGGTAGCCGAACGCGAGCTCGGTGCCGCCGATCGCGATGTCCTCGGAGAAGCTGCGCGCGGCCTGCATGAGGCCGCCGACCGCGAACAGTAGCAGCAGCGGGATCACTCGAGGTCGTCCTTGTAGACCGGGCCGTCGAGCTCGTCGATCGCCGCGTGATCTGCGGCGTCGAGCACGTCGACCTCGTCGGCGCGATCCGTCCGGTTGCCCTGCGTGAGCTGCACGAGAAACTCGGTGACGATCGATCCACCGATCACCGCGGTGAGGATCCACGACACGGTGCCGTCGTGATACAGGCTCGCGATGCTGACGACGAGCGCGATCGACAGGCTCGACAGCGGTGTCACGAGATCGCGCTGCTCGGCGAAACCCTTGGGCAGGATGGTCTGCAGCTGCGTCTTGCTCGCGAGGATTCCGGACCACTTGCCGAACGCGCGACCGGCGACGAACAGCGGGACGAGCACCCAGCCGCGCCAGTCGCCGATCTCCCACACCGCGCCGGCGACGATCAGGAACAGCATGTGGACCGGCCGCTCGAGGTGCGACAGGATCTTGAACACGCTCGCGCGCTGCTCGTTCGGGAAGTTCGTGACCAGCGTGCCCGCGAGGAAGCAGATCGCGATCGGTGACAGCCGCAGGTAGCCGGCGAGCCCGCTCGCGAACGCGATGCCGCCGAGCACGATCGCGAGGAACTCGGCGTTGGTGTTCGGGACGCGGATCATCGCGAAGATCAGGAGGCCGATCGCGACCCCGAGCCCGAGCGACACGAAGACCCACGCGGTCGCCGGCAGCGCCCACGACGACGCGCTCGGCGGATCGCGGAAGTAGGCCGTGATGACGAGGAGCCCGATCACGCCGACGACCTCGTCGAGCTGGCTGAGCAGGACGTCGACGCTGCGGCCCTCACTCCACGCGCGGGTGGCGAACCCGCGGAACTTGCGCGGCGCGGTCATCGCGGCCGCGGTGCCGAGCAGGATCACGTCGCGCCACAGCGGTGAGTCGTCGAGCGACTGACCAAAGGCGATCATCACGGCGCCGCAGCCGCCGACGACGAACGCGAACGGGCCGAGCGCCTCGACGAGGATGAGGTACGCCGTGCCCTTCGGGACGCGATCGAGCACGCGGATGTCGAGCTGAGCCCCGATGATGAAGCCGAGCCAGCCGAGCCCGAAGTGCAGGAGCGGCCGCATCTGATCGAGCACCGGGCCCGACAGGATCCCGACCGACGGCAGGCTGGCGATCACGCCCATGAACACGAACGGGAATCCCGCCGTGATCACGCCGGTGATGCCGAGCTGCTCCTGGAACCGGACGACCCGCCGGTGGCCGCCGATGTAGGCGAGGACCATCAGCACGACGATCCCGCCGATCACCTTGATCGCGAACAGCGTGCTCGCCGTCGTCGACGTCGGAGCCACGTCGGCCGCCGCGACGATGGCCCAGCGGATCACGGCGGCTCCATCAACCGATCGAAGGCGTTTTCGAACTTCTTGTCCGACGAGCAGGTCGCCAGCGTCTTGCCATCCATGATCGCGTGCGCCGCCTCGTCGAGCTCCTTCTGATGAGGCTCGAGCGCGACGCGCATCTCCTTGGCCCGGTGATCGTGGAGCACCTTGTCGTTCGCCGCGATCACGTCGGCGAACTCCTTGGCGAGGGCGTCGAGCTTGGCGGTCGCGACCGCGCAGTCCGTGCCGGCCGCGGCGAACGCCGACGCGACGCCCTGGTAGAGCGCGAGCGCGCGCTCGGCGAGCTTGGGCAGATCCTTGTCGAGCCCGTTGGCGCTCGGTTTGGGATCGGCGGGAGCGGCCGACCCGGTCCCCGGGGTCGCCGGCTCGGCGGTGTGACTACACGCGGCGAGTCCGAGCACGATCGCGAACAAGGCCGAGCGCGACATCGGCGGTATCGTCGCAGATTTTCGCGCGCGAGACCGCTACTGGCACGTCGGATCGTCGGTCGCTGAAGGTGGGTTCGCGTACGGCAACCCCGTCGGTACGACCACCAGCGTCGTCGCGGTGGTGGCGAGCACCGTGGTCGCGAACACGAAGACGAGCTCGTCGAACTTGTCGCCGTTGAAGTCAGTCGCGAACAGCCCGATCGGCTGCGGCGTGAGCCCGGCCGGCGTGCCGATCGCATCGAGCGCCGACAGCGGCGCGCCGAGCACCTCCCGCGCGTACGCGATCTGGAACTCGATGTCGGTGCGGGTCGCGAACGACCACATCAGATCGGGGACACCATCGGCATCGAACTGACCGCTGACGAGCTGGCGCGGCGATGACGCGGCGACCTGGCGGCTGCGCTCGATCAGGCGATCCTTGGGGCCGATCGTGCCGCCCTTCGCGGACGCCGGCTCGACGACCCAGCGCGCGAGCTGCGCACCGGTCGCATCGAACGTCGTGCCGATCAGCTGGCGCTCGGTGCCACTGGTGAACGCGACCGCCTGGCCGACCGAGGGCAGCGGCACGCTGCACGGTGACTTGGTCGCCGAGCACGCGAACACCGCGGTGGTGAACGGCTCGAGCTGACCGGACTTCGGGATGTTGAGCACGACCGCCTGGCGCTCGCGCGCCGAGCCGTCGGGTTGGAGCTCGGTCAGGCAGCCCGCGCCGACCGGCACGCCATCCTTGAGATCGTACTCGGTCGGCGCGCCGCCCCGGATCGGCTGCTTGCGCAGGTGGACGTTCGAGCCGACGTCGGTCGACGCGCCGAGCAGATACGCCGGCTGATCGCCGCACGCCGGGACGACGGTGACCGTGGTCGTCGCGTAGTTGGTGCAGCGCAGCGGGCTGAGCGGGCTCGCGACGCACCACGACGTGCCGGCCGCGGCCGCCGGCGCCGTGCCGATCGCCTGCCACGCGCCCTGATCCGAGATCGCGTAGGCGCTCAGGTCGCCACCGGCGTCGTCGACCGCGACGAGCGCGACCCAGTCGTCCGCGTTGGTCGGCAGCGACTGCTGCCCGACCTTGACGAGCGCGCGGTCCTGCGGCGTGTAGCCGTAGATATCCACCGTCGTGGCGCCGGACAGGCACGCGATCGTCGTCGTGCCGGCATGGCGCTGGAGCGCGCACGGCGTGACGATCTTGCTGCCGGTGAGCGTCGAGACCGTCACCGAGCTCTTGTCGATCTGGGTGAACGACGAGAACAGCGGTGGCTGCTTGGTCGCCCACGACACCCGGACCTGCAGCTCGAAGCCGCCCGGCAGGAGCGGTGGCATCGGATGGATCGTGGCGTCGCCGCTCGACGTGCAGGTCGGCAGCTTCGGCTCCCAGACGCCTTCGGAGATGTTGTTGTACTTCGCGCCGTCGGCCGACGTGCCGGCGGCGCCGAACAGTCGCCAGTAGATCTCGCGCTTGTCGATCGAGGCGTTGACCGCGTCGGTCGTCGCGACGACGACCCCGCGCGGCTCGGCCATGTTGAGCCCGACGGCGACGGTCGCGGTCGGCACGGTCTCGATGGTGACCGCGAGGTCGCCATCGACGACGCCGAGCGGGAGGCAGCCAGCCGACACCAACATGCCATCGGTGGCGTAGCCGCGCGCGACGATCACCTTGTCAACGGTGCGCGGGATGCCGATCAGCGGTTGGCCGTCGCTCGCCTCGGCGGCGAGCGCGCCGAGCAGCTGATCGTCGGGCACGTCGCCGAACTCGATCGCCGCGCAGGTCAGGCCGGGCTGGTCGTAGATCGACACCGTGGTCTTCGCGACCACCGCGACGATGTCGGGATCGTGCTCCACCTTCACCTCGAGCGAGGCGTTGCTCGTGCAACCGGTCACGAGGATCGCGAGTCCGACCACGGCACGATGCATCGCGTACATCGTACTCGGGTTATCCTGTGTTCGTGACGATGGACCGCCGCACCGTGATCCAGACCGGGTTGGCGATGGCCGCGACCCGTGGGCGACAGGCGGCGCGGACGTACCAGGTGCACGTCCTCGGTGGCGACGTGCCCCAGACCGTCGCGCTCGGCGCACGCGCGCTCGTCGTCGGCGCGCACGGCACGTGTGATCTGATCCTCACCGACACGCAGGTGTCGCGGCGACATGCCGAGCTGGCGATCACGCCGGATGGCATCCGCGTCAAGGATCTCGGCTCGACCAACGGCACGTGGTGGCAGGGCTCGCGGATCGCCGAGGTCGTCGTGCCGACCGGGTCCACCGTGAAGTTCGGCAACACCCAGGTACGCATCGCGTCCAACGACGCGCCGACGCTGCCGCCGAGCGATCGCGATCGGTTCGGCGCGATGGTCGGCAAGAGCGTCGCGATGCGCGAGCTGTTCGCGGTGCTCGAGATGGCGTCACCGACCGACGCGACCGTGTTGATCGAGGGCGAGTCGGGCAGCGGCAAGGAGCTCGCGGCGCGGGCGGTCCACGAGGCGTCGTCGCGCGCGAAGGGTCCGTTCGTCGTCGTCGACTGCAGCGCGATCGCCGAGACCCTGATCGACTCGCA
>JBBQEX010000106.1:0-19509 GCA_038321315.1 Haliangiales bacterium | reverse complement strand
CGGCTGATCGACGGGCTCGCCGATCAGCTCGCGCGCTGGCAGGCGGGGGAGGGCCCCGTCGTGCCGTGGCGAGACCCCGCCGAGGCGCGCGCGGCGTGGGCGGACCCGGGGCGCGGCGGCGGCGAGCTGGTCGAGGATCTGCTCGCGATCGCGCGCGCCTCGACGGCGATCGCGCACCCGCACTGCATGGCGCACCAGGTGCCGCCGCCGGTGCCGGGCGCGGCGCTCGCGGAGATCGTCGGCGCGCTGCTCAACAACGGGATGGCGGTCGCGGAGATGGGGCCCGCGGCGGTCCCGATCGAGCTCGCCGTGATCGACGGGATGTGCGCGAAGCTCGGGCTGGCGGCGGGGGCGGGCGGGGTGTTGACCTCGGGTGGCTCGCTCGGGAACCTGACCGCGCTGCTCGCGATGCGCCAGGCCCACGCCGGGTTCGACGTGTGGAACGCCGGCGCGCACGGCGGCCCGCAGCTCGCGGTCGTGACCTCGAACGAGGCGCACTACTCCGTCGCCCGCACGCTGCGCGTGATGGGTTGGGGCGAGGCCGGCGCGATCGCGGCCCCGGTCGACGCGCACCATCGGTTGACCGCCGCGTCGGTCGCCGCCGCGATCGAGCGCGCGGGCGATCGCCGGGTGATCGGCATCGTCGCCGCGGCGGGCTCGACCGCGACCGGCGCCTTCGATCCGCTCGACGAGCTCGCCGATCTCGCGGCGGCGCGCGGGCTGTGGCTGCACGTCGACGCCGCGCACGGCGGCGGCATGGCGCTGTCGCCCACGCATCGCGGCAAGCTCGCCGGCATCGCGCGCGCCGACTCGATCGTGTGGGACGCGCACAAGCTCCTGATGCTGCCGGGCCTCGTGACCGGCGTGCTGTTCAAGCGCGAGAGCCTCGCGTACGAGGCGTTCGCCCAGCAGGCGTCGTACCTGTTCGCGAGCACGAAGCCCGCGGAGACCTGGTGGGATCTCGGGCAGCGCACGCTCGAGTGCACGAAGCGGATGATGGCGATCGAGCTATGGACCAGCCTGCGCGCACACGGCGCCGCGTGGTTCGGCGACGTCATCGATCGCCAGTGCGCGCTCGCCGCCGGCCTCGCCGAGCGGGTCGCCGCCGCCCCCGACTTCGAGCTCGCGCTCGCGCCCGAGACCAACATCGTCTGCTATCGCCACGTGCCCGCCGGGCTGACCGGCGCCGCGCTCGATGCGCACAACCGCGCGCTGCGCACCCGCGTCGTCGAGGACGGCACGTTCTACATCGTCGGCACCCAGCTGCCGTCGGGCTACCACCTGCGGTCGACGCTGATGAACCCGCTGATCGAGGAGTCCGACCTCGACGCGCTCCTCGATCACCTGCGCGCCCTATGCCGACGGTGACGATCGGCACCCTCGTCGCCGAGATGCCCGAGGGCAGCTCGCTGTTCGAGGCCGGCGCCAAGGTGTCGGCCGGCATCGACACCGCGTGCGTCGGCAAGGGCACGTGCGGCCTGTGTCGCGTCAAGATCCTCTCGGGCGCCGAGCACCTCAACCCGTTCACCGACGAGGAGCGCAAGCACCTCGGCAACGTCTATCACTTGACCAGGGTCCGGCTGTCGTGTCGCGCGCGGATCACCGGCGACGTCACGCTCGAAGTCGTGCGCAAGAAGCCGAGATGATCGACGACGACGTCCCGATCCGGGTCGACTTTCGTGACGCCGCGACCGCGCGCGCGTGGATCGAGGAGACGCGGATCAAGCGTCCCTACCGGCCGCAGTTCTTCGCCGCGTTCCGTGACGCGCTCGCCTCGGGTCGGAGGCTCCGCATCCTCGAGCTCGGATCCGGACCGGGCCAGCTCGCGCGCGAGCTCCTCGTCCACTGCGATGTCGAGACCTACGTGGCGCTCGACTTCTCGCCGGCGATGCACGCGATCGCCGCCGAGCATCTCGGCGAGCACGCGTCGCGCGTGACATTCGTGACCCGTGATTTCCGCGAGGCTGGTTGGCCGAGCGACCTCGGCACGTTCGACGCGGTCGTCACGCTGCAGGCCGCGCACGAGACGCGTCACAAGCGACACCTCGTACCGCTGCTCGAACGCGCCCGCACCGTGCTCGCTGGCGGCGGCATGGTGCTCTACGCAGATCACTACCTGACCCCGGAAACCAAGCTGGTCGCGCTCGCGCCCGCACGCGACGAGCAGCCGCTCGCGCTCGAACGCGCGGGATTCGTCGACGTCACGCTGCGTTGCGAAGTGGGCAACATGGCGCTGTGGAGCGGCACGCGACCCTCGTGACCGTCGAGCATTCTCGAGACGATCGCCGGCTTCGCAGACTTGCCGTGGGAATCCCGAGTGGTTGCCCGGTAGCGTACGATGGGCGCGTGCGGTTCGTGGGTCTCGTGCTGGTGGTCGCCTGCGTGCTCGGCGTCGCGCCGGCGCGGGCCGAGACCGGCGCGAAGGAGCTCGCCGAGCTCGCGCTGAAGAAGGTCAGCGAGGATCAGGACTACCTCGGCGCGATGGATCTGTTCGCCAAGGCGTTCGCGCTGTCGAACGATCCGCAGTACCTGCTCGACTCGGGGATCGCGGCGCGCCGGGCCAACCTGCCACAGCAAGCGGTCGTGGCGTACCGGCGGTACCTCGCGCTGCTCGGCCCTGCGATCGCGCGCGAGATGCACGATCAGCTGATCGCCGAGATCGAGGTGATCACGCGCGCGTCGGCGTCGCTCGTCGTGCGCACCGCGGGCGCGCCGGCGGAGATCGAGCTCGATCGCCGCCCTGCCGGCACGGCGTCGAAGGACGCGCCGCTCGTCGTCCTCGCGCCCGCGGCCGGCGCGCTGATCCACGCGCTGCGCGCGAGCCGACCTGGCTTCGTCGACGCCATCCGCGACGTCGGCAACCTCGCGCCCGACACGACCACCGAGCTCGTGCTCGAGCCGACGCTGGGCCGGACCACCGCGCGGATCACGTTCGCGAGCGTGCCGTCGGGCGCGACCCTGACCTCGCCGGCACACCTGACGCTCGCGCGCACGCCGCAGACCCTCGAGATCGCGCCCGGCGATTACGAGGTCACCGCGCACCTCGCGGATCACGACGACAGGAGCCAGAACGTCCGCGTGATCGCCGGCGAGGATCGCGAGCTGGTGTTCCATCTCGCCGCGACGCCGACGTGGTGGCATCGCCATCGCGCCGCGGTCGCGATCGGCGCCGCCGCGGTCGTCATCGTCACCGGGATCCTCGTCGCACCAGCGGTCAACGACTATTTCAAGCCCGATGCGTACATCATCGATTATCACCATCCTCGCTAGCGCCCTCGCGGGCTGCTACGACGATCCGCAGCTCGCGATCCACGTCGCGCGCGACGATCGGAGCGAGAACCTCGAGGTTCGCGCGTGCGATCCGAGCTCGACGACCTGCGCGCCGGATGTCGCGCTCGACGCGAACGTGTTCGCGAGCGGCCCCGAGCTGACCCGCGAGGTGTGGCTCTACCTCGACGCCGATGTCGATGTCCGGCTGACGATCTCGTCGGACGCGACCTACGTGTTCTGCGTCCCGATCGCGCTGGCGGCCGGTACGCAGCACCGCGACGTCCACGTCCACGTCGGCGGGACCGATCCGTGGACGTGCCCGGCCGGCGTCGCGACCTGCGAGGTCGCGGTGCCGCTCGCGAAGGACACCGATCCGTGCCCGTAGCGTCGCTCGCGACCGGGGCGCTGCTCGCCGGCAAGTACCGGATCGAGAAGCTGCTCGGCGCCGGCGGGATGGGTGCGGTCTACCTCGCCGAGAACACCGACATCGCGCGCCACGTCGCGATCAAGGTGCTGCACGCCGGGCTCGGCCGCGACGACGATGTCATGAAGCGCTTCCGCCAGGAGGCGCGCGCGAGCGCGGCGATCGGCCACCCGAACATCGTCGACGTGCTCGACATGGGGCTGACCGACGACGGCGAGGCCTTCATCGTGATGGAGCGGCTCGAGGGCGAGACGCTCGCCGATCGCCAGCGCGCGCGGCACCGGATGGCGGTCGCCGAGGTCGCCGCGGTGATGGTCGAGGTCCTCGACGGGCTCGCCGCCGCGCACGCCAAGGGGTTCATCCACCGCGATCTCAAGCCCGAGAACATCTTCCTCGTGTGGAAGCCGAAGTGGGCCGTGAAGATCCTCGACTTCGGGATCTCGCGCGTGATCGGCAGCGCCGAGCTCGCGGTCACCGCGTCGAACGTCGTGATGGGCACGGTCCGCTACATGGCGCCCGAGCAGGCGAAGGACGCGCGCAGCGCCGGCGTGCCCGCGGACCTCTACGCGATCGGCGCGATCCTGTATCACCTGCTCGCCGGCGTGCCGCCGTTCCTCGGCGATGGTTACGCCGAGCTGATCAGCCGGCTGCTCGTCGATCCGGCGGTCCCGATCGCGCAGCACGTGCCCGATCTGCCACCCGCGCTCGCCGCGATGATCGACCGGTTGCTCGCGAAGGATCCGGCGGCGCGCCCGGCGGGCGCCCTCGAGGTGCGCGACGTGCTGCTCGCCGCGGTGGGTGGCACGGTCGTCCCGCTCGATCCACCACCGCCACCCGTGGTGCGCCCGGCGTTCGACGCGCTCGCCCCGACCGCCGCCCCGGGTGCCACGGTCGAATCGGTCGCGCCGCTCGCCGCGACCGCCGCGGTCGAGGCTGCGCCGCGCGCCGTGGTCGCGAATCGTCGACCGCTGCTCGGGTTCCTCGCGCTCGTCGTGGTGGCCGGCGGCATCGCGCTCGCGCTCGCGATGCGCACGTCGACGCCCGCGGTCGTCGACGCCGCATCACCGGCGAGCGAGCCACGGCCGATCGATGCCGCGCCCGCCGCGGACGCGCCGCACGATGCGCCGCCGGACGCGCCGCCGGACGCGCCGATCGACGCCGCGGCCGACGCGCGCCGACCGATCGGTACCCAGCATCCCGCGATCGATGCCGCACCGATCGCCGACGCGGCACCGCCGACGATCGACGCGTTCCGGCTCCTGCAGCTGCCCGGCGCGCCCTGACGATCACATCGCGACGGGCACGTGCAGCGGCGTCTTGTCGTCGATCACGACGGTGATCGTCTTCTTCTTGGTGTGCTGCGTGTTCTCGAGCATGACATCCTGCTTGCCGACCGGCAGCGAGAACGTCGTCGGGCCGGCCATCGTCGGCGTCTGGCCGAGCTTCTTCTTGCCGGCGTAGACGTTGACGACCTTGACGCTGCCGGTGAGATCGATCGTCAACTTGCCGAACCGCTGGGCCGCCTTGAGCTCGCGGGTCAGCTCGTACGGCTTGCCGGGCTCGAGATCGATCCTCAGGTGGATCGGCTCGAACTCGGCCTTGGCCACCATCAGCTCCGCCTGCTTCTTCGCGATGACCTCGATCGCCGAGAGTGGCGTGTCGCCGAGCGGCTTGCCGTCGAGCGTGACGTGCGCGCCGGCCGGGGTGGTGGTCACCGCGACCGTGGCGGGCGCCGCGTCGAGCTTGACCTCGTAGCGCAGCATCACCGCGGCCGAGACGTCCTTGGGATCGATCACGCGGTGCTCGGTGCGGTTGCCGGGGCGCTCGATCACCAGCGACAGCGGCTTGCCGAGCGGCACGTCGAGCGTGACCGGCGTGGTCGCGAACGGGATGCCGTCGAGCGTGCCGTGCGCGCCGGCGGGTGTCGTGACGAGCTTGACCTTGCCGGTCGGGGCGGCGGATGGCGCGTCGCTGATCGGGGTGATCGAGCGGGCGTCGAGCCCGGCGACGACGTTGCTCGGCCCGCGCGTCATGGCCCAGACGCCGACGCCGCCGGCGACCACCGCCGCGAGCCCGACGCCAAGGGCGATCTTCCTCCGGCCGCCGCCCGCGCTGGTCGCCGTGACGCTCTTGTCCTGCGACCGCTCGCCGGTCGGCGTCGCGCCGTCGGCGTCGATCTTGGCGACCGGCGCGGTGACCGGCGGCGGCGCGCCGACCTCGGTGCGGCGGTCCTTGTCCTGCGACGCGTCGTACAGCGCGTGCAGATCGGTGTCGCCGCTCGGCGGCGATGGCGACTCGCCGTCGAGCGGCGGCGACTCCGAGTTCCGGCGCGCGCGCGGGGCGGCGACCCGCGTGTTGGTCGCCTGATCGGGCGCCTCGGTGTCGAGTCGCGACAGGCCGTCGATGTCGATCTTGCGGAACAGCCCGGTCGAGACCTCGCCCTTCTCGCGGGTCTCGGTCGTCGGCGGCTTGCCGGTGACCGCGGTGCGCCGCGCGACCGATTGGTCGTTGTGCAGCTGCTTGCGGATCACGTCGTCGAGCGCGCCGCGCCCGTCCGTCGCGCGCGGCGGCACGACGGCAGCGACCGCCTCGGCGACGTCGAGCGCGGTCGCCATGATCGACGACTCGTACGACAGCTCGATCAGGCTGCGCAGGACGGTCGCCGGGCGCGGCGGCCGATCGATCGGCTTGCGCGCCAGCGCCTGCCCGATCACCTCGTCGAGTCGCGACGGCAGCCCGGCGCGCTTGCTCGACATCTTCGGGATCGGCATGTCGTGGATGTTCTTGAGGATGTCCTCGGCCTCGTCGCCGGGGAACAGCTTCTCGGTCGTGAACAGCTCCCACAGCACCGACGCCGCGCTGAACAGATCGCTGCGGGTGTCGAGCGTGTCGCCGCGTGCCTGCTCGGGCGACATGTAGCGCCACTTGCCCATCACGCGCTTGGGGCCGGGCGCGGAGGTCTTGTGCGGCGACGCGGCGACCGCGATCCCGAAGTCGCCGAGCTTCACCTCGCCAGCGCGCTAGATCAGGATGTTCGACCCCGACACGTCGCGGTGGACGACGTTGTGGCCGTGCGCGAAGTCGAGCGCGCGGATGATCTCGATCGCGATGTGGAACGCGGCGGGCAGCGGGATCTGGCGCTTCTCGTCCTTGAACTTCCGGATCAGCGCGGCCAGGTCGCAGCCGTCGACGTACTCCATCGCGATGAACAGCGACTCGCCGATGCGGCCGAAGTCGAAGACCTGGACGACGTTGGCGTGTGACAAGCGCACGGCCACCTTCGCCTCGGCGATGAACCGGGCGGCGAACTCGGGGTCGCTCGCCAGCTCGGGCAAGATCCGCTTGATCGCGAGGGTTTTCTCGAACCCGTGCGCGCCGTACGCCTTGGCCAGGAACACCTCCGCCATGCCACCGACCGCGATCCGGTCGAGCACGTCGTAGCGGTCGAGGGACTTCTGGAGTGGCTCTTCAGGCATCGGCGACTATCGGAGCGTGGCGTATAGTAAGGGAATGTCGCGTCGGCTGGCGGCCCCGATGGTCGTCCTCTGCATGGTGATCGCTTCGGCGACACCCGCGTGGGCGGACAAGCGCCCGGTCGCCGTGATCGACCTGACCCTGGGCAACGACCCGCGGGTCGAGCCCCTCGCCCAGGAGCTCGACGGTCTGCTCGCGGCACACGACGAGCTCGCACGCCTGCCGTCGCCGGCCTACGAAGCGGCCCTGCTCGGCGTCCCGCCCGACGACGATCAGCAGCGGTTGTCGTCGGCGCAGAAGGCGCTGCAGACCGCCGACGAGGCGCTCGCGAAGTTCAAGTTCCCGACGGCCGAGGCCGCCGCGCAGACCGGGATGTCGGGGCTCGGCGAGGTCACGCCGCGGGCCGCGGCCCCGCTGCTCGGTCAGCTCGCGTTCGCCCACGCGCAGGGCCTGCTCGGCACCAACCGCAAGGCCGACGCGCTCCTCGAGCTCGCGCTCGTCCACGCGATCACGCCGAACCGACCGCCGCTCGACCCCGATCAGTTCTTTCCCGAGGTGATCGAGGCCTACGCGGCCGCCAGGCCGATCGGGCTCGGCACGATCGACGTCCGCGGCACCGGCGAGATCTGGATCGACGGCATCGAGTACGGCGCCGCGCCGCGCGCGATCCAGGTCGGCGCCGGTCGCCACTTCGTGCAGCTCACCGGGGTCGAGCGCGAGACCCGGGGCGCGATCGCCACGGTCGGCGCAGGCGCGACGGTCGCAGCCGAGATCCCCGATGCGGTCGCGACCGACGAGGAGAAGATCCGCCGCGCCCGGCTGGCGCTCGCGCACGCCAACGGCAGCGTCGAGCGCGCGTCGACGATGGGCCGGCTCGCGAAGCTGATCGGCGTCGGGGACGCGATCCTGTTGTCGCAGGTCGACGGCAAGCTGATGGTGCAGACCTGGCGCGATCGCGCGCCGGGATTCTCGCGGGTGCAGGAGCGCGGGACCCAGACCGCCGCCGAGCTGCTGCTGCCCATCGCGCCGCCGCCGGCGCCGAAGATCCTCACCCCGCCGATCATCATCCCGATCCCCGAGGTGCCGCGCTGGTACCTCGACCGCCGGGTCCAGGTCGGGGCCGCGATCGGCGTCGTCGCGATCGTCGTCGCGTCGATCGTGTGGGCGCGCTCGGGCACGCACTACCAGCCACCGACCGGTGACATCGGGTTCATGATGCAATGATCCGCGCGCTCGCCATCGCCGGCCTGATCGCCGGTTGCTCGACACCTCCGCTCACGCTGGTGCTCGGCGTGTCGAGCGCGCCGTCCAATGGCTGCGGCGCGCAGAGCTGCGCCGACGTCACGATGGCGTGCGATGCGGTGGTCGGCATCCGTATCCTCGATCCGAAGAACCCGTTCCAGGCCTACATCTCGCAGTGCCAGGACGTCGTGTTCGATCGCGATCGCGATCTGTGCTCGCTCGCGAACATCAACCTGCAACAGACGCCGCTGCCCGACCAGACGCTCGAGGTCGAGGTCGTCGTGTTCCCGCGCGAGGACGTGCCGCGCGACGCGATGGACAACCCGATCTGCCCGGCGACCGTCGAGTTTGACAGCGCGAACGGGTTCCCGATCCATCCGGTGTCCGTGATCAACCCCGCCGACCCGACCGGCGACTACGTGGCGCGCCCGGCAGTCGGTGGCCGCGCGTACTACCACCCGGGCGACGATCGCACCATCGTCGAGCTCGGCTGCCCGGACCTCGGCGCGCTCAACACGTGCGGTGGCAACCAGGCCGTCGCGGTCACCGCGACCGTCACCGATCTCGACACCAACCAGCCGGTGTCGGCGACGCTCGGCAACCGGCTCGGCATCTCGATCGGCGAGCCCGAGCTGACCACGAGCACGATGGGCAACAACGAGTACGTGCTCAACCCGGCGAGCACGCGGCCGCTCGATCGCACCGTGACCGGCCCGATCCCGGCGTGGGGTGCCGACATCAACCTCGGGTTCACGTTCGCCGCGTGCCTCGAGGTGCTCGAGGACGTGCCGCAGGCGACCGCGTCGCTCAGCTGCAAGCGCGTCAGCGCGGCCGACAAGGCGATCGATCTGACCGGCGTGCTGGTCGCCAAGGACACGCTCGATCAGATCCTGCTCGCGCTCGGCAACCCGCCGCTCGACAAGGGCCTCACCGTCGGCATCGTGCTCAAGGATGGCGGGCCGGCCAATGGGCAGATCGTCACGACCCCGGCGGGACCGACGATCCGCTACCTGTCGGCCGACGGGCTCAACTTCAACGCCGCGGCGACCACCGCGAGCGGCATCTTCGTGTCGCAGGACGCGCCGTTCGGCACCCAGTTCACGACCACGGACACGACGCAGGTCTCGTCGACCGTGTTCGCGCTCGGCGGCCTCGTGAACAACAAGATCACGGTCGTCGTGCTCGGCCTCAGCAGCAATCCGATCTGACCCCGAACCGCGACATCGCTGCCCGGGCACGCGCGCGATCGGCGGCGCAACTGCGCGAACTCGCGTTGGCACCGGCCTTGCTCCAGGTCACGGCATGCGCCTCCTGGTTGTTCTCGCCATCACGCTCGCGACCGCCTCGATCGCCCACGCCGATGGCATGTTCTTCACCGAGTCGGTCGGCGGCGCGCGGATCCACGACGAGCTCGGCGCGTACACCGACGGCGGTGCACGCATCCGGATCGGGCTCGGCATCCGCCGCGGCCACTGGGCCGTCGAGGGCTTCTTCGCCGGGATGATCGGCCCGGTGTCGTCGCAGCCGGTCGCGTACGACGGCGCGCCGGTCGACACCCTGTGGAGCAAGCCCGCCGGGCCCGACGCCATGGTCGCGTTCGGCGTCGACCTCAAGTACATCCAGCCGGTCGCCGATCATCTCGAGCTCTACCTGCGCGGCAGCGCGAGCAAGGCCGCGCTCGCCGGCGCGAGCTTCGACGGCTACGAGGGCCGCGGGCTCGGTGCGGGTGCCGGAATTCAGCTCAAGGGCAAGGTCCCGGCCCTCGGATTTCTGTGGTTCCCGCTGTTCTTCACGAACTGGGGCCCCAAGGTCACCGCGGCGCTCTACCTCGACACCGGGTACGACTTCTACCGCTTCCACAAGGACACCCGCGCGGCGATCGACGCCCAGGTCTCGACGATGATGCTCGGGTTCTCGGTCGGCAGCGACTTCTGAGGTACACCTCCGGCGTGGCCAAGACCCTCGCCGCACATCGCAGCTGGTTCCGGATCGCGCTTGGCGTCGGTGACGACACCCGGCTGGTCGCCGCGTCGGGCGATCACCTCGGCGCCGCGATCGCCGCGGCCGAGGCCCACGTGCCCGGCGCGATCACGCTCGCGGTCGAGCCCGCGGCCGAGGCCGAGATCCCGCTCGGCGAGGCGGTCGGCAAGCAGACCGTCGTCGACCTCGGCAGCGCGACCCCGCCGAGCCGGTTCGCGTGGCCGATCGGCGTCGTGCCGCAGCTCGGCACCGAGCTCGCCGACGCGACGCGTGGGTACCACATCCCGGAGCACTCCGATCCGTTCGTCATCGAGGCGCAGGTCGAGCGCGACAAGGTCGGCGAGGTGTTCTTCCAGCTCGTCGAGCGGTTGCCGGCGGCGGACAACCTCGAGATCAAGCTGCTCGATCACTTCGAGGGTGGCACGACCGACGTGTGGCTGACCTCCCGGGTCAACGGCAAGAAGGTCATCGCGTTTCTCGACGACCACGACCTCGAGCTGTTCGGCAACGGCCACGTCGAGGTCTCGGTCTACGTGCGCGCCAAGCAGGCGACCTTGCGGCTCACCGAGCACCGCACGATCGCGTGGATCGCCGACGAGCGCGACATGGAGGCCGACGTGGTCGGCTGGCTGCGCGAGCTCGCGATCCCGCACGTGCCGGACCTGGTCACCGCGAGCAGCGTGCCGCACTTCCACTACCGCCCGGGCAAGAGCCTCGCGCGCGGCAAGCTCGCCGAGCTGCTCTATCGCGAGCGCTTGCGGCGGGTCGCCGTCGTGCGACCCAACGCGCCGGTCGCGCCACCGCCCCGGCGCGCGCCCGACACCGCCGGGTGATCGCGCCACCAGAACCGCAGCGGCGCGGCCGCCCATTCGCCGGCGAAGTCGACCCCGACGCGCGGCCCGACCTCGATCGGCGGTGACGCGTCGCCGGCGGCGACGAACAGCGCGCCGCGGGCGAGGTCGCGGCGATCGTGGCGGCGATCGATCTCGAGCGCGCGCGTGACCTTGCCGGGACCGCGGCCGATCCTGGGGTCGACGTCGGCGGGAAACCCGACGCGCGGCGCGATCGCGCGCACCAGCACCGCCTGGCCGAGGCCGTCCTCTCCGGTGACGATGTTGAACATCTCGTGAACGCCGTAGCAGAGGTAGACGTACGCGCGACCGCCGGGTCCGAACATGACGGAGTTGCGCGCGGTGACCCCGAACCGCGTGTGGCTCGCGAGATCCTCGGGGCCACCGTAGGCCTCGACCTCGACGATCGTGCCGGCGCGCCGGCCATGGACGAGCACGCTGCCGATCAACGCGCGCGCGACGTCGACGACGTCGCGGCGATACGCGCCGACGTCCCAGCGACGCGCGCGGAGCTCGTCGAGCGCGGTCACGCGGCCAGCAACAGCCGATCGCGCGCGGCGCCGGCGAGCACCTCGGCGACGCGCCCGTCGGCGGCGAACGCGTCGTACAGCGCGGTCGCGCGCGCGTGATAGCCGGCGCGGTCGAGCTTGCCCGCGAGCAGTCGCGTGCGGAGATAGAGGAACGCGGTCTGCGCGACGTCGCGCAGGCAGTACCGCTCGATCTCGGGGAGGCCACCGGCGGCGTACAGGCCCTCGACCTGCGAGCCGTCGACGCCTTGCTTGCCGGGCAGGCCGATCAGCCGCGTGATCGCGTCGAGGCTGCCGGACCGGATGGCGCCGTGATCCGCGAGCCAGTCACACAGATCGAAGTGGCCGTCCTCGCTGTGGCGCGAGCGCACGTTGCGATCGCGGTAGTACCAGGGCAGGGCGACGCCATGACACAGGGCGCGCAGCGCGATCACCGGCAGGTCGAACCCGCGACCGTTGTAGGTCACGAGCGTCGGCGGGCGGTCGCCGAGCAACGCGGTCAGGTTGTCGAGCAGGTCGCGCTCGAGCGCGTCGGGCGAATCGCCCGTGCTCGGGATCACGCCGAGCCGGGTCAGGCGATCCTCGCCGTCGAGCCACGCGTACCCGATGGCAACGATGCGGTGGGCCCACAGCGGGGGAAACGGCGCCGGCGCGGGGGGCGGCTCCGGCGGCGTCCACCGGGCGGTGTCGGGCACCGACTCGAGGTCGAGGATCAGACAGTCAGTTCCGGCGCGAGCCACGACGGGACGGTACGGAATCCATCTGACATCCCGTATAGTCAGGGGCCGATGCAGAGGTTGTTGATGGCTGCCGGCGTGATCGTCACGCTCCTCACACCCCCGGCATTCGGCAATGTCTGTCACGTGGTCGACGTCGACTTCACGACCGCTGACGACGGCGCGAGCAACCACTTCCCGCCGCAGGTCGTGGTGTGGATCGAGGACGCCGCCGGCAACTACATCGACACGCTCTACATCACGCAGAAGACCGGCACCTACGGGATCGGCAACCGGCCCGGGCGCATGGACTTCAAGAGCGGCCCGCTGTTCCCGTACGGCCGGCGCGAGGAGACGTTCCCGATCTGGTCGCATCGCCACGGCGTCGACTTTCCGCGCGTCGTGTTCCGCTACTACACGCCGGAGCCGTGCAACTCGAACACCGACTGCGCCAACCAGCAGCTCCACACCTGCGACCTCGGCAACCACGAGTGCGCGAGCTCGGTGGACTCCGAGCTCAGCCACTCGCAGTCGGTGTCGTCGCTCGAGTACCACTTCTGCCGGCCGCTGATGCCGACCGAGCCGAAGTGGAACACCGCGATCGATGCCGGTAGCTGCGCGACCAGCGCGTACTCCGACAAGGGCGAGTTCTCGCCGAGCCTCGTCAGTCACTACCCGCCGCGCTCGGATCTCCAGCACGCGTCCGAGGACAGCGCGGACTCGATGACCTACGAGACCCTCAATCCGTTCGACGCGGTCTCGCAGGCGACGTCGCCCGCCGGCCAGGCGACCCAGGTGATCTGGCCGCTGCCGAACAACCTGCCCGACGGCGACTACGTGATCTTCGTCGAGACCTCGAAGGAGTTCGACTTCAACACGACGTACAACGCGACGAGCTATCCGCCGCCGATCCTGTCGTCCTACAACGAGTACGGCGCGGCGGCGCGCGGCCAGCCATCGGTGCTCTACAGCGTGCCGTTCAGCGTCAAGCTCGCCGAGTCGAGCGCGGTCGCCGCGAGCTACGCCGGCTACGGCGATCCCGACGGGCTCGACGGCAGCGTGCGCCCACCCGACGCGACGATCGACGAGACACCGGGCACCGGCGCCGGGCGCCTCCAGCTGGTCTCCGACGGCGCCGCGACCTATCGCGTGCGCGTCGCGGTCAACGCCGAGAACGACTCGGCGCCACCGGGTGCCCCCCTGCAGGCACGCGCGGGTGGGGTCGACTCGAACCACGCCGAGGTCAGCTTCGCCGAGGCCGGTGACGACGGCACGATCGGCACCGTGCGTGGCTACGAGATCCGCTACCGCGCCGACGACGAGATCACCGACGCGAACTTCGCCAGCTCGTCGCCGATCAACACGGTGATCCATCCCCAGGCGCCGGGCACGCTCCAGGACTTCGCGCTCGACGGCCTCCTGCCGCTGACGCACTACTCGGTCGGCATCCGTGCGTACGACGACTGTCACAACATCGGCCCGATGACGGTGCTCGACTTCACGACCGCCGATCGCAAGACCGGCGCGGTCGATGCCTGCTTCATCGCGACCGCGGCGTACGGCTCCCTGATGGCGAACGAGGTCAACCCGCTCCGCAAGTTCCGCGATCAGGTGCTGCGCCACACCGCGCTCGGCGAGCTCGCGGTCGAGAGCTACTACACGTTTGGCCCCGCGTTCGCGGGCGCGATCTCGGAGTCCGAGCTGCTGCGCGCGACGGCGCGGGATGCGCTCGCGCCTCTCATTCGCTTCGTGAAGACCTTCGAGTAAGCTGTCCCCGTGTCGTCGCGCTGGTTTTACTCCGCCACTCTCGTCGCCTCGGCGCTCGCGCTGCGCCCGACCTCTGTCATCGCCAAGCCCGACGCGTGCCTCGGCTGTCGGGTGCTCGCGGTGTCGTTCACGACCGACGTGTTCGCGGCACCGGCCGAGGCCCTCTCGCTGCCGCCGCAGATCGTCGCGTGGCTCGAGACCCCCTCAGGCGACTACGTCGAGACCTCGTTCGACGGCACGCCGCTCTACATCACGCAGCAGACCGGCACGTTCGGCATCGGCAATCGCCCCGGTCGGTTCGACTTCAACAGCGGCCCGCTGTGGCCGTACGGTCGCCGCGAGACCGTGTTCCCGATCTGGGCGCACCGCCACGCCGCGAAGTGGGGGACGTTCCCGCGCGTCGGCTTCCAGACCGGCACCGAGAACGATCTCAGCCACCCGATGAACCTGTCGTCGGTCGAGCAGCACTTCTGCCGTCCGCTGCGCAACACCGGTCAGGACAAGCTCAACTGGGATGCCGGGACGTGCGCGTCGCAGGCGTACACCGACAAGGGTCACCTGTCGGCGAGCGACACGAGTATGTACCCGCCGCGCGCCGACATCGCGCACACCGAGGGCGACAGCACCGACGTCTCGATGTACGGCATGATCAACAACTTCGACGCGGTCTCGCAGGCGACGCCGACGCCGGGCAGCGACACCGTGATCACGTGGCCGATCCCGCAGGACTTTCCGCTCGGCAACTACGTGCTCTACGTCGAGGTGTCGCGCGAGTACGACTTCAACGCGACGTACAACCCGATGGCGTATCCGGCGCCGGCGGTCGTGTACGGGGACTACGGGCTGCCCTCGCGCGGTCAACCCTCCATCATCTACAAGCTGCCCGTCACGATCACGGTCGACGGCGGCGTCGCCCAGACCACCGACTACGCGGGCTACGGCGATCCCGAGGGCATGGACGGCGACGTCCGCCCGCCCGACGCCACGATCACGACCGACGTCGCCGGATCCGGCGGCGCCCGCTTCGCGCTCCAGACCGACGCGTTCGGCAGCTACCGCCTGCGCGCCGAGGTCGAGGTCGAGCACGACTGCATCGCGCCCGGCCCGGCGACCGAGCTTGCCTACCTGGGCACCGATGGTCGCACGTCGACGATCTCGTTCATCGCGCCTGGTGACGACGGCGACGTCGGCGTCGCGCGCGGTTACGAGGTGCACTATCAGGTCGGCGGCGACATCACCGACGCGAACTTCGATCAGGCCCCCAAGCTGGCGACCGCGATCAACCCGGAGCCCGCCGGCATGACGCAGCTCCTGCCGATCGACACGCTGTTGCCCGAGACCGAGTACGTCGTCGCGCTGCGCGCGTTCGACAACTGCCACAACGAGGGCGCGATCGCGACCCTGCGGTTCACCACGCCGGCGCGCAAGACCGGCGAGGTCGACGCCTGCTTCGTCGCGACCGCGGCGTACGGCTCGGTGATGGCGAACGACGTCGGCATGCTGCGCCACTTCCGCGACGCGATCCTGCGCAACTCGGCGCTCGGCGAGCTCGCGGTCGAGAGCTACTACACGTTCGGCCCATCGGTCGCGGGCTTGATCGGCGAGTCCGAGCTGCTGCGCACGACGGCGCGCGACGCCCTCGCGCCGATCATTCGATACGTGAAAGACGCCCGGTTCTAGGGCGTCATCTGGGGGACGACGGCGACGCGTCCCGCCATCGTGAACGACACGACATCGGTCGTCGTGCCGCACGTCCGCTTGAGGCCGACGGTGCCTTCGAGCACGAGCGCGAAGCCGGCGGAGTTCTTGCCGTTGTCGCACAGGCCCTCGGCGCTGCCGGTGCCAACAGGCGGCGTGGCGCGATCGATCGCGTACGTGCAGTTGCTCGCGCTGCCCGAGAGATCGACGATGCGGATGTCGCCGCCGACCTGGTCGAGGCCAAGCGTGCGACCGGCCTGGCCGAGCTGATCGGGGCGGGGTATGCAGAACGTGATCGTCCCGGTGCCGCTGGTCTGCGAGCCGAAGATCGTCAGCGACGTCACGCCGGGCATCGCCGGGCAGTCGTTGTTCGCGCCCGACGTCAGGTCGCCATAGGTCAGCATGGCGTCCGCGCTCGCCGCCACGATGCCGGTCTGCGGCGCGCCCTGCACGCCACAGGTGTCGTCGTCGCAGCCACCAGCGGCGACGCTAGTAATCAAAAGGCAGAGTGAGAGCGAGCTGAGCGATGATGGCATTGCCGAATCGATTGTTCTGGATGACGTACTCGAGGATGCCCTCGATCCGCGCTTCGCTCCAGTGGTCCGGGAGCCCGAATACCTCGCCGAGGATGCCGAGCTTGGCCTCGAAGGTGTGGCCGTCGAACCGGGTGAGCTTGGGATCGTCGGACAGGTAGGCCTGCATCGCGACGTCGCCGGTCGCGTAGCGCGGCTCGTAGAAGAATGCCTTGCTCTGCCGGTAGTAGCGGTAGCGGATCGCGGCGTCGATCAGGTGACCGACGTCCTGCACGATCCGCAGCTCGGGGGTGTGCGCGTGCACCTTCCAGTCGTCGCGGTAGTAGCGGTACGACCCGATCACCGTGGTGTGCGTCGCGTCGACGTAGTAGCGCGCCGACAACCCGAACGCCTGGCGCAGCCGCTCGTCCGGGTGGCGCTCCGACACGAACGCGAGCCCGGCGACGACCTGGCGATACGGGTTCGACAGGTAGCCGTGCTGCTGCGACAGATCGTAGCTCGCGCCGACGACCAGGCTGCGCGTCAGGATCTGGCTGCCCGACACGAACAGGTCGTAGCCCGACAGCCCGCAGGTCTTGGCGAACACGTCGGGCGCGGACGGCTTGCACGCGATCATCGGGTTCGCCAGGCCCTGCGCCTCGCCGGCCGACACCTCGTCGCTGATCACGCCGAGCCCGCCGGACACGGTCGCGTTCTTCTGCGCGAGATCGACCGCCGCGTGGACGCCGGCGTAGAGCGAGCGGTAGTCCGGCTCCTTGGAGTACTTGAGATCGCCGCCGACCCGGAGCTGCCCGAGGTCGTGGGTGTAGCCGGCGCCGCCCTCGTAGCGTCGCTCGGTGAACGCCGAGTCGCCGGCACCCGACGAGGTCGACGCCGACGTGATCGCGTCGACCAGGAGGTGCGCGACGACGGTGCCGTGCGTGCCGACCTCGAACATGCCGTCGAGCATCGGCTGCATCACGCGGGTCGCGCGCTCCTTGTAGTAGACCCCGCGGACCGTGAGGTTGCCGTCGGCCTGCGCGGTCGCCACCGTGGCGAGCAAGACGACCGTGGCTAGTTGCAGCCGCATCCGCCGCCCGGCTGACCCGTGCCACCGTCCGCGCCTTCGCGGGCGCCGCGCTCGTGTTGCTTGAAGCGCGCCTCGCCCTCGGCCTGATCGTTCGTCATCGCGCGCTTCGCGAGGTTCTCGCGCTGGTGTGCGCGCACGACGACACACGAGGTCGAGCCGATCGCCAGGACGAGACACACACCGAGCCAGCGCTGCACGAGGGTTGCGACCATATCACGCCAGATCGCCGCGCCGCCTCGCCACGCGTGCGCGGATTCGTTGTAAACCACCGCGCATGAAGCACGCCGCTGTCGCTCTCGTGACCCTCGCGCTGGCCGGCTGTCCGGGCCCCGACACCGGCGGCGGCACCACGCCGGGAACTGGCTCCGGTAGCGGTGGGAGCAAGACGGCGGTCGCCGGCGATGTCTCGTTCGACATTCCCGCGATCGAAGTGAAGGGCGTCACGTTCGAGCCGGCCGCGCTGTCACGTCCGGGCATGCCGACGACCATCCCCAAGGGCAACCCGACGCTCGACAAGCAGCGCAAGACCTACGCGGGCGCCAAGGATCCGGTCCTCAAGCAGGCGTACGCCGCGCAGCTCGCGACGCTGCTCTATCTCGAGTTCAAGAAGGAAAACGAGAAGGCCAAGACCGACGCCGAGCACGACGACGTGAAGAAGAAGTGGCTGACCGAGGCGCGCCAGGTGCTGCGCGACAGCGCGACCGCCGCCGGCGACGGCAAGGTCGACGAGCTCACGCTCCGCATGCTCGGGACCTACGAGCTCCTGTTCGACGACTACGCCGGCTCCGAGAAGGTGTGGGCCGCGATGGTCAACAAGGAGCCGAACGACAAGGAGACGCCGTATCGCCGCGCGTGGTGGGCGCTCTCGTTGCTGTGGCAGAGCAAGAACGCCGAGGCGCTCGCGGTCGTCAAGGATCAGACGCTGTCGGACAAGCAGCCCGAGCTCGCATACGCGATGGCGTGGGCGCGCTGGCGCACCGGAGACGACGCCGGCGCGTGGCAGGCGATCACGACGGCGGGCAACGCCAAGACGTGGACCGATTCGCCGATCGGCGAGGCGCTCCAGCGCGACCTGCTCGTGTTCGCGGGCCGCACCAACATCGGCGTCGACGCCGCGGTCACCGCGCTGTCGAAGACGACGCAGTTCCAGACCAACAAGGCCGGGCAGTACGCGCTGCTCGTCAAGCTCGGGCTCCAGTCGTATGGCTTCGCCGGGCGCTGGGCAGACGGGGTGGCGGCGATCGAGAAGGCGTTCGAGATCGGCGGCGACACCGTGCCGCCCGACGATCGCGTCGTCCTGCGCTTCACCGAGGCCGACTACACCGTGCGGCTCGACACGCCCGACGTCGCCGCCAAGTACGGCAAGCTCGCGGTCGACGCGATCGCGGCGTGCGGCGCGAAGTGCAAGGAAGACCAGAAGCAGGAGTACATCCAGGGCACCTACGGCATGGGCCGCCTGTTCCACCTCCTGTACGCGACCGCGAACGACATCCGCTACTACCAGCCGGCGCACGATCTCTACGCCGCGACCGTCGCGATCATCATGGACAACGCGCGTCGCGCCGAGGCCCAGAAGGATCAGGGCTCGCTCGAGCTCACGCTGAAGAACACCAAGGTCGGCACCGGCCGTCACGAGCCGCAGGCGATCGGCGTGTTGCTCAACCGCCACGATCAGGAAGTTCAGGCCTGCTACGAGGCCACGCTCGGCGCGAACCCCAAGCTGGGCGGCACGATCACCGTGAACCTCGAGTCCGACGCGACCGGCGCGATCAAGGGCGTCGCGACCGAGCCCAAGGCCGGGCTCGCCGATCTGTCCGCGGTCGCCGGCTGCGTCGGCGAGCACGCCAAGACGTGGAAGCTGCCCAAGCGCGGCCAGCCCGGCGCGACGCGCATCAAGCTGACGTACACGCTGTCGCCGCGGAAGTAGCGTCCGGAATCCGGCCTGTGAATTAGGGACG
>JBBQEX010000105.1:0-19613 GCA_038321315.1 Haliangiales bacterium | reverse complement strand
GCGGAGAGCGCCGAGCGAAGCGAGGGCCCTACCGCGCGCTGCGAGCAGCTCGCAGCGGAGAGCGCCGAGCGAAGCGAGGGCCCTACAATGAAGCTCGTGTTTGCGACGCGCAACCGCGGCAAGCTCGTCGAGCTCCGCGATCTGCTCGGCGACATCGAGGTCGTCTCGATCGACGAGGTCGACGCCACGCTGCCCGACGTCGTCGAGGATGCCGACACGTTCTACGGCAATGCCGCGAAGAAAGCGCGCGAGGTCTCGGCCGCGACCGGCCTGCCCGCGCTCGCCGACGACAGCGGCCTCGAGGTCGACGCGCTCGATGGCGCGCCCGGCGTGTACAGCGCGCGCTACGCCGGCACCGGTCACGACGACGGCGCGAACAACGCGAAGCTGGTCGCCGCGCTCACCGGCATCCCGCCCGAACGCCGCACCGCGCGGTTCCGTGCGTGCCTCGTGCTCGCCGACGTCGGTGGCCGGCTCGGCGATCGAGTCATCGCCGCCGATGGAACGTGCGAGGGCATCATCCTCGATGCCCCCCGCGGCACGAGCGGCTTCGGCTACGACCCGCTGTTCCTCGACGTCGCGTCGGGCAAGACGTTCGGCGAGCTCGACCTCGCCGCGAAGCGCGCGCTGTCGCATCGCGCGCGGGCGATGCGAGCCATCGAGCCCGAGCTCCGCGCCTACCTGCGCGGGCCGATCACTTGAACTTGATCGACCGCAGGATGGCCTGACAACCCTGACGGGCCTCGGCATCCATCGGGCCCATCGTGCAGGTCAGCATCCACGAGTCCTTCGGGCCGCGCACGATCGTCGACAGCACGAGGATGGGAGGCTTGCGATACGACAACGCGATCTGGCAGGTCTTGCCCGTCGGGCCCGCGACGATCGTCGAGCTCGGCGACTCGCCGTGCAGCCGCGCCTCCATGTCCTTGGCGAGCACCGCACACTCCTTGGTATCGGTGAAGTCCGCGTCGGGCATGTGCTCGGCTGGCACGAGGTTGATCGAGACCACGCCACCCTTCACGAGCGCGATCGCGCCCTTGTTCGCGAGCGCGGGCATCTTCTTCACCGCCTCGGCCGAGACGTCGGTGTAGCCCTTCGGGATCGGCAGCGAGAGACTCGCGTTGCCGACTACGAGCGGAGCCAGAAAGACGAGAGGGAGCATGCCTTGTCGCAGACGATCGAGACGTTGGGGCGAATGACGGGGCTCGAACCCGCAACACCCAGGACCACAACCTGGTGCTCTACCGATTGAACTACATCCGCCGTGATGCCGGGATTTTGTACCCGATCGCCGCGCCCTCGTAAAGCCCACGAATGGACGTCGCGGCCGGCGCGTTGGGGGACGTGATCCGTTACCTGGCCTGTTTCGGGGCGCTCGCCGCCTGCCACCACCCCACCCCGCCCGTGCCTGCGACCTCGGGCACCATCGCCGACGTCGATCTGGCCCGGGTCTGGCCCGATGGCTGCCTCGCGACTGTCGCGCACGGTCAGATCGCGACCAGCGATCGCGCGCGCTGCGCCCAGCCGCGCCGACCGTACTCGACGTTCAAGCTCGCCAACGCGCTGATCGCCCTCGACGCCGGCGTGCTCGCCGATGGCGACTCGCCGATGACCTGGGATCGCGAGGCGGTGCCGATCGATCCCGACTGGCCCGCGGGCTGGACCGATCCGCACACGCTCGCGACCGGGTTGCGCGACTCCGCGGTGCCGTTCTTTCGCACGCTCGCGCTCCAGCTCGGCGAGACCCGGATGACCGCGGGGCTCGCGAAGCTCGACTACGGCAACCGCAGCCTCGCCGGCGGGCTCGACAAGTTCTGGCTGTCCGGCGGCCTGCGGATCAGCGCGCTCGCGCAGCTCGCGTTCGTCGATCAGCTCGCCCACGGGACGCTGAAGGTGTCGGCCCACGCACAGGAGGTCGTCCGCGCGATCAGCGTGGTGCGCGACGACGCGAACGGCATCGTGCACGGCAAGACCGGCAGCGGTCACGTCGAGGACGATCCGGATCCGACGCACTGGTTGGTCTGGCAGGTCGGCTGGATCGATCACCGCGGCACGCTGGTGCCGTACGCGGCGTGGATGGAGTCGACCGGTACGTGGGCCGGCGCTCGGGCCGCGCGCGATGCCCGGCTGTCCACCGCGTTCGCGACGCTGCGATTCTAGAGGCGCTTCTTGATCGCGCGCAGCACGGTGCCGACGCCCGGGAGCGCCTCGTAGAAGCCCTCGGCCGCGTCGAACAGATCGCGGTGGTGAGTGACCCGACCCTCGGCGTCGAACCGCAGGTGCGTCACGCCCGGGACGACGCGCCGCGCCGCACGCTTGTCGCGCCGCCACTCCCAGCGCCACCGCACGTACGAGCCGTCGCCACCGGTCACGACATCCTCGACGACGAACCGGCTCTCGGCGAGCTTCAAGACGCGCTCGAAGTACGCGCGGAGCTCCGCGAAGTTGCCGTCGAACGTATGGAACGGATCCTGGACGTGAAAGCCCGGTGCGTAGATCTCCTCGAGGCGCGGGATCCAGGCAGCCGAGAACGTGTCGTAGAACGCGCGGAACCGCGCGAGCGCTTCGGGGACGGTCGTGCTCACTTGACACGCCGCGCGGCCATGATCTTGACGAACGACTTGCCGCGGATCTCCTCGAGCGACAGGCCGGTCGCGAGCGCCTCGTCCTCGGTGACGGCGCCGCACGCGATGCCGCGCAGGAAGTAGTTGAGCAGGCCCTGCCCGGTCGCCGCGTCGTCGAACACGTCGCCGACCAGCGTCGCCTGCGCGGCCTTGCCGACGAAGTTGCTCAGCCGCTCCGACGCCGACGCGAAGCCGTCGAGGAAGAAGCCGTAGACCGCGCCGTAGCGCGTCGGCAGCTGGCCCGGGTGGAGGTCCCAGCCCTGGTAGAAGCCGTTGATCAGCGAGTGGCGAACGTCGTCGGCGTGCAACCGCCACGCGGAGAACACCGCGGTGCGGTTATCGCGCTTCTGGTCCTCCGAGAGGTCCTTACCCTTGTGGACCGCGACCGGCATGATGTTGGTCGCGCCGTCGGACAGCATGACGCCGGTGCCGGCGAACGACACCTTCATCACGTGCTTCGCGAAGTCGCACGCCGGGTGGCGCATGCGCTGCTGCGCGGCGGTGATGTCGCAGTTCGCGGTGTAGTCGTAGGTCCCGAAGTGCGCGCCGGTCAGGCGACCCGCGGCGGCGCGGTGGAGGCGCGGCAGGATCGAGCGACCGTCGGGGTCGAAGATCGACTGCGTGGTCTCGACCATGAACTCCATCTTGAGCGTGCCGCTTTCGAGCCCGAGGCGATCCTCGAGGATCTCGAAGATGTCGACGAGCGTGGTGACGTCGGTCTTGCTCGTGATCTTCGGCAGCGTGACGACGAAGTTCTCGGGCAGCTTGCCCGACGTCTTCTCGAGCAGCTCGCTGATGAAGATGTCGAGCGTGCGCAGCGAGCGCGCCGCGAGGTCGCGCGTCAGCGGCTTGATGCGGATTCCGAGGAACGGCGGCAGCGTGCCAAAGCCCATGCCGTTGGCGACCTGGAGCGCCGCGGCGGCGGCGTGACCGTCTTCCTCGGCGTCGGGGCGATTGCCGTAGCCGTCCTCGAAATCGATGCGGAAGTCCTCGACGGCCTCGCGCTTGAGCTTGTCGCGCACGCGCGTGTAGACCTTGTCGGCGAGATCGCCGCGCAGGCCGATCGCCTCGGCGAACGTCGTCGCGTCGGGCGCGTAGGTGTCGAGCGCGCGCACCGCGAGCTCGCCGAGCTTCTTCGCGGTGTCGGCGGAGAACAGGTGCGCGCCGCCGTAGACCGTGTGCACCGGCTGGCGGGCGCCGGAGTCGCCGGGATAGCGCGCGAGCACCTCGTCCTGGGCGTCGTAGACGCGGTCGAGGGCCTTGGAGAGCTTCTTCTCGGGGATCGAAGTGCGGACCGACATGCGTCGGGTTGTATCATGCTGCTCGGCGCGAGCTGCGCTCACTCGATCGGGCAGTCAGCTGCCCCGGTAGGTCGAGTAGCCGAACGGCGAGAGCAGCAGCGGCACGTGGTAGTGCTGCGCGCCGTCGACGACCGCGAACTGGATCTCGACGACCGGGAAGAAGCACGGCTGGCCGGTCGCGGCAGCGTAGGCGGCGGTCGCGAACCGGATGCGATAGGTGCCGGGCTCGACCGGTCCGGCGGGGGTCAGCGTGCGGAGCCGGCCGTCGTCGTCGGTGGTGCCGTGCCCGACCGCGATCCACGCGGCGCCGTCGGCGCGCTCGAGCTCGATCGGGATGTGCGCGCCCGGCTTGCCGGCGGCGGTGTCGAGCACGTGCGTGGTGATCATGCGGATTCTCCGACCAGCTTGGCGAGGCGCAGGCGCGTGATCTTGATCTGCTCCTCGGCCGCGGTCTCGAGCTCCTCGGCGCGACCGCGCGCGGCCCGCGTGCGCAGCTCGGCGAGCATGTCCGCGCGGCTGCGACCCTGCGCGCAGGTGATGTAGATGAAGCCGTTCGCGGCGAGGTACGACGTGTTGAGCGCGGCGAGCTCGGCGGTGATCGCGGCATCGGTGTCGACCGCGGCGCGCTGCTCGCCGTCGGACCACGCGACATCGCCGGTCTTCGGCACGGCGGCGTCGCCGATCTTCGGGTGACCGGCGAACGCCTGCTCGAAGTCGGCGGCCCCGAGCGTCCACCACACGCGCTCGGCGACGCGCTGCATCGCCGCGAGATCCTCGAACGGGCGCGCCGCGACCATCGCGTCGACCCAGCGGCTCGCGGCGCAACACCGCGCGAACGACGCGCGCGCCGATTCGACCGACGCACCGTTGATGGCGAGCGGCGCCTCGCCGACGAGGTTGCCCCATGCCCGCATCCGCGCGATGCCACCGTCGGGGAACACCGAGAGGCGCAGGTAGGTCACCGGGCGAGACCGCCGCAGCTCGGCGTCGAACACGTGGCGACGATGCGGCTGCAGCGGCGACGCGAGCAGCGGGCGCCACGGTCCCTCGGCGGTGTCTCCGCCCTCGAGCGTGCAGCGGCCAGGCGCGTTGCCCTTGAAGTGCGTGGTGTCGAGCTCGACGCGCTCGAGCGAGCCCGGCGCGGCGAGCCGCACGATCGCCCAGTCGTTGCCCGGGCCGCGGCGGCGGCGGGTCTCCCAGCCGTCGGCCATCGACAGCGACGGACCCGGCTTGATGAGGTTGTTGCGCGAGCCGAAGAACATGTCGCTGCAGGTCTCGACGACGGCGCCGTGCTCGAGTGCCGCGAGATCGATCGGTCCACCAAGCGCACGCAGCCGCGACCACCGCGGGACGACGACCCCGTGGACGCGCAGGCGCGCGACGCCGCCGTCGGGCAAGATCTCGAGCCGCAGGTGCGTGACGCGATCGGGGTGCGCGATCGGGAACGCGTTCTTGTGGTCGCCCTTCAGCTTGGTGTCGGGCAGGATCTCGATCCACGTCGCGGCGTCGAGCGCGCGCAGGTCGAGCGGATCCTCGATCTCGGCGGCGAACAGCCGGCACGAGTCGGGATAGTTGCCGCGGAAGAACGCGGTGTCGACGACGACGCCCTTGACGACGCCGGGCATGCCGAGCCGGATCACGCACCAGTCGAAGCCGACGTCGCGGCGCCGCCGGGTCTCCCAGCCATCCATCCACTTGCCGCGATCGGTGTAGAGGTGGTCCTTCCACACCGCGTCGGCGGGCTTCAGGAGGTTCTCCTTCTCGGCGAAGAACTCGTCGTTGCACAGGATGGCCGCGCCGCCGACGCCCTCGGCAGCGAGATCGGGAAGATCGAGAAACTCGGTCATAGCAACTCTCCCGTCGACTCCGCGACCACCGCGCCGCGGCGCGCGACACACGTGCCGCGCAGGTAGGTCGCGATCACCTCGCCGCGCAGCGTCTCGCCGGCGTACGGGGTCACGCGATGACGATGCATGATCGCGGCGGGCTCGACGACGATGCGCGCGTCGGGATCGAACACCACGAGGTCGGCGTCGTGACCGACCGCGATCGCACCCTTCGTGCCGGTCAGCCCGGCGAGCGCGGCGGGCTTCGCGCACATCCAGCGCACGACGTCGGCGAGGTCGTGGCCGCGCGCCGACGCCTCGGTCCACACGACCGACAGCGCGAGCTGCAGGCCCGATACGCCGCCCCACGCGGCGACGAAGTCCCCGGCCTCGAGCGCCTTCAGGCCCGGGCTGCACGGCGAGTGATCCGACGCGACGAGCTCGAGCACGCCCTCGGCGAGCGCGGCCCACAACGCCTCGCGATTCGCCGCGTCGCGGATCGGAGGCGCGCACTTGAATGGCGTCGCGCCATCGGGAATCTGCTCGGCGGTGAAGTGGAGATAGTGCGGACAGGTCTCGGCCGACAGCGGCAAACCCTCGGCGCGCGCCGCACGGAGCTGGCCGATCGCGGTCGCGGCCGAGTGGTGCACGATGTGCGTGCGCGCGCCGGTCGTGCGACACATCCGGGTCGCGAGCTCGATCGCCTGCTCCTCCGCGGCGGGCGGACGCGACGCGAGATAGGTCGCGTAGCGGCGCGGATCGGCGGCTGCGAGCGACGGCGCGATCGCGTCGATCGGCCCGATCACCTCGGCGTGCACCAGCAGCGGCACGCGCGTCCCGCCGGCGTGGCGCAGCGGCGCGAGCACGCCCATCGCGGGCCCGAGCTCCGCCTCGCCGACCCAGCCGAACTCGGCGACGCCGCTGTCGACCAGGAAGCACTTGAAGCCGCGCACGCCGTCCTCGACCATGCCGGCGAGCTCGCTCAGGTTGCCCGGGATTACGCCGCCCCAGAACCCGACGTCGACCGTGCACTGACCGCGCGCCGCGGCGCGCTTGGCCGCGAAGCCCTCGCGGGTCGTCGTCGGGGGGATCGAGTTGAGCGGCATGTCGACCAGCGTCGTGATGCCGCCGATCGCGGCCGCGCGGGTCGCGGTCGCGAAGCCCTCCCACTCGGTGCGGCCGGGCTCGTTGAGGTGCACGTGGGTGTCGACCACGCCGGGCAGGATCGGCAGCTCCCCAACATCGGTGACGTCGGCGCCGGCCGGCACGTCGCGCCAGTCGGACACCCGCGCGATCACGCCGTCGACGATGTGGATCGTCGCCGGCACGGTGCCATCGGGCGTGACGACGTTGCGCGACCGCAGCACGATCTTGGTGGGGCCCGCGGCGCGCGTCATTCGGCCTTCGCCCCATCGTCGACCCAGCGAGCGAGCTCGCCGCGCTCGGTGTCGGTGATGTTCGTGCGGTTGTTGAACGGCATGCTCTGGACCTCGTAGGCGCGGTAGCGGATGCGCGGCGACATCACCTGGATCTGCTCCGGCTTGTCGAACATCACGTTCAGTGGGGCCGACTTGAAGTCGTGGTCGGTCGGCTTGGCCGAGTGACACGGCAGGCAGCGCTCGCCGAGGATCTGCTGGACGCGCGCGAAGCTCGTCGGGTGATCGGGATACACCGACGGCGGCGCCGCCACCCGCGTGACGATCACGAGGCCGAGCACCGCGATGCCGGCCATCACGAACGCCGGCGTGAGCCACGCCCCGGTCGGGAGCTGCTGGCCCTCGCCGCGGTAGCGCAGGTTCATGAAGTAGCGGATGCCCGAGCCGCCGACCATCACGCAGATCAACACGACCCAGTTGAGATACGCCTGCGACGCCGCCGCGAAGTGCGACGACACCATGATGAACAGCAGCGGGAACGTCAGGTAGTTGTTGTGGATGCTGCGCGCCTTGGCGCGGATCGAGTAGCGCGGATCCTGATCGCGCCCGGCCTTGGTCGCGGCGACCAGCTCGCGCTGCGACGGCACGATCACGAACCACACGTTGCCCGTCATGATCGTGCCCATCAACACGCCGGTCTGGAGGAACGCGCCGCGCCCGCTGAAGAACATCGAGAACAGGAAGATCGAGCCGAGCAGCATCGCGATCGTCAGCGCCTGCGCGATCCGCGGGTGGGTCTCGCCGATCGTGCGCCACAGGGCGTCGTAGATCAGCCAGCCGACGAACAGCGACGACATGCTCATCACGATGCCGACGACAGGCGCGGTGCCGTGGCGGCTCGGATCGACGAGGAACGCCGCGTTGTCCATGTAGTAGACGACGACGAACAGCGAGATGCCGGTCAGCCAGGTGAGGCCGTTCTGCCACTTGAACCAGTGGAGGTGCTTCGGCATCTCGCCCGGCGCGAGCAGCTTCTTCTCCATCTCGTAGAACGCGCCCGAGTGCAGCATGAAGATCTTGCCCTGCGACAGCGGGCCGAGGCCGTGGCCCTGCTTCTCGAGGTTGCGATCGATCCAGTTGAACAACATCGAGTTGCCGACCCACATGATCCCCGCGATGAGGTGGGCCCAGCGGAAGACGACGTCGAGGAGCTCGTGGAACGACACTGGCGCGGCAAGTATAGTCAGGTCTGCGCGCGGAGTTGCGCGAGCGCGCGCTCGAGACGTGCGGTACCGTGAAGCAGGGGCGCGAGCAGGTCACCCACCGCGTCGAGCCGCGCGCGCAGCGTGCGGAGCGTGAAGCTGCGCGGCGCGAGCCCGACGGCGACCTCATCCCAGCCGATCGGGGTCGACACCGGCGCCCCATCGGCGGCGCGCAGCGAGTACGGCAGCACGAGCGTCTTGGCGACGAACTGCTTGTGGTCGACGAGCAGCCTGCCGTGCCGCTTGTCCTTGTCGTTCTCGATCGTGACCTTGTCGGGCATCAGCTTGAGCAACAGGTCGGCGACGCCGCGCCCGAACCCCTCGCACTGCTCGAACGTGTGACCCGGCGCGATCGGGATCAGGATGTGGAGGCCGCGCTGGCCGCTCGTCTTCACCACGCTCGGCAATTCGAGCAGCTCGAGGATGCGGCGCACCGCGAGCGCGACCTCGATCGTCTCGGCCCACCACGTCGTGCGCTCGCCGGGATCGAGATCGATCATCGCGAAGTCGGGCTCGGCGAGCGAGCTCAGCCGGCTCGCGAACCCGTGATAGGTCAGGCCGGCCTGGTTGACCATCCAGAGCAACGCGTCGCCGTTCTCGATCACGATGCGCCGCACGCCGTCGACCCACGCGGCCCGCAGGTAGTCCGGCGCGCGCGGCGGCATGCGGTGCTGGTACCAGTCGAACTCGTCGATGCCGTCGACCCAGCGCTGGGTCACGACCGGCCGATCCATCAGGTACGGGATCATGACCGGCGCGACGTCGCGGTAGTAGCCGACGATGTCCTGCTTGGTGATGCCGTCGCGCGGGTAGAGCACCTTGTCGGCGTTCGACAGCGGCGGCGGTGGCGACAGGCTGCGCCGCCAGTCGATCGTAGCACCCTCGGCCGCGATCGCGTGCCATGCGCCGGCGTAGGTCGCGTCGGCCGCGCGCGCGACCACGCCGCGGATCCCGAGCGGCGCGATCACCGCGAGCACGCCCTCGAGCTGATCGGCGTCGTCAGCGAGCTCGCGCGAGAACGTGATCGCCGGCGGCGCGCCGTCGAGCAGCGCGGCGAGGCCAGCGCGGCGCTCGGCCAGCGGCAGCTCGCGGAGGTCCTCGTCGTCGAGCCAGAGCAGGTCCCACGCGATGAACACCGCGCCACCCGCGGCGCCTTTCGCGACCTGGCCGCGCAACCGCTCGAACGAAGGCGCGCCGCGCTCGTCGAGCGCGCAGATCACGCCGTCGAGCGCGACCGCGCGACACGCGAGCTGTGCGATCGAGCGGGTGACCGCGACGAACGTCTTGGTCCACTCGCGAAAGTCGGCCGCGGCGAGGCGCACGTCGGCGCCGACGCGCGTCGCGATGACGCGGTGACCGTCCCATGCCGGCTCGATCGTACACGGTCCGGCCGGCGCGTCTCCGTCGACGATCGGCTGCAGCGGCAGCAGGCGCGCGAGGCCGAACGCGTCGCGCACGTGGCCCGGCAGCGGGCCGTCGCGTCGCGTCGGGCCCTTGCGTTTCCAGGTCCGCTTCTCGCGCGCCGCCAGGTCAGCCCCACGCTCGCCGCACGGCCTCGGCGATCCCGCCGCCGGTCCCGGCCACGCGCTCGAGCGAGTCGGTCGCCTTCGCGCGCACGTGCTCCGGCGCGCTGCCCATCGCGAACGAGCGCCCGGCGACCTCGAACATCGGCACGTCGTTGACCCAGTCGCCGATCGCGACCGCCTCGGCGACCGTGCAGCCCGCGATGCGACACAGCTCGGCGAGCGCCGTCCCCTTGTTCGGCCCGGCCGCGCGCACGAGCACCGCGTGCTTGCCCGGCAGCTGCGACACCGCGAAGCTCACCGAGAACACCTGCGCCGCGTGCGTCTTCAGCAGCGCGGCGACCGCCGCGACCTCGGCCTCGTCGCCGATCGCGACGGCCGCGAGCGGTGCGGTCTCCCACGCCTGCGGCTCCTCGACGAGGCGCAGGTTCGTCGACCACGTCGCGACGTACGGCGCATAGCGCGCGCCCGCGTGATCGTGATGGATGCCATCGCGATCGAACACGAAGCCCGCGAGCCCGTGCTCGCGAAACGCGTCGCGCAGCAGCGTCACCGTCGGCTCGGCGATCGCGTGGTGCGCGAGCTCGGTCCCGTGATGGACGTCGACGATGTGGCTGCCCTCGATGCAGCCGATGGCGCCCTCGATGCCACACGCGCGCGCGGCGCCGAGCGAGCCCGACCGCAACCGTCCGGTCACGATCGTCACCGTCACACCCGCGCGCTGCAGCTCGTTGATCGCCGCGACGTCGCTCGCATCGACCACCTGGTCGTGGCGGAGCAACGTTCCATCGAGGTCGAGCGCGAGCAGCCGGTACATCGCGGGTATCTTTGCACGCCCCGACGCGCGGTGTAGCGTGTGTGGGTGAAGCGGGCGGCACCGATCGTCGCGAGACTGCTCGCCTGCGGGTCGACGCCGGCCCCCGCGCCAACACCCGATCGATGCACCGCGCTGTTCGACGCCGCGAAGCTCGACGCGAGCCGGACCCTTGGCGTCCGGTTCGAGCGACCGGTGCACACCGGCGATCACCCGGACGAGCTGACGTACCGCAGCCCGAAGGGGGCCGAGGTCGAGCTCCGGGTCGAGCCGGATCGCCGGCAACTCGGCACCGATCTCGTCCTCGATCTCGACGACTTGCCCGGCTGGCGTTACGACCTCTACAGCACCGACGGCCTGACGCTCGGAACCTACGAGGCCGCGGCCAACGGCGTGTTCGTGCGATTCCGGGTCGATACCCGGTGGAACCGCGATGACGACGCCCACGACGACATCCGTCCCGGACTGACGCGCTTGCTCACACGGGCCGGCGATCGTTGCCTCGGCCGATGACCGATGACGTTCAACGATTCACCGCGCTGAGCTTCACGGTGAGCGGCCAGCGGATCTCCACGCGCGTGCCGTCGGGCCACACGGTCGCGAGGCGCGCGGCGAGCTCGTCGATCGCGGACGTGCCGTGCGCGGCGACGTAGCGCGTGGTCGCCGACCACGTGCCGAGGTAACCGAGCAGCTCGTCGCGCGTCCACGCCTCGATCATCGCGATCGCGGGCGCGGCGATCGCGGGCCACGGCCAGTTCAGGCGCGCGTAGTGATCGTGGACATGGCTGCGCTCGTCGGGCCAGTACGGCCCGACGACGTCGTCGTAGAACGTGTCGAGCAAGCGCCCGGCCTCGCCCGAGATCACCATGCGGCCGTAGCTGACCGCGGCGGCGAGCGCGCCCGGCTTCGCGTCGCGCGCGACGGCGGCGACGAACTTCGGCCAGTCGAACCAGTGGGCGGCCTGGGCGGCGACGACGAGATCGCAGCGCTCGGCGATCCCAAGCTCCGCGGCGCCCTTGCGATACGTGACGCGCTCGTGATCGACCGCCTCGTCGAGCTGGCGCTGCGATGGATCGGTCGCGATCACGCGCGCGAACCGCCCCGCGAGCGCGACCGAGAGCTGGCCGTTGCCGCACCCGACATCCCACGCGAGGTCGTGCGCCGGCGCGAGATCGGCGAGCAGGTCGACGAGCGCGGTCGGATAGTGTGGACGGTACGTCGCGTAGCGCGCGGCGACCGCGGAGAAATCGAAGCTCATCCCGGTCAGATGCGGCGAAGGTGGCGCCCGATTCAGTGGCCGAAGCGGCCCTGGACCCCGAGCCCGACCTCGAAGCCGACCTCGAGCCAGCGCGCGAACATCAACTCCTCGCCGACGAACACGTAGGCGCCGTAGTCGTGCGTGAAGTCGTACCAGAGCCCGCTCAGGTTGCGGACGCCGATGTCGTTGCCGCGATCCTTGTTCGAGATGTCCTTGTACGCGCTGAAGTCGAACACGAGCTGCGCGGTCGTGAACACCTTGCTCTTGATGCCCTCGCTGAAGAAGAACCGCGCGCCGGGCGAGAACTTCACCGGGTGCGGACCGGTCACCATCGAGCTCGCCGATGCGCCGAAATCGTGCTCGAGCGCGAAGTCGGCCTCGACCAGCACGTCGATCCGTTTGGCGAGCCCGTAGCTGACCTCGATGCCGAGCTCCAGCGGCGCGCGCCCCGAGCAGACCGGCGCGTTGCCGGTCGACACCGTGGTGTCGGTCTTGCCGCAGTAGATTGTGTCGTCGTAGGTCGCGATCGCGCGCAGCCCGAGCGCGGTCCGCAGCGACAGGCCGAACTGGCCCTTGTGCTGGTACTTCGCCGGGTCGTCCGGCGCGGTCGGAGTCACCGGCGCGGTCTTGCCCGGGATCAATTTTGGCTCGGCGCCCGTCGGGTCGGGAGTCGGATCGGGGTCGGCCGCTGCGATCCGACCACCAGCGAGGAGGAGACCGAGCGCGCAAGTCGCCCCGATCGAAGTGCGTCCCATGGCGGTCCACGGTATCACGGGCTACCTTCCGATGATGATCACGCGGCGGCAGCTGTTCGGCGGCGCACTCGGTGCGGTCGCGCTCGGCATGTTGCCCCGCCGCGCGTCCGCGATCGGTCCCGGCAGCAAGTTCCGGTTCGGTCAGCTGCAGCTCGGCGCCGGCACGTCGTGGAACCCGCGACCGACGACGCTGCGCCGGCTCGGCTGGGAGATCGACAAGCGGACGTCGATCGAGGTCGAGCTCGAGCCCGCCGTCGTGTCGCCGACGTCCGACAACCTGCACGAGACGCCGTTCCTCTATCTCGCCGGCGAGCGCGAGATCGAGCTGCCGAGCACCGCCGGGATCGAGGCGCTGCGCCGGTTCCTCACGTTCGGTGGCTTCCTCCTGATCGACTCCGCCGAGGGCAGCTCCGATGGTGCGTTCGACGGCTCGGTGCGCAAGCTGATGAACGCGGTGTTCCCGCCGGTCGGCAGCGCGAAAGGTCTCGAGGTCATCCCGAGCGACCACGTGATCTACAAGTCGTTCTACCTGCTCGATCGCCCGGTCGGTCGCCTCGCGATCTCGCCGGCGATGGAGGGTGTCGTCCGCGACGGTCGGGTCGTCGCCGCGTACGTCTCGAACGATCTCGGCGGCGCCTGGGTGCGCGACGACTTCGGCAACTACGACTATCCGTGCGAGCCCGGTGGCGAGCGCCAGCGCGAGCTCGCGTTCCGCATGGGCGTCAACCTCGTGATGTACGCGCTGTGCCTCGACTACAAGGCCGACCAGGTGCACGTGCCGTTCATCATGAAGCGGCGCCGGTGGAAGCCCGACGACGGCGCCGCCGAGCCGGTCGCGCCGAAGAAAAAAGGCACGTGAGCATCACGCTGTTCTCGAGCCTGGTCCGCTCCATCCTCGTCGGGGTGGCGGCCGTGCTCGCGCTGGTCACGCTGATCGCGGTGAAGCGCGGGCGCACGCGGATCGGGCTCGCCGCCGGCGTCGGCGCGTTCGGCGCGGTCGGCGCGCTGATCGCCGAGGGCCTCGTCGCGCTGACCGTCAAGCTCGCGGCACCCGGCGCGTCGGACTTCAACGAGCACCGCTGGGTCATGCTCGCGCCGTGGGGCCGGATCGGGCTCGCGCTCGGCGGCGTCGCGGTGTTCGCGATCGTCGGGCTCGCGTGGCGCGCCAGTCGCAACGCCGGCACGGTGCGGCTGCGCGCGACGATGATCGGGCTGCGTGCCGGGGCCGCGATCGCCGCGCTCGTCGTGTTCCTCGAGCCCGCCGTCGAGCTTCGCCAGGTCGCGCGCGAGCCCAACCGCGTCGCCGTGCTGATCGACGACAGCAAGTCGATGGCGCTCGCCGAGCAACCCGGCGGCGACACCCGGATCGCGCGCGTGACGAAGCTGCTCGCGAATTCTGCGCCGACGCTCGCCGCGTGGAGCAAGGACCACGTCCTCGACTACTACACGTTCTCCGACACCGTGAACCCGAGCTCGCTCGCCGCACTCGCGACCGACAAGGCGACCGGCAAGGCGACGCTGATCAGGAAGGCGCTCGAGTACGTGCGCGGCCGCTACGAGGGTCGCGACCTCGCCGGCATCGTGCTGATCTCCGACGGCGCATCGACCGGCGGCTTCGACGAGGACTCCGGCGACGGCGCGGTCCGCGACTTCCTGCACTCGCTCGACACCCGCGTCCACACCGTGTGGGCCGCGCGCCAGGGCCTCGCTGACATCGCCGTCGCCAACGTGATGGCCGACGAGTTCGCGTTCGTCCGCACCGTCGTGCGCATCGACGCCGTGATCCGCACGACCGGCCTGCCCGCGCGCCAGGTGCCGGTCACGCTGTCGACCGACGGCCAGCCGCTGCGCCAGAAGATCATCGAGCTGCCCGCCGGCGATCACGACGTCAAGGTCACGTTCGAGATCACGCCGCCGCGCGTCGGCCGCTACGTCTACGAGATCAGCGTGCCGGTCGCGCCGGGCGAGTCGGTGACCGCGAACAACGCGCGCAGCTTCGTCGTCCGCGTGATCCGCGACAAGATCCGCGTGCTCCAGGTCGCCGGCCAGCCGTCGTGGGACGTCCGCGCGCTGCGCCAGATGCTGAAGTCCAACCCGAACGTCGACCTGATCTCGTTCTTCATCCTGCGCACGCAGGACGACATCTCGATCGTCCCGAACGACGAGATGTCGCTGATCCCGTTCCCGACGCGCGAGCTGTTCGAGAACCAGCTGCCGAGCTTCGATCTCATCATCCTGCAGAACTTCGAGTACCTGCCCTACGGCATCGGCGACTACCTCGAGAACATCCGGAGCTACGTCGAGGGCGGCGGTGGGCTCGCGATGCTCGGCGGCGCCACGAGCTTCTCGTCGGGCGGCTACTACGGAACCCCGGTCGCAGCCGCCCTGCCGGTCGAGCTCTACGGGCCGTTCGACTCGGGCCCGGTGCTCGACACAGGCAAGTTCACGCCGCAGCTGACCGACGCCGGCGTGATGCATCCGGTGACGTCGCTGCGCTACGCCGCCGACGATAATCGCGCGGTGTGGAAGAGCCTGCCGCAGCTCGAGGGCGTCAACCTCGTCGCCGGCGCCAAGCCCGACGCGATCGTGCTCGCGACGCACCCGAAGCTGAAGACCAAGCAGGGCAAACCGATGCCGGTGATCGTCGCCGGCGACTACGGCAAGGGCCGATCGCTCGCGGTCACCACCGACACCTTGTGGCGCTACGGCTTCGTCGCCGCGAAGAACCCCGGCGACGACGGCCGCCAGTACACCAAGTTCTGGGAGAGCTCGATGCGCTGGCTGATCCAGGATCCCGACCTGCGGAACCTGCACATCGACAGCGACGCCGTCGAGTACGCACCCGAGGCGCCGATCCGCGTCGCCGTGCGTCTGCTCGGCCGCGACTACCAGCCGCTCGCGAACGGCGTCGTCAAGCTCGTCGTCAAGCGCGGCGCCGATCCGGCACGTGCCGAGGTCGTCGCGAACCTCGACGCCAGTGTCACGGTCGGCGAAGATGGCACCGCGATCCACGAGATCCCAGGCCTCCAGCCCGGCGTGTATCGCGTCGAGGGCCACACCGAGATCGCCGGCAAGCAGGTCGATGCCAGCGACATCTTCCTCGTGCGCGAGGGCGGCACCGAACTCGATCGCCCGGTCGGCGACCCGGTCGCGCTCGAGACGTTCGCGAAAGCGACCGGCGGAGAATCGCTCGGCCCGGTCGACGTGCTACCCGATCACCTCGCGTTCGATCCGCCGCGCATCGTGCGCGTCGATCGCCGCACCGATGTGGAGCTGTGGAGCCGCCCCGGCCTGCTCGTCCTCGTCGTGACGCTCCTCGGACTCGAGTGGCTTCTGCGCCAGCGCAGCGGCTATCTGTAGTAGAAAACACCCCAGTTATGGCCCTGCAGCTCGACACCCTCGTGATGGACCTGATGTTCCAGGCCTCGGCGGCCATCGATCAGAAGACGCTGATCGAAGGCCTCGGGGGCCAGGACGCCCTCGAAGCCAGGCAGCTGCTCGACGTCGATCGCCTCGACCCGCGCGCCGAGATGGAGCTCTCGCCGTCGATGCCGTTCCGCCGCCGCACCGAGCGCCGGCTGATGATCCTCGACGAGTCGGTGATCACGCCGCGCGCCGATCCGACCGCCGACCCGATCATCGACGGCGATCTTCGCCCCGCCAAGGAGCAGCTGATCGCCGCGTGCACCGCGTTGCCGATCCGGCTCGGTCGCCTGTTCGCGCTCGGCAGCTGGGGCGACGCGGTGATCGTGGCGCGGACGGCGCGCGACCTCCGCGGCATCGCGCTCCTGCCGTACGCGCTCGACCCCAACGTCGATGTCGACGGCAAGCGCCGCGGCACGCCGCTGTCCCAGAAGGAGTTCGAGGCCAAGCTGCTCGCGTTCGAGAAGCGGCTCGACGAGCTCGACGACGAGCAGATCATCGCGGGCATCTCCGGCGAGGTCACGTTCGAGCGCCGCGGCGATCTCGTGATCGTCGACGTGCTCGAGGCCGACGGCAAGTGGGACCAGCGCAAGTCGATGCTGCTCGAGCAGCAGCTGTCGCAGATGGAGCGGTTCTCGATGATCCCCGGCGCGCCGGCCTCGCCGCGCCCGCAGGACAAGCCCAAGGTCGCCGCGCCGGTGCCGAACGGCAAGGCCGCCGAGCCACCGCCGAAGAAGCCCGAGCCCAAGGGCCCGCCGCTGACCACCAAGGAGATCGACGGCAAGCTCGTGCTGGTGTTCCCGGCCGAGCGCTTCGATCTCGAAGTCGCCGCGGCGCTCGGCAAGCGCGACTGGGATCAGGTGATCCGCTCGATGGATAACCTGACCGGTGCGCAGCGCGACAAGCTGCACCGCGATGGCGCGACGTGGATCGCGCCGCTCGAGTTCCTCAGCGAGGTGTTCGTCGACGGCAAGCCGCTGTCGAAGCCCGAGTTCGAGAAGACCGCGACGGTCGAGGGTGGGATGAAGTCTCTCGAGGTGCACTTCCCGCGGTTCGGGCCGGTGACGCTGCTCGAGATCGCCGGCAAGGGTCGCTTCGTCACGTCGCTCGCCGACACGACGCGCGCGGCGGCACTGGTGGCGTAGTGCGCGCGGTCCTCGTACTGGTGGCGCTCTGTGGAGTCGCGCACGCCGACGAGGATTACGGCAAGGGCACGATCGTCTTCGCGCGCGGCCAGGCGCTCTATCGCGTCGATGCCAGGGGCAAGGGCGAGACCGAGATCGCCACGTTCACCGCGAAGGGCCCGGTCCGCGCGCTGCAGACCGACGCGAAGGGCGCGGTCCTCCTCGCCGACATCGGCGGCGCGTGGGGCTGGATGCCGCTCGACGGCTCGACGCGGACGCTCGCGTCGCTGCCGTGTCAGGCCGGTCCCGCGACGCTCGCCGACGACGCCAGCGCGGTCGTGTGTCGCGGCGCCAAGGACGGCAAGACCACGGTGATCGTGCTCGCGACCAACCGCGCCTTCGCCATCGACGTCCCGATCACCGCGGCGCGCGTCGTCGCGACCGCGAAGGGCGCGCGCCTGGTCTGGGCCGATCCGACCGGCATCTGGAGCGCACCGCCCAACGATCCGAAGCAGAAGACCCAGCTCGCCCCCGAGGCGCCGCTGCGCGAGCTCGTGATCAGCCTCGACGGGATGCGCGCGGTCGGGGTCTACGCCGGCGAGGTGTTCGCCGACAACCGCCACAAGAAACCCGCCGACATCCTGATGAGCTTCCAGCTCGACGGGGTCGCCGCGCGCAGGAAGGCGATCAAGAACGCGATCCCGCTGGCCTGGTCGCACGACACGATGTGGATCCTCGCGCAGGACGGCGGCAACGCCTGCCTGATGAGCTCGCACGGTGGCGAGTACAAGTGCTGGAACGGCTACCGCGCGATGTCGACCTCGCCGGATGGTCGCTGGACGCTCGTGCTCGGCAACCGCGACGGCAAGGTGGCGCCGCCGATCAAGAACCCGCCGAAGCCGGCGAACCCCGACGAGGACAGCGAGGCCGACGCGGTGCCCGACGTCGCGATGCCGCCGCCGAGTGGCCCGCAGTCACTGTTCCGCGCGCGGCTCGAGGGCGCGTTCACCGAGAAGCCGGTCCTGCTCGTCAAGGTGATCGACGGCGCCGCCGTCTGGGTTCCCGCCAACTAGCAGGCTGTGGATAAAGGCCTGTCGAACGATCGACGGCGATCGAGCATCCGGATAGCGTCTTCGTCGATGCGCGGCGATGACACGAAGCAGGCCTCCCTTTTCTCCCTCGTGAGCCCAGAGCAACGGGTCCCGAAGGAGCACCCGCTGCGACCGATCAAGGCGCTCGCCGAGCGGGTCTTGTCGTCGTTGTCGCGAACGTTTGCGGGCATGTACAGCAAGACGGGGCGACCTTCGATCCCGCCGGAGAGGCTGCTGAAGGCGCAGATCTTGATCGCGCTCTACTCGGTCCGCAGCGACCGAATGTTCTGCGAGCAGCTCGACTACAACCTTCTGTTCCGCTGGTTTCTCGACATGACGATGGACGAGGCACCCTTCGACCACAGCTCGTTCACCAAGAACCGCGACCGGCTTCTCGAGCATGATGTCGCCAGCGAGTTCTTCGCGGGTGTGGTGCGCGAAGCGCGAGAGCTCGGCCTGATGAGCAGTGAGCACTTCACCGTCGACGGCACGCTGATCGACGCGTGGGCATCCTTAAAGAGCTTTCGAGCCAAGGATGAGAGGCCCGAGGACCGCGATCCGCCCGACGATCCTGGAAACCCGACGGTCAATTTTCACGGCGAGAAACGGCGCAACGACACGCACGCTTCGACAACGGACCCCGAGGCAAAGCTCGCGCGCAAAGGCAACGGCAAGGAAGCGAGGCTGAGCTTCTCCGCGCATGCGCTGATGGAGAACCGCAACGGACTCCTCGTCGATCTTCGCGTGGATGCGGCAACCGGGACCGCCGAGCGAGAGAACGCCTTGGCGATGCTGGCGGAGCACGTGCGGCCCGGCGCAACGGTCGGAGGAGACAAGGGCTACAACCACCGCGCATTCGTCGAGGGTTGTCGCGCGCTCGGCATCACGCCGCATGTCGCCGTGAAGGCGAAGTACAACGCGATCGACGGACGGACGACGCGACATCCAGGCCACGCGATCAGCATGTGGATCCGGAAACGCGTCGAAGAGATCTTCGGCTGGGGCAAGACCGTTGGAGACCTGCGGCGGACGCGGTTCCGCGGCATCAAACGAACACAGCAGCGCAGCTACTTCATCGGCGCAGCGCTGAACCTCTTGAGAATCACCCGGCTGGTCGCTTCGGCCGCGTAGGACGACCACGCCAGCGGCGGAGATCCCACGCCTTCGAACTCACTTTGCAACTTCACGCCCGACGGAGAGACGTGCGCAAACCGCGATTTTTCCACAGCCTGCTAG
>JBBQEX010000104.1:0-20384 GCA_038321315.1 Haliangiales bacterium | reverse complement strand
TGAGAATCACCCGGCTGGTCGCTTCGGCCGCGTAGGACGACCACGCCAGCGGCGGAGATCCCACGCCTTCGAACTCACTTTGCAACTTCACGCCCGACGGAGAGACGTGCGCAAACCGCGATTTTTCCACAGCCTGCTAGGCCGCCCTCGCCATCACCATCGGGAGCCCGTCGATCGGGATCGTGAACGTCGTGCCGCGCCCGAGCTCGGACTCGACCTCGACCTGCCGCATCGACTGCACGATCACGCCGACGCGACCGAGCCCTTCGATCGCGCGCCCGAAAGCCTCGGGCACCTGCGTGCGGAGGTACGGCAGATCGAGCGCCTCGGCCGCGGCGGCGTCGCGTGGCTCCATGCCGTCGATGACCGCGAGCAGATCCGAGGTCGCCTCGCGAACGAGCTGCAGGCTGTCGCTCTCGCGATCCGCGAACGCGACCGCAGAGCGCAGCTGGGTCGCGAGCATCTCGGCGTAGAGCTGGGCGCGGTCGCGCTGGGTCGCGCGAAGTGCCGACACCTCTCGCAGCGGGAAGAACGACGTCAGCGAAGCGACGATCGCCACGATCGTGACCGCGGTCATGCCGTTCAGCTTCGTGTGGATCGACGCGCTCATCATTGCGGCAACTCCGCCACGACCCAGCCACGGAACCCCATGTAGGTTGATTCGGCCGGCGAGCGTCGAGGTTGAGCGCGAAACGTTTGCGCGAAACTCGCACGAGGCCTTGGCGTCATTCCTGAAGGCGCCTTGGAGCATGCTGATGCCAACCGTCCACCGCTACATGACGATGAGCCCGCACACGGTCTTGCCGGGCCAGCCGATGTCGGCCGCCCATCAGCTGATGCGCCGACACGGGTTCCACCACCTGCCGGTCGTCGACGACGGCAAGCTGGTCGGGATCGTGTCCGACCGCGACCTCCGACTCGGGACCCCGCCGAGCTCGGTCGAGACCACGATCGACACGGTGATGACTCGCTGCGTCCTCGCGGTCACTCCGGAGACGCCACTCGACGAGGCGGTCGCGATCCTGATCGCCTCGAAGTGCCACTGCCTGGTCGTGATGAACAAGACCGGCGTCGTCGGCATCTTCACCGCGAGCGACGGCCTGCGCGCGCTGTCAGACATCCTCGGTCGGACCGCGGCGTGACTAGCTGAGCGCCGCCACGTGGCGCGCGATCGCGAGCTCCTCGTCGGTCGCGATCACCTGGGTGGTCGCGCCGAGCCAGGCGACCTTGTCGGTGATGCGCGTCCGGATCTCGGGGCTGTGCTCGCCGATGCCGCCGGTGAACACGAGCGCGTCGAGGCCGCCGAGCGCCGCGGCGAGCGACCCGATCGCGCACGCGGCGCGATAGACGAACAGCTCGATCGCCTCGGCGGCCCCGCGCGCGTGCGAGGCCAGGAGCTGCTTCATGCTCGCGCTCTCACCCGAGACGCCGAGCAGCCCCGAGCGATCGTAGAGCAGCGCGCGCAGCGCGGCGACGGACATCCCGTGCGTCTCGAGCAGATACAGCACGACGCCCGGATCGAGCGCGCCGCAGCGGGTGCCCATCGGCAGGCCATCGAGCGGCGTGAAGCCCATCGTCGTCGCGATCGAGACCTTCTTGAACAACGCGCACAGGCTCGCGCCGCTCCCGAGGTGCGCGACGATCACCCGATCGCCGAGGTGTGCCGGTAGCACCGACGCGACGTACTCGTACGACAGCCCGTGATAGCCGTAGATCTCGATGCCCTCGTTGGACAGGGCGCGCGGCAACGCGTACGTCCGCGCGACGTCGGGCAGGCTGCGATGGAAGGTGGTGTCGAAGCACGCGACGTGCACCGCCTCCGGAAAGCGGCGGCGGGCAGCTGCGATCCCGGCGAGGTTGTGCGGTTGGTGCAGCGGTGCGCGCGGCACGAACGCCTCGAGCTGCGCGAGCAGGCCGGCGTCGACGATCCGAGGGCCGAGCTCGCCACCATGCACGACGCGATGCCCGACAGCCGTGCACGCGAGGCCGGCTGGGAGCTGCGCGAGCGCCGTCGCGAGCGCCGCGTCGTGGTCGGTAACGTCGTCGATCCGGACCGCGTGCTGGCGCGCCAGCGTGATCGCGTCGAACACGGCGAGCTTGAGGCTCGACGAGCCCGCGTTGATCGTCACCAGGCTCGTCACCTCTTGTGCTCGAGATCGTGCGCCGCGCGGCGCTGGAGCTCCTCGATCAGCTCGGGCTTGACCGCGAGCGACAGCGTGATCCCGGTGGCGTCGCCACGCGCGTCGACCTTCAGCCCGGGGAGATCGAGCGGACACGTCTCCATGTTCGCGTCGGCCTTGAGCATCATCCACGCGCGATGGCAGCGGAGGTCGGCGAGCAACCGCGCCGGAGGCCCGGCCTCGCTCGTGAGGTAGACCACGACGCCGCTCGACGTATTCCAGCCGGCGTAGCCGTAGCGCTGGAGCGGCGAGACCGAGACCTCGGCGAACGGTCGCGAGCCGCAGGCGTCCTGGTACTCGGCTTCGATCGCCATCGCCTCGCTGCGATGGATCGCCGCGAGGCGCTCGTGATCGGCGCTGGTATCCCACGCGCGTACCCACGGCACCCCCGCGGTGCCGTAGTCGAGGGAGCCCGGCACGCCGGCACCGTGGACGTCCGGCCAGCTGTTCTCGCGGCGACCGACCTCGGCTTGAGCACGGGCAGCATCGAGGTGCTCGTCGGCGTGGAGGCCGCGAGGTCCGCCGGTGGGGGTGGGGTGCAGGGTCGACGAGGTCGCGCAGGCAGCGAGCAGGAGCGCGGGTAGGAAGCGCATGCTCGATGGTGGAGCACGTGGCATGCCGAGCTAGGGGCGACCGACGGCGATGTGGCATGCCGCGCAGGTCCCGAGGATCTCGCCGTAGGTGCGCTCGTCGGCGCCGCCTTTCTTGCGGCGCGCGTCGATCGCGAGCCGCTGGAGCTGCTTGGCGAGATCGCGACGGGGGCCGATCTGGTCCTCACCGAGCGGCGCCACCGCGAGGACGTCGAGCCCGGCCCGCCACGGCTCCTCGGCCGCGCCGATGATGCCCTCCCACAGCCGCGCGGCCGCCCACTGGTGACGCAGCATGCGAGCGTCGACGGTCGCGACGTCCTTCGGCGCGGTCGAGTGCGTCGCGAACTCCGGTGAGACGCCGAGCTCGACGTGACACCCGGCGCATGCGGTCGCGAGCGCTGCGTCGCGCCGCGTCGCCTCGCCGATCGTGGTGGCGCGCGAGAGTTGCGCGGCGGCGTCGCGGACGCGCAACCCGTGCGCGGCCCACCGCGGGTCACCGGACTCGTCCGGTGCGGTCGCGATCCCTGCAGCGAGCGACTTCGCCTCCTCGAGCTTGCCGCGCAGCAGCATGCGCTCGGTTGCCCGGGCGAGGTCGTAGTTCTCGTGCATGTGGAACCGGACGAGCATGTCGTGCTCGAAGGTCGTCGCGGGCGGCGGCTTCGGCGCATCGGCGGTGCTCGGCCGGCACAGCACCGCGACGAGGATGATGCTGGAGACGAGCTTCATCCCCGTTGGGGTTGCAGGCGCTATGCCGACAGCCAGACGCAGAACACCGCGCCGGGCGAACCGTCCTCGATCCAGATCCGGCCGCCATGGGCGTCGACGACGAGCTTGCAGAACGCCAACCCGAGGCCGTGGTTGGATCGCGCCGAGCGTGCCCCACCGCGCTGGAACCGCTCGAACACCTGGTCGCGCTGGTCCGCCGGCACGCCACTGCCGGCGTCGCGGATCCGCAGCTCGATGCCGCCCTCGACCCGCACGAGCGCGAGTCGGACCGCCGAGCCCTCCGGGGCGTGGCGGATCGCGTTGTCGAGTAAGTTCGCGATCACGCGCGCCATCAGGTCCGGATCGACGTGGAGCTGGCTCACCCCGAGCCCGAGGTCGAGCGCGAGCTCGACCTTGGCGCCGGCAGCGCGGGACCCGAGCTCCGCCATCGTCTTGCGCACGAGCTCCTCGGCGTCGATCATCCGGCGCGCCGGCACGAGGTGGCCCTCGTCGGCCCGGCTGATGTCCAGCAGGTTCGTGATCATGCGGAGGAGCGAGACGCTCTCGTCGTGAATCCGCCCCGCGGCGGTCCGCACACGCTCCGGGCTGGCGCTGTTGCGCTGGATCGCGCGCGCGTCGAGCTCGATCGTGTGGACCGGATTCTTCAGGTCGTGGACGAGGAACGCGACGAGCTGCTCCTTGTGGAGCTCGACTCGCTGGAGCCGATCGCGCTGGTCCTTCAGCTCGGCGACCAAATGACCGCGCTCGGTCGCGAGTCGTCGTAAGCGCAACGCGGTGCCGACGCGTACGACGAGCTCGTCGGGGCGATACGGCTTGGTGATGAAGTCGTCACCACCCGCCGCGAGCGCACGGTCGAAGGTCTCGACCTCGCGCTGGGCGGTCACGAAGATGATCGCGATGACGTCGGCACCCGGGAGCGCGCGGATCCGCCGGCAGGCCTCGATCCCATCGAGCTTTGGCATCCGCACGTCCATGAGGATGCAGTCGGGGATCGCGGCCTGCACCGCCGCGATCGCCGCGGCGCCGTCGTTCGCGAGACGTACCTCGTAGTCCTCGTCGCCGAGCGCTGCTTGCGCGAGTGCACGGTTCTCCGCGTTGTCGTCCACGACCAGGATCGAGTCCGCCACGTCGACACGATACCCCAGGAGGACCGACCACCGGCGCGCCTGGCGTTCGCGCAAGTCATGCGCGCGTGGGTGGTCGCCGCGCAGATCTTAGTGCATCAGGGCAACGACCATCACCATGATGATGCCGCACAGGATCGTGGTGGCCTCGAGCGCGTAGAGCGCGACGAGAAACGTGGAGCCGCGACTGTCTTGCATGCGCGGTCTGCCAGCACGTGGAGTGCCAGGTTCGGCCGCGCAGGGATTGCGCGGAACGCGCCAGATCCGGCGGCGCGCGCGTTGCAGCGAGCCGGCGCGAGCCATGGCCAACGAGACAATTCGTTACGACGACGCGATCGTCCGCAAGTTCGTCACCGCGACGATCGTGTGGGGTGCGATCGGGATGCTGGTCGGCCTGTGGTGCGCCCTTCAGCTCGCGCTGCCGAGCCTGAACTTCGGACCCTACTTCACGTTCGGTCGACTCCGACCGCTCCACACCAACGCGGTGATCTTCGCGTTCGCGGGCAACGCGATCTTCGCGGCGGTGTACTACTCGTCGCAGCGCCTGTTGAAGGCCCGGCCGCTCGAGCGGCTGTCGAAGATTCACTTCTGGGGCTGGCAGGCCATCATCGTCTCGGCCGCGATCACGCTGCCGCTCGGCTTCACGCAGGGCAAGGAGTACGCCGAGCTCGAGTGGCCGATCGACCTCGCGATCGCCGTCGTCTGGGTCACGTTCGCCGTCAACTTCTTCGCGATGGTGCGCAACCGGCGCGAGAAGCACCTCTACGTCGCGCTGTGGTTCTACATTGCGTCGATCGTCACGATCGCGGTCCTCCACATCGTCAACAACCTGGTCGTACCGGCGGGGCTGTTCAAGAGCTACTCGATCTTCGCCGGCGTCCAGGACGCGATGGTGCAGTGGTGGTACGGCCACAACGCCGTCGCGTTCGTGTTGACGACACCGTTCCTCGGCCTCATGTACTACTTCCTGCCGAAGGCCGCCGAGCGCCCGGTGTTCAGCTACCGGCTCTCGATCATCCACTTCTGGTCGCTGGTCTTCATCTACATCTGGGCCGGCCCGCATCACCTCCACTACACGGCACTGCCGGAGTGGGCCTCGACGCTCGGGATGATCTTCTCGCTGATGCTGTGGATGCCGTCGTGGGGCGGCATGCTGAACGGCCTGCTCACCCTGCGCGGCGCGTGGAACAAGGTCGCCGAGGATCCGGTCCTCAAGTTCTTCGTCGTCGGCCTGACGTTCTACGGGATGGCGACGTTCGAGGGGCCGATGCTCTCGATCAAGAGCGTCAACGCGCTGTCGCACTACACCGACTGGAACATCGCGCACGTCCATGGCGGCGCGCTCGGCTGGGTCGGTTTCATGATCTTCGGGATGGTGTACTGGCTGATCCCGCGCCTGTACCAGACGACCCTGTACTCGAAGAAGCTCGCCACCACGCACTTCTGGGTCGCCACGATCGGCATCGTGCTCTACGTCATCGCGATGTGGGCGGCCGGCATCACGCAGGGCCTCATGTGGCGCGCGTTCGATAACACCGGGCACCTGCAGTACCCGGACTTCCTCGAGACCGTCACGCGGCTCGTCCCGATGTACTGGGTGCGTGCCCTCGGCGGCGCGCTGTACATCACCGGCCTCGGCATCGGCGTCTACAACATCTACAAGACCTGGAAGTCGCGGCCGGCGACCTACGCCGACCCCGAGATCTCCGTGCCGCCGATGATCCGCGCGGCCCGCGAGGAGGCCCGCGTCGTCCGCACGCTCGAGCGCGCCGCCCAGCCGCGCCAGCACTGGCATCGCCGCTGGGAGGGGCTGCCGACCGTGTTCACCGTGCTCGTCGTGCTCGCCGTGCTCGTGGCGTCGGCGATGGAGCTCCTACCGAGCTTCTTGATCGGTGGCAACGTGCCGACGATCTCGAGCGTCAAGCCGTACACACCGCTCGAGCTCTACGGGCGCGACATCTACATCTCCGAGGGTTGTTACAACTGCCACTCGCAGATGGTGCGGCCGTTCCTCGACGAGACGGTGCGCTACGGCGTCAACGGGAAGCCCGCCGAGTACAGCCGGCCCGGCGAGTTCATCTACGACCATCCGTTCCAGTGGGGCAGCAAGCGCACCGGCCCGGACCTCGCACGCGAGGGCGGCAAGCGCGACGAGATGTGGCACGTCGTCCACCTCGAGGACCCGCGCGCGACGTCGCCCGGATCGGTGATGCCGTCCTACGCGCACCTCCTGCGCGATTCGATCGACTTCGGGGTCATCGATGGCCGCATCGGCGCGATGGTCACCCTCGGCGTCCCGTACGACGCCGCGACGGTCGCCAACGCGGATCACCTCGCGCGCGACCAGGCCGCGGCGCTCGGCGCGAAGCTCGAGGCCGGCGGCGGTCCGAAGGGACTCGGCGACAAGGACATCATCGCGCTGGTCGCCTACTTGCAGCGCCTCGGTGTCGACATCCAGCAAGCGAAGGACGGTGTGAAGTGACGCGCTTCTCCGAATGGATCTCGGCCCTGTCATCGACCCAGTACACCGAGCTCGCACTCGTGCTGTTCGCGGGCGTGTTCGTCGCCGTGATCGGCCGCGAGTTGATGCACAGCCGACGGCAGCACCACGCCGCCTGGGCGGCACTCCCACTCGAAGACGACGGAGGCGTGTGATGCCCGAGGCCACGGCGCTCGACACCGACCTCCCCGAAGTCGAGGAGCGCGATCCACCGGTGCTCGACCACGAGTACGACGGGATCCGCGAGTTCGACAACCCGCTCCCCGGCTGGTGGCGGATGATCTTCTACGGCTCGATCGTGTTCGCGGTCGGCTACTGGATCGCGTACCAGCTCGACTGGATGAAGTCGCCGGATCAGAAGTATCGCGAGGACAAGGTCGCGTACATGGCGACGCTCGATCGGGACACCGCGGAGATCGCGTCGTCGTCCGAGGAACAGCTGATCGCGGGTGCGCACGACTCCGCCATCGTCGAGCGCGGCCAGTCGATCTTCGTGGCGCGCTGCGCGATGTGCCACACGCCCGACGGTCATGGCCTGGTCGGGCCCAACCTCACCGACCTGTTCCAGCTCCACGGCACGACCCGGCTCGACCTGTTCACCACGATCCGGGACGGCGTCCCGACGACCGCGATGCAGGCGTGGGGACCGCAGCTGCCGGCGACCGACGTCGTCGCGCTCGCGTCGTTCGTGTCGACCCTGCGCGGCAAGAACATCCCCGGCAAGGCGCCGCAGGGCCAGCCCGTTCCCGCGTTCGCGCCATGACGCCGCCGCTGTCCCGCCAGCGGGTCCTGTCGACGCTCGAAACCGACGGCAGTCGGGTGTGGATCACGCCGAAGCTGTCGCGCGGCAAGTTCCTGCGGCAGCGCCGGATCATCGGCTACGGCTTGATCGCGCTGTTCGTCGCGCTGCCGTTCGTCCGGATCGGTGGGCGCCCGGCGTTCCTCATCGATCTCGTGACTCGCGAGATCTCGATCTGCGGTGCGGTGTTCCGGCCGACCGACGGCTTCCTGCTCATGATGCTCGGGCTGTCGGTCGCGCTGACCGTGTTCATCGTGACCGCGCTGTTCGGGCGCGTCTGGTGTGGCTACGGCTGTCCGCAGTCCGTGTACCTCGAGCTGGTGTTCCGGCCGATCGAGCGTTTTCTCGCCGGGCCGTCGCGGATGTTCGCGAAGTCTCGTTGGCGCCGCGCCGTCAAGTGGATGGTGTTCGCCGCGGTCTCGTTCGCGCTCGCCAACGTGTTCCTCGCCTACTTCGTCGGCACCGACCGCCTCGCGACCTGGGTGCTCGAGTCGCCCGGCGACCACGTCGGCGGGTTCACGGTCGTCGTCGCGGTCGGCGTGCTGGTGCTGTTCGACTTCGGCTACTTCCGCGAGCAGACCTGCATCCTCGCGTGTCCATACGGCCGCCTCCAGTCGGTCCTCCTCGATCGCCAGTCGCTGATCATCGGCTACGACGCCCGCCGCGGCGAGCCTCGGGCCAAGGGCAGAAAGTCGCTGCCGGTCCTCCAGCAGGTGGCCTCCCGCGGCGACTGCATCGATTGCAACGCGTGTGTCGCGACCTGCCCGACGGGCATCGACATCCGCGATGGACTCCAGCTCGAGTGCATCGGCTGCGCGCAGTGCGCCGACGCGTGCGACGGCGTGATGGCCAAGCTCGGGCGCGCGCCACACCTGATCGGCTACACCTCGCAGGACCGGCTCGCCGGCAAGCCCGGACGCTTGCTGCGCGGCCGCACGCTCGTGTACCCGGCGCTGCTCGCGATCACGCTCGGGCTGTTCGTATGGAGCACGGCGACCCACGCGACGACGGTGGTCTGGGTCGAACGCCACGTCGGCCCGAGCTTCGTCGAGCTTCCGGAGGGGCGCGTGGCCGCCCAGATCCGGCTCAGGCTCGAGAACGAGACCCCCGAGACGCAGCACTACACGTTCGCGCTGATCGATGCCCCCGACGCCACGCTGCGCGGCGCCGAGTTCGCGCTGCCGTCGCGCCACGCGCTCGCGAACACCAGCTACGCCGACGTGCCGCGCGCGAGCTTCGTGCACGGGCGGCGCGTCGTCCACCTCCGCATCGCGAGCGATCGCGGGTTCGACAAGGTCGTCGCGGTGACCCTGCTCGGCCCCACCGGAGCGACGCCATGAGCGCGCGCAACCGCTGGGTCCTCGCGATCGTCGCACTGCTCGTCGTCAACGTCGGCGCCACCGTGTTCCTCGCGATCACCGCGGGCGTCCCGAAGACCGTGCCCGGCTACCACGAGCTCGCGCCCTACAAGGCGAAGCCGTGATCCTGCCGGCGATCCTCGCGACGAGCTTGCTCGGCAGCCTGCATTGCGGCGCGATGTGCGGCCCGCTGCTCGGCCTGTCGGGTCCGAGCTCGGTGCGGCTCGCCCTCGTGCACGCGTTCGGTCGCCTCGTGACCTACACCGGCCTCGGCATCGCCGCCGGCGCGCTCGGGCGCGCGCTCGACCTCGCCGGCGAGCTCGGCGCGATCCAGCACATCGCGTCGATCGTCGCGGCGGTCCTCATCGTCGGATGGGGCGTTCGTGGCCTCGTGGTCGGGCTCGATCCGCCCGCGACCGGCACGACGTTCCGCCGCGGCCTCGTCCAGGTGCGGCGGCACTCGCCGACGACGCGCGCGTGGGCCACCGGCGCGCTGACCGGGTTTCTGCCCTGTGGCTGGCTGTGGGCGTTCGTCGTGATCGCCGGTGGAACCGGGAGCGTCCTCGCCTCGGCGGGCGTGATGGCCGCGTTCTGGCTCGGCACCGTGCCGATGATGGTCGGCCTGATGACGTTCGCCGCCCCGCTCCTCGCGCGGCTGCGCTCGCGGATCCCCAAGATCACCGCGCTCGCGCTCGTCGTGATCGGCCTCGCGACGCTCGCGATGCGCTGGCGCGATGCCGGCGTCGACCAGGTCGTGGCGCCGCACTGCCACTGCCACGCGATGACTGCGTCATGACCGCGACGGTGATGACGTTGCCGATCGCGCGCTCCGCGACCTGCATCCACTGCGAGACCGCGATCCCCTCGGGTCGGCGCGCGTCGCAGTTCTGCTGCACCGGCTGCGAGGTCGTGCACGCCGCGATCTCCGAGCACGGCCTCGATCGCTACTACGCCCTGCGCGACGTCGCGACGCCCGCGCGCACGACCGATCGCGGCTACGCCGAGCTCGACGATCCCGCGTTCGCGAAGCTCCACATCCAGGAGGACCGCGGCGCCGCGACCTCGGCGCTGTACCTCGAGGATCTCCGCTGCACCGCGTGCATCTGGCTCGTCGAGCGCGCGGTCGCGTGCGTCCCGGGCGTGGCGAGCGTGCGCGTCGATCTCGGCCGCAGCCGGGTCGACGTCCGCTGGGATCCGGTGGTCGCCAGGCTGTCGAGCATCGCGCGCTACTTCGATCGCATCGGCCACCCGGTGCATCCGTTTCGCGGGCTCGATCGCGACCTCATGAGGCGACGCGAGGACCGCGCCCTGCTCGTCCGGATCGGCGTGGCCGGCGCGGCGTGGGGCAACCTGATGCTCCTCGCGATCGCGCTCTACGCCGGTGCGTTCGGGCGCGGCGGGATGAACCCGCGCGACACCGCCGCGTTCCGCTGGGCCTCGATGCTCGTCGCGCTCCCCGCGCTCGGCTACGCCGCCTCGCCGTTCTTCCGCACGGCGATCGGCGCGCTGCGCGGGCGCCGGCTCCACCTCGATCTGCCGCTCTCGATCGGGATCGCCGCCGGCCTCGCATGGGGCGCGGTCGACGTGATCCGCAACGCCGGCGACATCTACTTCGACAGCCTCGCGATGCTCGTGTTCCTGTTGCTGGTCGCGCGGTTCGTCGTCCAGCGTCACCAGCGGCGCGCGTCGAGTGCCGCCGAGCTGTTGCTCGCGCTGACGCCGAGCCGGGCGCGCCGCCGCGATCCGGCAACCAATGCCGTGACCGACGTGCCGATCGAGGCCGTCGTGCCGGGCGAGCTGCTCGTGGTGTTCGCTGGCGATCGGATCCCGGTCGACGCCATCGTCATCAGTGGCCGTTCGGCGCTCGATGCGGCGCTGCTCACCGGCGAGTCGCGCCCGACCGACGTCGGTCCCGGCGATGTCGTCCACGCTGGCACGGTCAACCTGGCCGCCCCGCTCGAGGTGCGCGCGACCGCGGTCGGCGAGGCCACGCGGGTCGGCGCGCTCGCCGCGACGATCGCCGCGCAGGCCGGTCGCAAGGCCGACCTCGAGCGCCTGGTCGACCGCGTCGCCGCGCGCTTCGTCGTCGTCGTCACGCTCGCGGCGATCGCCACGTTCGTCGCGTGGGCGGTGCTGGTCTCGCCGGTGACCGGCGCCGAGCACGCGATGGCGCTGCTCGTGGTGACCTGTCCGTGCGCGCTCGCCCTCGCGACGCCGCTCGCCGTCACGCTGGCGATCGGTCGCGCCGCCCGCGCCGGCATCCTCGTCAAAGGCGCCGACGCACTCGAGCGCCTCGCGACACCCGGCACGTTGTTCCTCGACAAGACCGGCACGCTGACCGAGGGCGCGCTCGCGCTGGCGAGCTGGCGCGGGGCCGCCGGCGTGCGCCCGCTGGTCGCCGCGCTCGAGCGCAACAGCGCGCATCCGATCGCCCGCGCGTTCCTCGACGGAGGCACGCTCGCCGCGACCGACGTGACCGAGCAGCTCGGCCGCGGGCTGGCCGGCCGGGTCGCCGGGCACGATCTCGTCGTCGGCGCGCCGCCCTGGGTCGCCGGCCGCGCGAGCTCGTCTGTGGAGATGGCACGCCACGTCGATGATCTGGCCGCGCGCGGCGAGACGCCGATCGCGATCGCCGTCGACGGCACGATCGTCGCGGTCGCCGGGCTCGTCGATCCGATCCGGCGCGGTGCGCGCGAGGCGGTGCGCGCGCTCGCCGGGCTGGGCTGGCACGTCGAGATCCTGTCGGGCGACGATCCGCGCGTCGTGCGCGAGGTCGGCGCCGCCCTCGGCATCGCGCCCGAGCGCTGCGCCGGCGCGGTCGCCCCGGAGGACAAGGAGGCCCGGGTCCGCGCGGCGCGCACCCGCGGTCCGGTCGCGATGGTCGGCGACGGGGTCAACGATGCACCGGCGCTCGCGGCGGCGACCTGCGGGATCGCGGTCTCGGGCGCCGCCGAGCTCGCGATCGAGGTCGCCGACGTCTACCTGAAGACGCCGTCGATCGAGGCGATCGCGGCCACCGCCCGCGGCGCGCGCGAGACGCTCGCGACGATCCGGCGCAGCCTGCGGCGCTCGCTGGCCTATAACCTCGTCGCCGGGACGCTCGCCGTCTGCGGCCTGATCCACCCACTGCTCGCCGCGCTCGCGATGCCCGCGAGCTCGCTCCTGGTGTTCGCGACCGCGGTGCGCTCGCGCGCGTTCCGCGATGGAGGTCCCGCGTGATCGTGCTCTATCTCATCCTGCCCCTTGCCCTGGGGCTCGTGGTCACCGCCGTCCTGGCGTTCGTGTGGGTGGTGCGCTCGGGCCAGCTCGACGACGTCGACACCCCGCCGCGCCGGATCCTGTTCGACGACTGATCCGCAGGTCCTGCGCGCGCCCAACCGACGTGCGCAACGCTTGCGCCATCCGGCGGGCGGATCGGGTCCGGACGCTGGCACGCCGGACGCAACGACGACCTCCATGGGTCCCCAGCTCGCGCTCCTGATCTTTCCGACCGTGATGGTCAGCTTCTTCGTTCGCGTCCGGCTCGCGAGGCGCTGAGATGTCGACCCAGGATCTCGCTCGGCTGGAGGCCGCGCTGGCGGCCCTCGATCCCGACCGCGTCTCGCGCGAAGCGCTCGCGCGTGCCCGCACCAAGATCGCGACTTGCCGCAGCCTCGTCGCGGCGAACGAGCTCGAGGCCACGCTCGCGTGGGGGAGCTCGCCGGCCCAGCGCTGGCCGCTGCTCGTCGCGCTCGCCGAGCTCTACGACGCCGTCGGAGCTCCGCAGCGTGCCTGGCGGGCCGCCTGCGCCGCCCGCCGTCACGCGGCCGCGGCGCGCTCGACGCGCGGGATCGCGGTCGCCGAACGACTCGTCGCCTTCTCCGGAGGTCGCCCGTGAAGATCAAACAAATCATGCGTCCCCAGGTCATCGCGATCTCCGAGTCGACCAGCCTCGGCGAGGCGTACACGACGATGAACCAGAGCCAGATCCGCCATCTCCCGGTGACGCGGGACGGCGTGGTCGTCGGGATGCTGTCCGAACGCGACCTGCTCGCGTGCCGCGTCGACCACACCGACTGGTGGCAGATCCCCGCGGGGCGCGCGATGCACGCACCGGTTCAGACCGCCGGCCCCGAGGACGCTCTCGACGAGGTCGTCGCGAAGATGGCGCGCGACAAGCTCGGGGCGATGCCGATCGTCGATGGCGATCGGCTCGTCGGCATCGTCACCGTCATCGACGTCCTGCAACCGCACGCGAAGCCTTCACCGACCTCGACCGCACGCGACGCGATGACGCCGTTCCCGCTCACGATCTCCCCCGAGGCGTCCCTGTTCGATGCGGTCGCGATGATGATGGACCACCGCATCCGGCACGTCCCGGTCGTCGACCACGCCGGCGCCCTCGTCGGGATCCTCTGCGAGCGCGACATCCGCACCGCGATCGGCGATCCGATCCGCTACCGCGAGATCCGACATGGCGTCCCGCGCCACAACGTCGGCGACATCATGACGATGCCGGCCGTGGTGGTGCCGTTCGATCGCCCGCTCGCCGAGCTCGCACGCCGGTTCGCCGAGGACCATCTCGAGGCGGTGTGTGTCGTCGACAAGTTCGCCGCGCTGATCGGCATCGTGTCGTACGGCGACATCCTCCGCGTCCTCGCCGTGCACTGATCCACCTGAAGGAGCTGCCCGATGATGCCGTTCGCGAAGATCCTGTGCCCGACCGACTTCTCCGCGGGCGCCGACCACGCCCTCGAGCTCGCCGCTCGGCTCGCGGCGCAGCACCGTGCCGAGCTTGTCATCGTGTCCGCGTGGGAACTCCCGGTGTTCGCGGGAGGTGCCGGCGGCTTCGCGATCGCGCCCGAGGTGATCGAGCGCTCGCTCGAGGACATGCGGACCATGCTCGATGCGGCCGCTCGGGTCGCGACCGAGCTGGGGGTCGCGCGGGTCTCCACGCGCGACCTCCGCGGCGTCGCGTTTCGCACGATCCTCGATCTGATCGTCGACGATCGCACCTTCGACCTCGTCGTGATGGGCACGCACGGACGGTCCGGGATCCGTCGCGTGCTGCTCGGGTCGGTCGCCGAAAAGGTCGTGCGGATGTCGCCGATCTCGGTGCTCGCGGTCCATCCCGACGACCACCTCGGACCGATCCACCGCCTCCTGTGCCCGACCGACCTGACCGACCCGACCGAGCTCCCACTCCAGCTCGCCGCGAAGATCGTCGACGCGGGCGAGGCCGTTCGCATCGAGCTCGTCCACGTCGTCGACTTCCCACATATCGGCGAGCGCTCGTCGCAGCACGTCGCCATCGCGCGCCAGCTCGAGGCTGTCGCGAGTGTCAAGCTGGCCGACCACGCCAAGCTGGTCGTCGCGCCGTGTCCGATCGCGCCACGCACCGAGGTCGGCGACGTCGTCGAGCAGCTCCTTGCCCTCGTCGAGATCGAGCCCTACGACCTCGTGGTCGTCGGCAGCCACGGCCGCACCGGCCTCGCCTACCTGATGCTCGGCTCGGTCGCCGAGAAGATCGTTCGCCATGCACGGTGCCCGGTGCTCGTCGCGCACGCGCGGGCTTCGTGATGTGCAAAAGGCCCCGCAAGAACCGAGGTGATAGGGTCCGAGCATGCTGATCGACGCAGCGTCGCTACCATTTCGCGAGCTGATCGACGCCGCGCCCGACGGGATCCTCGTGACCGATCAGCGCGGCCGGATCGTGCTGGTCAACGCCGAGGCCGAGCGGATGTTCGGCTACGCGCGCGACGAGCTGCTCGGCAAGCCGGTCGAGGTCCTCGTGCCGGAGCGGATCCGTCGCCACCACCCGGCGAACGTCAAGAGCTTCCACGCCTCGCCGCGGCTCCGCCCGATGGGCCAGGCCCAGGATCTGTTCGGCCACTGCAAGGACGGGAGCGAGTTCCCCGTCGAGATCAGCCTGTCGCCGATCCGGTATCAGGACCAGACGCTCGTGGTCGCCGGGATCCGCGACGTCACCGATCGTCGCAAGATGGAGCGCGAGGCGAGGCGCGCGAACGCCTACCTGATGTCCGCGGTCGACGCGATCCAGGATGCGTTCGCGCTCTACGACGAGGATGACCGGGTCGTCCTGGTCAACAGCGCGTGCCGCCAGCTGATGGGTGGCTCGCTCGAGGGCTCGATCATCGGACGCCGGTTCGACGAGCTGTTGCCCGACGCGCTGTCGGCCGGCGTGTTCGACTTCAGCGACGAGTCACGCGAGGCGCTGCTCGCTCGCTGGCTCGCCTACCACGCCGCACCCTCGGGCGCGCTCGAGGTCCGCACCGGGCAAGGTCGCTACCTGCGCGTCGTCGAGCGCAAGACGCCGGAGCACGGGACGGTCTCGCTGATGATGGACGTCACCGACGACGTCCTCCGCGAGGCCGAGCTGCGCTCGGCGAGTGCCGCCAAGAGCGAGTTCCTGTCGTCGATGAGCCACGAGCTGCGCACCCCGCTCAACGCGGTGCTCGGGTTCGCCCAGCTCCTCGAGCGAGACCGCAAGCAGCCGCTGAGCGAACGCCAGCAGGAACGCCTGCAGCACGTGCTGCGCGGCGGTGAGCACCTGCTTCGACTGATCGACGACGTGCTCGACCTGTCGCGGATCGAGGCCGGGCGGATCTCGATCTCGTGCGAGCCGGTATCCCTCCGCGAGGTCTTCGACGAGGTGATCGCGACGCTCGAGCCGATGGCCACGCGCGCCCAGATCGCGCTCGCGGTTCGCTCGCTGCCGCACGCGCTACCGCCCGTGGTCGCCGATCGCACGCGCCTCGCGCAGATCCTGATGAACTTCGGGTCGAACGCGATCAAGTACGGGAAAGCCGGTGGGCGTGCGGAGCTCGCGACGACGATCGAGGCCGACACGGTCCGCGTCACGGTGATCGACGACGGCATCGGGATCCCGGTCGACAAGCAGGACCGGATGTTCGAGCCGTTCCAGCGCGCCGGCCAGGAGACCGGTCCGATCGAGGGCACCGGCATCGGGCTCGCGATCTCGAAGCGGCTCGCGCGCCTGATGTCCGGTGGCGTCGGGTTCACCAGCGATCCGGGCAAGGGCTCGCAATTCTGGGTCGAGGTCCCGGTCTATCACGTCGCCGTGTCGCCACCGATCGTGGTGTCGCCGGTCCACCTGGCGAGCTCCTCGCTCGCGTCGGGAGAGACCCGACACAAGGTCGTCTATGTCGAGGACAACCCGTCGAACATCGCGTTCATGCGCGAGCTGGTCGACGATCTCGCCGGGATCGAGCTGCTGGTCGCGCCGACCGCCGAGATCGGCCTGCCGCTCATCCGCTCGCACCTACCCGCCGTGGTGATCATGGACATCAACCTGCCGGGCATGAGCGGGCTCGAGGCGGTGAAGCAGCTCAAGGCCTGGCCCGAGACCAGCGGCATCCCCATCGTCGGCCTCTCGGCGGCCGCGCTGCTCAAGGACACGAGTCGCGCGAAGGACGCCGGTTTCCATCGCTACCTGATGAAGCCCGTGAAGGTCGACGAGCTGATGGCCGTGCTCGAGGAGATCCTCGTCGGCATCCATCGTTAGGCGGTGGCGCCCGCAGCGTGGATCACGCGCGCCGGCAGGATGCGCAGGTCCGTGAGGTGCTCGCGGATCTCGGCGATCCCGAGCTTCGTGAGATCGCGGTGGAACTCGACGATCGTGTGCGTTCGACGGATGGCATCGAGTGCGCCGCGCAGCTTGCCGAGCATGTGCGGGCTCGCGATCACCGCGAGCTCGCGATAGCCATCACCGGTCATGACCTCGGCGGTCGCGCTCGCGATCGTGCGCGCGAACTTGGTGTCGAGCTCGTCGACGTGACCACGGAAGTGCTCGTCGGACACGTTGCGGCGCGCCGGATCGATCAGGTCGCGCTCTTCGCGCAGCTCCTCGTGGGGCCCATCGGGTGAGGCGAGCACCTCGTAGCTGAAGATCCGGGCGCGGCCGGCGTCGGCGAGGACGATGCAGAGGTGTTTCATGTTCCACGGTAGTGCAAGGCCGCGGCCGATCGCACGCGTCGTCGAGCGCGCCGGTGCACGCAACGTCTGCGTCCCACACGCGATCGCCCGCAAACGGTTCGTGGCGAGCTCGGCCCGCATGTTGCTCGATCGATCGCCATGCGAACCCTCTGGCTGATCGCGCTCGCCGGCTGCACCGCGTCTGCCGCCGATCCGAAACCCGAGAAGCTCGTGACGACGATCGGGGCGCTCTCGCAACGCATGCACATCCGGTTCGCCAGCTCCGAGCTCGCGCGCATCTCGCTCGCACACGGCGACCTCGAGCTCGCGCACGCGCAGGCGCGCCTGATCGCCGCCCAGAACGAGCCCGACATCCTGCCGGCGTGGCAGCCGTTCATCGCGAATGTCCAGACCGCCGCGCTCCAGCTGGCGGACACCAAGGACACGGTCGCGGCGGGGCGAGCGCTGGCGAACCTCGGGAAGCAGTGCGCGGCCTGCCACGCTGCGGTGCCGGCGAAGATCGTGTTCGGCGAGGTCCCGGTGCCGCCGAAGCCGGCCACCAACCTCGCGTCGGCGATGGCCGAGCACGAGTGGGCGACCGCGCTGATGTGGGAAGGGCTGATCGGTCCGGCGCCGGCCCGCTGGACGCAGGGCGCCGAGCTCCTGCAACGCGCCAAGCTGACGATCACCGCCGACGCCGACGTCGGCACCAAGCACCTCGGCATCGCCGATGACATCGCGCGCGTGCGCACGCTGGCAACCAAGGCGAGGGCGGCGAAGACCCTGGATGACCGCAGCCAGGTCTACGGCGACCTGCTGGCAACCTGCGCGCACTGCCACATGACGATCCGCGATCGCTGATCGCGCAGAACGTGCGCGGTCACGGTTGGAACACGACCTGCATCTGCGTGAGGGCATGCAGACCACCGAGACCACGACCCAGGACGACCTCAAGCGGCTGGGCGAAGAGATCGAGCTCAAGATCCACCTCGCCAGCATGGATGCCCGCGATCAGTGGGCGGAGCTCAAGAAGCGCCTCGCGACGATCCAGCATCACGCCGGCCAGACCCTCAGCAACGAGGTCGCCGTCATCGGTCAGGCACTTCGCAAGTTGCGCGACGAGGTCTTCGCGGCCTGAGTCACTTGCCCTTCGTGCGCACGGTGAGCACCGGACACGTCGCGGTCCGCACGATCGACTCGGCCGTGCTGCCGAGCAGCGCGCGGCTGACGCCCCGGCGCCCGTGCGTGCCGATCACGATCATGTCGGCATGGACGCGCTCGGCAGCCTCGAGGATGTCGTCGCGCACGTCGCCGGTCGCGATCGTGGACTCGCCAAACTGCGCGAGCGACTTGTGCGCCGCGACGAGCGCGTCGAGCTTGGTCTGCGACAGCCGCACGGCCTCCGGCATGTTGACCGTCGCCCACGCGAGGCCCAGCTCGGGGATCCCGAACGTCGGCGTGCCGATCGCGTGGATGAGGTGGATGCGCGCGTCGAGCTTCGCGGCGAGCGAGACCGCATAGTCGAGCGCGTGCAGCGAGGTGTCGGAGAAGTCGGTCGGGACGAGGATGTTCATGGCGGTCACGGCTGCATTCGCCGTACCGAAGGGCTCACGTCGCGTGGAAGATCCGCCGATCCGCCATCATCTGGCTCGTCGCCATCTTGAAGTTGCTGATCAGGCTCGGGAACAGATCGACGGTCAGGGCGTCGATCGACTCGGTCGAGAATACGAGGCAGCTGATCAGCGTCCCGCCGAGGTAGGCACCGCCGAAGCCGAACACGGTGCGCACGCGATAGCGCTCGACGAATTCGCGATTGGCGATGATGTGCGCCCCGCTCGCGTTGACCGCGGTGATCGCATCGGCGACGTAGAACCGTGCGTTGCGACCGCCCGCGAGCCGGCGCGTCGCGACCTGAGTACCTTCGTCGAGCCTCGAGATCTCGACGTCGAGCGACGCGAACAGCTGCGCCAGCATCGGCGCGGCCTCGACGAACTCGCGGTCGATCAAGGGAATCGCGCGGTGGCCGTTCGACGTCGTGCGCTGGTTCCACGCGAGCTCGCGGCCGCGCGTGCCGAGCAGCGCCAGGCACGGCGTCTTGTCGGTCAGCTTGCGCGTCGGATCGACCGCCTCGGCGATCGCGCGCTCGGCGGCGGGCAGCGTCGCAAGCTCGGTCATCACGAACATGCGCGCGAGCACGACAGACGAGAAGCTCGTGGCAAGCAGCTCGGTGAATTGCTGGGCCGCGTCCTCGATCGTCGCCTCGCTACTGTACCGCTCGACCGCGGTTCGCAACGTCGCGATCGCGGCGATGTCGAGGCCCTTGAAAGGTCGTCCAGTCACGCCGTCGATCGTACGATGTTTGGAACGGCCGATCTAGCCGTCGAGGACTTCGCGCACCTTGCGCGCGAGCGACGCCGGCGTGATCGGCTTCTGGAGGAACGCGATGTTCGCGGTCAGGATACCGTGCCGCACGACACTGTCGTCGGTGTAGCCCGACATGCAGAGGACCTTCATCACCGGGCGTGCCGCGACGAGCCGGCGCGCGAGCTCGGGACCACCCATGTGCGGCATCACGACATCGGTGACCAGGAGGTCGATCGGCCCGGGGTGGCTCGCACACAACGCGATCGCGTCGTTCGGCGCCGCCGCCTCGAGCACGCAATAGCCCTGTCGCCGGAGGATCTCGAGCGCGACCGCGCGAACCTGCGCCTCGTCCTCGACGAGGAGGATCGTCTCGTTGCCGCGGGCGACGAGCGGCGGCACCGCGGACTCGATCGCGAGGGGGGCGTCGACCCGCGGCAGGTAGACCTTGAACGTCGAGCCGACTCCCGGCTCGCTATAGACCCAGATCCCGCCGTTCGATTGCTGCACGATCCCGAACACGGTCGACAGGCCGAGCCCGGTGCCCTTGTCCTTGGACTTGGTGGTGAAGAATGGCTCGAAGATTCGCTGCTGGGTCTCGGGTGTCATCCCGACGCCGGTATCGGTGACCGCGATCATGACGTGGGGCCCGACCGAGGTTCCGACGTGGTCGGCTCCGAGCGTGACGGTCGCGGTCTCGATCGTCAGCTTGCCGCCGGTCGGCATCGCGTCGCGCGCGTTGACGACCAGGTTCATCACGAGCTGCTCGATGCTGCTCGGGTCGACCTTCACCTTGCCGAGCTCCGCCCCG
>JBBQEX010000103.1:0-20667 GCA_038321315.1 Haliangiales bacterium | reverse complement strand
AGCGGGCCGATCGGCGAGAACCAGCGGAACCCAAAGCCGATCGACTTGCGGATGCCGGTGGTGATCGACTCGGGTAGCCGGAAGCACGGGTCGAACTTGATCGAGATCGCCGAGTTCTTGCGCTGGAGGCCCGAGCAGTAGAGGTCCTCGAGGTTGTACGCGTTGCCCATGTCGTAGAACACGACGCCGGAGATCCCGACCTTCTTGAACAGCGGGAACTCGATCTCGCTGTTGAAGATGATCTGCATGTTGCCGCCGAGCGGCAGACTCCCGAGCCCCTGGCCGACGTCGCCGGGCGGCTGGGTGAGCAGCTTGGGTCCGAGCGAGCGCGGCGCATAGCCGCGGATGTCGTAGATGCCACCGACCAGGTACCGCTCGCTGATCGGCACGCCGAGCGGATCGGTCGACGTCGTGAACCCGACCTCGGCGTTGATCTTCAAGACGAACGGGCCCCACAGCGGGCGGTAGTGGCGCGTGAACCCGCCCCAGCGCACGAACTTGTTCTCCGAGCCGGTGTACGCGCTCGCGTACTCCGCGAAGATCGTGTGGTACCAGCCGGCCGACGGAAACAGGCGGTTGTTGCGCGAGTCCCACGACAGCGAGGCGCGCAGCGACGACGTCACGCCACCGCGGAACAGGTTCGCGACGCTGGTCGACGCGATCGGCGCCGAGGTCGCGCCGAGGTTCGCGATCCCGCCCGAGCCGGTCGTGATCGACACGTCCTCGAGCTTGTAGGTCAAAAACGCGCGCGCCTCGTACGACAGCGGGTAGCCCCAGGTCAGCGTGCCACCGCTCGCGTTGCGGTAGAACGTGCCGAAGCCTCGGCTCTGGTTGTAGAGGTCGAACGCGAACGTCCACGAGGTGTCGAGGAAGTACGGCTCGACGAAGCGGAGCAGGAACAGCTGGCGCAGGCTCGACAGCTGCGCCTGCAGGGCGAGCGTCTGGCCGCGGCCGAACAGGTTGTTCTGCGAGATCTGCGCTTGCGCGATGAAGTTCTCGACGCTCGAGAACCCGGCGCCGATCTGGAACGTGCCGGTCGCGCGCTCGGAGACCTCGACGTTGACCTCGACGAACTCGTCGGAGCTGCCGCGCTTGGTCGACACCACGACGTTCTCGAAGAAGCCGAGCGCGTTGATCCGGCGCTTGGAGATCTCGAGGTTCGTGTTGTTGAACAGCTCGCCCTCGGAGATCTTCATCTCGCGACGGATCACCTTGTCGCGGGTCTTCGAGTTGCCGCGGATGTTGATGCGCTCGAAGTAGGCGCGCTTGCCGCGCGCGACCTCGAACGTGAGGCTGATGCGGCGCGCGACCGGATCGACCTTGGTGAGCGGCAGGACGTTCGCGTAGGCGTAGCCCTGGTCCTGATAGAACGACGACAGGTGCTCGCGGTCCTCGGCGATCGTGGTGCGCGAGAACGTCTGGCCCGCACGCATGCGGATGCGCTTCAAGTTCTCGGCCGGCGTGCCGATCAGGTCGCCCTTGAAGTTGACCGAGCCGATCGTGAAGACCGGGCCCTCGTCGATCGGGATCGACAGGTACATGTACTGCTTGTCGCGCGACAGCCGGAGCTGCGGCGTGCCGACCTTGACGTTGGCGTAGCCCTTGTCCCAGTAGTGCGCGGAGACGAGGAGGAGGTCGCGCTCGAACGCCTCCTGGTTGTAGACGCCGGAGTCGTTGAGGAACGACAGCGCGTCCTGGCGGCGCGTCGCGATCGAGTTGCGGAGCTCGTCGTCGGAGATCGAGTGGTTCCCGATGAACTGCACCTCGCGGATCTTGACCTTGGCCTTCTCGTCGATCGTGAACCAGACATCGACCTCGGCCTCGTTGACGGGCTTGATCTCGTAGTCGACGGTCGCGAGGTAGTAGCCCTTCTGGACGTACTGATCGATGATCTTCTCGCGGTTCTTCTTCACCTTCGAGATGTCGACGATGGCGTCGAGCTCGAGGTCGATGACCTCGTTGATCTTGCTGAGCTCGATCTCGTTGTTGCCGGCGATCAGGACCTTCCGGATCGACGGCTTCTCCTTGACCGCGAACGTCAGGGTGACCGCGCCGTTCGCCGCGACGTCACCCTCGACGTCGATGTCGGCGAAGAAGCCCATCTTCCACATCGTCCGCATGTCCTCGCGGAGCTTCGCGGCATCGCACAGCGTGCCGGCCTTCGAGCCGAGCTGCAGGCGGATCGCGTCGTCCTCGACCTTGCGGTTGCCGCGGAACTGCACGCGCTCGATCGGGCGGCCCTGGCAGCGCAGATCGGCGTCCGGCCCGGTCGGCGCGGTGGGGATCGGGGTCGGCGTCGGCGTCGGAACTGGCGCGCCCGAACCGTCGGAGCCATCCCCGGCGTCGTCGTCCTTGGGTGGGGTCGGCGTCGGCTGGGCGAGCGTCGTCGCGACGATCCCGAACGTGAACAGCGCGACCAGCGCGATGCGGAGCTTCACGCGACCTCTCCGTGGGCATGGTCGTGAGCGTGGGCATCGACCTCGGGGCCCGGCGTCTCTTCGCGGAGCTGGCCGCCGTCGATCATGCGCATGCGGCGCGGCATCAGCGCGGCGAGCTCGGGGTTGTGCGTCACCACGAGCAGCGTCGAGCCGGCCTCGCGGTTGAGATCGAGGAACAGCTGGTGGATCGCCTGGCCGGTCGCGCGATCGAGGTTGCCGGTCGGCTCGTCGGCGAGGAGCAAGGCGGGTGACAGCACCATCGCGCGGGCGAGCGCGACGCGCTGCTGCTCGCCGCCCGACAGCTCGGTCGGCCGATGGGTGAGGCGATGCTTGAGGCCGACGCGCTCCAGGATGTCTTGCGCACGCTTGCGCGCGATCGGTTGAGGGATCCGCTGGATCAACGCCGGCATCATCACGTTCTCGAGCGCAGTGAACTCGGGGAGCAGGTGGTGGAACTGGAACACGAAGCCGATGCGGCGATTACGGAACTCGGCGAGCCGCGACGGGCTCATCGTCGTGAGCTCCTCGCCGTCGAACTGGATCGAGCCCGAGGTCGGCAGATCGAGCGTGCCGAGGATCTGGAGGAACGTCGACTTGCCGACGCCCGAGGCGCCGACGACGGCGACCATGTCTCCCGGCGCGAGCGACAGGTCGATGTCCCACAAAATCGGCAGCGGCGTGCCGTTGTGGATGTACGCCTTGCCGAGCTGCTTGACCTCGATCCGCGCGCCGACCCGGCCGCCGATCGTGCCGATACCGGGCACCGGAGCGCTGACTACCAAGGGGGCTGCATGTTCCGTGGGCTCGGCGGGCTCGACTGTCACAGGGAAATCTCTAGAAGGCGCGAGAACTTACTCAGCAGGGCCAAGCATGTCAACGCCACCGACTAGAGACCATCGCGCGCGCACAAAGGTTGCCTAGAAGCCGAGGCTGATCCCGGCGGTGGCGAAGTGATCGCTGGCCGGCACGACGACACCCGCGTGATCGAGCGAGCTGCGGAGGTAGGTCAGATCGACCCAGACCGAGAGATCGAGGACCTTGAATCCCGGTCGAAACGCGGCGCCGACGCCGAGCACTGGCCCCTTGCCGTCGTAGCTGTCCGAGGCGTCGGTCACGTTCGTGGTCTGGACGCCGAGCCGACCGAACACGGCGAAGCCGTCCGACAGCGTGAGGTCGAACCGACCGGCGAGCCAGATCGACGTGCCGTCCATCGTGTGGCCGGGCTTGGTCAGGCCGTAGCCGGTGTACGCGCCCTCGACGCCGATCCGACCGAACCCGAGCGGGAGATCGTAGCCGACCGTCAGCCGATCGCTGCGGCCGTTCTCGGCGAACTTGGTCTTGCCGTCGTCGAGCTGCGAGCCGGTCCCGACGCCGAGCCCGACGAAGCCACCGGCTGACGCCGAGCTCGCGAGGGCGAGGACGAGGGAGGTCGTCGCGAGTGCCGTCTTCATACGCGCGCGTTCAGAGCACGCAGCGTGCCAGCGGGTAACCGCGCGAGATGTCGGCGACGCGCGTCGACGAGGTGTGAATGGGCGACCACGTCAGTGACGCATGCCCGCCGCGGGGCGCACGCGCGCGGCGAGCATCGCCGGGTACAGGGTCGCCGCGATCGAGATCAGGATCCCGGCCGCCGAGGCCGCGAGCACCGAGCTGCCCTCGACGTGGATCGGCAGGCGGTCGATGTAATAGACGTCCGGGTTGAGCGGCAGCCCGAACGCCTTGCCGGCCCAGCACCCGGCGAGCCCGGTGAGCACGCCGAGCAGCGTCCCGATCAGGCCGATCATGAGGCCCTGGATCGCGAACAGGTTCATCACGCCCCAGTCCGAGGCGCCGAGCGTCTTCAGGAGCGCGATCTCGCGCGCCTTCTCGATCACGACCATGATCAGGTTGCCGACGATCGAGAACGACGCGACCAGGATCACGATGCCGAGCACGAGGAACATCGCGATCTTCTCGAGCTTCAACGCCGAGAACAGGCTGCGGTTGAGCTCCTTCCAGTCGACGACGCGATAGCCCGGGCCGATCGCGCTGTTGATCAGGGTGACGAATCGATCGGTGTCGTCGGGATCCTCGATGCGGACCTCGATGCCGTCGATCGCGTCGCCGAGATCGAGGAACTCCGACAGCGAGTCGAGCGTGACGTAGACGTACTTGAGGTCGTACTCGTACATGCCGGTGTAGAACCGGCCGGCGACGCGGTAGTCGCGGTTGAACGGAATCGGGGTGCCGGTCGCGTCGGGGTTCGCCGGATCCGACAGCGGCGAGACCACGCGGACCTCGTCGCCGACCATCACGTGGGTCTGCTTGACGAGCTCCTTGCCGACGAGGATGCCGGGCAGCGACATCGTGCGGCGCGACATGATCGGGCCGTCGAACGCATCGACGACGCGGATCGCGCTCTCGGTGTCGTCGAGCTTGTCGACGCGATACACCGATCCGGATCCGCTGTAGTCCATCGGCTTGTCGTCGTTGGTTAGGAGGTCGGGTGGCGGTGGATCGACCGGATGAATGTCGAGGATCTTCACCGCATCGCCGCCGTACTCGCCCGAGCCGGCGCCCGAGCCCGAGCCGGAGCCCGAGAAGTCGATCGGATCACCCGGCGATGGCATGTCATCGGGCGGCGGATCGACGGTGTCCTTCGCCGGCTTGGGCGTCTGCGGGATCGCGCGATCGCGCGGATCGTCGATCAGCGGCTCGAGCTTCTTCATCGCGGCCGCGCGCGCCGCTGGGGTCTCCTCATCGATGTCGTTGACGAGATCGGTGACCTTGCCGACGGTCGCCGGATCGATGCCCTTGATGATGACGTTCACCCCGTTGTTGTTCGCGGCGACCACGACCTCGCTGACCGCGTACGGCGTCGAGGCGACCACGCCGGGGATCTTGTCGATCCTGGCCTTGGTCGCCTCCCAGCCGACGAAGTCGCCGTCCTCCTTGGTGATCTGGAGATGGGCGTTCGAGCCGAGGATCTTCTGCCGCAGGTCGGACTCGAAGCCGCTCATCACCGACAGCACGCAGATCAGGGCCGCGGTGCCGATCCACACGCCGCCGATCGGCACCGTCGTGAAGAACGTGAACACGCCGCGCACGCAGCCGAAGAACATCGCGAGCCCGGCGAGCCCGAACCCGGCGAGCGCCGAGATCCCGAGGGTCTGCAAGATCGGGCGGACGTCCTCGAGGTCGAACGGGCCGTGCGTGCGGTAGCGGATCACGCTACCGGCGATCGTGCAGCCGACGCCGACGACGATCCCGATCAGGAACACGAACGACGCCGGCTTGCTCTTGCGCAGGACGCCCCAGAAGATCGTGCCGCCGATCGCGATCCACAGCACGATGGCCACGATGCCGTGCCACGTCGAGATCGACTCGTCGCCGACACCGTTGCCGACGATCAGCCAGAGCGCGGCGCGCGCGGCGAGGGTCGCGACCAGCGCGATCCACACCCACGCCTTGATCCGCCGGCGGCGCTCGAGCAGGTAGCGCCACGCGACGAACGACTTGTAGCCGAGCGTGCTGGTCGCCGAGACCGCCGGGAGATCGCCGGGGGCCAACGTCGCCGACTTGATGTTGTCGGCGCGCTCGTACGCGGCCATCAGCCGCCACACGCCGTTTGCGATCGCGACCACACCGACCGCGATCGCGCCGGTGAACACGTAGTAGCTCGTGCCCGGCGCCAGCCACGACATGTACGTCGCGACGGCGCCCGCGGCCGCGACCAGGACGCCGGTCACGATCTGCACCCACGCGCGAACGCGGAGCGCCTTCATCAACCCTTCGGCGGTCATGGCTCCTTCTGCGGCCGCAGGAGCGGGAACAGGATGACGTCGCGGATCGAGGCCTGGCCGGTCAGCAGCATCGCGAGCCGATCGATGCCGATGCCCTCACCCGCGGTCGGCGGCATGCCGATCTCGAGCGCGCGGCAGTAGTCCTCGTCGTAGTCCATGGTCTCGGCCGCCCCGCCCTGCTTGGCGCGGACCTGCGCGAGGAACCGGGCGCGCTGGTCGTCGGGATCGTTGAGCTCGGAGAACCCGTTCGCGATCTCCTTGCCGTTGACGAACAGCTCGAACCGATCGCAGAACGCGCCGTCCTGATCGTTCTTGCGCGCGAGCGGCGACACCGCGAGCGGGAACTGGGTGAGGAACGTGGGCTGCACGAGCTTTTGTTCGGCGGTCGCTTCGAACAGCAGATACCCGAGGTGACCCGCGGTGATCCGGCGCTGCTCGAGTGAGTCATAGCGCTCGACGATCGACCGCGCCAGCAGGGCGCGATCGGTCGACGCCTTCCAGGCCGCGGTGGTCTCGGCGTAGTCGAGCTCGCCGATCCGGTCGCGCGGGACACCCTCGAGCAGCACGCGCACGAGGTCGGCGGCCGGCAGCTTCAGGCCGGCGCAGACCTCGGCGGCGACGATCGGATCCTCGAACACCGCGTCGGCGTTCGCGACGCCGCCGAGCGTGCGGACCGCGTCGCGGATCGTCAGCCGCTGCCACGGCGCGCCGAGCTCGATCGCGACGCCATCCCAGGTGACCTGGGTGCTGCCGTTCACCTCGCGCGCGAGCTCGCCGACCATCGCCTCGGTGAGGTCCATGAGATCGGTGTACGTCGCGTACGCCTGGTAGAACTCGAGCATCGTGAACTCGGGGTTGTGCGAGCGATCGATCCCCTCGTTGCGGAAGTTGCGGTTGATCTCGTAGACCCGATCGAAGCCGCCGACGACGAGGCGCTTCAAGTACAGCTCGGGTGCGATCCGCATGAACAGATCGATGTCGAGCGCGTTGTGGTGGGTCTTGAACGGGCGCGCCGCGGCGCCGCCGATGATCGGGTGCATCATCGGCGTCTCGACCTCGAGGTAGTCGCGCGCGTCGAGGAAACTGCGGATGCCGCGCACGATGCGCGAGCGCTTCTTGAACACCTCGCGGACGTCGAGATCGACCGCGAGATCGACATAGCGCTGGCGGTAGCGCGCCTCGATGTCGACCAGGCCGCCTTTCTGTTGACCCTTGGCGTCCTGCCACTCCTTGCTCGGCAGCGGGCGCAGCGACTTGGTCGCGATCGACAGCTTGGTGACCAGGATCGACAGCTCGCCGCGCTTGGTCCAGAACGTCGGGCCCTCGGCGACCACGATGTCGCCGACGTCGAGCTGGTTCTCGACGATCGCGAACTCCGCGGCCGACAGGTGATCGATCGCGAGGTAGAGCTGCATCTCGCCGGTCGTGTCGCGCACCGGCGCGAACACGGTCTTGCCGAACCCGCGCTTGGCCATCACGCGGCCGGCGACGCACACCACCGCGCCGTCGATCGGCGTGATGACCTCGGCCTCCTTGGGCTCCTTGGGCGCGTTCGGATCGCGCGGCGCCCTCGGGGCGATCTCCGGCCTCGTGCTCGCGTAGCGCGTGCGGACCGCGGCGAGCGTGTCGCGCGGGCCGACATCGTTGCGAAACGGATCGCTGCCGGCCGCGCGCAGGGCCGCCGCTTTCTCGCGCCGCTCGCTCATGATGCGGTCGAGCGTGGGGGTCGGTTGGGCAGGCGGGCGCGACGACATGGCCGCGGACCATACCCGATCTGGTCGTGCTATCACGCGGTCATGGCTCGTCTCGCCGCGCCGATCGCCCTTTGCATCCTCGTTGCGTGCAAGCGCGACGACGCACCGCAGCCACCCCCACCCGCCCCCGCCGTCGCGATCGACCCGGTGCACGCGACGGTCGAGCCGGCGGGTGACCCGTGCGCGACCGCCGGCAAGCCCGAGGGCTCGATCGCGTGGATCGCGGATGACTATCCCGCGGCGCTCGCGTGCGCGCGGCAGAAGGACCTCCCGCTGATGATCGACATGTGGGCGCCGTGGTGCCACACGTGTCTGTCGATGCGCTCGACGGTGTTCCTCGATCCGGCGCTCGCGGTCGACGCCGACAAGCTCGTGTGGGTCTCGCTCGACACCGACAAGGACGTGAACGCCGCGGCGGTCGGCAAGTTCCCACCCGCGGCGTGGCCGACGTTCTTCGTGGTCGCGCCCGACGAGTCGGTGCTCGCGCGGTTCGTCGGGTCGTCGAGCGTGCCGCAGTTCCAGGCCTTCCTCGACTCGGGCCAGAAGGCGCGCGCCGGTGGCGCCGCCGGTGCCGACGCGCGGTTGCTCGGGGCCGAGCGCGCCGCCGCGCTCCACGATCTCGCGACCGCCGAGCAGGAGCTGACCGCCGCGCTCGCCGCCGCGCCGCCGGACTGGGCCCGCCGCCCCGACGCCCTGACCTCGCTGATCGCGACCAAGCAGCACCGCGAGGACTACGCCGGCTGCGTCGCGCTCGCGATGGAGGTGATGGCCAAGCCCGCGCAGCTCGGACGCACGACGTCGGCGAGCGACTTCCTGTCGACCGCGATGGCGTGCGCCGACAAGCGCGCCGAGCTCGACGCGCCCGGTGTCAAGGCGGTGCGCACCGCCGCGGTCGCGCGCTGGAAGGCGATGCTCGCCGACTCCAAGGCGCAGCTCTCGATCGACGATCGCAGCGACGCGATGGCCTCGGAGCGCGAGGCCATCGAGGCGCTCGGCGACAAGGCCGGAGCCCGGGCGGTCGCCGAGGAGCAGAAGACGATGCTCGACGACACCGCGAACAAGGCGCCCGATCCGATGGCGGCGATGACGTACAACTGGCCGCGCGCCGAGGTCTACACCTACCTCGGGCGCCCGCTCGAGCTGGTCCCCGCGCTCGAGAAGTCGGCGAAGGATCTGCCGAAGGAGTACGACCCGTACGCGCGGCTCGGCTGGATCTACCTGCGCGCCGGCAAGCTCGCCGAGGCCGCGACGTGGACCGATCGCGCGCTGCCGCTGGTCTACGGGCCGCGCAAGGCTCGCGTGCTGTCGCAGCGCGCCGAGATCGCCGCCGGCCAGCACGACGCGCAGCTCGAGCGATCGTTGCTCGAGCAGATCGTGACGCTGTGGGAGACCATGCCGGCCGGTCAGGCCAACCCCGACGCGCTCGCGAACGCGAAGCTGACGCTCGCGAAGCTCGACAAGCATTGATAAGGTGACGCGATGAAGCGCCTCTGGCTCGTCGGGCTCGCGGCGTGCTCGCACCCGCCGGCGGCGACGCCGAGCGGCCCGGTCACCGATGTCTGCCTCGCCGGCAACTGTGTCGATGGCAAGGGCGCGAAGACGTTCGGCAGGGGCACGACCCGCGCGCTCTACGTCGGCGCGTTCGAGCACGGCCAGGACAGCGGCGACGCGATCATCACGCGGGTCGCCGGCGAGATGATCGAGACGCTCGCGATCGACGCCGCGTCGCAGACCGGGACGATCGATCACGCCGAGCTGAGCGTGGTCGGCGAGATCACGAACTTCTCGCGCAACGCCGACGACGGGCTGCCCGAGCTCGACGACGATAGTGCCGCGGTCATGCTCGCGACCGGCGAGTTCATGTTCGCGAGCTGGTCCGCGACCACGGTCGCGCCGCGCGACTCGAACCTCACCGAGGCGCGCCGGATCGGCAAGCTGCCCGAGGTCTACGCCGATCTGTTCGCGGGCGCCGCGGTGCTCGAGGAGGCGCGCCACACCGGCCGCACGCTCGAGATCCACGCGCCCGGCGAGGACCATCCGGCGCCGCACCACACGGTCGCGACGCTCACCGTGTTCGCGCCCGGTGACACGGTCGCGTACATCGTCGGCGTCGGCGTGCCCGATCCGACGAGCCCGACCACGAAGCTCCTGCGCAGCGGCGCGACGCCGACCGGCGCGATCCCGATCGTGCAGGCGAACGGCAAGCTCGGGACGCTCGAGCTGCGGCAGGACGCGATCGTGCGCTGGCCGAGCGAGGTCGCGAGCGGCGCGAGCTGGACCATCGCGGCCCAGCAGGCGAGCTACGCGACCGCGACCCACGCGCTCGAGGCCGCGCTCGGGGCCGCGCGCGTGACGCGCGAGCCCCGCGAGCTCGCGACGCAGCTGCATCGCGCGGCGACCGCGGCCGCCGCGGCGGCGCAGGCGGCCGACGACGCGCTCGCCCTCCTCCCGGGCACCGAGATCGCGCGCCACGACAAGCTCGCCACGCGCGCGCGCGACGCGCGCACGCACCAGGCGCACGCCGAGCTCGCCGCGCGGATCGTCGACGCGACCGATCCGGCGCGCGCGGCCGGCGCGACCGCGATGTTCGCCGACGCGATCGCCGCGATCGGCGGCCCGCTCGCGTCCTGGGATCCGTGATGTCGCTGCTCGGGCGGATCGCGACCTTCGCGATCGGGCGCATGCGCGGCAAGGCAGATCTCGCCGACCGCAGCTCGCTGCTCGCCGCGATCGCGCGCCGGCGACCGATCGATCGCCACGCGCCGAAACGAGCGTTTCGCGCGCGCTACGACTTCCGCGTCGACGATGCGTTCGGTCATCCGTGCTACACGCTCGCGCCGCGCACCGGCGAGCGCGCGCACGCACCGCGGATCCTCTACCTGCACGGCGGCTGCTACACGTACGAGATCACCGGGTTTCACTGGGACTTCCTCGGCAAGCTGGTCGACGCGCTCGGCGCCACGATCACCGTGCCGATCTACCCGCTCGCGCCGGAGCACGATCACGCCGAGGCGTTCGCGATGCTCGAGCCGCTCGCCGATCGGCTGCTCGCGATCGAGCCGGGCCGCGTCGTCGTCATGGGTGACTCCGCCGGCGGTGGGCTCGCGCTCGCGCTCGCGACCCGGACCGCAACACCCAAGCCACGCGCTGTGATCTTGCTCTCGCCGTGGGTCGACATCGCACTCGCCGATCCGGCGATCGATGCGTTCGAGGCCCGCGACCCGATGCTGGGTCGCGGTGGGCTCGTCGCCGCGGGGGCGATGTGGGCGAATGGATCGGATCCCATGGATCCGCGCGTCAGCCCGATCCACGCGTCGTTTGCGGGGTTGCCGCCGATCACGATCTTCATCGGGGGTCGCGAGCTCTTGCTGCCGGATGCCCACCGGCTTCGCGATCGTTTGATCGACGCCGGAATTACCGTGACGCTGCACGAGGAGCCGTCGATGTTTCACGTGTGGCCGCTCGTCGTCGTGTTGCCCGAGGCGAAGCGCGCGCTGACGCACATCGTCGCGGCGTGCGAACGCGTCTGACATCGAGGCTCCAAAACGACACTTCGCGTCGCTCGATCACCGCGATCAACTCGATCAACTCGCGTGCAACTGCGAAGATGAAGCGGTCTTGCTCGCCGAGCAGATCGTCAATCGGTTCCGCGTGGTGTCGCTCGAGCGCCTCGCGCGGCTCGAGGCCCACTGGGCGAAGGCCGTCGTCGATCCGAGCGACAGCGAGGCGACCGCGGCGATGCACCGCGAGGTCCACACGCTCAAGGGCGACGCGCGCATGGTCGGCTTCGGCGACGTCGATCTCGTCTGTCACAAGCTCGAGGACATGCTCGAGCTCGCACGCGAGCGCAGCTACTCGGTCAGCGATGACTTCGAGCTGATCGTGATCATGGCGGTGCAGCTGGTCGGCATGTTGATCAGGAAGCGCGCCGGCAGCTCGTTCGGCGGCATCGACCTGCCGGGCTTCATCCGGCAGATGGACGCGATCGTCGCCGACACCCGACGCGAGCAGACGCCGCGCGTGCGCACGACGACCGCGCCCACGCTGCGTGTCGAGGCCGACCGCGAGCGCGACGTGCTCACGCCGGCGACGCGCGCGAGCCTGTCGAACACGGCACTCGAGCTGTTCCTCGAGTCGGCCGCGAACACGTCGCGCACCAAGCGCGTCGCGCGCGGCTGGGGTGCCCTGCGCGAGCTGCTCGCGCTGCCGGCGTTGTTGCCGATCGCGCCGATCCTGTTGAAGCACGGCGGCGGGGTCGCCGAGCTGGCCCACGAGCTCGGCAAGGACATCGGTGTCCGGTTCGAGATTCCGAGCGAGCTGAAGACCGAGCCGACGGTGTGCGCCGCGCTCGACGTCGCGACGCTGCACCTCATCCGCAACGCCGCGGATCACGGGATCGAGACCGCGGCCGCGCGGGTCGCCCGTGGGAAGCCCCCGCACGGCACGATCACCGTGACGTGCAGCGCCGAGGCCGACGTCGTGCGGCTCGACGTCAGCGACGACGGCGCCGGCATCGACTTCGCCGAGGTGCGCCGCCGCGGCATCGCGCTCGGCCTCCTGCCGGCGAACACCCAGTTCACCGAGGCGCAGCTCGCCGACGTGTTGTGGAAGGCGGGCTTCTCGACGCGCACGGTGACGACCGAGGTGTCCGGACGCGGCATCGGGCTCGACGCGGTCGGCGCCGCGGTGGCCGCGGTCGGCGGCACGTGCACGGTGAGCTCGGTGCACGGCACCGGCACGACCTGGTCGGTCTCGATTCCGGCGCCGTCGCGCAAGGTCGCGGCGATGGGCTTCTCGGTGCCCGGCTCGGCGCTGCGGTTCGCGATCGCGACCGACTGGGCGATCGAGATCGTCGCCGATGCGCCGCACGTCATCGATCTCGCCGAGGTCTTCGGCCTGGCCGACGAACCCGCGCCGCGTGGCCCGCGCGTGAAGCTCCGCGTCCGCCGCGGCGACCTGGCGCTCGACGTGGTCGCCGCGTGGAATCCGGTGCCGGTCACGGTGCGTCGCCTGCTCGTCACGCCGCCGGACGCCAACGCCGAGGTCGTCTTGATCGACGGCTTCGAAGCCCTGCTCGTCCGGCCCGACCGGCTGATCCAGGGCACCGGCAAGGTCGCGATCGTCGACGACAGCGAGATCTGCCGCGAGATGATGAAGGCGAGCCTCGAGCCATTCGGCATCGAGGTGCTCGCCATCGAGGATCCCACCACGCTGATCGCCACGCTCGCGCTGAGCTCGGTCGACATGATCCTGCTCGACCTGTCGTTCGAGCGGCTCGACATCGGCGAGCTGATCCGGCGGATCCGCGGCGCGATCCCGAACCTGCCGGTGTACCTGCACTCGGATCGGCCGATCTCCGAGCTCCAGCGCATCGCCGAGACCACGCGCGCCGATGGCTACCTGTCGAAGACCGCGGACGCCGATCAGATCGTCCAGCGCGTCAGCCGGGTACTACGATCGCGTCGATCCGAGCACTGAGCACGTGAAGGCTCGCGAGGCAGGTGTCGCGCGCGTTCTGATCGCCCGACTCCCAGGCCTTGGCGTGGGTCGACGCGATGCGCGCGAGCTCGGCGATCTCGGCCTGGTTGAGCATGTTCGCGTCGCCGGTGACCGCGTGCATCTCGTCGCGAACGCGCGAGGCCTGGTGATCGGCGAGCGCGGCCTTGGCGCGGGCGGTGCGCTCGCGCGCGGTCGTCACGAACTTCGGCAGCAGCTTCGCGCGGATCGCATCCAGGCTCATCAGATCACCTCAGCGCGGGCGGTTGGCAGCCTGTAACAGGTAGGTCCGGATCAGCTCGTCGAGGTCGCCGTCGAGCACGTCGTCGATGTTCGACATCTTCAGCTCGGTCCGGTGGTCGTTGACCTGCTGGTACGGGAACATCACGTAGCTCCGGATCTGCGAGCCCCACTCGATCCGCAGGCGCGCCTTGGCGTCCTCGGACGCCTTGGCTTCGCGCTTGGCGAGCTCGAAGTCGTACATGCGCGCACGCAGCATCTTCATCGCCTTGGCCTTGTTCGAGTGCTGGCTGCGCTCGTTCTGGCACTGGACGACGATGTTGGTCGGCAGGTGCGTGATGCGCACGGCGGAGTCCGTCTTGTTGACGTGCTGGCCGCCGGCGCCACCCGCGCGGTAGGTGTCGATCTTGAGATCCTTCTCGTCGATCTCGACCACGATGTCGTCGTCGATGTCGGGCGTCACGGTGACCGCGGCGAACGACGTCTGGCGGCGACCGTTGGCATCGAACGGCGACACGCGCACCAGGCGGTGCACGCCGTTCTCGGCCTTCAACATGCCGTACGCGTAGTCGCCGGTGACGATGATCGTCGCCCCCTTGATCCCGGCCTCCTCGGCCATGGTCTCCTCGACGAGCTCGACCTTCCAGCCCTTGCGCTCGCAGTAGCGGATCAACATGCGGAGCAAGATGCCCGCCCAGTCGCTCGCGTCGACGCCGCCGGCACCCGACGCGACCGCGACGATCGCGCCGTTGGCATCGAGCTCGCCCGACAGCATCCGGCGGAACTCGATCTCGTCGAGCGACTTCTTGATCTGCGTGATGTTGGCGTCGACCTCCTTCATCGTCGGCTCGTCGTGCGCCTCCTCGGCGAGCTCGAGCAAGACCTCGGCGTCGGACACCGCGCGCTGCTGCGCCTCGTAGCCGTTCACGATCGTCTCGAGCGCCTTCTTGTCGCGCAGGACAGCCTGCGCCTTCTTCTGGTCGTCCCAGAAGTTCGGCCGCGCCGAGATCGACTCGAGCTCCTCGATCTTCAGCCGCTTCGCGTCGACGTCAAAGTAACCCCCGGAGCGTGGTCACCTTGGTGATCAGCTCCTTCAGCACCCCGCGCAGGCCGCGAACGTCGGTGGCTTCAGATCCTGCCATGCCGCGTACCCTACAACGCCCGACGGATCTGGACGAGCGTGTTGGTGCCGAGCGCGACCGGGTACTCGCCGGTGAAGCACGCGGAGCAGTAGCCCTTGCCGTTCGGGTCGGCGCCGACCGCGGTCATCATGCCGCCGTGCGACAGGTACGCGAGCGAGTCGCACGTGACGTAGCGCGCGATCTCCTCGATCGTGTGCGACGCGGCGACCAGCTCGCTGCGATTCGGCGTGTTGATCCCGTAGAAGCACGGGTGCGTGGTCGGCGGCGCGCTGATCCGGAGGTGGACCTCGCGCGCGCCGGCGCCGCGCAGCATCTTCACGATCTTGCGCGACGTGGTGCCGCGCACCAGCGAGTCGTCGACCACGACCACCTTCTTGCCGTCGACGACCGAGCGCACCGGCGACAGCTTCAGGCGGACGCCGAAGTGGCGGATCGAGTCCTGCGGCTCGATGAACGTGCGACCGACGTAGTGCGAGCGGATGAGCCCGAGCTCGAACGGGATGTTGCTCTCCTTGGAGTAGCCGATCGCCGCCGGCACGCCGGAGTCGGGCACCGGGATCACGCAGTCGGCGCCCTCGACGAGCGCCTCCTGCGCGAGCGCGCGCCCCATCTTCTCGCGCGAGCGATAGACCGCCTTGCCGTTGACCAGGCTGTCGGGCCGCGCGAAGTAGACGTGCTCGAACACGCAGAACGTCGGTGCCAGCTGCTCGACGAGCCGGTGGCTGGTGAGGCCGCCATCGATGATCACGATCTCGCCCGGGTCGACCTCGCGGATCAGCTCGGCCTCGATGAGGTCGAACGAGCAGGTCTCGCTCGACAGCACGTACGCGCCCTTGAGCCGACCGATCGCGAGCGGGCGGAACCCGCTCGGGTCGCGCACGCCGATCATCTTGTCGTCGTTGGTCAGGAGCACGAGCGAGTAGGCACCGCGCACGCGTGACAGCGCCGCGCGGAGCTTGCCGACCAGGTCGGGCTCCTTGGCCTTGGCCATCAGGTGGATGATGACCTCGGTGTCGGACGAGGTCTGGAAGATCGAGCCCTGCGCCTCGAGCTCGGCGCGGAGCTCGTCGGCGTTCACCAGGTTGCCGTTGTGCGCGATCGAGACCGCGCCGCCGGCGTACTCGAACATGAACGGCTGGGCGTTGCGCAGCTCGGACGACCCGGCGGTCGAGTAGCGCACGTGGCCGATCGCGGTGCGCCCGGGCAGCTTGGCGAGCTGCTCGCGGTCGAACGCGTCGGACACCAGGGCCATGGCGACGTGGCGCCGGAGCTTGCCATCCTCGGCCGCGACCAGGCCCGCGGACTCCTGCCCCCGGTGCTGGAGCGCGTGCATCCCCAGGTAGGCGATGTTGGCAGCTTCATCGTGACCGCTGATGCCGAAGACACCGCACATGCCGGTGACTTACCACGGGAAAACTTGTGGCAGGTGGGGGATTTGTCTTACTCTTTCGGCCAGGTGCCACGACTCCTCTGGCGCGATGCCCAAGGCATCGAAGGTTCTGTGGACATGACGTCCGCGGAGATCAGAGTGGGCCGCGCCATGGACTGCGCGATCCGTACGGACGACGCCATGGTGTCGCGCCATCACGCGCGGATCTTCTGGGGTGGCGGTGGCTATGTCCTCGAGGATCTGTCGTCGGCCAACGGCGTCTACTTCCAGGAGCAGCGGGTCCAGAGCCACCTGTTCAAGCACGGCGATGCGGTCCGCTGCGGCAGCCTGTGGTTGCGCTTCGTCGACATCGCGGCCGGTGGCGCCAGCGCGGGACCACCGCCGCCGGCGACCCCAGGCCCGCAGCCGATGATGCAGCACCCCGGCATGGGCGCCGTCGTACCGGGAGCCGCGACCGGCCATGTCGCCGCGGTCAACCCCGCCGCCCTCGCCGCCGCGATCGGCGGCAGCACGGGCCAGATGCCGGTTCCCGGTGCCGGGCTCGCCGCGCTCGGGCTGGCGCCATCCAACGAATCCGACGCCGAGATCCGCGTGCTGCGCCGTCGCGTCGAGCAGCTGCAGACCGAGCTCCGGGTCTACCGCAGCAACAAGTTCAATCAGGACACCGCGCGCAAGATGGAGGATCTCGAGGCCGACCTGTCGGCGATCGAGATCGAGCGCGACACCCTGAAGTCGCGCGTCGAACGTGCCGACGGTCAGCTCGCCGCCGAGGCCGGCAGCGTCAAGGTCAAGCGCGCGCTCGAGCTCGCCGCGATGACGGCCGAGGCCTCGGCCTCGCTCAACGATCTCCTGTCGTCGCTGCGCATCGAGGTGATGGCGGCCGAGGGCGAGTTCGAGCAGTACTCGAACAACATCCCGCGCGCGAGCTTCGAGCTGATCCGGCAGTCGCTGCGCGAAGCGCAGGGTCACTGCGACGCCGCGCGCGAGCTGCTCCGCAAGCTCCGCGAAGCCGCCGGCGGCTAGCGGTTCGGCAGATAGTCGAGCGCGAGCCAGCACGCGCCGTGCGCGATCGTGAGCACGAGGGCCATCCAGCCCATCGCCACGATCGAGTCGATGCGGAGTAGTGGCTTGCGCGCCGTCGTCGTCTTGCCGGCCTCGTCGGTCTTCTTGCCGAGCAGCTTCGGGAGGCTGAAGAACCGCACGGTGCCGAACAAGAGGAGGGCGTTCACGATCAGCGGCATCACGAGGCCGAGCATGCCGAGCGTGGCGAGCTTCAACACCGGCGTCAGCGCCCAGTAGAGGACGGTATTGAGCACCGCGAAGACGAGCGCGATCATCGGCGTCGCCCACCGCTTGGTGATCACGACCTTGGGGTTCTTGCGGGCCGCGAACCAGAACACCGCGGTGAACACGACGAGCCGGACCGCGAGCTTGACGAGGATGCCGGTGGCGCCGTGCATGGGGTTGTCTGGAGCATGACATGTACCCGGTCATGACGCTGGGGCTACCGGATCCATGCTTTACCGTTTGATTTCAAATGCTTGACACATGACGGATGTAACTGTTCAAATACAGTCACTCGACAACTGTCGCGAGTTGATTACAATTGAGTCATGGCGGATGTTGTTCGGTCCCCTGTCCAGCCCAGAGCCGAGACTGCCCGGATCGCCGGTCGGGTCCGGCGCAGGCGCGACGACATGTGGATCGCGTCGACCGCGCTGTTCGCCGCGTTGCTCGTGCTCCCGTTCGCGCAGAGCACGTGGCATGGCGCCGAGGCGTCCGCGATCCTCGCGGTGTCGGCGACCGCGATGTTCGCCGGCCAGCGCTGGGCGATCGCGCCGGTCGTGCTCGCCGAGCTGCTGCTGTTGCCGACGCTATGGCCGCGCGCGTTCGAGGGCGGCTGGCACTCGGCCACCGCGATCACCGCGCTCGTCACGCTCGCCGCGATCGTGCCCGGCGTGCTCGCGATGCGGCGCGCCGCAGCCGCGCTCACGCTCGTCACCGGTCAGCGGCGGACGCGCACGAACTGCCGGCGGTTCCACGTCGGCCTCGTCGCCGTCGGGATCCTCGCGACGCTCTTGCCCATCCTGTGAACTAGGGACGGTGTCAATACTTGCTCGGTTTGCTTCGTTTCGAAGCGGTCCGGCGGGCGGCCTGTGGATTGGGCACGCTTTTCCTAGTGGCTCGAGTTGGCGCGCCAACTCGAGCAACTCGGAAAAGCGTCCCCAATTCACAGCCAGCGGCGCGCGTTGTAGAACATCTGCATCCACGGGCTGTCGTCGGACGCGCGCCAGTCGCGCGGATGCCACGACAGCTGCATGGTGCGGAACACGCGCTCGGGGTGCGGCATCATGATCGTGATGCGGCCGTCGGGCGTGGTCACGGCGGCGAGGCCGTCGGGCGAGCCATTGGGGTTCGCCGGATACATCGTGGCGACGGCACCGCGGCCATCGACGAAGCGCGCGGCGACCAGGTGCTGGTCGCGCAGCGCGGCGCGATCCGCGGCGTCGTCGGTGAACACTGCCCTGCCCTCGCCATGCGCGTTGGCGATCGGCAGCCGCGCGCCGGCCATGCCAGTGAAGAAGATCGACGGACTCTCGGGCAGTTCGACGAGCACGACGCGCGCCTCGAACTGCTCGGAGCGATTGCGCACGAACCGCGGCCAGTGTGCGGTGCCCGGCAGCTGGTCGGCGAGGTCGGCGACCATCTGGCAGCCGTTGCACACGCCGAGCAGGAACGTGTCGGTGCGCGCGCCGATCAGCCCGGCGAGCGCGTCGCGCGCGCGCGCGTTGTAGCGCAGCGTCGCCGCCCAGCCGCGCCCGGCACCGAGCACGTCGCCGAAGGAGAACCCACCGCACGCGACGGCGCCACGGAAGTCAGTGAGATCGATCCGACCCGACACCAGGTCGGTCATGTGGACGTCGACCGCGTCGAACCCGGCGCGGGAGAACGCCGCGGCCATCTCGATCTGGCCGTTGACGCCCTGCTCGCGCAGGATCGCGACGCGAGGGCGAGCCCCGCCAATCATCGGGGCCGCGAGGGGGGCGGCGATCGCGAACGGCACGTGCGCGGTCAGCCCCGGCGCATCGGGCGCCAGCCGCGCCGCGTGCTCCTCGTGCGCGCAGGCCTCGTCATCGCGCCGCGCCGCCATCAGGTGCGAGACGTGCGACCACCGGGCGCGCAGCGCGGTGCGCGTGGCATCGACGACGGTCTCGCCGGCGTGACGGATCACGACGCGATCAACGGCGACCGCGCGGCCGATCGCGTGGACCGCGCCGCCGAGCCCGACCGCGGCGAACGCCGAGCGCACGGTCGCGATGTCGTCGAGCGCGACCTCGAGGATCGCGCCGAGCTCCTCGGCGAACAGCGCGCCGAATGGATCGGCGTGCACCGCGGTGGTGTCGAGCTCGAGCCCGAGCCCACCGGCGAACGCCATCTCGAGCGCGGCGACGACGAGCCCGCCGTCGGAGCGATCGTGATACGCGGCGAGCTTGCCGTCGGCGACCAGGCGCTGCATCGCGGTGAAGAACCCGGCGAGCCGGGTCGGCTCGTCGAGATCGGGCGCGGTGTCGCCGAGCTGGCCGTAGACCTGCGCCAGACACGAGCCGCCGAGCCGGGCCTTGCCGTTGCCGAGATCGACGAGGAGCAGCGTGCCGGCGCCGGTCAGCTCGGGCGTGACGGTCTTGCGGACGTCGTCGACCGGGCCGAACGCGGTCACGACCAGCGTCACCGGCGAGACCACGGTGCGCGTCCTGGGCGCCGCTGGTTCCAGCGGCTTGGCGCTCGGGCCGAGCACGCGATTCGCGACGCGATCCGACAGCGCGTCGACCGTGGCGACCGCGCGATCGACGAGCCCGAGCAGCTTCGCGCCGAACCCCGACGGTGACGACGGCGGCGGCGCGACGGCGACCTCGGCCTCGAGCTGTGCCAGCGCGGCATCGGAGTCGGGAGCGATGGTCGTGCGAGGGCCAAAGGCCGGGCCGCCATCGCGCGCGCCGCGGTGCAGATCGAAGCCGACGGCTTCGGGCACGACGACGGGCACGACGACGGGCACGACGACGGGCACGACGGGCGCCGGCACGACGTCTTGCGTCCAGACCGTGCGCATCGACATCGAATCCTTGCCGACCGGGATCGCGATGCCGAGCGCGACCGAGAGCTCGCTCGCCGCCTTGACGCCGGCGTAGAGCCGCGCGTCCTCGCCGGGATGCCCGGCCGCTGCCATCCAGTTGCACGATAGCTTCAGGCGACCGAGCGCGCCGATCGCGGTGCCCGCGGCGTTCGTGATCGCCTCGGAGATCGCGAGGCGCGAGGCCGCCGCGGCGTCGAGCTGCGCGACCGGCGGGCGCTCGCCGATCGCCATGACCTCACCGGCGTAGCCGTCGAAGCCCGCGAGCGTGACCGCGCAGTCGGCGACCGGCACCT
>JBBQEX010000102.1:0-21808 GCA_038321315.1 Haliangiales bacterium | reverse complement strand
TTCAGGACGCGAGCGGCTCGCGTCGTGAGGGAGCTGCCCTCACTTTGTTCATGACGCGCGCTGCTCGCGTCGGGAGGGCGCTGCCCTCACTTTGTTCATGACGCGAGCTGCTCGCGTCGTGAGGGCGCTGCCCTCACTTTGTTCATGACGCGAGCTGCTCGCGTCGTGAGGGCGCTGCCCTCACTTTGTCGAGAGCTTGAGAGGTCGGTCCACTCAGGCTACGCTTGAGGTTCTCGCGTGGCGATAGGTAAACCAGCGGAGAACACGGTCCCGATCGGGACCGTCTTTCTCAACAAGTACCGGGTCGAGGCGATCCTCGGCAGCGGTGGCATGGGCGTCGTCGCCCTGTGTACGCACCTGCAGCTCAACGAGAAGGTCGCGATCAAGATGCTGCGGTCCGACGTCCTCCATGACGAGGACGCGGTCGAGCGGTTCACGCGCGAGGCGCAGGCCGCCGCGAAGTTGAAGAGCGAGTACGTCGCCCGGGTCTCCGACGTCGGACGGTTCGAGAACGGCGTGCCATACATGGTGATGGAGTTCCTCGAGGGGCTCGATCTCGATCAGCTGGTCCATCAGCGTGGCTGCCTGCCGGTGCCGTGGGCGGTCGACCTGATGTTGCAGACCGCCGAGGCCCTCGCCGAGGCGCACTCGATCAGCATCGTGCACCGCGACGTCAAGCCGTCGAACCTGTTCGTGACCTGGCGCCCCGACGGCAGCGCGCTGATCAAGGTGCTCGACTTCGGGATCTCGAAGTCCGCGATGGGTACCGACATGCAGCTGACGCAGACGCAGTCGCTGCTCGGCACGCCGGCGTACATGAGCCCCGAGCAGATGCGCTCGGCGCGCCTGGTCGACGCGCGCACCGACATCTGGTCGCTCGGTACCGTGATGTACGAGATCCTCGAGGGCCGCAAGCCGTTCGAGGCCGACAGCTTCTCCGAGATGTGCGTGAAGGTCGCGGTCGACGCGCCGGCGCCGATGACGAAGACGCCACCCGAGCTCCAGCCAGTCGTGCTGCGGTGTCTCGCCAAGACGCCCGAGCAGCGCTACGCGACGATGGCGGAGTTCGGCCGCGATCTGATCGGGTTCGCGACCGATCCCCACCAGGCCAACGTGCTGGTCGAGCGCATGCACCGCATGCTGCGTCGCAGCGTCGGCGACTGGGAGGGCATGTCGACGAGCTCGGGTGCGATCCGCACGCCGATGCCGTCGGCCAAGAGCCAGCCGGTCGCGCGCCCACCGTCGCATCAGCCGTACGACAACCGGCCGCAGTTCGTGTTCTCGCCGGTCACCGAGTCGACGCTGAAGACGCCGAAGAAGCGCAGCATCGTGCCGTGGATCCTGGGGATCGCCGCGATCGCGATGCTCGGGATCACGATCGGCGTGGTCGCGAGCAGCGGCAACGACAAGCCGACCGAGGTGGTCACCAAGCCACTGCCCGTGCCAGCGCCCGTGGCCACAGCGCCGCCCGTGCCAGTGCCCGTGCCCGTGCCCGTGCCGTTGGTGCCGCCGGTGCCGCCGGTCGCCGAGCTCAAGCAGGAAGTCCCGCTCGTCACGTCGCCGCCGCCGATCATCAAGAAGAAGCGGCCGCCGGCCTCGATGAAGAAGCTCGAGCCGACGCCGCCGCCTCTGGTCGAGACGCCGAAGGTGACGCCGAAACCGATCGATCCGTTCAACAACCGCACCGGCCACTAAACTCGCGCGTCGGTTCGCGCGGGAGGTACGCTCGCGTCCGTCATGAGGATCCTCGTAGCCGCGATCGTCGTCGCCGCGCTCGGCCGTCCGAGCCACGCCGACGACTCGCCCAAGACCAAGGCCGACGAGCTGTTCGAAGAGGGCGTCGCGCTGCGCAACAAGGGCGCGTTCAAGGAAGCGTGCGTCAAGTTCGAGGAGGCGATGAAGCACGACGAGCGCGCGATCGGCACGCTCCTCAACCTCGCCCTGTGCGCCGAGAAGTTCGATCACTTCGCGACCGCGGTGCACCTCTACAGCGAGGCGCGCGATCGCGCGCGCGAGCAAGGCCTCGCCGAGCACCAGAAGGCCGCGGAGGAGCACATCGCGTTGCTCGAGCCGCAGGTCTCGCACCTGACGGTCAAGCTCGTCGAGCCGCTGCCGGCGACCAAGGTGTTGATCGACGATCGCGTCGTCGCGCTGACCGAGCTCGACAAGCTGCCGATCGATGCCGGCGTGCGCGCGATCAGCGTGTCCGCGCCGGGGCGCCTGCCGTACGAGACGACGATCACGATCGCGATCGCCAAGGACGCCTCGCTCGACATCCCCGCGCTCGGCAAGCCGGTGACGGTGTCGTCGCGGCGCACGATCGGCAAGCTGTCGGTGATCGGCGGCGGCGTGTTGCTCGGTGCCGGCCTCGGCCTCGGCCTCTACGCCAAGTCGATGTACGACGCGCAGTTCGACGCGCACACCGACGCCATGGGGGGGCAGTACTTTCCATGCCGCGCCGACAAGATGTGCGACTCCGGTGGCCAGAAGCAGACCGAGAAGGCGCGCACGATCGGCGTGGTCGGCTCGGTGATCGGCGGCGTCGGGCTCGCCGCGATCGGCGTCGGCGTCGCGCTGTGGGTGATGTCGCCGACCACGGCCGAGCACCCGGCGCAGGTCAGCGTCGTGCCGGTCGCGAGCCCGGACCAGATCGGGTTCGCGGCGGTCGGCCATTTCTGATCTGAGTTACACTCGGGTCATGCACCGTCTCGCCCTCGCGCTGTCGCTCGTGTGCGGCATCGCGCACGCGGACGTGCCGGCCCCGAGCGCCAAGCAGGTCGAGGCCGACAAGCTATTCGGCGAGGGCCGCGACCTCCTGGCGCAGAAGCGACCCAAGGAGGCGTGCGAGAAGTTCGAGCAGGCCAACCGCCTCGATCCGCTCGCCGCGGGCACCAAGCTGAACCTCGGGCTCTGCTACGAGGAGCTCGGCAAGTATCACACGGCGCTCAAGTGGTACCGCCAGGCGCAGGCGCGCGCCGCCGAGACCAACCTGCCGGACCACGAGAAGGCCGCGAAGGAGCACACGGTCGCGCTCGCCGCCAAGGTTCCGTCGATCACGATCGAGTTCCCGGCCCCGGCCCCGGTGAACCCGATGGTCACGCTCGACGACGAGACGATCGCGACGAACGACTTCGGCCACGTCGAGGTCGACCCCGGCGCGCACGTCTTGATCGCGCGCGCGGCCGGCAAGAAGAACGCGCGACAGGACTTCACGATCGCCGAGAAGATGCAGAAGACGCTATCGGTCACGATGGTCGACGGCTCGTCGTCGGTCGTGCTCGATCCGGGCAAGCCGCGGCGCTACGCGGCGTACGGGCTCGTCGCGGCCGGCGCCGGCGCGTGGGTGTTCACGCTGGTCTACGGCCTCGCGAAGCAGTCCGACTTCAACTGCTTCTCGGGCGACACGTTCGCCAAGTGCAGCGGCGACGACGGCAGCGCGAAGCCGCTGTCGGGCGACAAGCTCAAGTGGATGAACCTCGAGACCGCGGGCGGCAAGACCGCGCGTCTGAAGGTCGCGAACAAGGACGTCGCTCAGCTGAACTTGTGGGGCACGACGTCGTTCGTGCTCGGCGCGCTCGCGATCGGTGGCGCGGCGACCCTGTACTTCACCGCACCCGAGCGCCGCACCGTCGAGTCGACCGAGACGACGTCGTTCATTCCGGTGATCGGTCCGGATCAGGTCGGCTTCGCGATGTCGCGCGCGTTCTGAGCCAGCCACGACACCGGCGGCGCGAACCGCGCGACCTCGGCGTCGTGCTTGGTCGCGACCGCGGGCTCGGCGGACGCACGCGCGATCCGCGCGAGGTACGCGTGGGCGGTCGCGCGCTGCAGCGGCGTCGCGAGGATCATCGCGATCACCTTGTCGAGCTCGCGCGTCGCCGCGGCGTGATCGCCGTCGGCATAGTGCACGCGACCGGTCGCCAGCGCGCGCTCGACCATGCGGGTCGGCGGCAGCATCTCGGCCGGATCGGGCCAGGTCGCGTCGAGGATCGCGCGCGCATCGGCGGCGCGGCGGAGCTCGACGAGCGCCGCGATCCGCGTCGCGGCGACCTGGCGCGCGAGCGCCGGCTTCCTGCCGAGCTCGCCGAAATCGAGCGCCTCGATCGCGGCGAGCGAGCCCGCGAAGTCGCCACCGATCTCGAGCGCGACCGCGCGCGCGGCCTCGTATGGCACGCGCGACCTGCCCCGGCGCTGACGGATCTGGACGTCGGCGAGCTCGAGGATCCGATCGACCTCACCGACCGCGAGCGCGCGGGCCAGCGCGGCGTTCGTCATCAGGTAGCGCATCACCCACCACACGACGAGCACGAACGAGAACCCGATCGACAGCCAGGCCACGCCGCTCGCATCCATCCCGCTGGTCAGCGCGAGCGTGACGTACGCGATGCCCATCATCAGCGGCACGCCCTGCCGGAGGATGAAGCCGATCGTCGCGTCGCGCCGCGTCTGCAGGAACACGAGCAGGACGGCGACCAGGACCACCGCGGACACGCCGAGGATGCGGAAGCCGGTCAGCATCGTCAGCGCCGCAGGTGACGCGAGATCCGCAGCGCGATCTCGAGCGCCTGCTCGTAGTTCAGCCGCGGATCGACGCGGCTCTTGTAGGCGCGCTCGAGGCCGATCTCGTCGAGCCCGCCCGAGCCGCCGATGCACTCGGTGACGTCCTCGCCGGTGAGCTCGACGTGCACGCCGCCGAGTCGCGAGCCGAGCTGGGTGTGCAGCGTGAAGCTGTCCTCGAGCTCGGCGATGATCTTGTCGAACCGCCGCGTCTTGATGCCGCTCGACGTCGTCTCGGTGTTGCCGTGCATCGGATCGCAGATCCACAGCGCCTGACGGCCGGTCGCGCGGACGCCCTCGACGAGCGGCGGCAGCTTGTCGGCGATCGCCGCCGCGCCCATCCGGTGGATCAGCGTGATGCGGCCCGGCGCCTGATCGGGATCGAGCACGTCGAGCAGGCCGCGCAACCAGTCGAGCGACATCCCCGGGCCGACCTTGATGCCGATCGGGTTCTGGATCCCGCGGTGGAACTCGACGTGCGCGCCGTCGAGCTGCGCGGTGCGCATGCCGATCCACGGGAAGTGCGTCGACAGGTTGTAGTACTTGTTCGGCCGCCGGGGCACGTGGCGGGTCTGCGCCTGCTCGTACGGCAGCGCGAGCGCCTCGTGCGACGTGTAGATCGCGACCCGCCGGAGCACCTCGGCCTCGACGCCGGCGATCGCCGACACGAAGTCGAGCGAGTCGCGGATCGAGTCGACGATCCGCTGGTACTGCACGGCGTACTCGCTGTTCTTGGCGAACGAGACGTCCCAGTTCTCCGGGTGATGCAGATCGGCGAAGCCACCCTCGACGAGCGCGCGGATGAAGTTGAGCGTCAGCCCGGCGCGCTCGTAGGCGCGCAGCATCAGCGTCGGATCGGGCTCGCGATCGCCGGCGGTGAACGGATCGCGGTTGATGATGTCGCCGCGGTACGCGGGGAGCGTGACGTCGCCGCGCGTCTCGGTGTCGGCCGAGCGCGGCTTGGCGTACTGGCCGGCGATGCGCCCGATGCGGACGACCGGCTTGCGCGTGCCGTGGACGAGCACGAGGCTCATCTGCAAGAGGATCTTCAGCTTCGCGGCGATCGGCTCCGAGCGACAGTCGTCGAAGCTCTCGGCACAGTCGCCGCCCTGGAGCACGAACGCCTCGCCGCGCGCGGCGCGGGCGAGCTCGGCCTTCAACGCCTCGATCTCCCACGACGTGACGAGCGGCGGCAGCCGGCCGATCTCGGCGACCACGCTCGCGAGCGCCGCGGGATCGTTGTAACCGACGGTCTGCGCGACCGGTCGGGACTGCCAGCTCGTCGGACTCCACGCGTTCGTCAATCGGGTTCTCCCGGCTCGGGCTTGGTTCCACCGCCGCAGCTGATCGGCCGGTCGCCCGCGTAGTCGAGCCGCTTCTTGCTCGGCGAGTACAGCGTGGCCGGATCGATCGTGCCCGTCTTCTTGCGCAACAGATCCGCCATCGCCTCGCGGATGATGACGTCGGTCATCTTGATCGCGCCCTCGGGGAGCTTGAGCCGACCGATCACACCGTCGCCGCCCGACGCCAGGAAGTCGCTGGTGACGAGCTTGTATGCGGCCTTGTCGGCGAGCGGCTTGCCGGCGATCTTGATCTCGACGTCGAGCTTGCCGGCCTTGCACGCCGCCTTCGCGGTCAGGCCACCCCACGAGAAGATGCCGCCGCCGCGCTGCAGGTTCGTGGTGACGAGCCGGCGGATCTGCGAGCCCTTGACGTCGATCATCGCGAACCGGTTGTCGAACGGCATCGCCTCGAACAGGCCGCCGTAGGTCAGCCCGCCGGCGGGCACGTCGGCACGCAGGCCGCCGCCGTTCGTCATCGCGACGTCCGCGGTCGGCTGCGCGAGGAGCATCAGATCGCAGAACCAGTTGCCCTCGGCAGACTCGCTGCCGTACGCGCGCTTGATCGGCGCGGTCAGCGTCGGGCCGAGCTTCTCCTGCCGGCGCTCGGCCGCGCGCGCGAGCGCGACATCCGCGATCTTCTGGACCGCGGCGTCGGCCACGACCGGCTTGCCCTCGTAGTCGCCCGGCATGCAGCTCGCGAACGGCACCGGGCCCTCCGACTTCGGATCGGCCTTCGGGCACAGGTCGTGCGGCAGCATGATCTTCGACGCCGTGACGTGTCCGTCGGGCGAGATCCGCAGATCGACGCGCCCGAACGCGCGGCCCGACGCGTACGACTCGATGACGGCGATGTCGTCGATCCGGTGCGCCATCGCGGCGTGCGTGTGGCCCGCGACGATCACGTCGACCGTCGACTTCGGCAGATCCGAGATCATCTTGAAGATCTCCTCGCCGCTGTCGCAGCTCGACGTGTCGGTCGGCTTCGTGAGGTCGCGGCACGTCGAGCCGAGGTGCGCGGCCACCACGATCACCTGGGCGCCCTGCGCGCGCAGCGCCTTGGCCTCGTCGGCGACGGCCTGCGCCGGCTTCGCGATCTCGAGGCCGACGAAGTTCGCCGGCATCGTCGTGTGTGGCGTCGACTCGGTGGTCGCGCCGATGATGCCGACCTTGACGCCGGCGACCGTGACCAGCGTCGACGCGACCATGTTCGGCCACTTGATGCGCGCGTGAGACTGGGCATCGAAGACGTTGGTCGCGAGGAACGGGAACTTCGCCTCGCTCGCGCGGGCCTTGAGCGCGCCGCGCGGATCCTCCTCGACCGACTGCACGGTGACCTGGGGCCCGACCGGGCCGTAGTCGAACTCGTGGTTGCCGATCGCCGCGGCGGTGTAGCCCATCGCGTTGTACGCGGCGACGACGTCGGCGCCCTCGCCGAGGTTGGACTCCAGCGTGCCCTGGAACATGTCGCCGGCGTCGAGCAGCAACACGCCACCACCGTCGGCCGCGCGCGCCGCCCGCACGTTTGCCACGAAGCCGGCGAGGATCGGCAGGCGCTCGATCGCGCCGTGCAAATCGTTGGTCCCGAGGATCGTCAGCGTGACCGCGCCCGCCTTCTTCTGTGGCGGCACGTCGCGATGCGGCCGCGGCGCGGGCTTCGAGCACGCGGCGATGACCACGACGAGACCAACGAGACCGACCCGGGACATTTCCGGCACTCTAGTTCGAGTCGTCGTCGTCGGGAAGGTGTTCGAGCCGCTTCGACATCGCGGTGAGCTCGGCCGCGCGCGCGGCGGTGAGCTCCTCCGAGCGCGCGGCCGCGCTCTGGGTGTCGAGGGCGAGCTCGAGATCGCGGATGCCACCGGTGCCGTCGAGCATGACGAACGCCTTGCCGCCACGCGCGAGCGCGCACTCGATCGGATGGAGCGGATCGAGGCGCTGGATCTGCGGCAAACACGTCACGTGATCGACGATCCCGAGATCGGCGAGCTCGCCGACCACGTAAGCCACGATCGGCTCGGTCGTGATGATCGGCTCGGCGAGCTCGAACTCCCACACGTCGTTCACGAACGCGATTCGAACCGGCACGCGCATGCCATCCGGAAGGGTCGCCACACAGCTCGTGGGCACGCCGAGGATGCCACTGCACTTGGCCGCGATCGGCACCCCGAGCCGGGCGCCGATCGTGGTCGCGAGCGCACGCTCGACCACGCTTGGCCTGGGCGGGCGCACACCGTGCTCCGGGCGCTCGCTGCACCCGAACACGGTGAACACGCCTGACAGGGCGATCCGGCGCAGCACGCAACAGACCGTAACATCCCGTAGCCCCGCCAGATCTTTCTCGCGTGAGACCCGCGCAGCTTGCCTCGGAGGTGAATCAATTCAGGCTAGATTTCGTCGGACTTCCCAGGAGGAATGATGCGCGTACGACTAACTTCATGGCTGCTGTCGGCCACCCTCGGAGCGACGCTGCTTGGCAGCGTCGGCTCGGTCGCGGCTCAGCCGCATACTCGCGATCACCGCACCCAGCCACCGCCGCCCCCACCTCCGCCTCCGGTCGTCCGGGGTCCGACGTCGGCGCCGCCGCCGTCGAAGGTCGAGCAACACGACGCGCGCCGCCGTGGGTTCGTCTACGTCAACGGTCACTGGGACTGGAAGAACAACGGCTGGGTCTGGATGACCGGTCGCTGGGAGCGCGTGCGCGCGAAGAAGCACTGGCACGACGCGCGCTGGGAGCAGCGAGGCTCCGAGTGGGTCTACGTCGACGGCGCGTGGGACGACGCGGACGAGCGCCCGCGCACCCCGCCACCGCCGCCGCGCGAGGACAACGGCGCCCCGCGCAACGGCTTCATCTACGTGAAGGGTTACTGGGAGTGGGAGAACGGCGGGTACGAGTGGGAACCCGGTCACTACGAGGCCGTGCGTCAAAACAAGCAGTGGCGCGAGGCGCACTGGGAGCAGCGCGGTAACGAGTGGGTGTTCGTCGAGGGCGCGTGGGTCGATGCCCCACGCTATCCGACCACCCCACCGCCGCCGCCGCAGAACGAATCAGCGCAGCCGCCGCGCACCGGCTTCGTCTGGCAGCCCGGCTTTCACGAGTGGAGAAATGGACAGTACGTCTGGGTCTCCGGTCGCTGGGAGCGCGAGCGTGCCGACTCGACGTGGGTCGAGGGCAAGTGGGAGCAGCGTGGCGATCACTGGGAGTTCGTCGCGGGACATTGGGGTTCATGCCCGAAGTATCCGTCCTCGCCGCCGCCTCCTCTCCAGGACGAGGCCGCGTGGCGTGCGAAGGTGCAAGCCCAGCGCCCCGGCGAGGGCTATCAGATCGGGTACTGGGCTTGGGAGAACTGCAGGTACAAGTGGATGCCGGGCGGCGCTGTCGGTCGGCAAACCGGCAAGCACTTCGTCCCGGGAGAGTGGGTCGCGGTGAACGGTCACTACGAGTTCCGCTCGTTTCATTGGGAGCAGGACGCACCGGCGCCGCGCTACCCGACGACGCCACCACCGCCACCGCCGAATGAAGCACAGCCGCCGCATCCCGGCATGGTCTGGGTCCCGGGCTATCACGAGTGGCGCAATGGCGCTTACGCGTGGACTCCAGGCCATTGGGAGAAAGAGCGCACCGATGCGATGTGGATCGAGGGCAAGTGGGAGCAGCGTGGCGATCATTGGGAGTTCGTCGCGGGGCATTGGGGACCGTTCCCCAAGTATCCGACACAGCCGCCGCCACCGCTTCAGGACGAGACAGCATGGAAGAGCAAGGTCATGAGCCAGAGGCCTGGTGAGGCCTGGCAGCCGGGTTACTGGGACTGGCAGCAAGGCAGGTACAAGTGGATGCCCGGCGGCGTCGTTGGCTTCCATCCAAACCAGCACATGGTTCAGGGTGGGTGGGTGCCGGTGAACGATCACTACGAGTTCCACCAGACCTATTACGTGAAGGACGCGCCCACGCCGACGACACCGCCTCATGAGGGTCAGGGTGGCGTTCACCACGGACCACGATCGGCACCACCGCCGCCGCAGAACGAGGCCCCGCCGGCGGCACGCGCGGGCTTCATCTGGGTGCGTGGCCACTACCAGTGGGTCGACGACAAGTACGTCTGGATGACCGGCCGCTGGGAGCGCGAGCGCGCGGCCAAGCACTGGAAGGACCCGGAGTGGCAGCAGCGCGGTGATGAGTGGATCTTCATCGAAGGCCACTGGGACTAGCCGAGCGAACACTGATCACTGAACGCCGCGGGGCCAGGCTCCGCGGCGTTCGGCGTTTCGGCTACCAGCGACGTTCGAGGAACGGCACGAGCAGCACGACGACGCGATCGCCCTGGTAGCTCTGCGGCTCCATCTCGAACTCGGGGAGATCGAAGTGCATGCGGTGCCCCGAGACGCTCATGTCGATGCGGGTCTTCACGCGCGCGTCCATGCCGGTGAACTGGATGTCGGTCGCGACCGCGAACGTGAAGTAGCGATCGTCGCCGCCGCCGACCCGGACCTTCGCGTGGCGCGCGCGACCGTCGAACGACAGCGAGATCGAGTCGTGCGACAGCACGTTCATGTGGTGGCCGAGCTCGTTGCCGAGGTCGGTCAGCTGATCGGTGATCGCGTCGGTCATCGTCCGCCGGTGCATCGTCGGCTGCTCGACCGCGGGCCACGCCTGATCGAGCATCGCCATGCAGTCGGCCGAAGCCGTGCGTCCGGACGCGCCGACGCCGACTGCCACGAACACCAGGGCCCCCACGATCCGCACGGATTGATGATGACGTCGGTCGCGATCTGGCTTCTGTGAGCGTCCCTACGAATGACGTGGTAAAGACCGGCGCATGCGGACCTACATCGCGCTCGTCGTCGCCCTCGGGATCGCGGGCTGCAGCAAGGCCTCGACGCCACCTCCCACGCCGTCGCCGACCCCGACGCCGACGGTGGCCACGCCGGCTCCCAAGCCGACCACGCCCGATCCGTGGCTGCAGCAGGAGGCCAAGCCCAAGCAGCCGATCGCGAACCCGATGTTCTGGCGCGTCGAGAAGGATGGCAAGACGACCTACTTCCTCGGCACCATGCACACCGGCATCGATGCCGAGTCGCGGCTGCCCGAGGTCGTGTGGCAGAAGCTCGATGCGGCGCCGGTGTTCGCGATGGAGGCCGACGTCAACGCGATCGATGTCGGCGACTTCGCGCGCAAGGATGGCCACACGCTGCACGGCGATCTCGGCCCGACGTACTGGAAGAAGCTCGAGGACGAGATCACGCCGCTCGCCGCCAAGCGCGTCGACACGCTGAAGCCGATGGTCGCCGCGACGATGGTGTCGCTCAAGGGTCTGCCGTCGACCCCGCCGATGGACGGCGTGCTCCAGGGCCGCGCGATCAACGAGAAGAAGGACATCGTGTTCCTCGAGGCCGCCGAGAAGCAGGAGAAGCTGCTCGACAAGTACATGAACGAGAAGGCGCTGAAGTTGATGCTCGATCATCACGACGAGGCGCTCAAGACCACCGCGGCGATGGTCGACGCCTACCTCGCCGGCGACGGCGACAAGATCGTCAAGATCAGCGACGACGAGCGCGGCCTCGCCAAGGCGTCCGGCTTCACCGATGCCGAGATCGACGCCGAGAACGAGGACATGCTCTACGCGCGCAACGCGTCGTGGATCGAGGGTCTCGAGAAGCTCCACGCGCGCGGCAATGGCTTCGTCGCGGTCGGCACGATGCACCTGATCGGCAAGAAGAGCGTGCTCGAGTTGCTCGCGGCGCGCGGGTACACCGTCACCCGCGTCCGATGATCGCGCCGAGCCCGATCCCGAGGATCGCGCACACCGCGAGCACCACGATCAACACGAGCCGGGAGCTTCTAGGACGGCGCGCGGCGACCGGGCGCGGCCTCACCCGCGTCACCGTCTGAGACCGCGCCCGGCGACGCCGATCGGCCCGGGTGAATCGGCGCGCGAGCAGCCGCGCGACCTCGACGCGATCGTCGACGCCCGGCGTGCCGCACGCGACGAGCGCGGCGATCGCCTCGGTCGCGGTCGGATAGCGATCGTCCGGATCGCGCTCGAGCAGCCGCATCACGACGGCCTCGACGCACTCGGGGATGTCGGGGCGCAGCGTGCGCGGCCGCGGCAGCTCCTTGAACAGCACCTGCGCGACCGATTCCTCGACGGAGCCGTCGATCAGCCGTCCGCCGGTCAGGAGCTCCCACAGGACGATGCCGACCGCGAACAGATCGGCGCGCCCATCGACCGCGCGGCCGGCGGCCTGCTCGGGCGACAGGTAGCCCGGCTTGCCGCGCAGGCTCGAGGTGCGCTCGCTCGCCGCGCGCACCTTCGCGATCCCGAAGTCGGCGACCTTCACCGCGCCCTCCCAGCCGAGCAGGATGTTGTGCGGCGTGACATCGCGGTGCACGACGCCCTCGGGGCTCGCGTGCGCGTGTCCGAGCCCACGCAGCGTCTCGATCGCGATGAACCGCGCGACCGCGGCCGGCACCGGGCCGGTCGCGACGAGCGCGTCGAGCGCGATGCCGTCGACCAGCTCCATCACGATGAACAAGCGATCGTCGGCGTCGCGATCGAAGTCGAGCACCGCGACGATGTTCGGGTGCGCGAGCCGCGAGGCGACCTTGGCCTCGGCGATGAACATGGTCGCGAACTCGGTCGAGTCCGACAGGTGCGGCAGCACGCGCTTGATCGCGACCGGGCGCGCGAAGCCCTCGGCCCCGACGGTCGTGCCTCGAAACACCTCGGCCATCCCACCGACGCCGATGCGCTCGCCGCGGCGATACCGCGACGCGGCGCGCGGGCGAGCCGGCGCGCGCACGGTCTCGGTCAGGTTGTCGACCTCGAGCAGCTCGCGCGCGTGGACGCGCACGATCTCGACGCCATGGCGCGACTCGCCGTCGTCGGCCGGCGTCGCAGCGGCGAGCGCGAGCACGAGCGCGCGCGGCGCGAGGTCGCGCGTGCCGTCGAGGAGCGCGGGCCAGCCCGGCGGCAGGTCACCACCGTCGCCGCGCTCGCCGGTGGCGAGCTGCCACGCGAGCCGCGCGAGGGCGCGGCCGTCGTCGAGCGGGTCGAGGATCCCGGTGCGCAGCTCGAGGAGCGTGGGGTGATGTGGGTTGCCGGCGCGGCTCGACAGCGCGATCCGGTCGAGTGCGAGCCCGGCCGGCGCGACGTTGCGCGTGTAGGCCGCCTCGATCGCGTTGGCGAGCTGGGCGACGATCTCGAGCACCAGCTCGTGGGGTAACGCGCCTCGCGCCTGGACCAGCTCGGCGAGCGTCCGGCCATCGATCGCATCCGAGACCACGAACCAGCGGCCGTCGCGGGTGCGCCCACAGTCCTCGACGCCGACCAGGTTGCGATGACGCAGCCCGGCGCGAGCCCGGGCGAGCTCGATGAACGAGGTCACCGTGCCCTCGTCGTACGCGGCCTCGCGCGCGAGCAACTCGAGGACGTGAGGCGTCTGCAGGACGCGATGCCGGACCCTGAAGCGCTCGAGCACGCCGATGGCGACACAGTCCGGGTCGACCACGACGTACTGGCCGATGTTCATCCCCACCCTGTCGACCACCGTGCGGGCGGGTTGCCCGAAATCGGACCGTGAGCACGCTCACATCAGGTACGACTGGGTTTTCTCGACGAGTTCGACGATACTTCGCCGGCAAGGGGGATCCATGCGCTTGTTTGCTGTCTCGTGCCTGTCCGTTCTTTCGCTCGTCGCCTGCAAGTCCAGTACGGGAGGCGGGGTGATCGCCGACCCCGATGCCCCGGCGATCACGGGTGAAAAATACACGTTGTCGTGGGGCCCAGTCACCGTTCATCCCGGTGAGGAGAACACGCAGTGTGTCGACGTCAAGCTGACGAACCCCGCCGAGATCAAGGTCCACCAGATCCACAACACGCTGAGCACCGGCTCGCACCACGTGATCATCTACCGGAATGACAAGGACACCGTCGAGAAGACGACGCCCTATGACTGCAAGCCGTTCACCGGCGCGCTGAACTCGTCGGGCATGGTCGCGCCGATGATGATCACGCAGAAGCAGGACGATCTGCTGACGCTCCCCGACACGGTCGCGTACACGCTCAAGCCGAACCAGATGGTCCGGATGGAGATGCACTACATCAACAAGGGCGACGCCGACCTGACGCTGACCGCGACGTCGGACATCTACGCGGCGGATACGACGACGATCCACAACGAGGCGAACATCCTGTTCATCGGCTCGCCCGATGTCGATCTACCGGCGGCGCCGGCGTCACCTGTCTACTCGCTCGAGCAGTACTTCTCGGCGTCGTCCGCGAGCGTCGGCAACGGCAAGACGCTTGGCGATCTCCTCACCGATGCGAAGTTCTTCGCGATCACCGGTCACACCCACCAGTGGGGGACCAACGTCACGGTCGACACGCGCGCGGGCAAGGGCGGCGCCGCGACCCTCGTCTACACCCCGTCGCCGTTCCAGTGGTCGGAGCCGCTGACCCAGACCCACACCCCCGAGTTCAGCCTCCCGACCGGTGGCGGCTTCAACTTCAAGTGCGAGTACAACAACAAGAGCGCGGGCCAGGTCGAGGTCCCGTTCGGCGAGTCGGCGAACAACGAGATGTGCTTCTTCTGGGCGTACTACTACCCGAGCCAGGGCGCGTTCGTGTGTTTCCACTCGGACAAGTACAGCGTCGACCTGTGCTGCCCGGGCGGTCCGGCGCAGCTCTGTCAGGCCTTCGGCGGCAACTGAGTCAGCAGGGTCCCGAGCGCGGCGAGCACCGCGCCGGGAATCTCGTGACCGCCGTTGAACGGCTGCCACGTGACCTGGGCGCCGGCGGCAACGAGCTTGTCGCGCAGCGTCTCGGAGATGGCGAACGGCAGCAACGGATCCGCGCGGCCGTGCGACATCACGATCGGTAGCCCGGCGAGCTTCGGCATCCGCGGCGTCCACTCGGGCTCCGCGATCAGCGTGCCCGACATCAGCGCGAGCCCCGCGAGTGGCCGGTCGCGATGCAGCGCGACGTCGAGCGACAGCATCGCGCCCTGCGAGAACCCACCGAGCACGAGGCGATCGTCGGGGATGGCGTAGCGCGCCTGGATCGCGTCGAGGGCCGCGAGCACCGCGGTTCGCGCCGGCGCCAGCCCGTCGGGGATCTCGCCGCTGCGATCGCGCCGCGCACCGGTCTGGAGCGCCATGATGTCGATCATCCACCACGCGCGCCCGCCGTACATCTCGGGCGGCGCGAGCGGCGCGGCCGGAAACACGTAGCGCGTGTCGCCGCCGAGGTGATCGCCGAGTGAGACCAGGTCGTCGCCGGGTGCGCCGAAGCCGTGGAGCAGCACGCACGTGACCGAGGCCGTTTCAGGTCCGATGACGCGGCACGCGAGGCCGCCGAAGTTGAAGGACGTCACGTGGCGACCTTCGCACGTTCCGTGCGACCGTCGCGCCATGCGCAGGTCCTGGATCGTCGTTGCCCTCCTACTCGCCGGCTGCCGCGACGACGCGCCACCACCGACCGCGCCGATCGCGGCACCGGCGAACCTGCCGCACGTCGCGTACTTCGATGCCGCGTCGGAGCTGGCCACGATCGCACCGCGCGCGAGCCGCCACGCCGGCGCGATCGCGTCGAGCGATCCGCACCGCGGGACGCCGCGCGCGATCCGGACTCGCGAGCCCGCGCCGAGCACCCTCGCCGTCACGCCCGAGCTGCGCGCGCGCGGCGCGACGAGCGCCCCGGCGATCGCGGCGCTGTGGCACGCCGATCGCGCGGCGCCGCGCTGGAACGTCACGCCGTCCGAGTCGCGCGACTCGGTCGTCGTCGCGCACGTCCACGACCTCGGGCACGGCGCGATCGTCGTCAAGCTGCGCCAGCGGATCGACGGCCTCGACGTCGAGCGCAGCTCGCTGTCGGTCGTCATGGATCGCGATCTCGCGCTGGTCGGGTTGTTCGGCGGGCTCGTCGTGCCGGCCGCGACGTCGGCCCCGGCCCTGTCGGGGCAGGACGCGATCGGCCTCGCGTTCGCCGACGTCGGCGTCGCGCGCCCGATGCTCGGCGCGCTGCCCGATCGCGCGGGTTACCAGCGGTTCACCGCGCCCCACTTCGCGACGCCGGCGCGCGTGAAGCCCGTGGCGTTCGCGATCGGCGACCGCGTGGTGCGCGCGTGGGCGACCGAGCTCGGCCTGCGCGATGCGCGCGGTCGCGTCGAGGGCTACCGCCACGTGTTCGCCGCCGATGACGGCCGCCTGCTGCTGCGCACGAGCCTGACGGCCGACGCGGCGTTCCAGTTCACCGTGTGGGCCGAGACGACCGGAGATCACCGGCCGCTCGACGGGCCGCAGGGCGACTACACGCCGCATCCGACCGGCCTGCCCGACGGGTTCGATCCGCCGTACGTCGCGCCGGTCACGCTCGCGCTCGACGGCTTCAACCACGCGCCCGGTGGCGGCAGCGACCCGTGGCTCGCCGCCGATGCGACGACGACGTCGGGCAACAACGTGCAGGCGTACGCCGATGTCGATTCGACCGACGGCCTCTCGGGCGGCGACGTCCAGCCGACGCTCGTCGGCCCGCTGAGCTTCGCGCGCACCTACGATCTCACCGCGGAGCCGGCCGCGAGCGCGCCGCAGCGGATGGCCGCGGTCGCCGACCTGTTCTACCTGACCGACTGGCTGCACGACTACTGGTACGACTCCGGCTTCGTCGAGAGCGCCGGCGTCGCGCAGGTGCAGAACTACGGGCGCGGCGGCGTCGCGGGCGATCCACTCCACGCCGAGGGCCAGGACTCGAGCGGCACCGACAACGCGAACATGTCGACGCCCGCCGACGGCGAATCGCCGACGATGCAGATGTACGTGTGGACCGCCAAGGCCGGCGAGCCGCGCCCCGACGGCACGATCGATCACCACATCGTCGAGCACGAGTGGGGCCACTACCTGCACCACCGGCTGGTCGACTGCGGCAGCGCGTCGTGCGGCGCGATGAGCGAGGGCTGGGGAGACTTCGACGGCCTCCTGACGACGGTGCGCGCCGGCGATGATCTGCACGCGGCCTATGGCATGGGTGCGTACGCGCTGCGCTCGTACTCCGCGAACTCGGCGTACTTCGGGATCCGTCGCTATCCGTACTCCACCGACCTCGCCAAGAGCCCACTGACCTTCCGGTTCGTCGCGAGTGGCGTCGCGCTGCCGCCGGGCATCGCGCACAGCGAGATCGGCTTCTTGCAAGGCGCAGACAACTGGGAGGTCCACGACGCCGGCGAGATCTGGTGCGGCATGCTGTGGCAGGGCCTGGTCGACGAGCTCGCGCAGAGCACGGGCGGCGCGCCGCGGTTCACGTTCGAGGCCGGCCGTCGGCGCTATGCCGACTACGTCGTCGGCGGCATGATCGCGGCGCCGACCGAGCCGAGCTTCACCGAGCAGCGCGACGCGATCCTCGCGGTCGCCGACGCGAGCGACCCGATCGACGGCGATGTGCTCGCGCGCGCGTACGCCAAGCGCGGGTTCGGCACCGGCGCGATCTCGCCGCTGGTCGACAGCGCGAACGGCGGCGAGGTCCGCGAGGCGTTCGCGGTGACCGGCGCGCTCGACATCACCGGCATCGCGATCGAGGACACCGCCGGCTCGTGCGACCACGACGGCTTCCTCGACGTCGGCGAGACCGGCGTCGTCCACGTCACCGTGCACAACGCCGGCCGCGAGGTGCTGGCCGGCCCGACGGTCGCGCTCGCGTCCACCCAACCGGGCGTGTCGTTCCCCGGCGGCGGCGCCGCGACGCTCGCCGCGATCGCCCCGCACGCGAGCGCCACGGTCGACATCGCGATCGCGCTCGACGAGGGGCTCGACACGCCGACCTCGATCGGCGTGACCGTGGCCGCGAGCGATGCGTCCGCCGCGCTGGCGAGCGTCGTGCGCCAGGCCAGCGACGTCGTCAACCTCGACGTCACCGCGGCCGCGTCGGCGAGCGACGAGTTCGACGCGCCGGTGCTCGCGTGGACCGCGACGCCCGGCTGGGCGCGCACCGGCGACGTGGGTGGCCACGCCGCGACCGCGCACGTCGCGGTCCTCGGCGACGATCTGCTCGCTTCGCCCGGCCTCGTCGTTCAGGCCGGCCAGACCGCGGTGATGACCGTGCGCCACCGCTTCGCGCTCGCCGAGGCCGGCGGCGTGATCGAGGTGTCGACCGACGGCGTCGCGTGGCAGGACGTCACCGCGGTCGCGACCGAGCCGTCGCCGTACGCCGGCACGATCGCGAGCGGCGCGCTCGCCGGTCGCGCGGCGTTCACGGGAACCAGCGCCGGCTATCCGGGCTTCGCGACGACGACGCTGCACCTCGGCGCGTCGACGTCGACCGCGCCGACGTTCGTGCGGTTCCGCGCCGCCGGCGTCGATCGCGGCACCGGCACGTGGGATCTCGACGCGGTCGCGTTCACCAACCTGTCGAACACGCCGTTCCCGCTGGTGTCGATCGAGACCGGCTCGTGCCTCGTCGGTCAGCGCCCGCTCGCCGACGCCGGCGTCGATCAGTCGGTCCCGTCGGGCGCGGCCGGGGCACTCGACGGCACCGGCTCGCACGATCCCGACGGCGGCCTCCTGACCTACACGTGGACGCAGACCTCGGGTCTCGCGATCCAGCTGTCGGCCGCGAACGTCGCGCAGCCGACGTTCACCGCGCCGACGACGCCGGTCACGCGCACCGTGCAGTTCGAGCTCGTCGTCCGAGATCCGGACAATCGGGTCTCGATCCCCTCGCTCGTGCGCGTCCACATCGTCGGCTCGGCACCGCCGGATGCCGGCGCGATCGACGCCGCGCTCCCCGATGCCGCGGTCGACGCCGAGATCGTGACCCACGTCGACGGCCCCACAGCCGACGCGCCGAAGTCGCCCGCGAAGGGCGACGGCGGTGGCTGCAGCACGACGTCGGGCGATGGCGGCCTGCTGCTCGTGCTGGGGCTTCTCGGGACACGGCTTCGCCGGCGGTTTGGTACGCTAGGCGCGTGCCCGTCCTGACCCGCCGTCGATTCCTGCGCGACACCGCGCTCGGGGTCGCCGGGCTCGGGCTCGCGCGGTTCGCCGGCGGCTGCGGTGACAACGCGACGCCGGTCGCCGATCTCGCCGGCGCGGTGTTCGAGCCCTCGGAGACCGGGATGATCGTCTCGGTGTGGGCGAAGCGCGCGCGCTCCGTCACCGTCGCGATCACGCGCGATGCCGATGGCTCGCTCGTCACGTTGACCGACCTCGAGCTCGACGCCGCGTCGGGGCTCGGTGCCCTGGAGGTCGACGGCCTCGAGCCCGACGCCGGCTACGCGGTCACGCTCGCCGCGAGCGACGCGTACGACGCGCCGACGCTGCACGCGCGCACCGCCCCGGTGCTCGACGCGACGCGCCCGGTGCGCCTCGCGGTGTCGGCCGACGTCGATCCGAGCCCGGAGTTCGACAGCGACATCTGGACCACGATGCTCGCCGCCGAGCCCGAGCTGTACATCTCGATCGGTGACTTCCCGTACACCGACAACGGCCCGATCGCGCAGAGCGTCGACGAGTATCGCCAGCGTCACCTCGACCTGCGCACGTCGCCGAAGATCCGCGAGTTCATGGCCGGGGTCGGGATCCGCGCGATCTACGACGATCACGAGTACCGCAACAACTGGGACGCGCACTTCGTCGCCGCCGAGCCCGAGCGCTACGCGGCCGCGGTGCAGGTGTGGGACGAGTTCTTCCCGCTCGCGCGCGCGACCGGCGACGTCCGCTACCGCAGCTGGCGATGGGGCGCGAACGTCGAGTGCTTCATGCTCGACTGCCGGCGCTTCCGCAGCGCGAACGCGGCGCCCGATGACGCCGGCAAGACGATGCTCGGCGCGACCCAGCGACGGTGGCTGCTCGACGCGCTGCACGCCTCGACCGCGACGTGGAAACTCGTGCTCACGAGCGTGCCACTCGACTTCGGCACCGGCGACGATCACTGGCACACGTTCGCGACCGAGCGCGACGCGATCTTCGCCGCGACGCTCGGGCTCTCGGGCCTGCTGTTCCTGTCGGCCGACCAGCACTGGTTCGCCGCGCACCGCCACGCCCACGGCATCCGCGAGATCCAGATGGGCCCGGTCGCGCGCGGGCTCGGCAAGCCGGACCCCGCCGTGCCCGGCGTCCTCTACCGCAACGCGACGTTCAACTTCGCGCTGGTCGAGGCCACCGCCGCCGCGCTCACGGTCACGGGAATCGACGCGGGTGGGACTCGGTTCTACAGCGAGACCTGGACCGCCGCAGATCTGACCCCCAAATCCACGTAGGATCGGGCTTCGATGGTTTCGGGGAGGACCTACCTCGCGGCATTCGCGGGCCTGCACGCGATCGAAGACGTCGCGGAGCGCAAGCGCGTCGCGCGCCAGGGTCTCGCGATGCTCGCGCAGATCGCCGAGCGCGAGCCGGCGCCGCTCGAGGGCATCCCGGCGGGCGAGCTGCTGCTCGCGGTGCGCGCCGCGCTGTCCGACGGCATGCTCGCCGATCTCGACTGGCTGTCGCCGGCCGCGGGCGCGATCGCGATGTTCGAGCTCGCCCAGGCCCTGCCCCCGGGCTCCGAGCGCCGCGAGCTCGGCCGCCGCGTCCTGACGCGCTTGCGCGAGGCCGATCGCGACACGTTCGTGCGCCTCTTGATCGCGCTCGCGCGGAGCTCGCCGAAGCTGCTCGCGAGCGACAACCTCCGCGCGCGCGCCGAGGTCGTGTTGTCCGCGCCGCTGACCGCGCCGGGCTCGATCGGCGAGCTCGCCCTCGGCCTGCTCGCGCAGCCGGTGCTCGCGTCGTCGTGGATCGAGGTGCCGGCGACCGGCTCGCTGCCGAATCGCCGGCTCGCCGCACGCATCCTCGCGCACGGCGCCCGCGAGGCGGTGCGTCGCCACGACACCGGGGATCGCGGCGGCGTGTCGGTGCTCGCGCGACCCGGCATCCGCGCGGCGCTCGTCCGGCTGCTCGGCGATCGCGAGGCGCTGGTGTGGCGGTTCGCCGGGATCGCGCGCGGGTTGCTCGCACATGTCGACTCCGACCTCGCGGCCGCGATCGATCGCGAGCTGCGCGAGTCCGCGTCGTCGAGCGAGCTGCGGCGCGCGTCGGCGTCGGCCGCGGCCGCCCTCGAGCGCGGTGGTGCCGCCGCGCGCTGGGAGGCGATCCTCATCGAGCGCGCCGGCCGCGATCCGGGCGTCGCGCGTGGCGCGATCCTCGGGCTCGCCGGGCTCGCGACCAGCGCACCCGCCGACGCGGATCGGCTGGCGACCGCGCTGATCGGCAAGGCGCCGCTCGACGGCACCGAGTCGCTCGCCGAGCTGCGGCGCGAGGAGGGCCGTCCGCTGCTCGCGGGCGCGACCAGGGCGGCGCTGGACTGGACCCGCCAGCAGCTGATCGCCGATCGGTTCGGCTCGCTGCCGCCGACCACCCCGCTGACGACGTCCGGCAAGATCATGATGAGCGCGCCGTCCGACGACGGTCGCTGGGCCCTGCTCCACGCCCTCGAAGCCGAGCTGGCCACCGATCCGCGCCCGGAGGGCCTCGGCGAGAAGCTCGCGACCGCGCGGAGCGCGCTCGATGCAGGCGACATCACGAACGCGCTGCGCGAGGTCCGCGGCGCGGTCGAGGAGATCGCCGCGGCGGCCGACTGGCTCGAGCGCGCGACCGACGAAGATCCGATCGATCGCCGCCACTCGATGCGCCTCCTGCGCGAGCTCGATCGCGAGCTGCTCGCCGACAACACGCTGAGCGCGGTGATGGCGCTCGCACCCGATACCGATCCCACACGCGCGCAGCTCGCGCAGGCGCTCGCGAACATCGAGGCCTCGCTGCTCGCACGCGAGGCGAAGCCCGAGACCGGGCCGGTCGCGCACGCCGGCCTGCGCGTCGCCCGGCTGCGCGCGCTCGTGCGCATCCTCGATGGTATCCGCGCGTCGTCGGAGGCGGACCTCGAGCC
>JBBQEX010000101.1:0-21847 GCA_038321315.1 Haliangiales bacterium | reverse complement strand
GCCTGTGTTTGTGGGCCGCTTTTCCGTGTTGAGCGCGTTGGGGCCCCAAGTCGAGCAACTCGGAAAAGCGTCCCCAATTCACAGCGCGGTGCGTCACAATTCACAGCGCGGTGCGTCAGTAGGCGTCCATCATCATCAGGTTGACGTGCGGCTTGCCGCTGTGGCGCCGCAGGGCCGCGGCCTGGCAGTCGGCGACGTCGGGGCCGGACATCGCGGCGAGCTCGGCCCGCCAGCGCGTCGCGGTGACCTTGTCGGTCGCCGCGCGCGCCCCCCACAGGAGCAGCTGCGCGCGACGTAGATCGTCCCGCTCGTGCGCGAGGCCGGCATGGACGTGATCGACGGCGACGTCGCGCGCGCCCGCCCCCATCGCGAGCCACGCGGCCGCGAGGCGGAGCGATGGATCGGTCGGCGCCGCGACGACCGCGCGCTCGAGGGCTGCGCGCGTGGCGGGGACGTCGTGGCTCGCCTCGTACGCGCGCGCCGCGGCGTGCACGTGCTTGGTCGCCGCGTCCTGCGGCGCGACGAAGCCGGGCACCAGCTCGGCGGTGAACCCACTGGTCGCCGTGGCGCCGAGCTCCCAGCCGCCGGCCGGGCCGTCCCACGTCCAGCCGAGCGCGGCGAAGTCGCCCTCGCACGTCGGCGCGGCGTCGACGCCGACCCACGCGCGCCGCGCGCTCGGCTTGACCACCGCGCAGTGCACGTTGGTCGCCTGCGCCAGCTCCGAGCCGAGATGCTTGTTCTGCGCGCCGCGATCGCCGAGGAACCGCGCGATCGTCTGCGCATCGAGCGGTCGCGTGCGCTGCGCGACCAGCGTACGCAACCGGTGCTCGCGGCGCTCGGGGTGCTCGGACCACGCGCGCCCCGACGAGAACTCACCGGCGTGCATCGCCGGTGCGCGATAGCGGTTCGTGCAGATCAAGACGTCCGAGCCCGGCGTCGGGCGGACGACCTCGACGTGCGGGCCGGCGAGCTCGATCACCAGCGCGTCCCGCTCGCGGGCGCTGCCGATCGCGAGCCCCCAGCTCGACGATGCTGGCATCTCGCGCGCGAGCTTGACCGCATCCGCGAGCGTCTCCGCGCGCGCCGCGATCGCGTGGACGAGGTCCACGATCATCGCGCCGCGCCACGTCACGTCCTTGTGCCAGCGCGTGTGCGGCGCGAGCACGAGCCCCGCCTCGTTCACCACGGTGACGACCGGCGCGTCGGCGCCGCGCGTCGCGAAGAAGCCGTAGCGCAGCGGCTTGGTGTCACACACGACGAACGCCGGCGCCGCGTCCCACACGCCGACGCCCGGGAAGTCGAAGTTGCGCCCGAACAGCAGCTCGCCGTCCTCGGTCGCGCTGCCCCACGCGATCGCCGTCGAGCACGCCGGGATCGCGGCGAGCGACGCGCGCGCGGCGAGCGACTTCGCGAATGGCCCGAGGTGCGCCCGCGCGACGACCGAGACGCAATTCTGCATCGTGTCCATCGTCGCGAGCAGCCGCTCGGTATCGCGCGCCCCCCGGAGATCCGGATGACGCTCGACCACCGCATCGACGAACGCGCGCGTGCGCTCCGCGAACGCCGCCGGGCGCTTCTCGGCGAGCTTGCCCTGCCACGCTCCGGCGAACTGCCGCGCGAGCCAGCGCGCCGCGACGCCCGGCGGCCCGGTGACGTCGCCGACCAGCGTCCGCTCGGGCATCGTGCGATAGAACTCGAACAGCCGCGCCGCGTCGTCGGCGACCAGGCGGCCGTGCTGGGCCCCCATCTCGGCCTGGGTTCCGGACAGGCGGGCAACGTAGAGCGGCTTGGTCATGGCTTTCTCCTCGGTTTGCGAACGGGCATGCGGAGTGGTTCGATCACGCGGTCGGCGAGCTCGTCGATCACGTCGTCGGCGCGCGCGATGCCGAGCACGTGATGCACGAGCACGCCGTCGACGACGGCGAGCACGAGGTCGACGATGCGCTCGGGGTCGCACGCGCGGACCTCCTTGCGCGCGACGCCGCCGCGCAGATCGGCGACCAGCGCATCGCGCGCGGCCACGACGACGCGGCGCTCGCGGTCGAGCATGCTCGCGATGTCGCGCCCCCCGAGCGACCACAGCTGGAACAGGCCGCCGATCAGCTGCGGCCGCTCCTGGTGGAACGCGAGCGTGGCGTCGACCACGGCGCGCAGCCGGTCGAGCGGATGCGCGTGGACCCGCATGCGCGCGATCACGAGCTCGGCCAGCGCCCGGTGGGTCTGGTCGAGCATCGCCTCGAACACCGCGCCGAGGTCCGGGAAGTAGAAGTACAGCGTCGGACGCTTGACGCCGAGCGCGTCGGCGAGCTCGCGCATGCTGGTCTGCACCCCGCGCGTGCGGATCACCTCGAACGCCGCGCTGGCGAGCTCGGCACGGCGGTGAAGGTCGGGGCGACGCGGCATACGTTGACACTCTGTCAGTACAAGAAGCCTGACACTCTGTCAACGTATTCGACCGTGGGGAAGCTCGGTGCGCCGCACGCGTAACAGGTTGCGTGAGGAGACCACGCAACGGGGCTCGTGTACGCTGAGCCCCGAGTGGAGCGAGGAGTGAGCCGCGACGAAGTCGTTCTCCAGCGACCGGAAGATCTGAACTTCCTCGTTCCGGTATTCCACACGCCCGCGGCCGCTTGCGGCGCCGCGACCGCCTACCTCCTCCGCCGGATCGCCTACCGCGCCGGCGCCTACGCTCCGGGCATCCAGGAGCAGCTGTTCCACGAGCTCAACACCCCGCGTGACGGCGGCACGCTCGACAAGGTCCAGCGCTGGTTCACCGGCCGCGTGAGCTCGCTCGCCGAGCTCGGCTATCGACTGCAGTCGCGCCGCGTCGCGATCCCGACCGCCGCCTTGCTCGACTGGGTGCGCGGTGGCAAGGGCTACCGCGGCGCGATGATCCCGACCAACTTCAAGAAGCTCCATCCGCAGCCGGGCTCGGCCGGCGCTGGATTCGTCGACGACAGCGTCCAGCACGCCGTCGGTATCACCGTCGATCGACTCGCCGCGGGCGGTGCCGAGGATCTCGTGATGATCGATCCGTGGCCCGGCGTCGGCGGCGTCGATCGCGACAAGGTCCCACCGACGCTCGAGGCGGCCTCGCGCGACCGAGGCTTCCACGCGCTCGTCTATTTCTGGGTCGGCTGGAGCTGATACTCGTCGCGGACCTTCGCGGTCGTCACCGTCGCCGCCCGTCCGCCACCGCTCACCGTCACGCTCGCCAGATCGATCACGCTGATCTCGTGGCGCTCGCCCGACACCGCCGTCGTCCCGTAGCGCCACGCGCGCCCGCCGCCGACCTGCGCCGCGCGCATCGCGCGATCGATCCACGGCGCCTCGAGCGCACCCGCGAGCACGCCGGTGTCACCGTCGAACACGAGCAGTCCGTCCGTCCCGTTCGTCGTCACCCAGCGCGCCTCGCCACGCACCAGCGCGCCGCTGAACTCAGGCCCGATCGGCACGCTCGTCCAGGCGATCTCGCCGCGCTCGAGATCGAGCATCTGCAGCTGGCGATGCGTGTAGTCGCTCTGGCTCGGATACGGAACGAACCGGGTCAGCGCGCCGGTCCACACCGCGGTGTCGGGCATCAACTCGGTGAGCTCGATCGAGCGTACGATCGAGCCGGCCGTCGTCATCAGCGCGATCGTCGTCGTGTCCGAATCGTCGTGGCGCAGCAGCATCGCGATCACCCCGTGATACTCGGCGCACGCCTTCGCGACCGTCCCGTCCATGCCGTACGCCGCGGTCGACACCGGACTGCCATCGACGTGCACGCGCACCAGCTGTGTCTGCCCCGCGGCGAGGTACGCGAGATCGCCACCGACCAGGCATCCGACCTGCTGCGGGATCACGCGCGCCGTGCCGCGCACGAGGTCGACGACCTGCGACTCGAAGCTCTGCACGATCACCGCGTGCTCGCCGTTCACCAGCACGCGCGCCGGCTCGCGCGACGCGTCGCGCCTCAGCGGGAGGTGCCAGCGTGGCTTGCCCGACCTGGCATCGAACGCCCGCAACTGCGTCGAGCCATCGACGTCGCGGACCGCGAGCGCGAAGCCGTCCGCGATCGCGAAATCCGCGAGCATCTCGCTCTGGCCCACCGCGCGACCCGCCGCGCCGGCGTAGTCGTGGACAAGCGCCGTCGACCACCGCGGGCTGCCGTCGTCGAGCTCGAACACCTGGAGCTCCTCCCAGCGGTGGTTCGCGAGCTCGGTCTCGCGGAACACGCGCACCGCCACCGCGTGGTCCGCGACCGTGATCCCATCGAAGCGCCCGAACGGCACGACCATGCCCGTCACGTCCGCCGTCCACATCACGTTGCCATCGCTGTCCAGCCGGGCGATCCAGCCGCCGCCCTCGTCGCGGTCGCCGGCCGCGATCGCGCCGTCCACGATCGCGTGGAGCACCGTCACCTTCGGCGGCAGCCGCGGATGGTGGCGTCGCGCCATCACGAATCCGCCGACGGCGAGCGTGCCGACCACCACCGCGAGCGCGACGTAGACTTCCTTCCGCATCGGGCGGACCTAATCACAGCTCCAGTGGTCCGACCACCGAAATCGACCCGGGCGAAGGCGCTCGTTGCTCGACGAGCACCGCGACTGCAAGATGATCGATGCTCTTCGCTCCGCGCTCCTTGGTGACGGCGACGCTGGTCCTCGCGACCGCGGGTTGCTCGGTCCTCTACAACCCGAACAACCTCCCCGCTCCGCTGACCGAAGCCGGCACCGTGGTCGACGTTCGCCCGGCGGCCGACGCCGAGATCATCCTCGACACCAACCCCGACGCGCTCGCGATCGACCGCGTCGAGCCCACCGTGCTTGTCGAGGGCCAGGGCGCTGGCGGCAGCTACGCGACCATCCTCCTCGTCCACGGCAGCCAGTTCGTCGCCAGCAACACCACGGTCGCGATCACCGCACACGATGGCTCCGGCGCGGTCGTCGCGATCACCGTCGACAACTCGCTGCTCGACGTTGCCGCGGATGGTCGCGAGCTCGCTGTCCCGATCGCGTTCGCCGTCGATATCGCGAAGGGTGCCGCCGCACCGCACGTACGCGTCGACGTCACCGTCAGCCAGATGGGCGCGACCGGCCTCGTCACGCGAACCCTCGCGACGCTGCCGAACGACGCACCGGTTCTCGAGCTGGCCTATCTCGACGAGCTCACCAACGCTTCACCCGAGTTCACCGCCGGGGCCGTCCCACCTGGCACCTATCGCTACTCGCGCGTCGCGGTGACCGGTGGCCTCCGGCCATCGACGAATGCCGGCCCGCTCCGGATCAGCGCCGTGTCCTCGATCTCGATCACCGGCGTCACCGACGTCAAGGCTGTCCTCGGCGCGCCCGGCGGCGGCGGCAACCCGGGCGGCGACGGCGGCGGCGCCTCCACGCTCGGCCCGGCGATCGCCGGGGGCACCGGCGGCGGCGGCGGTGGTGGCAAGTCCTCCGGCGGTGGTGGCGGCTACGGCAGCGTCGGTGCCGGTGGTGTGGCCGGCGGTGCGGTCACCGGCGACGACGGCCTCCGCGACCTCGCCATCGATCGCTCGAGCGGTGGCGGCGGTGGAGTCGGCGGCGTCGGCGTCGCGTCGGCCGGCGGGGGCGTCGGAGGTGCCGGCGGCGGCACGCTCGAGCTCACCGCCGGTGGCGACATCACGGTCGGCGATCTCACCGCGATCGGCGGCGACGGCACGCCGACCGCCGCGGCCAGCAACGCCGGCGGTGGTGGCGGTGGCTCCGGCGGCACCGTGCTGCTCCGCGCCCGCCACACCCTGACGTTCACCAGCGTCCTCGCCACCGGTGGTCTCGCCGGCGGCGGCGGCAGCGTCGCGAGCTCGGCCGGTGGCAACGGCCGCGTCCGCGTCGACGTCCCGACCCTCGCGCTCGACTCGACCCCCGCGGCCTATCGCGGCCCGACGCTCGCGCTCGGCACCAGCCTCATCGTTCGCACGGCGCGCCCGACGCTCGCCGTGGTCGGCGCCAAGAGCCGATCGTTCGACTACTTCTTCACCAATGCCGACGGCGCGCAGGCAGGCACGCCGCAGCTGATCGGTCCGACCGGCATGCAGAACCTCACGCTCCCGATCGACAAGCCGCTCGCGCGCGGCATCAACCACTTCTGCCTCCTCGTCGACGGTGCCACCGCCGCCTCTCCACCCGAGGCGATGAACTGCAGCGACCTCGTCTACCTGTACACGCCCTGAGCTGTTCGCCGCCGGGCGCTCCCGAGGAAGGCGATCAGCCGCGCGCGTCGCGCGTCGAGCAGCCGCGCGAACTTCCGTGCCAGCTCGTCGAACGCGCTCGGCATCCCCGCGAGCCGGTGCTGCATCGCCAGCGCGTCGTCGACGCCGAGCGTCGCGAACACCACGGCCAGCTCGAGCTCCTTGCGGTTGAAGGTCTCGGTCACCGTCTCGCCGAACAGCGCGCGCGCATCGAGGATCGAGATCGATTTCGTGTCGATCTCGTGATGCCTGAGGTCGTCGAGCTCGGTGTCGCCGTACTCGCAATCACGCCACACGACGCCCGCCGCTTGCCGCCGCGCGCCGCCGGTTGTCGGCGAGGAACGCGAGCAGCCGGTTGCGCCGCTCGACCACCATGCGCGCGAACTTCTGCGCGAGCTCGTCGTGTGGCTGCGGCGACGCCAGCCGCCGTTGCATCGCCAGCGACTCCACCGCGTTGAGCGTGGCCATCACCTGGCCGAGGTCGTGCTCCTTGCGCTTGAAGTTGGCCGACACCGTCTCGCCGTACGCCGCCGGCGCGTCGAGGATCGCGCTCAGCTGCGCGTCGATCTCCGCGCGCTTGAACTCCGGGATCGTCGACTTCACCTCCCGCACCCGATCCGCATCCGGATCGTAGACCGCGCTGTCGGGCTGCGGCTCGGCGAGTGAGGTCTCGGACTTGCGCTGAAAGATGCCGTTGAACCGCGACTGAGCATTCATGCCGCCGGGTCTCGGCCGCAGGTCGCGATGGTTGCGTGAATTCGTGAGTCGTCGAACTCGGCTATTCGTGTGGCGCGGAGTCGGCGATCCGCAGGCCGCTGCGCGCGGTGAGGTCGCCGACGAGGGCGACGTCGCCGCGCAGCCAGGCGAGCCAGGTGTCGCCGACGGCGGCACGCCGCCAGGTCGAGAGGACGGGATGCGCCTCGGCAGAGGTCGGGCCGTGCTCGTCGATGGTGCGGGCGAAGTCCTCGGCGTCGGAGCGGGTCGACAGCAGGCGGACGGCGAGGCCGAGCTCGTCGGCGGCGAGCTGGGCGAGGAGCAGGAGGATCTCGGACCACCGCTGGGCGCGCGGCGACATCGGGCGCGAGGTCGTGCGCGGGACCGCGCCGACGTCCATCGGCGCCGCCATGACCTCGAACATCTCGTCGGCGCGGGTGCGCGCGAGCGGTGAGATGCCCTTCACGCCGCGGATCGCGCCGGGCGAGTCGGGATGCGAGCGGACGAGATCGACGAGCGTGCGATCGTTGATCAGCTGGCCGAGCGGCTTGTCGAGCTCGCGCGCGGTGCGCAGGCGCCAGGCCGCGAGGGCTGCAACGATGCCGAGGGCGTCGGCATCCAAGCCGCGGAGCCCGCCGACGTCTTGCCACGCGGTCTCCGGGGTGATCCGGGAGGCGGCGAGCGCGGCATCGGAGATCTCGGCGCTCTCGGCGCGAGCCCACGGAAGACGCGGACCGAGGCGTTCGGCGAGCAGGGCGTAGAGCGCCGGCAGGTGGCGGACGTCGGCCTCGGCGTACGCGAGCTGGGCCGGCGTCAGCGGACGGCGCGCCCAGTCGGTCCACTGCGGGCCCTTGTCGACCGGGATCCCGAGGAGCTCGGTGACGAGGGCGCCGAAGCCGACCTGATCGCCGACGCCGGAGAACGCGGCCATGACCTGGGTGTCGACGATCCCGCCGAGCACGACGCCGAACCGCGACGCGAGGATGCCGAGGTCCTGACGACAGCCGTGGGCGACGCAGCACGGATGGGCGGCGAGCACGGCAACCAGCCCGGTGACGTCGACGCCGAGCGGGTCGACCAGCGCGACATGCGGAGCGAGTGCCACGATCTCGGCGGCCGGCGCATCTAGAGAGACGTGAGCATCGAGCCACGAGACTTGCAGGAGGCAGAACACCGGGACGAGCCGGTCGGCCGACAGGAACTCGATGTCGAAACACGCGATCGGCGACGCGGCGATCGCGGCGGCGATCGTGGCGACTTCCTCCGGATCGGCGACGAGCGTCACGCCTCACCTTACGCCGTCGCGAGGCGACAGCCGACGAGATCCCGCGCTAGATTTCGCACCAAGGATTAACGAGATGACCAGCAACAGCTTCGGAAGCAAGGCGACGATCCAGGTCGGCGCGAACCAGGTCGAGATCTATCGGCTCGACGCGCTCGTCGCGGCCGGCGTCGGTGACGTCGCGACCCTGCCCTACTCGCTCCGCATCCTGCTCGAGAACCTCCTGCGCTACGAGGACGGCAAGACGGTGCATCCGGCCGATATCAAGGCGGTGGCTGGCTGGGATCCGAAGGTGCGGGTCGAGCACGAGGTCCAGCTCCGACCGGCCCGCGTGCTGATGCAGGACTTCACCGGCGTGCCGGCGGTGTGCGACCTCGCGGCGATGCGCGACGCGTTCGTCAAGCTCGGGCACGCGGGCAAGTCGATCAACCCGTTGAAGCCCGCGGAGCTGGTGATCGATCACTCGGTGCAGATCGATCACTACGGCTCGCCGACGGCGTTCGGCAAGAACGTCGAGCTCGAGTACACGCGCAACCAGGAGCGCTATCAGTTCCTGCGGTGGGGCCAGCAGGCGCTGGCGAACATGAAGGTCGTGCCGCCCGGCACGGGCATCTGTCACCAGGTCAACCTCGAGTACCTCGCGCGCGTCGTGTTCACCGAGCAGGTCGACGGCAAGACCGTCGCGTACCCCGACTCGCTGGTCGGCACCGACTCGCACACGACGATGATCAACGGCCTCGGCGTGATGGGCTGGGGCGTCGGCGGGATCGAGGCCGAGGCGGTCATGCTCGGCCAGCCGATGGCGATGCTGATCCCCGAGGTCGTCGGGTTCGAGCTCACCGGCAAGCTGCCGCCGGGCACGACGGCGACCGACCTCGTGCTCACGGTCACGCAGATGCTGCGCAAGAAGGGCGTGGTCGACAAGTTCGTCGAGTTCTTCGGCTCGGGCATCGCGGCGCTGGCGCTCCCCGATCGCGCGACGATCGCGAACATGGCGCCCGAGTACGGCGCGACGATGGGCTTCTTCCCGGTCGACGCCGAGACGCTCGCGTACCTGCGGTTCACCGGCCGCTCCGACGAGCAAGTCGAGCTGGTCGAGCGCTACTGCAAGGAGAACATGCTGTGGCACGACCCGAGCGCGAAGCTCCGGTTCGCCGACACGCTGACGCTCGACCTCGGCACGATCGAGCCGTCGATCGCCGGCCCGGCCCGCCCGCAGGATCGCGTGCCGCTCGCGCAGTCGCGGCGGGCGTGGCGCAAGGCGCTCGGCGGCATCCTCGGTGACAAAGTCGATTGCGAGACCGATGCGATCGACACCTGGCTCGGCGAAGGCGGCCACGCGGCGCCCGGCGCGCTCGGCGCATCGGTCACGACGACGACCGATCACGGCACGTTCGAGCTGCGGCACGGCGCGGTCGTGATCGCGTCGATCACGAGCTGCACGAACACGTCGAACCCGTCGGTGCTCATGGCCGCCGGGTTGCTCGCGAAGAAGGCGGCCGCGCGCGGGTTGACCTCGAAGCCGTGGGTGAAGACGTCGCTCGCGCCGGGCTCGCAGGTCGTGACCGACTATCTCGTCGAGGCCGGCCTCATGGTCGAGCTCGAGAAGCTCGGCTTCTTCCTCGCCGGCTACGGCTGCACGACGTGCATCGGCAACAGCGGCCCGGTCGACGAGGCGATCGCGACCGCGGTGAAGGACAAGAACCTCGTGGTCTGCTCGGTGCTGTCGGGCAACCGCAACTTCGAGGGCCGCGTGAACCCGGTGGTGCGCGCGAACTACCTCGCGTCGCCGCCGCTGGTCGTCGCGTACGCGCTCGCGGGCACGATGAACATCGACCTCGCGACCGAGGCGCTCGGCGTCGGCACCGACGGGTATCCGGTGTTCCTCAAGGACGTGTGGCCGAGCCCGGCCGAGGTCGCCGAGGCGATGCGCGCGTCGATCAAGCGCGAGCAGTACGTCAAGCGCTATGCCTCGGTGCTCGACGGCGACGCCGAGTGGCGCGCCATCCAGGTCCCGCCCGGCGACACGTTCGCGTGGGACGACACGTCGACCTACATCCGCAAGCCGACGTTCTTCGACGACCTCGGCCCGACGCCGAAGCCGCTGACCGACCTCGCCGGCGCGCGCGTGCTCGCGATCCTCGGCGACTCGGTCACGACCGATCACATCTCGCCGGCCGGCAACATCGCCAAGGGCAGCCCGGCGGCGAACTATCTCGACGACCACGGCGTGAAGCCCAAGGACTACAACCAGTACGGCGCGCGCCGTGGCAACCACGAGGTCATGGTGCGCGGAACGTTCGCGAACATCCGGTTGAAGAACCTGATGCTCGGCGGCGTCGAGGGTGGCTTCACGCGCTACATCTCGCCGACCGGCGCGACCGAGCAGCTCCCGATCTACGACGCCGCGATGAAGTACGCCGCCGACCACGTCCCGCTCGTCGTGATCGTCGGTGACCTCTACGGGAGCGGCAGCTCGCGCGACTGGGCGGCGAAGGGCACGCTGTTGCTCGGCGTCAAGGCCGTGATCGCGAAGAGCTTCGAGCGCATCCATCGCTCGAACCTGATCGGCATGGGCGTGTTGCCGCTGCAGTTCCTGCCCGGCCAGGACGCGGCGTCGCTCGGGCTCACCGGCGACGAGGTCATCTCGATCACCGGGATCGCGGGCGGCGTGTCGCCGAAGAAAAAGGTGACGGTCACCGCCGGCCACAAGACGTTCACCGCGATCGCGCGCATCGACACGCCGCAGGAGAGCGAGTACCTCCTGCACGGGGGCATCTTGACGTACGTGCTTCGCCAGCGCGCCGCGGCCGCCGCGAAGTAGCGATCTGTGGGACGCTCGGCAGCGATGCCGGATCCCACTCTCGTCACGCGTAACCCGGGGCTCGATGCTGCGGACACGAGCCCGCCGACCGTGCCGTGCATCATGCTGATCTTCGGCGCGTCCGGCGATCTGACGAAGCGCCTGCTCGTCCCCGCGATCTACAACCTCGCGTGCGAGGGACTCCTGTCGGAGAACTTCGCCGTCGTCGGCACCGCGATCGAGCCGTGGACCACCGATCAGTTCCGCGCCAAGATGTCCGAGGACATCAAGAAGTTCCACACGCGCAACGAGTTCGACCAGGGCACCTGGGACAAGCTGATCGCGCGGTTCCACTACGTGCCCGGCAGCTTCACCGATCTGAAGGTGTTCGAGCCGCTGAAGGCCAAGGTCAAGGAGCTCGACGCGCAGTACGCCGCGCTCGGGAACGTCCTGTTCTACTTCGCGATCGCACCGAAGTTCTTCGGCACCGTGTGCGAGAACCTCGACAAGTCGGGCTTCAAGGAGGGCGCCGGCTGGAAGCGCATCATCGTCGAGAAGCCGTTCGGCACGAGCCTCGACTCGGCGCTCAAGCTCAACCAGGACGTCCTCGCGCACTGGAACGAGGATCAGATCTATCGCGTCGATCACTACCTCGGCAAAGAGACCGTCCAGAACCTTCTCGCGTTCCGGTTCGCGAACGGGATCTTCGAGCCGTTGTGGAACAAGCAGCACATCGACAACATCCAGTTCAACGTCAGCGAGGCGGTCGACGTCGAGGGCCGCGGTGGCTACTACGACTCGTCCGGCGTGCTGCGCGACATGATGCAGAACCACATGTTCCAGATGCTCGCGTATCTGTGCATGGAGGTTCCCGGCTCGTTCGCGCCCGACGCGATCCGCAACGAGAAGGCCAAGCTGCTCCAGTCGGTGCGCCTGTTCACACCCGAGGAGGTCGACAAGCACGTCGTGCGCGGCCAGTACGGCCCGTCGATCGACAAGCCCGGCTATCGCCAGGAGAAGGACGTCTCGCCGACGTCGAACACCGAGACCTACGCCGCGGCGCGCCTGTTCGTCGACAACTGGCGCTGGGAGGGCGTGCCGATCTATCTGCGCTCGGGCAAGGCGCTGTGGAAGCGCGGCACCGAGATCGTCGTCGAGTTCAAGAAGGCGCCCGAGGTCCTGTTCCGCGGCACGCCGGTCACGAGCCTCAACGCGAACCGCCTGATCTTTCACATCCAGCCGTACCAGGGCATCGAGATCCAGTTCCAGGCCAAGGTCCCCGGCCCTCGCCTCAACCTGCAGCCCGTGCACATGAAGTTCGGGTACGGCGAGGCGTTCCGCGCGTCGCGCGCGACCGGCTACGAGGTGATGCTGTACTCGTGCTCGCACGGCGACGCGACGCTGTTCTCGCGCGGTGATCTCGTCGAGGCCGCCTGGCGCGTCGCGCAGCCGATCATGGATCGCTGGGCGCAGACCACGCCGGACTTCCCGAACTACATCCGCAGCACCTGGGGTCCCAAGGCGGCCGCCGAGATGATCGCGAAGGACGGCCGCCGCTGGCACGAGGTCGTCACCGAGGACGTCCTCAAGCAGTCACCGCTGTTCCGCGGCGGCGATCCGGTGTTCCTCGAGCAGGTCATCATGGCGCTCAAATCGGTGCAGGTCGCCGCGGGCGAGGTGCTGATCCAGCGCGGCGAGATCGGCCGCGAGCTCTACCTGATCGAGCAGGGCGAGGTCGAGGTGATCGACGAGGCCGGCACGGTCGTCAACGTCCTCACCGATGGCGACGTGTTCGGCGAGGTCGGCGTCCTCATGTCGCAGCCGCGCAACGCGACCGTGCGCGCCCGCATCCCGACGGACATGTACGTGCTCGCGAAGTCCGACTTCAGCCGCATCCTCCGCGACAACCCGAACTTCGCCGCCGCGATCATGCAGGTGGCCAAGGAGCGGTTCGACATCACGGTCAAGACCGAGTCGTTGATCCAGCCGCACTAACGCTTCTTGCGCGGGCGCGTGAGGCCCCACGCCTTGGCCTTCTCGGCGAACGTCGACTTCGGCATGCCGAGCGCGGCGGCGGCCGCGCGGATCGAGCCGTTGACCGCGAGCGCGTGCTCCATCGCGCCGCGCAGGATCTGCTCGTACGGCACGAGCTCCGAGTCGCGGTCGCGGTGCTTGTTCGCGAGCGGGGTGATGCCCGCGAGGAAGTCGGACGGTGCCAGCTCGGGACCGCCGATCAAGACGGCGCGCTCGACCGAGTGCAGCAGCTCGCGCACGTTGCCTGGCCAGCGGTACTCGCCGAGCAAGCGCCATGACGCGGCGGAGATCCGGCGCGTGCCGTGGTCGGGCGCCATCTCGGCGAGCTTGCTCTCGACGAGCTCGTGGAGGTCACCCATGCGCTCGCGCATCGGCGGCACCGAGAGCACGACGGTCGCGACCCGGTGGTAGAGGTCGAGGCGCATCGACGACTGCGCGGTCCCGAGGTTGTCGATCCGGTTGGTCGCCGCGACGATGCGGATGTCGATCGGGCGCTCGGTGCCGCCGCCGACCCGACGCACCGTGCGGTTCTCGAGCACGCGCAGGAGGTTCGGCTGCATCTCGAGCGGCAGCTCGCCGAGCTCGTCGAGAAACAGCGTGCCGGTGTTGGCCTGGAGGAAGTAGCCATCGCGCGCCTCTTGCGCGCCGGTGAACGCGCCGCGCTCGTGACCGAACAGCTCGGCGGCGACCAGCTCGCGCGGGAATGCGCCGCAGTTGACGGCGATGTACGGGTTCGTCGCGCGCCGCGAGCTCTCGTGGATCAGGCGCGCGATCAGATCCTTGCCGGTGCCGGTCTCGCCGACGATCAGCACGCTGTAGTCGCTCTGCGCGATCCGCAGCGCTTGCTCGATCGTCGTACGGAGCGCGGGAGCATGCCCGATCAGCTGCTCGATCGCGCGCAGCGGCCGGCGCTGTGTGCCGCCGACCGCGATGAACGTCGAGCGCCCGAGCCGGACGACGGCACCGACGCGCAGCTCGGCGACGTGGATCGCGTTGTTGTCGATCAGCGTGCCGTTGCGCGAGTTGTGATCGCGGATCATGATGATCTCGCCGCGCCGCTCGATCGTGCAGTGCGCGCGCGACACCGACGGATCGTCGACGATGCTGAGCTCGCAGGCGCTCGCGCTGCCGATCGTCCAGCGCTGCTGCTCGGGAGGCAGGTGGAATTCGTGGCCGGTCTGGAGCGAGCGGAGGGCGACGACCTTGCAAGCGCGGCCGTTCGAGTCGAGAGGCTGAGTGGTCATTGGACGATCCTTCTTCGCGCGTTGGTTGCGGCCATCGGCCGGGTGCGCGTCCGGTTGCGTCCATTCAGCAGGTCACGTGCCTCGGTAAGTGCGGGAGATCCGGTTCCGGAGTGTCCGGGAGTGTCCGATGGTGGCAAGGACAGCTGACCTCACCACCCGAAAACGAAAAAGAGCCGGCGCGAAGCCGGCTCTCCACACTCGAACGGTTCGAGTGATCAGCGCATCGCGGCCGAGCTCCAGCGATTGTTCATCGCGGGGAACTCGATCGGGGGCAGCTTGTTCTCCATGTTCGGCAGCTTGATCGGCGTGCCCTTGCCGAGCAGCGTCGCCGGGATACCCATCGTCGTGAGGCTGAGGCAACCCATCGTCAGCGCGGTCTGCGTCGTGTTGCTCGCCGTGAAGTCGGTGGCCGGCGCGCTCACGCACGACGGCAGCTCGACGTTCGCTGCATCGGTGTACTTCGTGTGATCGAAGCAGATGCCAACCGAGTTGCTGGTCGGCGACGGGAACAGGAGCCCCGCGGTGCTGATCTCGAAGCGCCACGTGTACATGCAGTGCTCGCCGTTGGCGCCGCCAGCCGTGGCCGGGTTGCCGAAGTTACCCTCGCGGCCCTTGACCGAGACCTGGCAGGGATCCGACGGGTCGCCGTTCGGGCGCTGGGTCGTGGGAACCGTGATCGGGTTACCACCGACGAGCACGGTGCCGTCGGAGGCCTGCAGGCTGATCGATCCGCTGCCGCTCGAGCCGATCGCGTCGGCCGGCTTGCAGTACGCATAGCAGTCGGTGTTCGTGCTGCCGGTCGCGTCGGCGGCGAAGCCGAGCGCGTAGCCCGGGTGGCACGACACGAGGAGCTGCTTCTTGGGCTCGGTGATGACGGTGCGGTGGACGAGCATCTCGGTGGTCGGCACCGAGTGCGAGCAGAAGAAGAAGCTGCGGGTCAGGCCGTCGCTGGCGATGCGACCCCAGCAACCGGCGTTCGCGTCGGTCTCGCACGGGGTGCCGCTGCGAACGGTGCTGAGCGTTCCCGGACCATCCCAGTCATTGTCGAGGTTCGGATCGCACAGGATCTGACACGTTCCGGGGGTGGTCGCGTCGCCGGCGCCGACCGCCGCGAACACGCCGTGCTTGCGCACGCAGCCGATGTTGTTCGTGCAGTTCGTGCCCATTGCCGGGTCACAGATCTGCTCGCAGCGACCGGCGGCCTCGCCGTCCTTCGTGGTGTCGCAGAGCAGGCCCGCCTTGCAGTTGTCGTAGCCGGTCGCGCCCGATGCGCCGAACGTACACGCGCCCTTGAGGTCGACCGTGCTGGTGTCCGTCGGAGCGCAGCCGGTGTGACCGTCGGCCGGCTTGCGCGGATCGGACGTCGGGTCACCACTGTCGTCGTGGAACCAGGTGCACTTCTCGTTGGCGCCGCAACCGGTCTGCGCGACCGGATCACAGACCGTGGGTCCCGAGCCGTCGATGGCGGCATCGGTCAATGTGATCTTGGGTTTGCTTTTGCTGCAGGCGGCGAGTGCCACGATTGCGAGCGTGAATCCCAAGGTGAGTTTCTTCATCTCCAGCTCCCTTAATCCGTTAAATTCCGACGTTCGCGGCGGACCCTATCCAGGATGCCCCAATGGGTCAAGCCTAATTCAGGGGGTGATCTTCGACGATGATCGAAGTCACGAGCCGCGCTGACAGTCACCGAGGTGATGGAGGCGCGGACTTCGCCCTGCGTCAGGGTGTGACGGTCACGCTGCCGGGTGGCAAGGTCCCGGGATCGGGTCCGCGGGTCTCGACGAAGATGAGACCGGTGACCCCGGCGGCGACGACCGCGGCACCGGCGATCACGTACCACCGGCCGTACCACGGGCGCGCTCCGGCGACCGGGCCGAGGCCGCCGGCGCCGAGCGGGACCTCGAGGGGATCGTCGGGCGCGGCGATCCGCCCGATCACGGCGCCCGAGGCATCGTGGGCCTCGACGTAGTACTGGAGCACGTACGGCTTCAGTGAGGCCTCCGGGGTGAGCCGGACGCGCCAGCGGGCATCGCCGCGCGGCGCCGACGTGGTCGCGTGGTAGGCGAGCTCGCCGGTGCGCCGGGTCGCGATCACGATCTCGAACACGCGATCGCCGCCGCGCGTCGCGTGGACCTCGAGCTCGATCGCGCGCCCGGCGGTCCCGCCGCGCGGCGCGGCGTGCTCGAGATCCGCGCCGGCGGTCGGATCGTAGTGCGGCACGAGCGCGCGCTTGAGCTCCTCGAAGAACGCCTTGATCTTCGGCGAGCCACTCGCGTCGCGCAGCTGGTAGCCCGGATCGATGTCGATGATCCGCTCGAACGTGCCGCGCGCGGCGGCCTGGTCGCCCTTGATGTACTGCGCGAGCGCGATCAGCTCGAGCGCGCGGAGCCGCTGGGCGCGGGTCGCGCGGGCATCGCGGGTGACCGGCACGAGCGTCTGGATCGCGCCGGCGTACTCCTGATCCTCGAACAGCTTCCGGCCACGCGCGACCTGGGCGTCGATCGCGACAGCGGTGCCGTCGGCGTGGGCGACGCCTGCGATGCAGACGAGGACGATCAGCGCGCGAGCCACGTGACCCCCTCGGGCGTCGCGACGATCGCGTCGACCGCGCCATCGTCGTCGATGTCGACGAGCACGATGTCGCTGCCGGCCGCGGGGACCTCGCGCTCGAGCGCGCCACCCGGGACGCCGTCGAGCACCGCGCCGCCCGCGCCGACCGCGATCGCGTCGGGCTCGCAGCCGTCGTCGAACCCGCCGATCGCGACGGCGTCGGCGACGACCGCGGGATCCTGCGGCAGCCGCACGAACGACTGATCCTCGAGGCGCCCGTCGCGATCGACGTAGAGCCGCAGCGGCGCGCCGCGCACGGCCACCGCGAGATCGGGATCGAAGTCGCCATCGGCGTCGGCGAGCGCGAGGCCGGCGACGTCGAGCGCGACCGGCGGGACCGCGCCGGGGCTGGCGCGGAACGTGGCGCCGCCGCCGAGCCACGCGCGCAGCGGGCCACCGGCCTGGCCGGCGACCAGATCGGGGAACCCGTCGCCGTCGAGATCGCCGGTCGCGAGCGCGGCGACCGAGGTGAGCCCGTTGGCCGGCACCGCGGCGGCATCGGGCGTGAACCCGCCGGCGCCGTCGTTGCGATACAAGACGACGCCGCCACCCGCGCCGACGAACAGATCGGCGGCACCGTCGCCATCGACATCGGCGGCGGCGAGCGCGGTCGCACCCGCGGTCAGCGTGCCGGCCACGACGAACGTCGCGCCATCGCGCCGCAGGATCGTGACGGTGGTCGCGGTCGCGGCGACGATGTCGTCGTCGCAGTCGCCGTCGAGATCGAGCGCGATCGCGGCGGTGACCGCGCCCCCGAGGTCGATCGCGGCGTCGCGCGCGACGAGGGCGTTGTTGGCCGCGTCGATGAACTGGACGCCCGCGGCGCCGAACGCGACGACGAGCGTGCCGCCCTGCCCCTGCGAGGCGACGAGCCGCGCCGCGCCGGGTCCGACCGCCGCACCGCGCGTGGCGGGTGCGCCCGCGTGACCCTTGACGCAGCTGGTGAGCCCGAGCGTGACATCGTCGGAGAACGCGACGGTCGAGGCCGCGCGCGCGACCGGGACGCCGCCGCGATCGGCGCGCACCCACGCGAGCGCCTCGGACGCGCCACCGGCCTCGACCCGCAACGTCTGCGGCAGCGCGGCGATCGGATAGCGCCGGCCGAAGTGACCGCCGGCGAGCTCGCGGTCGGCGATCCCGACACAGATCGCGTCGATCGCGGTCGGGATCGGGCGGTCGCTCGCGATCGTGAGCGTGACCGCGTCGTTGCAACCCGCGATCGTCGCGACGATCGCGAGTGCTAGCGACGACGGCGCCGGCGGCACAGCGCGAGACCTGCGAGCCCGACGGCGATTCCCGACGATCCACCACCCACGGTACAGCCGCCCGACCCGGCGTCGGGCGCCGGCGCGATATCGACGACGACGTGGACCTCGGGTCCGAACCACGTGACGCTCTCCTCGACGGGCTGAAACGCCTCGTCGAGCGTGGTCTCCACCGCGACGTCGGGCGCGACGACCTGGAACGTGAACGTGCCGACACCACCCGGCGCGACGCTCGCGTCGACCGCGGCGGCACGGTTCGTCGACAGCCAGCTGCCGTCGACGAACATCGCCGACTCGCGATCCTGCGGCACCGCGGTGCCGAGGCGAGTCGCGTCGAGATCCCAGGTCGTGTTCCCGGTGTTGGTGAGCCGGATCGTGACGGTGGCCTGGTCGCCCGACGTCATCATCGCCGGCGCATCGACCTCGACGCCATTGGCGGCGAACGTCGGCGCGCCGCCGGTCCGCACGAGATCGATGTAGTGATTCCAGTCCCAGCCCGGACCCGGATCGGTGTGATCGGAGCAGTCGGGCGCATCGCCATGGCCGACGATCGGGCCGCGCGCTTTCTCGATGGTGTACTTGTCGCAGAGGTACGCGGTCAGCTTGGCCGACTCGACGTACATCGGCTCGGTGTACCAGTCGGTCGGATGCGCGGCGTAGCCCTCGTGCTCGATGCCAACGGTCGTCGTGTTGAAACACTTGTCGTGCCACGCGATGTTCTTCTCGCGGACCATCTGCACGATGTGGCCGTCGCTCGAGCGCGTGACGTAGTGAGCCGAGACCTGCGCGGCAGGATCCTGGAACCAGCTGACGCTGCCGGCGAAGCTGCCCTCGGTGTCGTGGATGACGACGTGGTCGATGTCGCCGACGCCGCGGCTGGCGACCTGGTAGTTCGAGGTCGACGCCGGGACGAGCTCGGTGCCGTGGTGATCGCCGTCGACACGGAGGCCGCCACCGCGCACGATCGAGAGCTCGCGGTGCGCGCCGACGATCACGCCGCGCCAGCTGATGCCGCGCGCGAGGACGGTCGTGATCTCGCCGCCGCCGAGCATGGCGAGATAGGTGTCGAGGTCGCGGGCGCCGCCGGTCGCGTCCTGCCAGAGCGCGGCGCCGGCGCGGATGCTGGCGAGCGCGTCGTGGATCGCGGCGTCGTCGGTCACGCCGGCGAGCGCGGCGCCGCGGGTGAGCTCGGCGCGCGGCAGGCCGAAGATGCCGAGCGATTCACCAGCGTGCTCGCGATCGACGGTCTCGACCAGCGCGAACCGGGTTCGCACGAAGCTGACGGCGGCGAGCAACTCGGCCGGGACGCCGGTCTCGGCGGCGACCTGGGCGAACAGCGGCGACAGGGTCGAGCTCCCACCGACGGCGACGCGCGCGGTCGGTGCGGAGGTAGGCGAGTTCGCACAGCCGGCCAACGCGGCCGTCGCGAGCAGCCAGGTCCCAAATCGCATGCGCGGACTGTAGATCAGGACGTTCTCCGGGAGCGGCAAATTCGCGGGCGATCTAGAGTACGGGATGCCCGCCGACGGCGGCATCAAGTTCGGTCAGTACGTCCTGCTCCGCCGCATCGCGCGCGGTGGGATGGCCGAGGTGTTCCTCGCCCAGCAGCGCGGGCTCGAGGGCTTCGATCGCCGCGTCGCGGTCAAGCGCATCCTGCCCCACCTCGCCGACACCCCGGACTTCGTCAAGATGTTCCTCGGCGAAGCCAAGCTGGCGGCCCAGCTCGCGCACCCCAACGTCGTCCACATCTACGACTTCGGGAAGGTCGACAACGACTACTTCATCGCGATGGAGTACGTCGAAGGCGTCCACACCGGCCAGCTGTTCAAGCAGCTCGAGCGCGAGCGGCTGTCTCCGACGCTGATCGCGCGGCTCGGCGCCGACGCCGCGGCGGCCCTGCACTACGCGCACAGCCTGACCGCGTCGAACGGTCAGCCGGTCAACCTCGTCCATCGCGACGTCTCGCCGGCGAACATCATGGTGTCGTACGACGGCATCGTGAAGCTGTGCGACTTCGGGATCGCGAAGGCGGCGACCGCGAACAACCAGCTCACGAACCCCGGGCAGGTGAAGGGCAAGTACGCGTACATGTCGCCCGAGCAGACGATCGCCGCGCCGCTCGACGGACGCAGCGACGTGTTCTCGCTCGGCATCGTGCTGTGGGAGCTGCTGACCGGCAAGCCGATCGTGCCGCGTGGCGACGCGATCGACGCGATGCGCGCGATCCGCGATGGCAAGCTGCCCTCGATCACCCAGGTCGCGCCGGCGACGCCACCGGAACTCGCCAAGGCGATCACCTGGGCGCTCGAGACCAAGCGCGAGAATCGTGCGACCGCCTCGGACCTCGCGCAGGCGCTCGAGTCGTTCATCAAGTCGTCGCCCGAACTCGCGACGCCGATGCACCTGGCGACCTGGGTGCGCGCCCGGTTCCCGCGCGACGTCACCGGTCCGCAGGCCGCGATGCCGCCGGGTGGTGGCACGAACGTCGCGCCCGGCACGGTCGTCGCGCCCGGCACGGTGGTCGGCACCGAGGCCGGCATGCCGCAGAAGAAGAAGCAGCGTGCGGTGACGCCGCCCGGCGTGATCACGCCGATGTCATTGATCGCCGCGTCGCGCATCCAGCCGGCGCTCGACGACCCGTTCGACCACCAGGAGACGATCGCGCGCGCCGACGACGCGACGATGATGGACGACGACCTCGACGAGCCGACGCTCCGGCCGGGTCACAAGACGATCGACGCCCCCCGCGACGCGGCCGACGAGGTGACCGCCAAGCCGACGGCGACGATCGTGGCCGACGACGGCTCGCTCGACATCAACGAGACGATCGTGCGCAGCGGGCCGCGCCCGACGCCGATGGCAAACCCGGGAGCGATCCCGACGATGGCGGTCGCGCCGCTGAGCGCCTATCCGGGTCCGCAGCCGGTCGACGCGACGGCGGCACGGCGCCGACCACCGCGCGCGCTCGTCGTCGGGACGGCGCTCGCGTCGATCACGCTGGTGTCGTTCCTCGTCGCGGTGATCGCGCGCTCGTGTGCCGCGACGCCGGTGGTCGGCTCGATCGACGCGCGCCGGATCGATGTCGCGCCGATCGTGACCGCGATCCTCGTCGATGCCGCCGAGCCCGACGCTCCTCCGCCACCGCCTCCGATCGACGCGTTCGAGCCGACGATCGCGCCGGTCGCCACGACGCTGCTCGAGGTCCACACGCGGCCCGATGGCGCGATGGTGACGATCGGCGATCAGGCGCGCGTGTCACCGGCGCGGTTCGCCCTGCCCGCCGGCAAGCACAAGATCGTCGCGACGCTCCCCGGCTGGGAGCCCGAGACGCGCGCCGTCGAGCTGATCGCGACCGAGCACGTCAACCAGGAGATCGTGTTCGGCAAGCGCATCCCCGGCGCGCATCCGGTGCAGAACCTGATGGGCAAGCTCAGCGTCCGCACCACGCCGTACAGCGAGGTGTTCTCGAACGGCAAGAAGATCGGCGAGGCGCCGTTCGCCGACCTGCCGCTGCCCGCGGGCGCCTACACGCTGACGTTCAAGAACCCCACGCACCCCACGACGACCAAGTCGGTCACGATCTACGCCGGCAAGATCACCAAGTTGAGCTTCACGCTGCCCCTGTGAATTGGGGACGCTTTTCCGAGTTGCGGGGGGGGGGGCGGGCCCGGGCTCGAAGGGGAGCACCGG
>JBBQEX010000100.1:0-21910 GCA_038321315.1 Haliangiales bacterium | reverse complement strand
AAGGGCAAGCTCGTCGTCACCAACGGGCCGGATCAAGGACGCGAGATCGAGATCACGAAGCCCCGCGTTACCGGTGGCCGAAGCATCATCAGCGACCTGGTCGTGCAGGACAAAGCTGTCTCGGGGACGCACTTCGAGGTCTCGGCGCGCGACGACGGCTACCGCCTCCGCGATCTCAACTCGCGCAACGGGATCTTCGTCGGCGACCTTCGCATTCGCGACGTGTTCTTGCGCCCCGGCACGACGTTCCGGATCGGCCACACGAACATTCAGTTCCAGACCACGCAGGATGTCGTCGAGATCGAGCTGTCCAAGAAGGATCGCTTCGACGCGATGTTCGGCGCCTCACCGGCGATGCGCGAGATCTTCGCGCACCTCGAGAAGGTCGCGCCGAGCGAGCTGACCTGCCTCATCACCGGCGAGACCGGCACCGGCAAGGAGATGGTCGCGCGCGCGCTCCACAACGCGAGCGGCAGGAAGAGCAAGCCGTTCGTCGTGCTCGACTGCGGCTCGATCCCGCGCGAGCTGATCGAGTCGACGCTGTTCGGCCACGAGAAGGGCAGCTTCACCGGCGCGGTCAACCAGCACGACGGCTGCTTCATGCAGGCGAACGGCGGCACGATCTTCCTCGACGAGATCGGCGAGCTCGACGTCACCCTGCAGCCCAAGCTCCTGCGCGTGCTCGAGCAGCGCGAGATCAAGCGCGTCGGCGGCGACAAGATGCACAAGGTCGACGTCCGCGTGCTCGCGGCGACCAATCGCGATCTTCGCGAGGAGGTCAACAAGGGCACGTTCCGCGAGGATCTCTACTTCCGGCTCTCGGTCGTCCACGTCGAGCTCCCGCCGCTGCGCGAGCGTCGCGAGGACATCCCGGGCCTCGCGAACCACTTCCTCCGCGAGGTCGCCTCGCGCCGCGGCATGACGATGTCGTGGGGCCAGGACGCGATGGCCGCGATGGTGTCGCACGCGTTCCCCGGCAACGTCCGCGAGATGCGCAACGTCGTCGAGCGCGCGGCCGCGCTGTCGGATGGCCCGGTGATCACGCGCAGCGACCTCGTGTTCGGCCGCGAGATGGGCCCGTCGGTGATCGTGTCGCACGACCTCGCGCAGGCCGGGCTGCTCTCGGCGCAGCGTGCCGCGGCGCACCTCGCCGGCGTCGAGATGCCCGAGCAGACCGGCCCGGCGCGGTTCGATGCCGCGCTCCTGAAGGCGGGGCTCGGCTTCAAGCAGGCCAAGCAGACCGTGGTCGACGCGTTCGAGATCGCGTACCTGCAGCAACTGATGATCCGCAACGACGGGAACATCACGCGGAGCGCGCAGGAAGCAGGTCTCACCCGCTACCACCTCCGCGAGCTCCTCAAGCGACATCACCTGAAGGGCGGCGATCAGGAGTAGACTCGTCGGATGCGCGCGCTCGGCCTGGTGCTGGTGCTCGCGGGCTGCAACGCGATCCTCGGCGTGCACGACTTCGGCGCGCCACAAGACGCCAACGACGCCTCTCGCGAGGGCGCGGTCGACGCGACGGCGGTGGCGTGGTGGAAAACGGATTGGACTCGCCGCAGCTCGATCACGCTCGACACCACCGGCGTGACCGAGCCGCTGGCGAAGTTCCCGGTCCTCGTGCGGATCGGCGTCGGCGATGTCGACGTCAGCGAGATCACGGCGACCGGCGCCGATGTCCGGTTCATCGCCTCCGACGGCGTCACGCTGCTGCCGTACGAGATCGACACCTACGGCGCGTCGGGCGCGTCGATCTGGGTCGGCGTCGACCTGCCGCTGGCCTCCGCGCCGCGGCCGGTGATCTGGATGTACTACGGCAACAAGACCGCGACCGCGCCGACGACGACGCTGTGGTCCGATGACGTCAGCGTCCACCACCTCACCGACTTCGGTGACGCGACCGGCAACGGTCATCTCGGCCTCGTGTCGTCATCGAACCCGCTCGCGGTCGCGGGCGCGATCGGGATCGCACGCCAGTTCAACGGCACGACGGACGCGCTGCAGCTGCAGGGCGTCGGTGGCTTCACGTTCACGACCGCGATGACGGTGTCGCTGTGGATGAACGTCGCCGGGTTCACCAAGGGCCTCGAGTGCCTGGTCTGCAAGGGCGACTCGACCTGGCGGGTGCATCGCGCGGCGGCCACCCGGCAGCTCTCGTTCGCGACCGACTCGGGTGGGCTCGCCGCGGAGATGTTCGGCACGGCGGTGGTCGACGACGGCGTCTGGCACCACGTCGCCGTGACGATCGGCGGCGGCACCAAGTCGCTCTACGTCGACGGCAACCTCGATCACGCCACCAGCGTCTTGACGCTCGACACCAACAACGCGGCCGTCGTCTTCGGCCAGAACTTCGAGTCGAACAGCACGCGCGCGCTGGCCGGCATGCTCGACGAGGTCCGGATCTCGAGTATCGCGCGCTCGGCGACCTGGCTGCGCCTCGAGCACGCGACCGTGGCGAATTTGACGTTCGCCACGATCGGGCCGATCGAGCACGTCCCTTAGTTGCTCACGTGAACGACGGCGCCGGTCGCGAGATCGACCGTGTAGGTCTGCGTGCCATCGAGCAGCAACGTCGCCGTGTGATCGGCGTGGAACGCGAGGTCGGCATGCACGCCGAACGTGCGCTCGCTGGTCGTGCTGCCGCTGACGGTGTGCTTGCCCGAGACCTCGAAGCTCGCCGAGCCACCGATGGTCTGCTTGGTCGCCGTCGTGTACGCGACCGCATCGTAGTTCGCGTCGTACGCGAACGTGTAGGTCGACACGTCACCGGGGCGGAAGATCGAGCGGACCGTGGCGCCGAAGTCGAAGCGCGAGGTGCCAGCGAACGTCGCGGTGTCGCCCTGCAGGCCGGTCACCGTCCAGTGGCCCGTGCGCGTCAGCGACGCGTCGACGCCGGGCGTCGCGAGGTTGCCATCGATCGCGAGCGTGGCATCGACCTTGTCGGTCGGGTCGCCGCACAGCGGCAGCGCCTGGCCGTGCGCGTCGGTGCACGCGATCGCGTAGTCGACGTTGACGCCGAGGCGCGAGCCATCGACGTGCCCGTTCGCGGACAGCGCGAGCCCGAGCGGCAGCGTGCCGCTCGCGATCACGACGACATCGCCCATCGCGGCGACATCACCGCCGCCGGTGTTGCTCGCCGTCGTCGAGCCGATGGCCTGCGCGCTGTCGTCGTATTCGGCCTGGGTGGTGGCGCTGGAGCTGCTCGAGGAACCCGAGCAAGCGCCGAGAAGCAGAGTCAGATAAGTGAATCGATGCATGCAGATAGAACGAGCAAGTCGCGGACCACCACGCGGACCTGCGCGCCGCACCGAGACGAAGCTTCACGCCGTGCGCGCGTTGCTCGACGAGCGCGTCCGCGCACCCACTACCCGAGGCGGGCGAGGATCTCTTCGCGCGACGCGATGCCCTTCTCGACGAGCAGCCCGAGCAGCTTGCGCAGGACCTCCTCGTCGCGATGGACGAGGGCCTCGAGCTGCGAGATGCGCTCCTGCAGCGCATCGATCTCGGCGCCTCGCGGCGACACCGAGACCGGGCTGTAGGTCGTGCGCGGGTAGGGCCGCAGGTTCTCGGCCGGCGCCGCCTCGGCGAACGTGAGCTCGGCGGGATGTTCGGCAGGCGACGGCGTCTCGAGATCGATCGAGCCGTGAAGCGGGACCTCGGCGCGGCTGTGCACCGCCGAGAACCCACGCCCGTAGCACCGGGCGAGCGCCCGCTCGATCATCTTGGGACCGGCGAGGTAGTGCCGGATGTTGAGCTGCGTGCGGATGCGGAGCTCGTCGATGATCCCGAGGTTCGTCGGATCGGCCATCGCGACATCGAGGAACTTCATCTGCTGCCCGAACGGCACGAGCGAGTAGTTCTGCGCGAGCTCGCCGGGCACGAGGTCGAGCACGTGCTTGGGGATGGTGAGCTTGTCGAGATCGACGCTCTCGAGCCCGAGCTGGCGCGACAGCACCGCGACGAGCTCCTCCTCCGCGACCTGGCGCATCTCGACGAGCGTGCGGCCGAGCGAGCCACCCCAGCGCTTCTGCTCGACGAGCGCCGCGCGCAACCCGGTCTCCGTCAGGAGCCCGGCCTCCATCAACATCTCCCCGAGCTTCTTCCGCGCCATGTCGTTACTGCGAGACTACCGTGGCCGTCCCGGTCCGGGCCAGCGAACCGAGAAACTCGGCGGCCTGGTGGCTCGCGAGCGAGACGTCGAACACCACGAAATGGCCATCGTCCCCCGACGGCGCCTTGAACTGAGCGAGCACGCAGGTCGCGGTGCCGGCGTTGTGGGCGATCGGCGTCGCGAGCGTCTTGCCACCGTTCAGCGTGACCCCGAGCACGTCCTCGTGATCCGGCACGAGCGCGATGTCGGCGCCGAGCGCGGTCGCGAACGCCTCGATGCCGGGGTTCGGCGCGTAGTGATCGGTGTAGCCCTCGGTCTGGAAGATGTTGCGCGGCGCGAGGCCGGCGACCGGGTGGCGAACCATGAGCGGCGCGTAGTTGATCGGATCGGCGCGCTCCATCCACATCTGGACGAGGCCGATCGACGGGTTGTCGACGTTGACCGGATCGTCGCGCAGGAGCGTCGTCAGGAGATCGGGGATGTTGAGCGGCTGGGTCTTGTTGAGGAGGCCGAGCGTCAGGAGGCCCGCGGTCCCGGACAGCACCGCGCCGTCGAGGTCGGGCTCGAACGCGACGAATCCGGGTCCGGTCGCGCCGCCCTGCGAGTGACCGAAGAAGTAGACCTTGGTCAGATCGAACTTCGGCGCGCCGGGCACCGCGGCCTGCAGGCTCGCGATCAGCCGGTGTTGCGAGAACGCGTCGGCCGCGCCCTGGAGCGCGTTGTCGCGCGCGGCGAGCGGGTTCGAGAAGTTGAAGAAGTCGATCTCGGGATCGCCGCCCGGGTTGCGCGGGCCGTGCAGCACCTGATCGGTCGAGATCGTCGCCATGCCGGCCTGCGCGAGCCGGGTGCCGGTGCCGTCGGACACGTACGACTCGAAGTCGCCGCCGGTGCCGTGCGAGTAGATCACGACCGGATAGCCGGCAGTGGGCGGCGCGGCGACCGGCACGGTGAGCGAGAACCGCATCGTCTCCATGCGCTGCACGACGGCCGCGCCGTCGGCACCGACGACGATGTTGCCGCCGGTGGTGCGATACGGCACGTCGCCGAGCTGGAGGTTCGGCGCGACGTAGCTGCCGGTGAACTCCTTCCACGCCGGGTTCATCTTGGTGCCCGCGACGACCGAGGTCGCGACCGGGGCCGCGGCGCCGTACACGCCGAGGCGGATCGCGGGCAGGATCGAGGTCGCGTGCTGCGTCGTGAACACGGTCGCGACCGCGACGTCCTTGCGCGCGATGCCGAGCGTGCCGGCGTCGAGCGCGTCGAGCAGCGGCTGGTAGACCGCGCGCGCGTCGGCGGTCGTCGCGCTGCCGCCGCTTCCCGAGATCGCGTTCCAGCCATCGGCGGCCACGATCGGATCGCCGTAGATGTCGTGCACCTTCGTGGTGATCACGAGCGCGTACTGCGTGCCGTCGTCGAGCGGGAATCCGGGATACGGCCGGACGACGAGGTGATCGATGCCGATCGTGAGCGTCGCCTCGGGGTAGAACGTCGCGACGATCGGCGTCTTCTTGCCGGCGAGGTCGACGAGGAACACGCTGGCGTTGTCCGTCATCGAGTCCGCCGGTGTTGGCAGCGATCCGGGATCGAGCTGATCGGTGAAGCGCGTGAAGATCGGCTGGTTCTTGCCGAACCCGTCGAGCACCTCGGCGGCCTGGCGGTAGGTGTCGACGATCAGGCTGTTGGTCGGGAACTCCGACAGATCGAGCGTGCCGTCGGGCTTGCGCCGCAGATCGGTGGGGAACGGCGTGTCGTAGAACTCGCCCGCGGCGGAATCGCCCGGGATCGCGAGCAGCGGCTTGGTCGGTGGCTGCGGAGTGCAGCCGACGAGGATCGTGACGGCAACGAGCGCGCGCATGTCCGCGCAACCTACCTGGTCCGACCAGTCGTGTGATCGCTAAAACGTCAGGACCGTGAGCCCACCGACAAGAAATCCACCGCCGAGCGCGGCGGTGGCGAGGTAGCCGGGCTTGTCGTGGTTGAAGTACAGCGCGGCACCGACGCCCCCGACGACGAGCCCGGCGACGCAGAGCACGAGGCCGGCGCGCTTCTTCGCGTGTCGCGTCGCGATCAGCTCGGACCTGAGCGGCTGCACCGCGAGCGAGACCGCGGCGTGGCGTTCCGCCTCGCGATCGGGCAGCTGATCGGGCATCGCGTTGATCAGCTGGATCGTCGCGAGCGTCGCGTTGGTCATCACCTCGTTGAGCGTGCAGACGTCGCAGCGATCGGACTGCTGGGCGACGACCTCGCCGACGTCGGTGCGGATCAGCGTGACGACATAGCCGAAGCTGGTGCCCGAGCCCGACAGCGCGGCGACCAACACGATCTCGGCGCCGGTCTGCGTCTTGACGTCGAACAGGCACTTGCCGATCGTGCAGCCGTCGGTCCACCGGCTCGACGGGATCATGCGCTCCTTGACCTTCGCGCGCGGCACGAGCCAGTAGCGCTTGCTGTCGAGTTGCGCCTCGAGGCTGGTCTGGAACTGCTGCGCGATGTCGGACGGGATGCCCTCGACCTTGATGTCGAGCACGCCGATCACCCGGCGGCTGTCTGCGTGCGCGGTCCCGACGAGCAACGCGACGACGAGCAGGGCGAGCTTCACGCGTCGTCGACTTGCGTGACAAACTGCTTCATCAGTCCATCGATCATGAGGTTGCGGTCGGTGATCTGGTGCTTCCCATCACGCCACCCCGCCTGCACCTCTTCGTACTTCTTCTCGCCGTCGGCGATCGTCTTCTTGTAGACGGTCACCTTCTTCACGATGTCCTTCTGGTTGCGGATGAAGTACGCGACCATCGAGGCGCCGGCCGCGAGCCCGAGCACCATCGACAGCGGCCCGCCGATCGCGTAGCGCAGCCCGATCCGGAGCGCGACCGCGAGGCCGGCGCCGACCGCGGCCTTCTTGGCGCCGTCGCCGCTGACGACCGAGTCCTTGGCGAGCGCGAACGAGGTCTGGCCCGCGGCGATGAGCAGCGCGATGAAGTTGCCCTTGCGGGTCTTCCAGCCGCGGTCGTAGTACTCGCGGATCGCCTGCTTCAAGAAGGCATCGTACGACACGTAGATGCCCTGCGCCGTCGCGGCAGGTTCCTTGGGGGCGGCGGCCACGGGACCACGATAGCAGGTGAGGGCCGGACATGTAATGTTCAGGGCATGTGCCCCAAGTGGATCGCGGGCGCGGTCGTCACGACCGCGATCGCGACGTTCGCGCTCCCCGCGTTTGCGGACCTCACGACCGGTCGCGACAAGTACATCGCGGGTGACTACAAGACCGCGCTGACCGAGCTCGGCAAGGCCAGCAGCAGCGACAAGACCGCGGCCAAGATTCTCGCGGCGCGCGCGCAGCTCGTGCTCGGCGATCTGAGTGGGGCAGAAGCGACCATCAAGCCCGTGGCGATCGGCAAGGACGCGGCCGGGGTCGAGGCGCGGATCGTGTACGCCGAGATCCGGCGCGCGGGTGGCAAGATCGTCGAGGCGCGCAAGGATCTCGAGGCGCTCTACAAGGACAAGCCCGACGATCGCGCGGTGCGCACCGAGCTCGGCCGGCTGCGGTTCGCGCAGGGCGAGCTGGTCGATGCCAAGGTGCTGTTCGATCTCACGATCCACGAGTACGACGCGCGCAAGCTCGACCTCGACGATCCGATCCAGCTCGTGCAGCTCGCGGTCGCCGCGCGCTACACGTCGCAGTTCGAGCTCGCGAACGACTCGTTCAACGCGGCCTTGAAGGCGCAGCCGCAGCTGACCGACGCCGGCGTCGAGTGGGCCGACCTGTTTCTCCAGAAGTACTCGGCGCCGGTCGCCGAGCAGACGCTCGAGGAGGTGTTCAAGATCAACCCGAACCACCCCGACGCGCACGCGGCGATGGCGGACGTCATCCTCGAGACGTCGTACGACCTCGCGGCGGTGCGCCACCACCTCGCCGCCGCGTTCGCGGTGAACCCGAAGAACGTGCGCGCCCTCAAGGCGCGGGCGTCGATCGAGATCGACCAGAACCAGTGGGCCGTCGCGCAGAAGACGCTCGACGACGTGCTCGCGGTCGACGCGACCGACGTCGAGGCGCTCGCGCTGAAGGCGACGATCGCGTGGCTGCGCGACGACACCGCGGGCTACGACACCGAGCGCAAGAAGGCGTTCGCGATCAACCCCAAGTACGCGCGGCTGTATCGCATCGTCGCTCGCTCGGCCGAGCGCGAGCACCGCTACGTCGCCGCGATCGAGCTCGAGAAGGAGGCCGTGAAGCTCCTGCCCGACTACTACGAGGCGATGGCGGGCGCGGGCCTGGGCTACCTCCGCATGGGGATGGAGAAGGAGGGCATCGAGCTCATCCAGAAGGCGCGGGCCGGCGACAAGTACAACGTGCGTGCGTACAACACGCTCCGGCTGTTCACCGAGACGATCCCGAAGGAGTACTCGATCCAGACGACCAAGTCGTTCCGGATCCGATATGCCAACGAGGAGAAGGCGGTGTTCTCGCGCTACCTCGAGCCGACGATGGAGCGGGCGTTCGCGAACATGGTGTCGCGCTACGGCTTCACTCCGAAGCTCCCGGTCACGCTCGAGCTCTACGCCGATCGCGAGGACTACGGCATCCGGACCGTCGGGCTCCCCGATCTCGGCGCGCTGGGCGTGTGCTTCGGCCAGGTCATCACCGCGATGTCACCGGCGACCGGCGACATCAACTGGGGCATGGTGACCTGGCACGAGCTCGGCCACGTGTTCGCGATCCAGCTGTCGAACTCGCGCGTGCCGCGCTGGTACACCGAGGGCCTCTCCGAATACGAGACGCTGATCGCGCGGCCCGAGTGGCGGCGCGAGAACGACGCCGATCTCTACAACGCGATGGCGAACAACACGCTGCCGTCGATCGGCGATCTCAACAGCGAGTTCATGCAGCCCGACACCAACGCGGTCGTCGTCGCGTACTTCCAGTCGGCGGTGACGATCGAGTACCTCGCGAACACCTACGGCTTCCCGAAGATCGTCGAGGGGTTGAAGCTGTTCGGCAAGGGCAAGGAGTCCGCCGAGGTGCTCCAGACGATCACCGGCAAGACGATCGCGCAGCTCGACTCCGACTTTCACAAGTACCTCGAGATCCGGCTCGCCGCGTACAAGGGCACGTTCGCGCTGCCCAAGCGCGGCTTCGACGACCTCACGAAGCTCGAGATCGCGGCCGACGCACATCCCAAGGACGCCAACGCGAAGGCGAACATCGCGCTCGGCTACCTCTACGCCGGCGATGCCGAGAAGGCCGCCACGGCGGTCGCCGCGGCCCTCGCGCTCGACGGCAAGCAACCGATCGCGCGCTACATCCAGGCCGAGATCCTGATGCACACCGGCGACCTGCCCAAGGCCAAGGCGCTCTACGTCGGGCTCGCGTCCGACGGGCACGACAGCTACGACCTGCGCACGCGCCTCGCGCAGATCGCCGAGGGCGACAACGATCTCGCCGAGGTCGAGAAGCAGCTGTGCGCGGCGAAGAAGCTCGATCCAGAGAAGAGCTATCCCTACGAGGAGCTCGCCAAGCTGTTCAAGAAGGAGAACCAGCCGCAGAAGGCGCTCGTCGAGCTCGAGCACTACGCGTTCCTCGAGCAGATGGAGCTCTCGCCGCTCAAGGAACTGATCGCCGAGTACGGCAAGCTCGGCAAGTGGGCCAAGGTCCGCCAGTACGGCGAGATGGCGACGTTCATCGCGCCGTCGGATCCCGAAGTCCTGCTCGCGCTCGGCAAGGCATACCTGAACCTCAACGACGGCCAAAAGGCGCTGTTCACGTTCGACAGCGCGCTGCTCGTCAAGCCCGAGCCGCGGCGGCCGGCGCTCGTGCACCTCGGTCGCGCGCGCGCGCTGCTCGCGCTCGGCAAGAAGGCGGATGCCAAGGTCGCGCTCGCGCTCGCGATGAAGACCGAGCCCGAGAACGCCGAGGTGATCGAGTTGAAGGCGAAGTTGTAGCTACGGCACGGCGCGCGGGTTGACGAGCCCCTTGCTCTGGAAGTAGCCCGCGCTGACCCGGATCCGACCGGCGCCACCACCACCGCCACCGCCGGGGAACATGGTCGTGTTGGGAGACCCGCCGGGAGCTCCGGGGTTCATCAGGCCACCACCGTTGCCACCGCCGTTGCCGACGACGCCACCCATACCGCCGTTGCCGCCGTTGCAGCCGAACGGCTCGCTTCCGAGGCCGGGGCCCGAATCACCGTTCAGGCCCTTCGTCGCGGGCGAGCCCGCCACCGAACCGCCGCCACCACCACCACCACCGGCCGCACAGAGCACGGAGCCTTGCAGCGTCGACACCGCGCACGAGTCGATCAACAGGCCGCCACCGGCACCGCCACCGGCGCCGCCGATCGCGCACGAGGCGGTCGCGCCGGGATCGCCGCCGCCGCCAGCGACGCTGACGCCACCGGAGATCACGACCGATGGCGCGACCAGCTCGAGCCCACCGCCACCGCCGCCACCGGCACCGTTGGCGATCGCCCCGGCCGCGCCGCCCTGACAGCCACCGCTGAACCCGGATCCAGAGAGCGTGCCGTCCTGCAGGGTCATTCCGGGTGTGCCGCCGGCGCTGGCGTTGCTGCCAATCCCGGCATCGGGAAGCCCGAATGTGGCCGTCGCGGTGCCGCCGGCGCCACCGACGCCACCGAGCGTCGAACCGGTCCCGCCAGCGCCGCCGCCAGTCGCACAGCTGCCCTGGCCGTTGCCCGACGGGCTCGGGCAGTTCCCGTAGATGTCGATCCCCTTGAACGGTGCCCACTTGATCGTGCCCTGGACCTCGATCTTCGTCGTCGACGCGATGATCAGCGGCGTGCTGCCACTGATCGTCAGTCGCTTCGTCGGATCCATCGAGAACGCGCTGACGAGGATGAAGCGCGGGCCGGTGGTGCCGCCGTTGAGTCGACCGATCGGCGGTGCGCCGCCGGTGCTCGCGCCGGTATCGGTGTCGTAGGTCTGGTTCGAGCTCACCGTCCACGCCGCGCCCGGCGAGTTCATGTTCGCGCGCGTGACGTTGATGTACGTGATGTTGTCGAGCCCGCAGCTCGTCGGCGCATCGAACGCGAGCGCGTCGATCTCGCGGCCGTCGTGGTTGCCGCCATCGCCGATCGCGCACGCGCCGGTGGCGCCGGCGGCGCGGCACATGCCGGCGTTGCACGACAGTCCCGCGGGACACCCGACGGCATTCGCGCACGAGTACGCGCAGTCGCCCGGGGTTGGCGAATAGCACGCCGACGTGAGCGCGATCACGATCAGTGCGAAGCGACTCATCGCCTCGAGGATATCAGTTCGTCGACGCGGCGGGCGTCGACATCCCGCGGTGCTGGATGAAGCCGGCCTCGATCCGGATCCGACCGGTGCCGCCACCACCACCGCCACCGGCTTCGGCTTGCACGGTTTGACCCGAGCCGCCGACCTCACCGCGCCCGACGAACGTGGCGCCATCGCCACCCTTGTTCGTGCTGCCACCGGGCGCGCCACCGGTGCCGCCGCCACATCCGAACGGCTGCCCACCCTGCGCCGGCGCGGCGTCGCCGTTCGCGCCGTGGCCGGGGTTCCCCGGTGCCGCCGTGCCACCACCACCGCCGCCACCACCCGACGCGCACAGCAGCGATCCGATCGACGTCGTGACCGAGCAGGCGTTCAACACGAGCCCACCGCCAGCACCACCACCGGCGCCCGGCAGCGGGCACGTCGGATCGCTCGAACCTTGATCGCCGCCACCGCCGGCGACGCTGATCGCGCCGGTCACGGCGATCGACGGCGCGACGAGCTCGAGTCCACCACCGCCGCCACCGCCGTTGTTCGTCGGCCCGGCTGCGCCCTGGCAGCCCTCGGACAGCGGCTCGACGTTCGCCGCCTCCTTGGACATCCCGGCCTGGCCACCCGCGGACGGTGTGCCAGCGCCGAACATGGTCGCGACCGGGCCGGTGCCGTCGCCCCCCGCGCCGCCGATCGTGCCGCCGGTCCCGCCGGCCGCACCACCGCCGCCGCAGGTCCCGACGCCGGGTGTCGAGATCGCGGGACAGTTGCCGGCGGTGTCGGTCCCGTGGAACGGCGTCCACCGGATGCCGCCCTTCACGTCCATCGTGGTCTGCGCGGCGATCACGAGCGGCAAGCTGCCGGTGATCGTCAGCGTCCGCGTGCTCGGGACCGTGAAGCTGGTGACGTAGATCAGCCGCACGTTCCCGATCTTCTTGCTCGGCGGAATCGTGCCGGTACCGATGCCGGTGTCGGTGTCGTAGGTCTGCCCAGCGCTGATCGTCCAGGCGCTCGACGGGCTCGCGAGATCGTTGCGCGCGATGTTGACGAACAGGATGTCGTCGAGCGTGCATGTCGTCGGCGCGTCGAACGCGACCGCGTCGATGCGACCGTCGCCGATCGGGGCGTCGGTGGTCGCGCCGCACGCGCCGCTCGCGCCGGCCGCGCGGCACATGCCGGCGTTGCACGTCAGGCCCGACGGACAGCCGACGTCGTTCGCGCACGAGTAGGCACAGTCGCTCGGGTTCGGCGCGTAGCACGCCGACACGAGCGCGAGCGTGGTCGCGAGGCGCAGCATCACGCCATCAGCAAGCGCTGGATCGTGTCGATCACCTGGCGCAGGCGCATCGGCTTGTCGAGGAAGATGTTGGCGCCCGCGGCGAGCGCGCTCTTGCGCGCGGAGTCGCCACCGGCGGACACCGCGATGATCGGGAGATCGGCGAGCCCGAGCTCGGTGCGACACTGCGCGATCACCTTGGGCCCGTCGAGGACCGGCAGGTAGACGTCGATGATCAGCGCGTCGAACTGCTCGCGGCGCAGGATCTCGACCGCGGCCCGGCCGTCCTCCGCGCTCTTGAACACGAACGAGATGTTGTCGTGAAAGTCACGGCGCGACGAGCCGCGCAGGCCGTCCTGGATCAGCGCGGCGACGTGCCGGTTGTCCTCGACCACGAGCACCTTGAACAGCCGCGACACCGTGCGCGGATCGTTGCGGCGGATCCGCTCGACGATCGTGGCGAGCGCGTCGCGACCGGGACCGGGCTCGAACTGCAGCCCGGCGCCGGCGCCGCCCTCGTCGGATTCCTCGGTGCGGTGCCAGCGCACGACACCTTCGATCGAGATCGGCTCGAGCAGGCCGGGGAACGACAGCACCAGCTGGACGCGGGTGCCGATCGGCAGCGGGCGCGTCGTCGACACGAACGTGCCGCCGGTCGACAGGTTCTCGGTGAAGTCACCGATCAGATCATCGGCGCCGTCGTACTCGACGAAGAGCATGACCGGCTCGCGGTCATCGATTCGCTTTTCGTCCGCGGTTGGCATCGTGAGGCAGCGCTATGATCCAACGGTTCCGCGGAGATCGCAACTGATCGTCATGCGGCGGCCGGGACGCTCACGGTGAAGGTCGTACCTCGACCGACGGTGCTGGTGACCTCGAGGTCGCCACCGTGATCCTTGACGATCTGCTTGGTCAGCGCGAGCCCGAGGCCGCTGCCACCCTCCTTGGTCGAAAAGAACGGGTCGAACAGCTTCGGGAGCAGATCGGCCGGGATGCCGACGCCATCGTCCTCGACCTCGATCGCGACCCGATCGCCGGTGCGGTGCGTCCGCAACGTGATGCGACCACCGGTCTTCCCCGACACCGCCTCGGACGCGTTGCGCACCAGGTTGATCAGGCACTGGCGGAGCTGGGCGGCGTCGACCAGCGCGACCGGATCCTCGGTGCCGAGCTCGGTGGTCAGCACGACCTGCTTCTTCGCGAGGTCCTCGCGCACGAACTGGGCGAGCGCCTCGATCATCCCGTTGACCGCCTCGGGCGCGATCTTGGGCTTCGGGAGGCGCGCGAACGCGAGGTACTCCTCGGTGATCGCGGTCAGCCGATCGACCTCGTGGGTGATCGCCCGGCACAGCGCCTTGGCCTCGGCGTTGCCGTCGAGCTCCTCCTCGAGCAGCTCGGTGTTGAGCCCGATCGACGACAGCGGGTTGCGGACCTCGTGCGTGATCATCGCGGCCATCTTGCCGACCGCGGCGAGCCGCTCCGAGCGGACCAGCTCGCGCTCGCGTTCCTCGACGGCGCGCCCCATCGAGTTGAACTCGCGCGCGAGATCGGCGACCTCGGCCGGGCCGCGCTCGGCGATCCGGCTCGCGTAGTCGCCGGCGGCGATCTGGCGCGCGGCGATCCGCAGCCGGCGGAGCGGCCGCAGCGTGATCACCACCCAGATCGTGATCAGCAGCGAGAGCAGGATCGTGACGCCGCCGAGGTAGATCGTGCGCAGCCGGACCGTGTGCCCGGCGGCCTCGAGCTCGGGGGTAATGTGCTCGACCCGCGCCGCGAGGTCCTCGGCGAGCCGGTTGGTCTTGTTCAGGATCTGCCGCTCGAGCACGCGGAGCTGCTGGAGCTGCGCGAGCGCGACGCGGTGCTTGTCATCGAACGTATCGGGAGCTCCGATCGGCGGGGTCGCGACCAGCTGCTCGTAGTAGGGAGACGTCTCCTGAACGTCCTTCTGAAGCGCGTCGAGCTTTGGCCGGGTGAACCGGAACTGGCGCGGATCGACCTCGATCTGCTGGTCGAGCTTGTCGAGGATGGCGATCGTGTCGCCGACCGCCCGGTTGCGCGCGCTCCACAGCCGGTTGAGGGTCCGCTTCGCGATCGTCGGGTTGGACTCGTCCTGGAACCGCTCCTCGACGTACGCCCGCAGGTCCTCCTGCTTGCGCGCGAGGTCCTTGGACACCAGGGCGAGCGGGACGAAGCCCTTGCCGATGAGGACGATCTCGTCCTCGACGTCGCCCATGTTGCGGACGACCGTGGCGGTGATCACGGCGAACGTGATGGTCAGCGCGGCGAAGCCGAGGAGGATCCGCGCCGAGAGGGTCCGCATTGGCAGGTCTAGCGTATCGCGGCCGGACCTCGTGTATACTTTCGGCGCGCCCATGATCCGAGCCGTTTCATTGACTTGCCTCGTGCTCTTCGCGATGGGCAGTGCCCCGGCCCTGGCCAAACCGAAGATCGCGATCCTCGGGCTCGAGGTGCTCAACCCGGGCGGGGCCTCGCTCGATGCGCAGACCACCGTGATCGCCAAGGAGCTGACCGATCAGCTCCGCGTCCGCGCCCGTGCCGGCTCGGGCAAGTACGAGATCGCCCCGAACTCCGACAAGGAGCTCGTCGACGAAAAGCTCATGCAGTCGTGCGACACCGAGCTGCCGTCGTGCATGGCGCCGATCGGCAGCGCGATCGGCGCATCGTGGATGATCTACGGCAACATCCGCAAGGAGGGTGCCAACTACGTCGTCGGCCTCACGCTCCTCAACGTCAACACGAAGACGCGCGAGCGCACGCTGCCGAACCAGCTGCTGCCGACCAATGACGCCGCCGACACCGTCAAGCTCGGCGCGTGGGCCAAGAAGCGCTACTCGACGCTGGTCGACGAGAGCAACCTCGGCACCGTCGTCATCGAGGTCTCGACCGAGGGCGCCGACGGCGGCACCGTGAAGATCGACGGCGAGGAGAGGGGCACGATCGCCAACGGTCGCCTCCCGATCCCGAACCTCAGCGACGGCAAGCACCGCCTCGTGATCGAGGTCGGCGGCTTCCAGCGCTTCGAGAAGGACATCACGGTCGCGCCGAACGACAAGACCTCGATCCCGGTCACGCTGACGCGCGATCCGAACGTCAAGGACTGGAAGATCCACGAGATCGGCGGCACGACGAGCGAGGAGGCCCACACCAACTACTGGCGCGGCCTGTTCATCGGCGGCACCGTCGTCGCGATCGTCGGCGGCGCGTACTGGGGTTACTCCTGGAACAAGGAGACCGACATCGCCAACGGCATCACGCACCCGGCGCACCCGAGTGGCCAGGTCATGCCGCAGAGCAACTTCAGCGACAGCCTGTGCAAGGGCAAGGGCTCGCCCGGCGAGATCTTCCCCGACACCACGCCGAACAACAACGGCGAGACCGACGCGCAGAGCCTCACGCGCGCGTGCAACTACCGCACGAAGACGATCTACGGCATCGCCGGCTTCGGCGTCGGCGCGCTCGTCATGATCAGCACGTTCTACTCGGCGTGGGTCAAGCCCGGCAACGAGCCGCACGACAAGCTCGGCTCGCGGACCAAGAAGGCGACCTTCGCGTTCACGCCGGTCATCTCTCCCGAAGGCGGCGGCGCGGCACTTCGTATCGACTGGTGATCGCTACACCACGCGGATGACGATCGACTTCGAGGTCGGCGTGTTCGAGCGATCGGCGGTGCTGTGCAGCGGCACGAGCGCGTTGGCCTCCGGGAAGTAGGTCGCGGCGTTGCCGCGCGGCAGGTCGAACGGCACGACGGTGAAGCCGGGCGCGACACGCTCGCCGTCGCTCCATTCGGAGACGAGGTCGACGCGCTGGCGGGCGACGAGGTGGCGCTCGACCATGTCGGCGCTGTTCATGAAGATCACGCGGCGCTCGCCGGTGATGCCGCGGTAGCGATCGTCGAGGCCGTAGATCGTCGTGTTGTACTGATCGTGGCTGCGGATGGTCATCATGCGCAGGCGGCCCGGCGCGAGCGCGAGATCCGGTGGGACCGCGAGGGCGAAGCGGGCGCGCCCGCCGGTGGGACCGAAGCTGCGATCGCGGCCGGCGTTCGGCAACAGGAACCCGCTCGGCTCGCGGACGCGCGCGTTGAAGTCGCGGAAGTCGGGGAGCACGAGCGCGATCAGATCGCGGATGCGGTCGTAGTCGGCGACGAGCTCGGTCCACGGGATGGTCGCGGCCGTCGCCGGCGCGATCGCGGCGCCGAGCATCGCCACGATCGCGGGCTCGCTGCGCAGCTCGGGGCTCGCGGGCGCGAGCACGCCGCGCGAGCGATGCACCATGCTCATCGAGTCCTCGACGGTGACGAACTGCTCGCCGCCGGCCTGGACGTCGCGCTCGGTGCGCCCGAGGCACGGCAGGATCAGCGCGCGGCGACCGGGATACAGGTGCGTGCGGTTGAGCTTGGTCGAGATCGACGCGACGAGCCGGCAGCGCTGCAGCGCGCGGGCGGTCACGGCGGTGTCGGGCGCGGCGGACAGGAAGTTGCCGCCGAGCGCGACGAACACGTCGAGCTCGCCGCGCGCCATCGCGGCGATCGTCTCGACGGTGTCGAGCCCGTGATCGGTCGGTGGCCGGAACCCGAACGCCTCGCCGAGCCGGGTCAGGAACGCGGGCCCGGGCTGATGATCGATCCCCATCGTGCGATCGCCCTGGACGTTCGAGTGCCCGCGCACCGGGCACAATCCGGCGCCGGGGCGCCCGATGTTGCCGCGCAGGAACATGACGTTGGCGACCTCCTGGATCGTCGCGACCGCGTGCTTGTGTTGCGTGAGGCCCATCGCCCAGCACGCGATCGTCGCGGTCGAGCGCAGGTAGAGCGCGGCGACCTCGCGGATCGTGGCCTCGGAGAGCCCGGCGCGCGCCACGATGGTGTCCCACGCGATCGCGGCGACGTGCGCGCGGTAGGCGTCGAACCCGACGGTGTGTGCGGCGAGGAACGCGTCGTCGACCGCGCCGGCACCGGCCTCGAGCACGCACTTCGCGATGCCGAGGAACAGCGCCTGGTCGCCACCGATCGGCACCTGGATGAAGTGCTGCGCGAGCGCGACGCCGCCGGTGAGGAGATCGCGCGGGCTCTGCGGGTGGCTGAACTTCGCGAGTCCGACCTCCTTGATCGGGTTGATGCTGACGATCACCGCGCCGCGCTTCGCGCACTCGCGCAGCGTCGACAGCATCCGCGGGTGGTTCGTGCCGGGGTTCTGGCCGACGACGAGGATCAGGTCGGCGTGCTCGAAGTCCTCGAGCGTGACCGTGCCCTTGCCGACCCCGATCGACTCGCCGAGCGCGACGCCGCTCGACTCGTGGCACATGTTCGAGCAGTCGGGAAAGTTGTTCGTGCCGTGCAGCCGGCCGACGAGCTGGTAGAGGAACGCGGCCTCGTTGCTCGTGCGTCCCGACGTGTAGAACGCGCTGCGACCGGAGCCGGCCGCGCGGAGCTCGTCGGCGGCGAGCGCGATCGCGGCGTCCCACGTGATCGGCGTGAAGTGCGTGGCGCCAGCCTCGGCGACGAGCGGATGCGTGAGCCGGCCGAGCTGGCCGAGCTCGAAGTCCGACAGCGCGCGCAGCTCGTCGATCGACAGCTGCGCGAACAGCGCGGGATCGGCGCGCCGGGTGTCGGCTTCCTCGGCGACGGCCTTGGCGCCGTTCTCGCAGAACTCGATGCGATGGCGCTTCTCGGCCGCGGCCTCGGGCCACGCGCAGCCGGGACAGTCGAACCCGTCGGGCTGGTTGATCGCGAGCAGCGCGCGACCGCCGCGCAGCAGCCCCGAGTCACGCGACAGGTGTCGGAGCGACGCGAAGATCGCGCCGAACCCACCGGCAGACTTGGGCACCTCGTCGTTCACTCCCGTCATGGGTAGCACTCCAGCGTTTTTCGCAGTAGCGACCCGTCGACGTTTCCCAGATAGTCCGCCGCATATGATCAAGACCAGCATTGTTGTGGGAGTCGCGCTGTTCGCCGGATGTACGGGAGGCGCGGGGCCGAAGGGCGATCCGGGCGCGATGGGGGGAACCGGTGCGAACGGGGCCGATGGGACCGACGGCACCGACGGCACGAACGGCACGAACGGCATGAACGGTAGCAACGGCATGGATGGCTCGGCCGGCAGCAACGGGACCGACGGGACCAACGGGACCAACGGCGCCGATGGCAACCTCCGGATCTACGGCGACGGCACCGCGGGTGCGCTGACGATCGCGGCCGATGCCGACTGGACGACAGCGCCGCCCGCGAACAACAACTACCAGTTCACGAACTTCACCGTCGCTGCCGGCAAGACGTTGATCGTCTGGCCGGGCACGGTGATCCGCTGCAGCGGGTCGTGCGTGAACAACGGCACGATCGTCGTGGCGACCGCGGCGAACGGCGGCATCGCGTGCCTGACCGCGAACGGCTACGCCGACCTCGTCGACCCGGGCGCCGATGCGTTCGGGCTGGTGGCCGGTAACGCGTCGGCGACCGCGGCCGGTCAGCCGGCGTTCGGCGGCATCGGCTACGGCGTCAACGCGGCGTTCGCGGCGCAGTTGATGGAGATCGGGATGATCGGCGGCGGCGGCGGCGCGGGCAACGGCGGCCAGGGCGGCGGCGTGCTCAAGATGTTCGGCAAGACCGCGGTGACCAACGCGGCGGGCGCGACGATCGCCGCGAACGGCGAGAGCCCGGACGGGACGACGACCGGTTGCGCGCAGGGCGGCGGCGGCGGTGGTGGCGGCGGCATCGTGTTCCTCGCGAGCAAGGCCAAGGTCACGCAGGCCGGCACGATCGACGTGTCGGGCGGCAACGGTGGCCCGTCGAGCACGCTGTTCGCGCCGGGCGGCGGCGGCGCCGGTGGCATCATCCATCTGTTCGCGCCGTCGATCACGAACACCGGGACGAACACCGTCGCGCCGGGCGTGCGCGGTACCGGTACCGGCACCGTGACCGGCACGCCGCGCGGCGGTGGTGGCTCGGGTGGCTCGAGCGGCGCGGTCCCCGGCTCGGGCGCCGGCATCGATGCGACCAACACGATCGTCGCGGCGGTGGCGGGCGACGAGGCCCTCGCGGGCTCGATCGCGACCAGCGTGCTCGATCCGTCCGACCTGTTCTAGCTACGCTTGCGCGGGACGAACTTCTTGGCGCCCGCGCCGCGGCTGCGCTTCACGATGACCGGCATCTGGATCCCGAGGTCGTTGGGATCGAGGTGACCGGCGGCGACCTGGTCGCCCTTCCGCGTCGTCGCGATCGTCGGGTACTCGCCGCGCGAGGTCTCGACGAGCCCGACACCCTCGAGCGAGCGCAGCAGGTCCATGACCTGGCGATCGGGCCAGCCGCGCAGCGAGCCGCGACCGGCGCACTCGTCGAACCGGGCGTCGTCCTCGGAGCCGGTCGCGATCGCGGCGATCCGCGTGCGACCGAAGCGGCCGTTGAGCGCGCCGGCGACGAGCAGGAGCGCGCGGATGCCCTCGGTATCGCGCTTCGACAGGCCGGTGACCTGGCCGTTCAGGACCGCGATGCAGTTGTCGCACGCGCCGCACTGGCGCTCGCGGTTGGTCCAGCCCTCGTCGCCGAAGTACTCGAGCACGTACTGGCGGCGGCAACGCGTGTGGTAGGCGTAGCCGACCATCGTCTTTAGTTTGCTGTGCTCGACCTCGGCGCGGCGCTTCAACGCGGCGACATCGAGCACCGGCACGCCGGCCTCGGGATCCGGGCGCGTCGCGACCAGCTTGTCGTCGTGCCAGCGCAGCATGCCGTGGCGCTCGAGGATCCGGATCGCCGAGCCGATCGCGGCGTTGCTCGCATCGAGTCCATCGAGGTTCGCCTTCAACCGCTGCTCGAGCTCCTCGTCGGAGTCGGCGACGCCGCGCGCGCGCTTGCCGAGCTCGGGCCGGTCGCGCAGCACGCGCCACAGGCCGCGCAGGATCTCGGCCGACGGGAACGACGCGTCGATCAGGAACTCCTGGAGCCGCACGTCGCCGTGGTTGAACAGCAAGCAGCAGCGTGTCGGCTTGCCATCGCGCCCGCCGCGACCGGCCTCCTGGTAGTACGCCTCGGGGCTGCGCGGGATGTCGGCGTGGACGACGAGCCGGATGTCGCTCTTGTCGACGCCCATGCCAAACGCGTTGGTCGCGACGATGACGTCGAGCTGGCCGCTCATGAAGACGTCCTGCGCGGTCTCGCGGACGTTGTCCTGCAGGCCCGCGTGATAGACGCGCGCGCGCATGCCGGCCGCCTTGAGATCGCGCGCGAGCTTCTCGGCGTTCTTGCGCGTCGCCGCGTAGACCAGCGCCACACCACCCTCGCGCGTGCGCACGAGATCGACGAGCTTCTTGGCCTTGTCCTCGACATTGCCGGCCTTGACGACCTCGTAGCCGAGGTTCGGCCGATCGAACCCGCGGACGTGGAGCTGCGGCGCGTCGAACCCGAGCTGCACCGCGATGTCGCGGCGGACCTCGGGCGTCGCGGTCGCGGTGAACGCGGCCACCCGCGCGACCTTGAGCGCCCGCACGGCCTCGCCGATCCGGCGGTAGTCGGGGCGGAAGTCGTGACCCCACTCCGAGATGCAGTGCGCCTCGTCGATCGCGATCAGCGCGAGCTTCGCGGTGATCGACGACAGTGCGTCGACGAAGCGCGGGCTGCGGAATCGCTCGGGCGCGACGTAGACCAGCGTGTAGATGCCGGCGCGGATGCCCTCGAGCGTCTCGCGCTGCTCCTCGGGGCTCGCCTGGCTGGTCAGCGCGACCGCCGGGATGCCGCGCGCGCGCAGGACGTCGACCTGATCCTTCATCAGCGCGATCAGCGGCGAGATCACGAGCGTCGTCCCGCCGCGCTCGCCGAGCGCGATCGCGGGCAGCTGGTAGCACAGCGACTTGCCGTGCCCGGTCGGCATCACGGCGATGACCTGCTTGCCGGCGAAGATGTCGGCGATCACCTCGGCCTGGCCGGGCCGGAGCGAGTCGTGGCCGAACTTCGCGAGCGCGCGCGCGAGCACGCCATCGCCGTCGGCGGTGCCGCCGTCTCGTGCGCTGGTCGCCTCGGTCCGCATCGTGGGGACCCTAGCAGACGGGTCCGACACCAGGCGATGCCGACAACCCGTCCGATATCGGGACGTTACTGCTTGCGCACCGACCCGCGATGGCGCTCGAGCAACGCGACCGGGTGCTCGACGACGGCCTCGAGGTCTGGGTCGTCGGTGCCGTAGTTCTCGACGGGGTGAAGCCACGGGATGCGGCCGTGACGAGCCTCGAGCTGTTCGGCGTACACCGGGAGCGCCCGGCAATCGAGCTCGCGA
>JBBQEX010000099.1:0-22307 GCA_038321315.1 Haliangiales bacterium | reverse complement strand
GGCATCGAGGAGGGTCGCGTCACCGCGGTCGGCTATGGCGACAGCCAGCCCGTGCAGAGCCCGGAGGGCCTCAAGGGCGGCAAGCTGAACGCTGCGCGCGCGAAGAACCGCCGCGTCGAGTTCAAGCTGATCTCCGGCCTGACGTCGCCGTCGCCGGCGCCGGCTGCCACCCCGTAAGTAGGACGACGCTCACGTGACAAAGGCCTCCGCGTGGAGGCCTTTTTCCGTTCCGGAGATGTGATAACGACGACGCGTGCTGTCGCCCGATCTCCTCGCCGTCCTGGTCTGCCCGGTCTCCAAGCAGCCGCTCGTCTACGTGGCCAGCGAGGACGCTCTCGTGTGCGCCACGTCGCATCTGCGCTACCGGATCGACAACGGAGTGCCCGTGATGCTGGCCGACGAAGCGCAGGTGCTGTCGGAGTCAGAAGTGTCTGAACTGATCTCGCGCGGTTAGCCGGAAGATGGTGCTTGACGTGAAGCGCCATAAAACGGTAGATCGCGAGTCCTGATCGGAGCAATTGGGTGCTGAAGTCGCTATCGATCTTCACCGGCAACGCCAATCGCGCACTCGCAGATGAGATCTGCAAGTTCGTGGAGATTCCGCTCGGCCGGGCAGACGTCACTCACTTCTCGGATGGTGAGATCTACGTCGAGGTCGGCGAGAACGTCCGCGGCGTCAACTGCTTCGTCGTGCAGTCGACCTGCTCGCCACCGAACCAGTCGCTGATGGAGCTGCTGATCATGATCGACGCGTTGAAGCGCGCGTCGGCCGGGTCGATCGTCGCGATTATTCCGTACTTCGGCTACGCAAGGCAGGACCGCAAGGCCAAGCCCCGCACGCCGATCACCGCGAAGCTCGTCGCGAACCTGATCACCGCCGCCGGGGCCGATCGCGCGCTCGCGATGGACCTCCACGCCGGTCAGATCCAGGGCTTCTTCGACATCCCGTTCGACCACCTCTACGGCATGCCGGTCATCATCGAGGAGCTCCGCGCGCTCGGGCTGTCCGGCGAGGGCACCATCGTGGTGTCGCCGGACGCCGGCGGCGTCGAGCGCGCCCGCGCGTTCTCCAAGCGGCTCGGGGCCGGCCTCGCGATCATCGACAAGCGGCGCCCGGCACCCAACGTCTCCGAGGTCATGAACATCGTCGGTGACGTCCGCGGCAAGCGCGCGATCATCGTCGACGACATCATCGACACCGCCGGGACCCTGGTCGGCGCCGCCACGGCCATCATGAACGCCGGCGCCCAGAGCGTCTCGGCGAGCGCGAGCCACGCCGTGTTCAGCGGTAAGGCCGTCCAACGCATCACGGATTCGCCCCTCCAGCACATCGTCGTGACGAACACGATTCCGTTGTCGGAGGCGGGTCAGGCGTGCCAGAAGGTGCGCGTGAAGAGCGTGGGACGCTTGCTCGGCGAGGCTATCAAGCGTATTCACCACGGCGACTCGATCAGTTCGTTGTTCGTTTGAGGCTTTCGAGCCGCGGAGAAAAGGTCATGGCATTGGATACCAGCAGCGTCGGCAAGCTCACCGTTTCGTTTCGTGACAAGCAGGGCAAGAGCGCTGCGCGAGTGCTCCGTGCCGCGGGCAAGGTCCCGGGCGTGTGCTACGGCGCGTCGGTCGACGGCAAGATCCAGCCCCTCGCGGTGACGGTCGACATCAAGGCGCTCCGCGCCGCCCTCGATCCGGTCCGCAAGCAGAACACCGTCATCAACCTCACGGTTGAAGGCGCCAAGGCGATGCAGCTCCACGCGCTGGTCAAGGACTACCAGATCGACAAGCTCCGCCGCGACATCACCCACGTCGACTTCCTCGCGATCGACCCGAACAAGGTCGTCGGCGCGTCGGTGCCGCTCGAGTTCATCGGCAAGCCCAAGGGCACGGTCGACGGCGGTCAGCTCCGCATCGTCATCCGCAACCTCGACATCCGCGCGAAGCCGTCGGACATCCCGGTCAAGCTGACCGTCGATGTCTCGCCGCTCGAGATCGGTGACGTGATCCACGTCTCGTCGATCGCGCTGCCGCCGAACGTCGTCGTCGTCACCGGCCGCGACCTCGCGGTCGTGACCTGCTCGGCGCCCGACGAAGAGGCTGTCGAGGCCGTCGCGACCGACGCGGCTGCTCCGGCGGCTGGCGCGGCTCCTGCGGCCGGCGCGGCTCCGGCGGCGGGTGCGGCTGCGGCCGGCGCCAAGGGCGCTCCGGCGGCCAAGGGTGCGGCTCCCGCGGCTGGCGCCAAGGGCGCGGCTCCGGCGGCCGGCGCGAAGGCTCCGGCTGCCAAGCCTGCCAAGAAGTAGGTACTCCTCGTGTGGCTCGTCGTCGGGCTCGGCAATCCGGGCGCGAAGTACGAGCGGACCCGTCACAACATCGGGTTTCGCGTCGTCGACGAGCTCGTGCGCAAGCACGGGCTCGCCTGGAAGACCGGCGGCAAGATCGGTGGCGAGACCGCCAGCGGTGTCGTCACGACGCCGCGTGGGCGCGAGCGCTGCGTGCTCGTGAAGCCGATGGAGTTCATGAACCTCTCGGGGTTCGCGGTCCAGCGCGCGGCCGCGTTCCACGCGGTCGAGGTCGCCGACATCGTGGTCGTCCACGACGAGGTCGACCTTCCGTTCGGCACCGTGCGGCTCAAGCAGGCCGGCGGCCACGGTGGCCACAACGGGCTGCGCTCGATGATCGACCAGCTCGGCAGCAACGTGTTCGCGCGCATCCGCATGGGCGTCGGGCGCGACCCGAACCTCCCCCCCGGAAAGCATGGCGATACGGCGGGCTGGGTGCTCGGGGAATTCCCGCCCTCGCAGGCCAGCGTGGTCGACGCCATGATCTCGGCGGGTTGCGAGGACGTCGAGGCCGTCCTCGCGCACGGCATCACGCTCGCGATGAACCAGCACAATAACCGCCCGGGTTTGGCTCCCGTTCCAAAACCAACGGTGATATAGACCGCCCTCTTCTTCACGTTACCTCGCTCGTTGGTTTGCCGACCGACGGGCTTCACACCCACGAGGCACTCACATGGCACGCTTGCAGAGTCAGAAAGACGCGCCGGGCACGTCCCGCGAATACGAGACGACCTACATCCTTCGGCCGAACACCACGAACGAAGGTGTCGCCGAGGTCAACAACCGCATCAAGGCCATCATCGAGGGCATGGGCGGCAAGATCATGAAGGTCGACAACTGGGGCAAGCGCCGCCTCGCGTACGAAGTCGCGAAGGAGCGCAAGGGCATCTACCTCTACTGGCTGTACCTGGCGAAGCCGGGCGTCGTCGAGGAGACCGAGCGCAACCTCCGCATGCTCGACTCGGTCGTCCGCTACCTGACGGTCAAGGTCGACGAGGACATCGTGATCGACGCGCGCCCGTCCGAGATCGACGACACGTCGTTCGACAAGGCCGCGCAGACCGCCGCCGATGAGGAAGACATCTGGCGCGGCGCCGAGCCCGAGAAGGACGAGGACGACTACGACAACTACCTCGACGGCAACGACGACAAGCCGCCGGCCGTAGACCCGACCCTCGTCGAGAAGGCCGCCGCCGAGAAGGCCGCCGCTGCAGCCGCCGCCACGACCACCGACCCCAAGGACAAGGAGTAAGCCATGACCACGCGTATGGACGACGATGGAATGGATCGCGACGGCGACGATCGCCGCGGCGGCAAGGGCGGTCGCGGTGCACCGGGCGGACGCAGGAAGCTGCTGTCCGACGAGGTCGTCGCGAAGATCGACTACAAGAACCCGCAGATCCTGCGGTCGTTCATCACCGATCGCGGCAAGATGATCCCGCGCCGCATCAGCGGTGCGAGCGCGCGCCAGCAGCGCGTCATCTCCACCGCGATCCGCCGGGCACGCATGCTCGCGCTCCTCCCGTTCTCGGTCACTGGAGACTAGTCATGGCGATGCAGATCATCCTCACGCAGGACGTCGACAACCTCGGCAAGGCCGGCGAGCTCGTCTCGGTCCGCCCGGGCTACGGCCGCAACTACCTCGTGCCGCGCGGCCTCGCCGTGACGGCCTCGGTTCGCAACAAGAGCCGCCTCGACCACGAGAAGGCGCTGATCGAGAAGCGCGTTGCCAAGGAGCGTGCGAACGCCACCGAGCTCGCGGTCCGGATCAACGGCATGACGCTCCAGTTCGAGCGCATGGTCGGCGAAGACGAGAAGCTGTTCGGCTCGGTCACCAACCGTGACATCGCCGAGCAGTTGAAGCGCGCCGGCATCGAGATCGACCACCGCATCATCCACCTGGATCAGTCGGTGAAGGCGCTCGGCAAGTACGAGGCGCCCGTGAAGCTCGCGGCCGGCGTGGTCGCGACGCTCAAGTTCTGGGTCGTTGGTAAGGACAAGTAGTCCGCCGCGCTGCGAGCAGTTCGCAGCGGACAGGCGCCGAGCGAAGCGAGGTCGGGACCATGGCGCAGAGAGTACTGCCCCATAACCTCGACGCCGAAGCCTCGGTGTTGGGGGGCATCATCCTCCGCAACGACGTGTTGAGTCAGCTCGACACGATCGAGGTGGATGACTTCTACGATCACCGCCACAAGGTGGTGTTCCAGGCCATCCGCACGCTCGAGGCGACCGCCAAACCGATCGACGTCGTGACCCTCGAGGTCGAGGTCGAGAAGGCCGGCAAGCTCGACGCGATCGGCGGCATCGCCTTCATCGGCGATCTCGCGTTGCGCGTGCCGACGGCCGACAACGTCGTCGCGTACGCCGACATCGTGATGGAGAAGCATCAGGCGCGAAAGCTGATGCTGGCCGCCGGCGACATCCTCGAGAAGGGCTACGAGGACGGCCTCGAGATCCGCGACTACCTCGACGACAGCGAGGCGAAGATCTTCGCGGTCACCCAGCGCAACGACAAGAGCGGCCCCGAGCCGGTCAAGTCGCTGGTCAAGAAGGTGTTCGCGTCGCTCGACGAGCGGTTCAAGTCGGCGGGCGGCATCACCGGCGTGCCGACCGGCTTCACCGATCTCGACAAGACCACGGCCGGCCTGCAGCCGACCGAGCTCATCATCCTCGCGGCGCGACCCGCGATGGGCAAGACGTCGTTCGCGATGTCGATCGTGCAGAACGCCGCGACGCTCAACGACGGCGAGGGCGGCGGCTGGCCGTGCCTGGTGTTCTCGCTCGAGATGAGCTCGACGCAGCTCGCCGAGCGCATGCTGTGCAGCGAGGCGCGCGTCGACAGCTCGGCGCTGCGGCGCGGCCAGCTCCAGCGTCAGGACATGACGAACCTGACCTACGCGGCGGCGACCCTGTCGAAAGCGCCGATCCTGATCGACGACACGCCGGCCCTGTCGCTGCGCGAGCTCCGCGCCCGCGCGCGCCGGTTCCGCATGGATCCGATGCTGTTCCCCAAGACCGGCGGCCGGAAGTGCGGCCTCATCATGGTCGACTACCTCCAGCTGATGCGCGGCTCGCCGCAGGCCGCCAAGGCGTCGCGCGAGCAGGAGATCTCGGAGATCTCGCGCGGCCTCAAGTCGCTCGCCAAGGAGCTCGACTGCCCGGTCGTCGCGCTGTCGCAGCTCAACCGCTCCCTCGAGTCGCGCACCGACAAGCGCCCGCAGCTCTCGGACCTTCGCGAGTCGGGCGCGATCGAGCAGGACGCCGACGTCATCATGTTCATCTACCGGGACGTGGTCTACAACAAGGAGACCGAGGAGCCCAACGTCGCCGAGGTCATCATCGGCAAGAACCGCCACGGCGCGACCGACACGGTGCGGACGCAGTTCGAGGGCCGATACACGCGGTTCGAGAACCTGTCCCAGCGCAGCGATGGCCCACCCGGCGGCGGCTACGGTCACTAACACGCGTCGCGATCCGGCCGAACCATCCCGGGGATGGCCCGCGAGCTCGCACTCGGTATCGACTTCGGGTCGAGCTCGACGATCGCCGGCACCTACATCGGCGATCGCATCGAGCTGGTGCAGGACCAGGGCGAGGCGGTCATCCCGAGCCTGGTCTACATCCCGCAGCACGGCCCGGTCGAGGTCGGCCGCGCCGCCGCGACCCGTCAGCTGTCCGACCCGCGGCGCGTCGTGCGCTCGGTCAAGCGCGTGCTCGGCCTGCCCTCGCAGAGCGACCTGGTGCGCCGCTACGCCCACAGCGTGCCGTTCCGGGTCGAGACCACGCTCGAGCGGCCGGTGTTCAAGCTCGGCGCCGAGACGATCGCGCCCGAGCAGGTCGTCGCGCACATCCTCGCGCGCGTGCGCGACCTCGCGCAGCGGCGGTTCGGCGCGACGATCTCGAAGGTCGTGATGACGATGTCGGCCGCGGCGCCCGCCGGCTATCGCGACGCGGCGATCCGCGCGGCGCGCATCGCGCACCTCGAGGTCGTCGGGTTCATCGCCGAGCCGATCGCGGGCACGCTCGCGCTCGATCTCCACCGCGAGCACGTCGATCGGCGCGTCGTCGTGTGCGACCTCGGCGGCGGCACGTTCGACGTCTCGGCCGTCGTCCAGGAGGGCCAGCGGTTCACGCCGGTCGCGACCTACGGCGACCACTTCCTCGGTGGCGACGACTTCGACTACGCGCTCGCCGAGGCGGTCGCCGGCGCGATCGTGCGGAAGTCGGGCTACGACATCCACAGCGACCTCGTGCGCTGGACCGAGCTCCTGCTGCGCTGCGAGAGCGTCAAGCGCCAGCTCGGCTCGGGCCGCGACGTGCCGCTCGCGATGCGCGACGCGTACCTGCAGGGTGGCGCGCGCCGGGATCTCCAGACCCAGGTCGCGCCCGCGTGGGCCGATGGCGTGTGGGAGCCGTTGATGGAGCGCGTGCGCGGCGTGATCGACGAGCTGCTGCAACGCGCCGGCTGGTCGACCGATCACGTCGACGCGGTCGGGCTGGTCGGCGGCGGGTCGCTGTTGCCGCTGTTCCGGCGGGTCGTCGCCGAGCGGTTCGGCCCCGACAAGCTGGTGATGACCGAGCACGCCGAGATCGCGGTCGCGCAGGGCGCCGCGCTGCTGACCGCGCGGTTCAACGATCCGCACGCGGCGGTCCCGTCGCTCGTCGCGTGACAGAAGTTTCGGTAGTATCCAGCGGTGCCAAATCCCACGCCGGGGACGATCCTGGGCGCCTATCGCGTCGAGGGCACGATCGGCTCCGGCTCGATGGGCGAGGTGTTCAAGGGCATCGACACCGGGCTGAACCGCCGGGTCGCGATCAAGATCCTGTCCGAGAAGCACCGCGATAGCCCCGAGCTGCGCGCGCGGTTCGTGCGCGAGGGTCGCGCGGTGGCCGCCATCAGCCACCCCAACGTCGTCCAGGTGTTCGCGACCGGCCAGTTCGACGAGCGGCCGTACATCGCGATGGAGCTGCTCGACGGCGTCGATCTCGGCTCGATGATCGAGAAGCAGGGGCCGCTCGGCTCGCTGGTCGCGGCGCACGCGATGCTCGATGCCTCGCAGGGCCTCGCCGCCGCCGCCAAGGCCGGCCTCATCCACCGCGACGTCAAGCCGTCGAACCTCGTGCGCCTGATCGACGGCCGCGTGAAGGTCACCGACTTCGGCCTCGCCAAGCCGGTCGATCCGGGCCAGGAACCGGCGCTGACCGCGATGGGCGTCGTCGTCGGCACGCCCGACTACATCGCCCCCGAGCAGGCGCGCGGCGAGGCGATCGACGAGCGCGTCGACATCTACGCGCTCGGCGGCACGCTGTACTTCCTGCTCACCGGCATCCCGCCGTTCCGGACCGGCAAGCCCGCCGAGGACAAGTACCTGAAGGTCGTCGCGCGCCACCTGCGCAACCCGCCGCCCGACGCGACGCAGGCGAACCCGCGCGCCGACAAGGAGCTCGCCGATCTCGCGCGCGAGATGATGGCGAAGAAGCCGGCGGAGCGGCCGACCTACGACGAGCTGGTCGCGCGCAGCTCGCAGATCCTCGCGCGCCTCGATCCCGATGCGGTCCCGCAGATCATCGCGTCGCGCGAGCGGTCGCGCCCGATCCCGCTCGCCGAGATCAAGCGGCAACACGAGCGCGCCGAGTCGCTCGACGACTCCGCGACGGTCAACGACGGCACGTCGGCCTCGCTCGGCGACTCCCTCGATCGGCCGCCGCCGCGCGCGTTCCCGGGCTGGCTCGTCGTCGTCACGCTGCTGTCGGTCGGGCTGTTCGCCGGCGGCCTGATCGTGTTCGTGATGAACCGCGACGCCGGCGCGACGGTGGTGCCGACCGTGGGCTCGGGCTCGGGCTCGGGCTCGGGCTCGGGCGCGGTGAAGGCGCCGCCGGCCGGGATGCTCGTCGTGAAGATGCCGACGGGCTCGCTCTACGTCGACGCCCAGCCGGTGTCGATCGCCGCGTTCCAGACCCTGTTCCCCAAGCACGTCCAGGCCGGCAAGCCGACCGACGCGGTGACCGGCGTCTCGTACACCGAGGTCCGGTCGTACGTCGAGACCAAGGGCGGCCGCCTGATGACCAGCGCGGAGTGGGACGCGGCGGCGAACACCGCGGGCTTCGTGGTGACCGACAAGGTCCTCGAGTGGGTCGACTCCCCCGACGAGAAGAAGCGGACCGTCCGCCAGCACGGCAAGACCGAGGTGCGCCCCGACAAGGAGCACCCGGACGTCACATTCCGGATGGCCAAGGATCTATAGTCCCTCGCCTATGAGCGAGGTCGATCGGCTCGTCGAGATCATCACGCAGCGCGTGCAAGAGCGCCTCGGGGGCACCAACAAGCTCGCCCTCGCCCCGCGCGATCGCGGCGACTGCGTCGACGACTCGGCGCCCGGCGAGGACTGCGCGAGCTGCGGCTCGTGCGTCGTGCGGCGGCCGTGGTCGGTGCGCGCGATGGAAGGCGAAGGCGCGATGCGGATCGGCGCGGCGCCCGGCGTCGGCCCGCTGCCGAGCGACATGGCCAAGCTGATCGACCACACGCTCTTGAAGCCCGAGGCGACGCGCGACGAGGTCGTCAAGCTGTGCGAGGAGGCGCGCAAGCACCGCTTCGCGTCGGTCTGCGTCAACACGACGTGGGTGCCGCTGTGCAAGTCCCTGCTGTCGGGCACCGACGTGATGGTGTGCGCGGTCGTCGGGTTCCCGCTCGGCGCGATGGCGCCGACTGCCAAGGCCTACGAGGCGCGCGAGGCGATGCGCCAGGGCGCCAAGGAGATCGACATGGTCATCAACATCGGCGCGCTCAAGTCGCGCGATTACGAGACCGTGTTCGAGGACATCTGTCGCGTCGTGAAGGGCTGCGCGCCCGCGGCGGTCAAGGTCATCCTCGAGACCTCGGCACTCGACAACGAGCAGAAGATCATCGGCTGCACGCTCTCGAAGCTCGCGGGCGCGGCGTTCGTCAAGACGTCGACCGGGTTCGGCAAGGGCGGCGCCACCGTCGAGGACATCCAGCTGATGCGGCGCATCGTCGGCAACGAGCTCGGCGTCAAGGCGTCGGGCGGCGTGCGCACCGCCGAGGACGTCTTGAAGATGGCGACCGCGGGCGCGAACCGCATCGGCGCATCGGCGTCGGTCGCGATCGTGTCGGGCACGGCGGACGGTAAATCCAAGGGGTACTAGTCGTGTTGCCAGTCTCGCTGATCAAGAAGAAGCGCGATGGTGGCGCGCTCGACGACGCCGAGCTGCGCTGGTTCGTCGCCGGCGTGACCGATGGTTCGATCGCCGACTACCAGATCGCCGCGTTTCTGATGGCGACGTTCTTCACCGGCATGACCGATCGCGAGCTCGCGACCTGGGCCGATGCGATGACGCGCTCGGGCGACGTCATCGACCTGTCGCGCATCGCGCGTCCCAAGGTCGACAAGCACTCGACCGGCGGCGTCGGCGACAAGATCTCGATCCCGCTCGCGCCCGCGGTCGCCGCGTGTGGCGTCGCGGTGCCGATGGTGTCGGGGCGCGGCCTCGGCCACACCGGCGGCACGCTCGACAAGCTCGAGTCGATCCCCGGGTTCCGCGTCGACCTGTCGGTCGAGCGATTCACCGAGCTGGTCGACACGCTCGGCGTCTGCCTGATCGGGCAGACCGCGCGGATCGCGCCGGCCGACAAGAAGCTCTACGCGCTGCGCGACGTGACCGGGACGGTCGAGTCGCTGCCGCTGATCGCGTCGTCGATCATGAGCAAGAAGCTCGCCGAGGGCATCGACGCGCTCGTGATCGACTGCAAGGTCGGCCGCGGCGCGTTCATGAAGACGATCGAGAACGCGCGAAAGCTGTGCGCGTTGATGAAGACGATCGGCACGTCGTGGGGCAAGCGCGTGACCTGCGTGTTGACCGACATGGACGCGCCGATCGGCCGCACGATCGGCAACGCCCTCGAGATCCGCGAGTCGATCGAGATCCTGCGCGGCGGCGGACCGGCGGACACCCGCGAGCTGACCCACGTGCTCGGCGCCGAGATGCTGGTGTCGGGCGGCGTCGAGACCGACCCGGCGGTCGCGCGCGCGCGCATCGAGAAGGTGCTCGCCGACGGCTCGGCGCTCGAGGTGTTCAGGAAGCTGGTGGAGGCGCAGGGCGGCGATCCGCGCGTGTGCGACTCGCCCGGCAGCGTGCTGCCCAAGCCCAAGCACCGCGACGAGCTCGCGCTGCCGCCGGGCCGGATCACGGCGATCGACAGCGAGGCGCTCGGCATCGCGGCGCTGATCCTCGGGGCCGGTCGGCGCGCGAAGGAGGACGTGATCGATCCGTCTGCCGGGCTCGTGGTCGACGCCTACCTCGGCGAGGTCATCGCCCCCGGTGCCCCACCGCAGATCGTGCTGTGTCACTCGCTAGAAGATGGCCGGGTCGCCGAGGCGCGTGCCATGATCGAACGCGCCTTCGTGATCGAGCCCGCCGAGACCCCGTTCACTCCACGCCCATCGCGCATCCTCGAGGTGATTCGATGACGGACGGTGTCGCGCTCTACGACCGGATCCAGAACGCGGTCGCCGCGATCCGGGCGACCACCGCGGCGAGCCCGCAGGTCGGCCTGATCCTCGGCTCGGGGCTCGGCAGCTACGCCGATCGACTCGGCGCGCCGACCGCGATCCCGTACGCCGACATCCCGGGGTTCCACAGCTCGACCGTGCACGGCCACGTCGGTCGCCTGGTGTTCGGCGAGCGCGCCGGTGCGTCGTGCGTCGCGATGCAGGGCCGCGTCCACATGTACGAGGGCCACTCGGCCGAGACCGTGAGCTTCCCGGCGCGCGTGATGATCGCGCTCGGCGCCAAGGTCATCATCGTGACCAACGCGGCCGGCGGGCTCAACCCGACCTGGCAGCCCGGCACGCTGATGCTGATCCGCGATCACATCGACATGCTGCGCGACCACGCGCTGCGCGGGCCCAACGACGAGCGCCTCGGTCCGCGGTTCCCCGACATGACGACCGCGTACGCGCCCGAGCTCCGCGCGCTCGTCAAGGAGGCGGCAGGCGTCGCGAACATCCACCTCGAGGAGGGCGTCTACGTCGCGATGCCCGGGCCGTGCTACGAGACGCCGGCCGAGGTCAAGATGCTGCAGGCGATCGGCGCCGACGCGACCGGGATGTCGACCGTGCCCGAGGTCGTCGTCGCGCGGCACATGGGCGCGCGCGTGATCGGCATCTCGTGCATCACGAACCAGGCGGCCGGCATCACCGGCGCGCCCCTGTCTCACGACGAGGTCACCGAGACCGCGACCCGGGTGCGCTCGACGTTCGAGTCGCTGCTCGACGCGACGCTCGCGGCGCTCGTCGTGCGCGGGGCCCTCGCGTGACGATCGATCCCGCCACGCTCGACATGATGCGCGACCGCGCGCGCGCGGTGCGCGAGCACGCGTACGCGCCGTACTCGAAGTTCAAGGTCGGCGCCGCGATCCTGGTCGACGGTACGATCTACGTTGGCGTCAACGTCGAGAACGCGTCGTACCCGCTGTCGGTGTGCGCCGAGCGCAACGCGATCGCCGCGGCGGTCGCGGCCGGCGGGCGCCACCTCGAGGCCGTCGTCGTGTGCACCGAGGCGATGCCGCCGAGCTCGCCGTGCGGCGGCTGCCGCCAGGTGCTGCGCGAGTTCGGCGCCGATGCTCCGGTGATCTCGATCGCAGCCGATCCCGAGGACCGCACCGAGCGCGCGTGGACGGTCGCCGAGCTGTTGCCCGACAGCTTCTCGGGCGCCGAGCTCCCGTAGCGGTCATGAGCGAGGTCATCTTCAAGGCCGGCACCACCGGCGCGATCCTCACGCTCGATGGCGCCCACCGGGTGGTCGGTGGCGACGTCGCCGCGATCGACGGCGCGCTCGTCCAGGTCGGCGGCCACTACACCCCGCAGACCCGCGACTTCGAGATCGTCGAGTGCGAGGGCATGGTCGTGATGCCCGGCCTCGTGCAGGCGCACGTCCACACCTGCCAGACGCTCGCGCGCGGCCGCGCCGACGACATGGAGCTGCTCGACTGGCTCCGCAAGGTGATCTGGCCGTACGAGGCGTCGCTCGATCCGGAGGCCGCGTCGGCGAGCGCCGCGCTCGCGTGTGCCGAGCTCCTGCTCGGCGGCACGACCGCGATCCTCGACATGGGCACGGTGCACCACACCGATCAGATCTTCGCGGCCGCCGAGGCGAGCGGCATCCGCGCGACGATCGGCAAGGCGATGATGGATCTGCCCGACCCGCAGATCCCCGAAGGCCTCCGCGAGTCGACGAAGGCATCGCTCGACGAGTCGGCGCGGCTGATCGCGCGCTGGCACGGCGCCGCCGAGGGTCGGCTGCGCTACGCGTACGCCCCGCGGTTCGTGCTGTCGTGCACCGACGAGCTCCTGCGCGAGGTCGGGATCCAGGCCAGGGCCAAGCAGGTCGGCATCCACACGCACGCGAGCGAGAACCCCGGCGAGATCGCGATCGTGCGCGCGCGGTTCGGCAAGTCGAACATCACGGTGCTCGACGAGCTCGGCCTGCTCGGGCCGCACTGCTGCATCGCGCACTGCGTCCACCTCGCGCCCGAGGAGCGCGCGCTGCTCGCGGCGCGCGGCGCGAACGTCTGCCACTGTCCGTCGTCAAATCTCAAATTGGCCTCGGGCGTGTGCGACGTGCCCGCGCTGATCGCGGCCGGCGTCAACGTCGCGATCGGCGCCGACGGCGCGCCGTGCAACAACAACCTCGACGGCTTCGTCGAGCTGCGCCTCGCGGGACTGCTGCAGAAGCCGGTGCACGGCCCGCGCGCCCTGCCCGCGCCCGAGGTCGTCCGGCTCGCGACCCAGGGCGGCGCGACCGCGCTCGGGCTCGGTGCGTCGATCGGCAGCCTCGAGGTCGGCAAGCGCGCCGACGTGATCGCGGTCGACATCCGCACGCTCCACGCGACGCCGACCGCGAGCCCGTGGTCCGCGATCGCCTACGCCGCGCAGAGCCGCGACGTCCGCCACGTCGCGGTCGACGGCCGGCTCGTCGTGCGCGACGGCGCGCTGCTCACGATGGACGTCACCAAGGTCATCGCGGCCGCCCGAAAGGCTGCTGCGCGCCTGTTCCCGTAGGGGTATGCTGCCGGCGTGCTCCTCACGCGCGAAGAGATGACGTTCGATTTCGGGGGCGCCAAGCTCGATCCGGTGACCGACAAGGCGCTGCTCGAGTGGATGTTCAACCAGTTCCTCTACGGCGAGGTCACCGGCATCCAGGTCGGTCACTGGCTGTACGACGCGCCCGATCTCGAGGCCGCCAAGTTCCTCGCGCGCCAGGCGCTCGAGGAGATGCAGCACGTCGACAACTTCCTCCGCATCATGGCGATGATCGGCTGCCAGCCCAAGCCGGCGAACCCCGTCGTGCGGTTCCTCGCGACCGGCATGATGGGCGGCTCGTGGGCCGAGCACGTCGCGCTCGAGATGGCGCAGGGCGAAGGCTTCGTGCTCCAGGCGTTCTACGCGATGATCGACACCCTCGATCACAAGCCGTCGGCCGACATCCTGCGCCGCGCGGTCAAGCAGGAGGAGCGCCACGTCGAGTTCGGCGAGGATCAGACGAAGAAGGCGATCGAGGGCAAGGACTGGTTGCGCCGCCGCCTGCTCGGGCTCTCGCTGGTCTCCATGTGGGGCGTGCGCCGGCTCGCGAAGTTCATGGCGAAGCGACTCCCCGAGGGGCACAACAACGTGTTGAAGCACCTGCCCGACTTCCTCGCGCACGCCAACAAGTGCGCGGAGCTCCGGCTGCGGCGGATCGGCGTACTCGATCGGCCGCTCGCCGAGGTCTCGGGTGGCAAGCGCGCGCTGCTCGTCATCGAGGCGTACGGCGGCAAGCTGATCGGTGGGGTCGGCTCGCTGCTGATGACGCCGCTGCGCCTCTTGCCGTTCTGGCCCAAGCGCAAGCGGCTGACCGACACCTACCTGCACGACCCGCGCGTCGCCGCGTTCCGCCAGCTGCCCGCACCCGACTCGCCCGAGTCGGACGCGCAGCTTCAAGAGCCCTAGTCGCAGCTGACCGACAGCGGCTGGCTCGGCACGAATGGCGTGACGAGCGAGACGCCGAACACCGCGCTCGCGAGATCGAGATCGCGGATCGGCGCCGACACGTGCGCCTGCACGAGCATCCAGCGCGTGGTCTCGCCGTGCTTCCGGCGCTCGAACACGAACGTGCCGCGCAGCCGGACCTTGCCAGCCGGCACCACTCCGTGCGCGGGCACGTCGATCACGAAGTTGCCGACCCAGTAGGCGATCGTCGCGAGCTCGGAGGCGCGCCCGACGAACCCGATCCGGCGGTCCTCGGCGATCAGCGTCGTGGGCAGCGCGGCCTGCGCCTCGACGCCTTGCCACAGATCGGTCGGCGCCGGGCCGATCAGGGTCGCGTCGTCGGCAACGAACCCGGACGTGCGCGCGACCCCGTGCGACAGCGCGTCCGACAGATCGCGATCCGCGGTCGCCGACTTGAACGCCTTGCCGATCAGGCCCTCGGCGTCGGGCACCGGGGCGCGCGCGTACGACAGGTGCTCGAACACCTGCACCCAGCGATCGCCGTCGTGCGCGTACAGCGCGGTCACCCGCATCGGCACGACCGCGGTGCGGCCGCACGTCGGGATCCGCCACGAGATCTCGTCGGACATCCACGCCGCGCTGCGATCGGCGGAGAGCTCGACCGCGAGCCGCTTGCTGCGGATCTCGAACGGCGCCTCGCGCCCGAGGAACAGCGGCCAGCGCGACGGCACGCGCGCGAAGTCGTCCGGCGTGATCAGCACGTCGCCGGGGCCGACGCCGAAGCGCGCGGGCCCGACGTCGCGCGCGATCATCCCGGTGTCGACGTCGGGTGGCTCGTCGCGCTCGTAGCTCGTGAGGATCTGGTCGGCGAGCTCGGCCTTCATCGCCTGCACCGGATCGCCGTCGATGCTCGCGACCGGATCGGCGAGCACCACGCGAGACTTCGGCGCCGGATGCGGGCAGCCGGCGACGGCGAGCAGGAGCAGCGCGCGCTTCACGGTGCCGCCTTCGCGAGATCGGCCGGCGTGTCGACATCGAGCACGACCGCCGGATCGTCGACCTCGAGATCGATCGTGTCCTCGCTGCGCAGCACCGAGCGCGCGCCGTCGGGCGCCGAGGTGCACGCCGCGAGCGCCGCCCAGCGACCGCGCCCGACCAGCGGTGGGTGCCCGCCGCGCCCGGCGTACCGCGGCCGCACGACGGCGTGCGGGTTACCGATCGGGAACGCCGCCGCGAGCCGCGCGAGCGTCGCGCCGCGCACCGCCGCGTGATCGACCGGCCACAGCCACGCGGCATCGGCCGGCGAGTCGGCGAGCGCCGCGAAGCCGCACGCGATCGAGCTCGCCATGCCGCGCGCCGGATCCGGGTTGACCACGACGCGCGCGCCGAGCGCCCGCGCGTGCGCGCCGACCGCGTCGGCGAACGGCGCGCCGACCACGACGACGAGCTCGCCGCCGGCGGTCGCGGCGATCGTCTCGAGGAACGTCTTGCCGTCGCGCACGAGCAGCGCCTTGGCGACGCCCCCGAGCCGCGTGCCGCGCCCCGCCGCGAGGACGACCGCGACGTTCACGCGTTCTCCGCGAGGTGATGGGCCGAGGACCAGTCACCGATCTGCGCGGTGCCGCGGCGCCGACGCGCGACCAGCTCGGCCGCGATCGCGACCGCGATCTCGATCGGCGTCTCGGCGCCGAGGTCGAGCCCGATCGGGGCGCGCAACCGGGCCCAGCGCGCCGCGCCGAGCTCGCCGTCGAGCAGGCCGCGCGCATCGAGACGCTTCTTGAACCGGCCGACCTTGCCGCGGCTGCCGATCATGCCGAGGTAGCCGATCGCGTCGATCCCGATCAGGTGCTCGAGCAGCTGCTGGTCGATCGCGTGATCGCGCGTGATCACGAGGACGCAGTCGTCGGCATCGAACCCGCCGAGCCGGCGCTCGACCTCGGCGACGTCGAACGACTCGATCACCAGGTCGGCCCACACCGGCGGGGTCGCGAGCGCCGCGGTGTCGTTGTCGTCGCACGCGATCACCGTGAACCCGAGCTGCGCGAGCAGCGGGCCGAGCGCGCGCGCGACGTGGCCGAGCCCGAACACGACGGCGCGCTCGACCGCCCCGACGCGCTCGACCAAGAGGCCGCCGATCCGTGTCGGGTGGTGCGCCCGCGGATCGCCGGCGCGCGGGGCGCGGACGACGAGCGGTCCGCCGTCGATCGGGGTCTCGAGCGCGTGGGCCGTCGTCGCGGCGTCGACCACGGCCGCGAGCGCGGCGCGCGAGCCCGCGAGCGGCGTGATCGCGATCTCCATCGCGCCGCCGCAACACATCGCGAGATCGCGCACGAGGTGCTGGTGGATCGTGCGCGGCGCGGCACCGCCGGCGACCTCGCGCGCGGCCTCGACCACGACGGCCTCGATCCGGCCGCCGCCGACCGTGCCCCACTGCGCGCCGTCGGCCGCGACGACCATGCGCGCGCCGAGGTGGCGCGGCGTCGAGCCCTTGACGCCGACCACCGTCGCGAGCGCCACCCCGCGGCCGGCGTCGAGCGCGCCGAGCGCGGCGGCGAACACGGCGGTGGCGACGGGCATCGCGCGAATCTACCGCGTTCAGCGATTCGCGAGGATGTGCGCGACGAGCTCGCGGAGGCCCGCGCCCTCGGCACGCTCGGTCAGGAACGCCGGCTTGTAGGCGAGCTCGTCCCACCACGCCTTGATGTTCGCGACCCCGACCGAGCTCGGGAACCCGTTGAACATCGGCGCGTCGTTGAGCGCGTCGCCGACGTAGACGTACGGCGACAGGTCGTTCGCGTTGTCGCCGAGCACCTCGCGCACGACCATCATCGCCGCCGACAGCTTGTCGAAGTGCGGCGGGCCGAAGTTGACGTGCACGCTCGAGCGCACCGCGGTGAAGCCAGCCTTGCGGATGATCGAGACGCACTTCTCGGCGTCGTCGCGCGACAGCTGGACCTCTTCGTTCCAGTCGATCGCGAGATCGACCTCGCGGTACTTCGAGTCGCTCGACAGGCGCGCTCCGGGCACCGCCTTGGTGACCTCGGCGACGATGTCGAACATCCGGCGTCGCCACTCCGGGATGGTCTGCGCCGGCACGCCGTACAGCTTGGTGATCTTGCGACCCTCGCGGACGAACGTGACGCCGCCGTTCTCGCTCACGCATGCGAGGACCGGCGTCATCTTCATGAACGCGTGGCCAAACCCGGCGGGTCGTCCCGTCACCATCACCAGCGGCACGCCGGCCTCACCAAGCTGCTCGAGTGCCTGGTAGGTCTGCGCCTCGATGCGCTCGCCGGTCGTCATCGTGCCGTCGACGTCGGAGAACAGCGCGCGCACCGGGCCGCGCATCTCGGAGAGGGGACGTGTCATGCGGCGCGCTCTATAGCACGCGCACCCGTCATGCGATCAGGCGCAGCGCGACGTCGCTGGCCTCGACCATCACCGGCCGCGACGTCGTGATCGACGACGCACGCTGGCGGGTCAACCAGTCCTCGAGATCGGAGGCATTGAGCCGGACGATCCCACCGACCTTGAACACCGGCAGCGGGTCGCTGCCACGGCGCGCCATGTAGCGACACCAGCGCTCCGAGCGGCCCAGAGCAGTTGCAATTCCCTTCCACGTCTCGACAAAATTCGACATCAGGTCCTCCGTGAGAGCTGACTTGTGCAGTCGACGTGCCGCGTTTGGCCGGACCATCCAAATATTCAAAACCACTGGAGATCATGGGTCGATCCCCGGTCGGACCGCTGATGGACCTCTACCACCATTCGTTCACGACCGACGCAAAACCTGACACAGTTGTCTCGAACTTGCCGCACTCCTCGGACGCGCAGCACCGCTGGGGTGGAGCTGCTATCCTGTTCGAACATGTCTGGTTTTTCGTGGTTCGGCGGCGCGCTTTTGGTCCTCGCCAGCGCCTCGCTCGCCACCGCAGGTCCTCCTGTCACCTACCCGTTGAACAAGGTGACCCGCGGTCAGACCGGCTACGGCATGACGACCTTTGCCGGGAACACGCCGGAGCGCTTCACGTTCGAGGTCATCTCGGTGGTGACGAACTTCCTGCCCAAGCAGGACATCATCCTCGTGAAGTCGGACGATCCGAAGATGCAGACGCCCGGCTTCTGGCAGGGGATGTCGGGCAGCCCGCTCTACATCGACGACAAGCTGGTCTGCGCGTTCTCGTACGGCTTCCGGTTCAACAAGGTCGCGGTCGGCGGCTGCACGCCGATCGACTACATGAAGCACGACGGCGAGACGATCCGCCGCCAGGCCGCGATCGCGCCCAAGGGTGCGCCGGCCGGTGCGCCGAAGCTGGTGTTCCCAGCCGCCGCCTCGATGGATGACTGGCGCCGGCTCACGCCGCGGGTCGACGTCGGCGACGCGATGGCCGCGCTCGGCCCCAACCGCCGGAGCTGGCTGCTGTCGGCGCCGCTGCCGGTCGCGCCGCCCAAGCCGTCGCCGGTCGACGGCCAGGTGATGACCGCGAGCGTACCGCTGTCGGTCGCCGGGTTCTCGGCCCCGGCGTTCGCGTCGCTCGCGAAGCTGTTCGACGACGGCAACGTCGTCCCGGTGCGCGCCGGTGGCTCGTCGGGCTCGACCAAGCTCAACGAGACCGGCCCCAAGGCCTTCGTCATGGGTGGCGCGATCGCGGTCGAGCTCGTCCGCGGCGACATGTCCGCCGCCGCGACCGGCACGGTCTCGTACATCGACGGCAACAAGGTGCTCGCGTTCGGTCACCCGTTCTTCCAGACCGGCGAGACCTACGCGCCGGTGTCGACCGCGACGGTCCACACCGTGATCCCATCGTCGCAGAGCGCGTTCGTGATGGCGACGCCGATGAACGAGGTCGGCACGCTGACCCAGGATCGCCAGTCGTCGATCACCGCCGACCTCGGCCTGCGCACCCCGACGATCCCGATGGCGATCACGATCATCTCGGGGAACGCGCAGCACAGCGAGACCGGCACGTTCAACGTCGAGATCGTGTCGAGCAAGTTCCTCACGCCGGCGCTCGCGGGTGCCGCGCTGATGAACTCGATCAACTACTACGTGCCCGATCGCGACGACGTCACCGCGAAGGTCGACTCGAGCGTCCGGATCAAGGGCCAGCAGCCGATCGAGTTCGTCGACTACATGTACGCGAACGATGGCGCGGCGAGCGTGATGGGTGGCGTGCGCGGCCTGCGCGCGCTCGTCCCGCTGATGCTCAACCCGTACGCGCCGCTCCAGATCCAGGGCATCGACATCAAGGTCGACCTCCGCTTCGAGTCGAACTTCGGCGAGCTCAAGGAGGTCCGCATCCCGACGACCGAGCTCGTCCCCGGCGTGCGCAACGTCGTGCAGGCGCGGATGAGCACGTGGGATGGCAGCGACATCTGGGAGGACGTCCCGGTCGACGTGCCGATGAGCGTCGCCGGATCGATCGTGCAGCTCGAGCTCACCGCGGGCGACAACGTGAAGCTCGACACCGCGCCGCCGGTCGATCTGACGTCGCTGCTCGCCGCGTTCCACAAGTTCCTGCCCGGCAACGTGTGGGCCGCGACGATCTACCCCGCCGATGAAGGCATCGCGCTCGACGGCAAGCTCGTCCGCGATCTGCCATCGTCGGCGGCCGACAAGCTCCATCCGCAGAGCCGCACGCAGCGGGTCGCGGCCTATCGCCCCATCAACCGCACCGTCGCGCCCGCCAAGCGCGTGGTGAACGGCTCGTCGTCGACCCTCGTCCGCGTTCGCGCTGCGAAATAAGGAATCATCCATTCATGCGCCTCTCCTCTGCCCTCCTGGGCGCGGCCGCGGTCGTCGTCCTCGCGCGCCCCGCCGATGCCATCGTGACCTCGACGTGGAACGTCGAGACCTACCAGCAGTTCGACTCGGGTGACGCGACGTCCGCGTACATCATGTCGACCGGCGAGCTGCGTCCCGGCTGGGACACCAAGCGCACCGCGCTCGAGGGCGACGCGGTGTGGAGCGCGCTCCGGCTCGCCGATGGCTCGACGCTGCTCGGTAGCGATGCCGGCGGCGCGATCTATCGCGTCAGCGGCGACACCTCGAAGAAGCTGGTCACGCTCGACGGCGCGATCGCGGTCGTCGCGCTGACCCAGACCGCCGACGGCACCGTGTGGGCCGGCGCGATGCCGGGCAACAAGCTGTGGAAGATCGATGTCGCCGCAGGCAAGGCCAGCGCCGGCGTCCAGCTCGGCAAGGCGGCCGACGTCGAGACGATCTGGGCGCTCGCCCACGTCGGCAACACGGTCTACGCCGGCACCGGTCCGTCGGGCAAGCTGTTCTCGATCACCGGCGGCAGCGCGAAGGAGGTGTTCGACACCGACGACAAGCGCGTCACCGCGCTCGCGGTCACCAGCGACAACGCGGTGTGGTTCGGCACCAGCGATCGCGCCCTCGTGTTCCGCCTCGATCCGAAGGACGGCAAGGTCCGCGCGATGGCGGACTTCGCGGGCAACGAGGTCAGCGCGATCGCGCCGTTCCGCGACGGCGTCGTGGTCGCCGCGAACGATCTCGTCGACGCGCCGGCGCTGGTCGGCAAGACGGCGAACCAGATCGAGACCGCCGAGAAGCCGACCGCCGGCAAGGGCCACCCGACCAAGGTGCCCGACGTCGGCACCAAGCCCGGCGCCGACAAGGATCCCTCACCAATCACCGACCTCGGCAGGAAGGGCGCCAAGAAGGGCAAAGGCGCGCTGTTCCGCGTCGGTAACGACGGTCGACTCGACCAGCTGCACGCGTTGACCGCGACGTACTTCACGTCGGTCGCGGTCGGCGTCGACGGCTCGGTGTTCGCCGGTGCCGCCGACAAGGGCCGCGTCTACATGGTCGATCCGGACAACGCGGTCGCCACCGCGTTCGACGTCGACGAGCGCTCGGTCAGCCAGGTGTGGCTCGACAAGACCAACAACGTGAACTTCACGACCGACGATGCCGCCGCGTTCTATCGCGCGACCGGCCGCGCGCAGCAGGCGAAGTACGTGTCCGACACGCTCGATGCCAAGGCGGTCGCGAAGTACGGCCGGCTGGCGTGGAGCGCGAGCGGCAAGGTCAAGCTCGAGACCCGCAGCGGCAACACCGCGAAGCCCGGCGTCGGCTGGAGCGAGTGGCAGTCGCCGCAGGGCATCACGAAGTCCGGCGGCGGTGGCGAGGGCGGCAAGATCGCGAGCCCGGGCGGCCGCTACCTGCAGTTCCGCGTCGCGCTCGAGGACGAGTCGGCCCGCGTCCGCAAGGTCTCGGCGTACTACGTCGCGCAGAACCAGGCGACGCTCGTGCAGGACGTCACCGTCGATCTCGCGACCAAGGATGCGCTGCCGACGACGAAGGACTCGGCGGCCAAGCCGCGCAGCCCGATCATGAAGGTGAAGTGGAAGGTCGAGAACCCCGATGGCGACGACACCACCTACACGCTCGAGGCGCGCCGCGACGGCGAGGCGAACTGGCGACCGATCGCGACCGGCAAGACGCCGCTGACCGCGACCTCGTGGGACTGGAACACCGAGACCTATCCCGACGGCTGGTATCGGGTACGGGTCACCGCGAGCGACGCCGGCGCGAACTCGCCCGACCGCGCGCTGACCACCAACGCGTCGACCACGATGTTCGCGATCGACAACACGCGCCCGGCGATCGACGGCCTGACCGTGAGCTATCCGCGGGCGACCGCGCGCGCGAGCGATGCGATCTCGACGCTCGCCGAGATGGCGTACTCGGTCGACGACGGCCCGTGGCAGCTCGGCACGTCGAGCGACGGCCTGTTCGACGACACCACCGAGGACCTGCGCATCGAGCTGCCGGCGAACCTGCCGCGCGGCACGCACACCCTCGCCGTCCGCGTCGCCGATGCGGCCGGCAACGTCGGCTCGGTCTCGAGCACGTTCGTGATCAAGTGAGGGCGAAGCCCGAACGACGCGAGCAGCTCGCGTCATCAACATGATCAGGGCGAAGCCCGAACGACGCGAGCAG